>NZ_CP110111.1:2930000-3530000 GCF_025960285.1 Sphingomonas sp. R1 | reverse complement strand
TGATCTTGAACGCCAGCGCCGCGAACGGCTCGGTGTCCGAGGACGGACGCTCGTCCGGCGTCTCGCCGTCGAGCTTGACGCCCTTGATCGCCGGAACGTCGAGCGGGCTCGGCAGATAGTCGATCACCGAGTCGAGCAGGGGCTGCACGCCCTTGTTCTTGAACGCCGAACCGCACACGACCGGAACGAACGCCATCTCGAGCGTACCCTTGCGGATCAGGCGCTTGAGGTCGGCGACGCTCGGCTCGTTGCCTTCGAGATAGGCTTCCATCAGCTCGTCATCGAGCTCGACAGCCATCTCGATCAGGTCGCTGCGATACTTCGCGGCCTTCTCGGCGAGATCCGCCGGGATGTCCTGATATTCGAACTTCGCACCCAGGCTCTCCTCGAGCCAGATGATCGCGCGGTTCTCGACCAGGTCGACCAGGCCCTTGAAGCCGCCCTCGATGCCGATCGGGAGATACAGCACCGCCGGACGCGCGCCGAGGCGATCGATGATCGAGTTCACGCAGAAATAGAAGTCTGCGCCGGTGCGGTCGAGCTTGTTGATGAAGCACATGCGCGGCACGCCGTACTTGTCGGCCTGGCGCCACACGGTTTCCGACTGCGGCTCAACGCCGGCAACGCCGTCGAAGCACGCGACCGCACCGTCGAGCACGCGCAGCGAACGCTCGACTTCAATCGTGAAGTCGACGTGGCCGGGGGTGTCGATGATGTTGATGCGGTGCTCTTCGCCCTTGCCGTCGGCAGCGCGCCAGAAGCACGTCGTCGCCGCGGACGTGATGGTGATGCCGCGCTCCTGCTCCTGCTCCATCCAGTCCATCGTCGCGGTGCCTTCGTGCACTTCGCCGATCTTGTAGGACTTGCCGGTGTAGTAGAGGATACGTTCGGTCGTGGTGGTCTTGCCGGCATCGATGTGCGCCATGATGCCGATATTGCGGTAGCGTTCGAGCGGATGGCTGCGCGCCATGATACTTCAACCCCTATGCAAGTTAAAAAAATGGCGCGCCTCTCACGGTGAGAAGACGCCCGTTGCAGTTCCCTTTGCCCCTGAACGCGGGCGGGGAAAACCCCGCCCGATCCAGTTCTTATTCCACCGGCTCCGCCGCCTGCCGGCCACCACCCCGAACCTTGGACAAGCCGCGGCGCAGAATGGGAGGCAGGAAGTCGTCGAGCAGCTCGTTGCGGCGCACCGCCCAGTCCACCTTGTCCTCGGTGCCCGGGCGTGCCCGGAACTGGGTGGTGTGGCCGCGCTTATCGCCCGTCCAGGTCGCGGTGTAATAATACAGCGCGATCGACTTGCGGGTGATCCCCGCCGGATGATTGACCGGCTGCGGATTACCGTGGTTGCTGAACGACGTCGTGTTGAACATGACGCAGCGGTTGATCACGGGAACGATCGAGTGGACACAGCCCTTCATATCGTTGTCCCACAATTCCAGCTGGCCGCCATATTCCGGCTTCCAGTCCTCATTGAGGTAGATAAGCACGTTTACCCGCCGTTCAACGTCCATCAGCTTGTGATGGTTGAAGTCGGCGTGGATCGACAGATGGCCACCGTTCGAAATCTCGTGGAAGCCACCCCCCATGAAATAGGGGTCTGGAATCAAGCCCTTGATGCCCGTGATATTCTCAATCACGCGAATGAACGGACGCGAGTTGAAGCTGTAGAACAGCGTCCGCGCCAACGGGGTCATCTCGTCCGGGCGGAATTCCCGCTTCAGACGCTCCTGTTCGCGGTTGTAGACGGTCTGGCCGTCATGCCGCGAATTTTCGAATTCCGTCACACACATGCGGATGATGTCCTCCGGGAGGAAATCATCGATCACGATGTGCGGGAACGGATCCCCGGCCGCATAGGTCTCGTGCAGCTCGGCGCCCTTGATGCGCGCCGATTCTGCATCCACGAAACCTGTCTTGGCATCCATTTCTGTCAAATAAGCCATCACCAAACCCCCAATTGCGCAGGCCATGTTGCAGCGCGATTATCGCATTAACAGGCCTGCGTCCATGAGTCGGTACCGGTAGGGGCCGCGATTACCAGCGGTAGTGGCTGAACGCGCGGTTCGCTTCCGCCATGCGGTGCGTGTCTTCGCGCTTCTTCACCGCGTTGCCGCGGTTGTTCGCCGCATCCATCAGCTCACCCGAGAGACGGGCGGCCATGGTGTGCTCGCTGCGGTTGCGAGCCGAGGCGATCAGCCAGCGGATCGCGAGCGCCTGCGCACGCTCCGGACGAACTTCGACCGGAACCTGGTAGGTCGCACCACCGACGCGGCGGCTGCGGACTTCGATGCCGGGCTTCACGTTGTTCAGCGCGTCATGGAAGACGCCGATCGGCTCGCGCTTGGCGCGCTGCTCGACGGTCTGGAGGGCGCCATAGACGATCGCTTCCGCGACTGCCTTCTTGCCATCCAGCATGACCGAATTCATGAACTTCGACAGAACCTGATCCCCATAGACGGGATCGGGCAGGATTTCCCGCTTTTCGGGACGACGACGACGTGCCATCTCAATTATTCCTTCTGATCTTCAGCCGATCCGGAACACGTCCGGGGCTTACTATGGCCTGATTACTTCGGACGCTTCGCGCCGTACTTCGAACGGCTCTGCTTACGATCCTTGACGCCCTGCGTATCGAGCACGCCGCGAAGGACGTGGTAGCGGACGCCGGGAAGATCGCGCACACGGCCACCGCGGATGAGCACGACCGAGTGCTCCTGCAGGTTGTGGCCTTCGCCCGGGATGTAGCTGATGACTTCGCGGCTGTTGGTCAGACGGACCTTGGCCACCTTGCGAAGTGCCGAGTTCGGCTTCTTCGGGGTCGTCGTGTACACGCGGGTGCAGACACCGCGCTTCTGCGGGTTCTGTTCCATCGCAGGGACCTTGCTCTTGGCCTTCTGCGGTTCGCGGCCCTTGCGGACCAGCTGGTTAATCGTCGGCATGAAGCCCTTCACCTTTCAGATGGTTACTTTGCTGGAGCCCTGTTGGACAGAATACGAAAAAGCCCCGAAGGCCTTAGCCCCCCGGGCGATTGCGTCTCCAGCAACGTTCAGCTCTTTGTACCCAAGGCAGGACTCGCCCTACCCGGAACCGGGCGGCCTATACCGATGCGGGGCCGTCCGGTCAACAGCGGGGCCCCCGCCTGCACGCGGGGCTGTCCCGAACCGGAAGCTGTGCTAGCGGAACGTTCCGGAATCGACCAGCGTGGGGGCCTCGCGGATGTTCAACGGCAATCGCAATCGGGAAGAGCGGACGGCATCGGTCGGCAACACGGGCCAGACGGGCGGGCGGCGCGGCCAGTTCTCGGTGCTTGGCGCCGATATCGTGGTGGTGGGCAACCTTACCGCCACGTCCGACCTGCATGTCGACGGACGCATCGAGGGCGATGTCCGCTGCGGCAGCCTCGTCCAGGGCGCCGAAAGCCAGATCTTCGGCCGAGTCGAGGCGGACGAGGCACGCCTTGCCGGGGCGATCGAGGGGTCGGTCCGCGCCCGTCAGCTCACCGTCGAGCGCACCGCGCGCATCACCGGCGATGTCGAGTATGAGACGATCATGGTCGAACAGGGCGGCCATATCGATGGACGCCTGAAGCATCTCGGCGGAGGAGCAGCCGCAGCGCCGGTACTGATCGAGGCAAGCGGGGAAGCGGCCTGAGGCCGCCCCCCCCCCCCAAAGGGCATCACATGCCCTTGATCTTGTCGTAGTGGTGCGAGACCACGTCCTGCGCCTCGCCCGCAAAGGCGCGAAGCGCCGGCACGTCGCCGCTGCCGGCATAGGCCTTGAGCACCGCGAGCGCCTTCTCGTGGGCGACAACCTGCTGGTTCTTGTAGGCGGCATCGAAATCGGTGCCCGTGGCGGATTGCAGCGTCTGCAGATTTGCCTGCTGCTCGTCGGTCAATGCGGGGGCAGGCGTGATCGCCGGGCTGGCCTTGCCGGCCGCCGCCTTCAGCTTGTCGGTCGACTTGGTGTGATCCTCGACCATTTCCGTGCCGAAATCCTTCAGCGCGGCGGTGGTGGCCTTTTGCTGGGCGAGCTTGCCGGCGGCGATTTCATAGGCATCGCTGGCCGCCATCGTGTTGGCAAAGTCCTGGCCCGTCATCGATGTGGCGGACACGCTGTTGTCGGTCATGCCGCTCACGCCGTTACCGGCCATATCGTCGGCAGGCGCGTTGGCGACGGTGGCGCCATTGTCCGCGACAGTCGCGCTGTCATTGCCGCCGTTATTGCATGCGCCGAGCGCCAGCAACGGCAGCGCGCCCAGGATCAACAGGTGCTTCTTGGTCATGTGAACCTCCTCAGTTCCTGGAACCGACGAACGAGCCGACCGACACCACGTTCCGATAAATGATCCTTATCTAGTTGAGTACGAACCCGAAACTATCAAATCATTGCTGCCGGTCATCGCAGATATGGTGCAGCGCACCGCAGTTGCTGCAGCGCGCAAAACAACGTTACGGACGGTCCATGCGCGGTTTGCAATCGCCTTCCTAGCTTGGGGCTTCAACTGATTGAGGAGTTCCGTCCATGTCTCGAGAAGCCCGTCTCCGCCGCCGGGAACGCATGCGCAGTTCGATCGCCCTGCTGCTGTTCGGGCTGGGCACGCTCGCCTTCCTGATCGCGATCGACCGGCCCGAATGGTTCCATCTGCGCCCCGCGAGCGCGACCGCCGAGGCGATGTCGCAGGCTGCGGCACCGGCGCCCGACCGAAACGACGGATAACGGACCCAGGCCCGCGCTCACGCGTATAGCCACGCCATGATCGTCACCACCGCCCCCCGTGCCCGTCAGATCCTCCGCGAAGTCTGGCGTCCGCTCACCGCCCTGTTCGTATGGGACGTGCTTGTCACCATCGTCTATTTCGTGCTGCCGTTCCGCGCGCCGTCGCTGCCGCTGACGCTCTTCGGCACGGTGCTGGCGCTGTTTCTGGGCTTTCGCAGCAACTCCGCCTATCAACGCTGGTGGGAAGGCCGGGGGCTGTGGGGGCTGATGATCAACGCCAGCCGCAATCTGGCCCGCGCCGCGCGCAACTATCTGCCGGAAGGCGAAGCGGTGGACATGAAGCGCACCATCGTGCTGCGCCAGATCGCCTATGTGAACGCGCTGCGCTGCCAGCTGCGCCGGCAGCCGGTCGATCAGGAGGTGCTGCGCTTCCTTTCCAAGGGCGAGGCCGATTTCGCGCTGGCCCGGACGAATATCGCCAACGGCATCGTCGACGGCACCGGCCGCCGGATCGAGATCGCGCGCGCCAAGGGCTGGATTGATTCGATCCAGCAAAGCTCGATGGAGCGTGTGCTGATCGACATCGCCAACGCGCAAGGCGGGATGGAGCGGCTGAAGAATACCCCCCTGCCGGTCCAGTACCGGCTGGTGCCGACGCTGTTCACCCATATTTTCTGCGTGCTGCTGCCGATCGGCCTGGTCGAGACGCTGGGCATCGCCACGCCGCTGGGATCGACCGTGGCGGGCCTGATGTTCCTCGCCGCGCTGGCGATCGGCGACGATCTGGTCGATCCCTTCGCGAACACGGTGCACGATCTGCCGCTATGCGCCATGTGCCGAACGATCGAGATCGACCTGCTGCAGGCGATCGGCGATCCGGCGCCGGATCCGGCTACGCCCGACAAATACGGGGTCCTGTGGTGATCCGCCGATAAGAAAGCGCCGGGCTTTCAGCCCGATGCCGCGGGCAAGGATCGCTTGCCGTCCCGCCCCTCCTGCCGCTAAGGGCGGCCGCGTAACGGGTGTCCTCCCCTGCACGGGAGGGTGAAAAGGGAACTCGGTCCCAGTCCGAGGCTGCCCCCGCAACTGTAGCCGGCGAGCCGGCATGCCAATCTGCCACTGGAGCCGAGGCTTCCGGGAAGGCGGCATGCCAGCGATGACCCGGAAGCCAGGAGACCTGCCCGCTACGGTCGATTCCTTCACGCGGGCGGGGTGCACCGGGTGATCGGGGCTGAAATCCCCGCGCGAGCGACACCAAACCATGCGGGGCGCCCTCCGGCTCCCCCATCTTCGGGTGTCTTGTACCGATGCAGTTCTTCAAGCTTTCTCTCGTCGCCACGGCCGCGCTCGCGCCGCTGGCAGCCCATGCCCAGAGCGACGACGCGCAGATCGTCGTCGTCGCCAGCGGCGTCGCACAGCGCGCCGATACCGTCGGCCGCTCGGTGACCGTGATCGACCGAGCCGAGATCGAGCAGCGCCAGAGCGTCGCCCTGTCTGATCTGCTCGCCACCACCCCCGGCATCACCGTCGTCCGCAATGGTGGGCTCGGCACCGCAACCGCACTCAGCATCCGGGGCGCGCAGAGCGACCAGACGCTGGTGCTGATCGACGGCGTCCGGGTGAACGACCCCTCCGCCACGGGCGGCGCCTACAATTTTGCCAGCCTGCTCGCCGGCTCGGTGGAGCGCGTCGAAGTCCTGCGCGGACCCAGTTCGGTAATCTGGGGCAGCCAGGCGATCGGCGGCGTCGTCAACGTGACCACGCTGCAGGGCGCACAGGGCCTGAAGGTCCGCGCCAACGCCGAGGGCGGATCGTTCGGCACGTTCGACGGCAACGCCGCGATCGCTGGCGGCAACGACCGGATCACCGCAGGCCTGACCGCCGGCTATCTCACCACCGACGGCATCTCGGCGGCAGCGAACGGCAAGGAAGCCGATGGCTATCGCCAGCTGGGCGCCACGGGCAACGTGCAGGTCAAGCTGGCCGATAACCTCGCCCTCGACCTGCGCGGCTATTTTGCCGACAGCAAGATCGATCTCGACGGCTATGCCCCGCCGACCTATGCGTTCGGCGATACCGGCGAATACGCCAAGACCCGGGAAATCTACGGCTATGCCGGCCTGACCAACGAAGCGCTGGGGGGCGCGCTGCGCAGCCGGCTGGGCTTTACCCTCTCCGACATCACCCGCGACGGTTATTATGCCAACGATAGCGTCGCCTACCGCTATCGCGGCCGCGCCGAACGCTACAGCTATCAGGGCGATGCAACGCTGGCCAAGCAGCTCCGCCTCGTCTTCGGCGCCGAGCATGAGGACAGCCGCATCCGCTATGACGAGGGCTTTGGCAGCGCCGGGCGCCGCTCGGTGGGGATCACCAGCGTCTATGGGCAGGCGATCGTCACCCCGCTCGATCCGGTCACGGTCACCGGCGGCGTGCGGCACGACGATCACGACCAGTTCGGCGGCCACTGGACCTGGAACGCCGATCTCGCGGTGCGCGCCACCGCCGGCACGCTGCTCCATGCCAGCTATGGCGAAGGCTTCAAGGCACCGACCCTGTACCAGCTCTACAGCGCCTATGGCTTTGCCGGGCTCCGGCCGGAAACGGCGAAGAGCTACGAGGCCGGTGCGCGGCAGATGCTGGCCGGCGGCAAGGTCGCACTGGGCGTTACCTGGTTCCACCGCGATGCCGACAATCAGATCGACTATAACTTCGCGACCTCGAGCTATTACAACCTGAACAAGACCCGTGCCGAGGGCGTGGAACTGGAAGGCGTGCTGCAGCCAGTAAAGGCCCTCACCGTGCGCGCCAGCGTCACGCATGTCTATGCCGAGAACCGCAGCGCCGGCGCGCTTGGCAAGGATCTGCCGCGTCGCCCGCGCGACACCGCCAGCGTCTCGGCAGACTATCGCTTCCCCTTCGGCCTGGCGATCGGCGGCACGGTGACGATGGTGGGTGACAGCTTCAACGACGCCGGCAACACCACGCCGATCGACGGCTATGCGCTTGCCGGCCTGCGCGCGGAGATGCCGGTGACGAAAATCCTGTCCGTCTATGGCCGCGTCGATAATATCGGCGATGTGCGCTACCAGCAGATCACCGGATACGGCACCTATGGCCGCGCCGCCTATGGCGGCGTGCGGATCCGCTTCCAGTGATGCGCGGCGCCGCGCTGCTCGCCTGCCTGGGGCTCGTGGGCTGCGCGGCGCCCCCGTCCGCCGGTGGCGGAGGCATCGTCTCGATGAACCCCTGCGCCGATGCGGTGCTGGTCGAGCTGGTGCCGGCCTCCCGCATCGCCGCGATCAGCCATTATTCGATGCGGGCCGATTCCAGTTCGATCCCGCTCGAGGTGGCGCACCGATTCCGCGGTAACAACGGCACGGCCGAGGAAGTGATCGGGATGAAGCCCGATCTGGTGATCGCCAGCAGCTTCACACCGCCCTCCACGCGCGAGGCCTTCGCACGTGCCGGGCTGAAGGTGCTGTATGTCGGCATCCCGCCCTCTATCGAGGAAAGCAAGGCGCAGGTGACCGAGCTTGCGGCGGCAGTCGGCGAGCCTGCCAAGGGCGCGGCGCTCAATGCCCGGATCGACGCCGCCGTTGCCGCCGCGCGCTGGCAGGGGCCGCCCGCCCCTGCTCTGCTGTGGATCGGCGGCAACCTCGTCACCGGCGGCGCGACGCTGCTCGACGACCTGATGGCCCATGCCGGCTTTTCGAACCAGGCGGCGCATTATGGCCTCACCCATACCGCGCACCTGCCGATGGAGCAGGTGATCGCCGATCCCCCGCGGGTGATGCTTGCCCCCGAGGGCGCCGCCCATGACAGCGACTCGCGCGCGGCCACCTTGCGCAAGCGCGCCATCGCGGAGACGGGGATGCGGGTCACCCAGGCGCAGTTCGCGCGCAACCTGGTCAATTGCGGGGGCCCGGTGATACCCGCCGCCCTCGCCCGCCTCGCTACCATTCGCCGGAGTGTTCGATGACAGCCCATCCTTACCGTCATTCCGGCAAAAACCGGGATCCATCGAGGTCGGCGCTGCGGCTCTTGCGGATACCGAAGGGCGAATGGATCCCGGCTTTCGCCGGGAGGTCGCCGGACCGAGGCGTAGCAGGATCGACGGAGCGTCATCCATGAACCGTCTCGTCCTCAACCTCGCCCTCGCCCTGCTGGTGGCGCTGCTGTTCGCCGGCTCGCTGATGGCGGGCAAGTTCTGGGTGCCGTTCTCCGCCTGGTTCAGCCAGGACCCGCGCTGGTGGATCATCGCCGAATTGCGGCTGCCCCGCGCCATCCTGGGCCTTGCCATCGGCGCGGCGCTGGGCCTGTCGGGCGCGGTGCTGCAGGGCTTCCTGCGCAACCCGCTGGCCGATCCTGCCGTGGTCGGCGTTTCCTCCAGTGCCGCGCTGGGAGCCGTCGCCTCGATCGTGCTGCTGGGCAGCAGTGCGCCACTCGTGCTGTTTGCCTGCGCGATGGCGGCGGCGTGCGGATCGATGCTGCTGCTCGCCACGCTTGCCTGGCGCGCGGAGAGCGCGGTCGCCTTCATCCTTGCCGGGTCGGTGCTCGCCAGCCTCGGGGGGGCGCTGACCAGCTTCCTCATCTCGATCTCGCCGAACCCCTATGCCACCGCCGAGATTCTCGACTGGATCATGGGGGCGCTGACGGACCGCAGCTTCGCCGAGGTACACCTGGCGGTACCGTTCATCATGCTCGGCTGCGCGGTGCTGTTCGCCACGGGCCGCGCGCTCGACGGGCTGACACTGGGCGAAGCGGCCGCCCGGTCGATGGGCCTGCGGCTGGAGCGCACCCAACTGCTCGTCGTGCTCGGCACCGGGCTCGCGGTCGGCGCGAGCGTGGCGGTGACGGGCGTGGTCGGCTTTGTCGGCCTGATCGTCCCGCATCTGCTGCGCCCGCTTACCGGCGCCCGCCCCTCGGCGCTGCTGCTGCCCAGTGCACTGGGCGGCGCTGCGCTGCTGCTCGCCGCCGACAGCCTGGTGCGCCTGTCGCCCGGCGCCGGCGAGATCCGGCTGGGCGTGGCGATGGCGCTGCTCGGCACGCCCTTCTTCTTCGTGCTGCTTCTCAAGCTCCGGCGGTCGACATGGAACTGAGCGTCTCCGAACTCACCGTCAGCCTGGGCAGGCGCCGGGTGCTCCACGGCATCGACGCCGTACTGCGCCCCGGCAGGGTCACCGCGATCCTCGGCCCCAACGGATCGGGCAAGTCGACGCTGGTCCGAACCCTCGCCGGACTGCTCGATCCCGATGCCGGCAAGGTGAAGCTGGGCGGCACGCTGCTTGCCCGGCTGGAGCCTCGCGAACGCGCCCGCCGCATCGGCTATCTGCCGCAGGAAGCGACGGTGCACTGGGACCTGCGCGTGGCGGACCTGATCGCGCTGGGACGCCTGCCCCACCGCGCCCCCTTTGCCGGCCTGTCCGGCGAAGACCACGCCGCCATCGACGACGCGATCGAGGCGACCGGTGTCCGCCCGCTGGCAGACCGACTCGTCACCCAGCTTTCCGGCGGCGAGCGTGCGCGGGTGCTGCTCGCCCGCGTACTGGCCGGCCAGCCCCAGTGGCTGCTCGCCGACGAGCCGCTGGCCAGCCTCGACCCCGTCCACCAGCTCGATCTGCTCGACCGCCTCCGCGCGCTGGCGGCAGGCGGCATGGGGGTGGTGATCGTGCTGCACGACCTGGTCCAGGCCGCCCGCGCCGCCGATGACGTGCTGCTGCTGCGCGAAGGTCGTCCGGTCGCCTTTGGGCCGGCAGCCGCCGCCCTCGCCCACCAGCCGCTGCGCGAGGCCTTCGGCGTGGAAGTGATGGTGATCGGTGATGACCAGGGCCGGCTGCTGCCGGTGCCGATCGGCCGCGTGAAGGGCTGAGACATCTTCGCCGGGGGAGGTGGCGGATCGTCTCAACTGTCGGTACTAGTCGTTTGCTATCTTTGGGGGAGAGGAAAATGGGCCGTCGATCGATCGTGGCAGGCTTTGCCCTGCTGGCATGCACCGCCGCTCTGGCACCGGGCGTGCAGGCGCAGAAGGCGACGCTGGACGTCCCCGCCAACAAGAAATGGCAGCACGCGCAGACCGGGCTGATCGTTCCGCAGGCCCCCGCCGGCCTGCCCCGCACCGAGATCTCGGCGTTGGGGGAAGGCGAACTCGACATCGCCGTGCAGTTCGGTGACGTCGACCGGACACAGGCGACGCTTTACCTGTTCCGCCCGGCGCTGATGAGCGTGCCGCTATGGTTCGATCGCGTCGAGACGCAGATCCTGCAGCGTGACGCCTATGGGACGGCGGCTCCGACCGGGACGCCAAGCAGCTTCGCCATTCCCGGCGGCACCGCCGCCAGCGCGCTGCGGAGATTCTACACGCCCTCCAAGCCGCCCTACGCCGCGACGGGCGTGGCGGTGCTGCCGCTGGGCGAATGGCTGGTAGTGCTGCGGATCAGCTCCGTCGAGCAGGCTCCGGCCCAGCTTGATGCGACGCTGTCGGCACTGATCGCCGGGCTCGGCTGGCCGGCGCACGCTGCCGATGCGCCGCCAGCGGTGCCGATCCAGCCCTGTGCCACGACGCTCGCCTATGACAGGAAGGCGAAGATGCAGAAGCCGGACATGACGGCCGGCCTGCTCGGCAGCCTCCTCGCGATGGCCGCGGCAAACAAGGAAAAGACCGACCAGGCCGACAAGGCAGCCCCGGAAGCGGCGCCCGCAACGCTGTGCCGCGAGGGCACGGGAACGCCGACCATGGGCACCTACCGCGCCGAATCGCGGAGTCCGGACGGCTACATCATCGCCCTGGGCGATGCCGGCCGCACCATCTCCGTCCATCCGGAACTTCAGCTGGACCAGAAAAAGAAGCCCGGTTTCGCGGTCACGCTGGCGACTCTGGACAAGACCTTCACCTTCCCCGCCTTCGATCGCCTGCCTGCACCCGACATGGTGATGCAGGCGATCGCACGAACCCAGCCGGTCTCGTCCGTGGATCGCGGCAGCAAGACGATCAACATCCGCCCGCAATAACGCCTAGGGCGTGGCTGCGCGCCGCACCGCGCCCGGACGGGCGATCGCATACATCTGCCAGGCGATGTCCTTCAGCAGCGCGGAGCGATCGCCGTCGCGGGCGAACAGATCGAAATGGGTCTTGCCCGGCAGATAGGTAAAGCGTGCCGGAATGCCCGCCGCGCGCATCGCCGCTTCCAGGCGGCGCGCGGGCCCATCGAGATAGAAGGTATCCGCCGTGCCCACGGTCAGGTGCAGCTTGCCGGCGAGGTCCGGCTTGAGCCGCGCGGCATCGCGCACGACGATGTGCGCCACGTCGAAATGATCGCGCCAATAGGCGGCCACGGCGGGATCGATCTTGCCCGAGGCCCGATCGAACAGCGGCACCGGCTTGCCGTCGGCACCGCGCGGGCTGAACACCCATTCGAACGAAGCCAGCTGTCCGCCCGCGGGCCCCAGCACCGCCTCGGCCCGTGCGAACTGCTCGGTGGTAGCGACCACCTTGCCGTCCATCCGCACGATCGGCACGGGCTTGCCCGCTGCGTCCTGATAGAAGTTGGCGTCGGCACGGTAGAGGTCGACATTGGTGAAATCGTGGAAATCCGCCGGGTCGGGCGAGGTCGGCCAGCTGCCGCCGAACAGCTTGGGATAGCGGACCTGCAGCCATAGCGTCGACCAGCCACCCGAGCTGTGCCCGGTAAGGAAGCGGCCGCCGGGCTTGGCATCCATGGCATAGCGGGACTCAAGCGCAGGAATGACTTCTTCGGTCAGCGCCTTGCCCCAGGGGCCGGTATTCGCCGAGTCGGCAAATTCGTGGGTGCCGGTCGGGCCGCTGTGATCGAGGAACACCCAGATCATTGGCGGCGACACGCCCTCGGCCATGTCGGCCGCGGTCATCAGTGCGCTGATCCGCGCATAGGCAAGCGTGCTGCCGAATCCGCCATCGCTGTAGACGGTGGGAAACCGCGCCTTGCCGTCATAGCCCGGAGGCAGCGCCACCCAGCCGCGGACCGAGATTGGCGTGCCGCGAAAGGCGGACAATGCCGTGCTGCGGACATCCACCGGCTGCACCCTGCCCAGCACCGGCGCCAGCTTCGCGCGCGTGGCCGGGGCGACATGCGCGAGGTCCGGGCCTTCGTCCGCCTCGGCGGGCAGTTCCGCGTCGAGCGTGACGACCGGCAACCTACCCGGCAGCGTGAAGGTCACGGTCTTGGAGACCAGATCCCCCGGCCCCCGGCCGCCATATGGATAGTCGTGGTTACGATCGAGCACCGCCTGCACGCGGTAGGTGCCGGCAGGCAGCGCGGAGAGCGGCGCCGGAAACACATCGGTCTCGCCGTCGACGGTGGCGATGCGCCCCGGCTGGAGATCGACGACCTCGCGTGCGGCGATCGAGGCACTGCTCGGCGCGAAGGGCGAGAAATCGATTCGGCCGCCGGGCGTGTCGGGGCCGTCCGCTCTTTCGACGAACACGATGAGCCGACCGGAAGCATGCGTGGCCAAGCCGGGTGCAACGGTCACGGGTACAGTAACCGGATCGGGGGCCGCCGCCCCCAGCAGCGCCGCGCCCAGAAGTACCGCCGCCGTCCGCATCTCCGTTCCCCTCATGCGTGAGAAGCGTTCAGCCCCCCAGGACCTCCACCAGCGTCTGCACCTTCTTCTGCCGCCACTGCGGCAGCGGCGCGACCAGCCAATAGCCGAGTCGCGATGCCTTGGGCTCGCCGATTACCGCAACGCGGCCACCCTCGATATCGGCGCGCGCCAGCAGCTCGGGGACGGTCGCCCGCCCCAGCCCCTGCGCCGCCGCATCGATCGCGAGGCCCGCGTCCGCTACGCGAACCAGCGAGCCGGCGTCCTCGGCCATGCAGCCGGGCCAGGAGATACGCACGTCGATGCTGCCGCCGCCGGGCCGCTCGACCGTGACCATGCCGTCGCTTTCCAGCGCCTCGCCCTCATGCTCGCCAGGGCCCTCGCCCCACCGGATCGCGAGGTCCAGATTGGCTTCGGTGAAGTCGAGCGCATCGTCGGCCGGTACCAGCACGAAGCGCAGGTCGGGATCGACGCGGGCGATATCGGACAGGCGCGGCATCAGCCATTTGGCGGTGAGGTCGCGCGGCGCCGCGATGGTGAGCGACTTGGAGGATTGTCCCGCCTGCATCGCCCGCACCGCTTCCTCGAACTGGAGGAAGCCGTTGCGCAGTGCGGCGAGGCCGCTTTCGGCTTCGGGGGTGAGCTCCAGCCCCTTGGTGGTGCGGCGGAAGAGGACGACCCCTAGGGTATCCTCCAGCGCACGGATCTGCTGGCCGACCGCGGCAGGGGTCACCGCCAGCTCGTCCGCCGCGCGGGTGAAGGACAGATGGCGCGCGGCAGCATCCAGCACGCGCATGCCGTTCAAAGGAAGATGGGTACGCTTCATTGCTCGCCTGCCACGGCCGGCGCGATCAGGGCAAATCGCGGGATGGTGACGTCGAACGCCGATCCGTCCTCGGCGATCATGTGGTAGGTCCCCTGCATCGAGCCGCTCGGTGTCGAAAGCGGGCAGCCCGAAACATAGTCGAAGCTGCCCCCCGGCGCGATCATCGGCTGTTCCCCGACCACGCCCTCGCCCTCCACCGTATGGCGCAGGCCGCGTCCGTCGGTGATGATCCAGTGGCGGGTGAGCAGCTGGACCGTCACCGGCCCCTCATTCTCGATCCGGATATGATAGGCCCAGAACCAGCGGCCGCGATGCGGCTCCGACTGCTCCGGCAGGTACGACACCGACACGCGGACGACCACGCCGCGCGTCGTCGCCTCGTCGGTGAAGAGCGCCTTCACAGGCCGGCGCCTCGCAGCGCCTGGTCGAGATCGGCAATCAGGTCGTCGGCATCTTCCAGGCCGACATTGATGCGGATCATGCCCTCGGTGACGCCCATCTCCAGCCGCTTTTCCTCCGCCAGGCCCGAATGGGTCGTGGAGGACGGATGGGTCATCAGCGAGCGCGAGTCGCCGATGTTGTTCGAAATGTCGATCAGTTCCAGCCCGTCGAGAAGCGCGTGCGCCTGGGCGCGGCCGCCATCCAGCTCGAAGCTGAAGATGGGGCCTGCCGCGGCCATCTGGCGCATGAACAGATTGTGCTGCGGGTGGCTGGGCAGCGCCGGGAAGTTCACGCGGGGCACGCGCTGTTCGAGGAAGCTGCCGACCTTCACCGCATTCTCGCTCTGGCGGCGGATGCGCAGGTCGAGCGTCTCCAGCCCCTTGAGCACCACCCAGGCGTTGAACGCGCTGAGCGTCGGGCCGGTATTGCGGGTGAACGGGAGCAGCGTGTTGATGATGAAGTCCTCGGAGCCGCACACCGCGCCGGCGAGCACGCGACCCTGCCCGTCCATCATCTTGGTGGCCGAATAGGCGACGACATCGGCGCCGAACTCCATCGGGCGCTGGAGGGCGGGCGTGGCGAAGGCATTGTCGACCACCGTCACGATGCCGTGCTTCCGGGCGATGGCGCAGACCGCTTCGAGGTCGACGACGTCCATCGTCGGGTTGGCCGGTGTCTCGAAGAAGAAGATCTTGGTGTTCGGCCGAATCGCGTCCTCGAACTGCTGCGGATCGCGCGCATCGATCGTCGTGGTGGTGACGCCGAAGCGCGGCAACAGGCTGTCGGTCAGCCAGCGGCACGATCCGAAGGCGGCCCGGCCCTGAACGATATGATCGCCCTGACTTACCTGGCAGAGAAGCGCTGCGGTCATCGCCGCCATGCCCGTCGCCATGGTCCGGCACGCCTCGGCGCCTTCGAGCAGGGCGATGCGCTGTTCGAGCATCTCCACCGTCGGATTCTGGAGACGCGAATAGGTCATGCCCGCCTGCTCGCCCGCGAACCGCGCGGCGGCATCGCCTGCGCAATCATAGGCATAGCCAGAGGTTAGGAACAGCGCCTCGCTGGTCTCGCCGAACTCCGAGCGCGCGGTACCGCCGCGCACCGCCTGAGTCGCGGGCTTCCAGTTACGGGTGACGCTGGGATCCTGTCCGGTACGACGCTTCATGGGATTGCTTTGCGGCGCTTGGGGGCGGCGCGTCAACCTTTTGGCTATCGATCCTGCCCGGCACATGGGGGTCGTTGGTGGATCGATGCCCTTCCGATCCGTCCCGGCCTCCGCTACGCCACCCCCATGCGTCTCCGCCTTTCGGCCCTTGCCACCCGCCCCTGGCTCGTCGCCCTGCTGATCGGCATGGCCGCGCAGCTGCTGTTCGCCTTCCATCTGGACCGGCCGGGCGGGATCATGTTCGACGAGGTGCATTACGTCCCCGCCGCCAACGCGCTGATCGAGCTCTCCGGCCCGCGCAACATCGAGCATCCGCTGCTCGGCAAGGAACTGATCGGCGCGGGCATGGACCTGCTGGGCGACAATCCTTTCGGGTGGCGCGTGATGCCGACGATCGCCGGTACCGCGACGGTGCTGGCCGTGTTCGCCTTCCTGTGGATCCTGATGCGCGGGCGGATGCGGGTGGCGGTGACGGGCGCGATCCTGGCAATGCTCAACCAGAGCCTGTTCGTTCAGGCGCGGACCGCGATGCTCGACGTGTTCCTCGGCGCGTTCCTGCTCTGGGGGCTGGTGTTCCTGCTCTGGGCGATGCGGGGCACGCCTGCACAGGTGCGTTGGCGCTGGTGCATCGGCGCGGTGCTGATGGGGCTGGCGACCGCGGTCAAATGGTCGGCGGCACCCTATATCGCCGCCATCGCCGTCGCGCTGTTCGTCGTCCGCCTGCGCGACGGCCTGCGTGCCAAGAGGCCGCTCGCCGCTGCGCTGGCATCCGCGGAGCAGCCGCACTGGCCGGGCCTGTCGACCGCTGGCGGCGTGCTCCTGCTTGGCCTGATCAGCATCACAGTTTATTTCGCGACCTTTGCGCCGACCTTCTTCTACCTGACCGGCGCGACCGATGGCCTTGCCGGCCTGATCGCGCTGCAGCGGGAGATGTACGCCGCGCAGACGCAGGTGCTGCCCCACCATAATTACCAGTCGGACTGGTGGAGCTGGCCGATCATGCTCCGGCCGATCTGGTTCTTCTACGAATGGGATCGCGGCGCGCAGCGCGGCGTGCTGCTGATCGGCAACCCGGTGATCATGTGGGGCGGGCTGGTCGCGGTCCTTGCCAGCTATGTCCTGTGGTTCCGCACCCATGCCTGGCGGCCGCTGGTGCTCGCGCTGCTGTGGACCTTCTCGGTGGGGATCTATGCGATCATCCCCAAGTCGCTCGGCTTCTATTATTATTATCACCTTTCCGGGCTGTTCCTGTGCCTGGTGCTGCCGGTGACCTTCCATCAGTTCGACCGGCTGCGCGCCAGGGGCTGGGAAGAATGGTATGTCGCCCTCGCGCTGGTGTGCTTCGGCTATTTCTACCCGATCCTTGCCGCCTCCCCGCTCAGCGACGCGCAGGCCTTCGCCCATTGGATGTGGTTCCCCAGCTGGCGGTAAATTTCGTTGCGGGCGCGGGGCCATCTTGAACCGGGCCCCGCAGTCGCTAGCTTCGCTTCGGTTTCAAACCGCAACGGAGTTCCCATGACCGCGTCGACCGACGTTCTCTTCCGTCCGTTCCGCATCAAGTCGCTCGATCTGGCCAACCGGATCGTGATGGCGCCGATGACGCGAACCTTCGCGCCCGAAGGCGTCCCCGGCGCGGCCAACGCAGCCTATTACCGCCGCCGCGCCGAGGGCGGCGTAGGGCTGATCCTGTCCGAGGGCACGGTGATCGACCGCCCCGCCTCGCGCAACCACCCCAACATCCCCTTCTTCCACGGCGATGCCGCGCTGGCCGGCTGGCAGACGGTGATCGACGAGGTCCATGCCGCCGGCGGCAAGATGGCGCCGCAGATCTGGCACACCGGATCGACGGTCGGTCCCGATCGCAACTGGCAGCCGGAAGCGCCGGTGGAGAGCCCCTCTGGCGTCGTCGCGCCAGGCAAGCCGCGCGGCGTGGCGATGTCCGAGCAGGACATCGAGGCGACCGTTGCCGCCTTCGCCAAGGCCGCCGCGGATTCCAAGCGGCTGGGCTTCGACACGGTCGAGATCCACGGCGCGCACGGCTATCTGATCGACCAGTTTTTCTGGGAAGGCACCAATACCCGCGAGGACGGCTATGGCGGCAGCACGATTGCCGAGCGTTCGCGCTTCGCCGTCGAGGTGGTGAAGGCCGTGCGCGCGGCGGTGGGTCCGGATTTCCCGGTGATCCTCCGCCTCAGCCAGTGGAAGCAACAGGATTACAGCGCCCGCCTCGCTGCGACGCCGGACGAGATGGCCGCCTGGCTGCAGCCGCTGGTCGATGCGGGTGCGGACGTGCTGCACTGCTCGCAGCGCCGCTTCTGGGAGCCGGAGTTCCCGGAGGTCGATGGCGAAAACGGCCTCAACTTTGCCGGCTGGGCAAAGAAGCTCACCGGCGCTGCGACGATCAGCGTCGGCTCGGTCGGCCTGTCGGGCGAATTCATCGCGGCGTTCGGCGGCGAGACGTCCGAGCATAGCGACCTCGACAAGCTGGTCGAGCGCATGGAGCGCGACGAGTTCGACCTGATCGCGGTGGGCCGCGCGCTGATCAGCAACCCGGACTGGGTGCAGAAGGTCCAGGCCGGTGCCGGCCAGGAACTGAAGGGCTTCAGCCCGGCGGCGCTGGCGGAGCTGGTGTAAGCTGACGTCTACTCAGCCCCTCCCCTTCAGGCGCATCAGGTCGGCGCTGCCCCCAGCAGCGCCTGAACAGCGCGGGGCGCTGTTCACCTGATGCGGGGTTGGGGTGGGGCTCTGTCGCACCGAGACCAACCTACGTTCCGGAATCCCTCCCTCCAGCCCCTCCTCCAAGGAGGAGGGGCTTAGTTCGTTTCAATACCGCCCCCAGACGAACCGGGACGACAGCGCGAAATTCCACACCGCAGCGACTGCGATTCCCGCCAGTGCGGACAGCCGCCAATCGCCATGCTGGACATTGTGCAGGAATGCCGCGAGCCCGACATTGGCCGCCGCACCCACGCCGCAGACGAAACAGAAGCTTACCCAGCCTGCCAGCAGCGCCCCCGCCCCCTTCAACCGCCGCTCGCGATAGGTGAGCGCGTTGTTGAGCAGGAAGTTGAACGTCATCGCGACGATCGTCGCGAGGATCGTGCCGGTGACGAACGGCAGCCCGGCCAGCCGGAACAGCACGAACAGCACCGCCAGATGCACTGCGGCGCCCAGCGCGCCGATCGCCGAGAACATCGCGAAGCGCACCGGCACGACCTTGCCGAACATTCGATCGTACAGCGCGATCAGATATTCCATGGCGACGACGTAATCGAGCTTGCTCTCGCCCTCGGTACGGACACGGAAGGTATAGGGCAGCTCGCGGAAGGCGAGCGGCCGCGGGCTCGCGGTCATGATGTCGAGCAGGATCTTGAAGCCGATGCCCGACAGCCTCGGCACCAGATCACGCGCGATCTCGCTGCGGATCATGAAGAAGCCGCTCATCGGATCGGTCAGGTCCGCCTTGAGCACCTGGCGCGACAGCTTGGTGGCAAAGGCCGACTTGGCGACGCGCTCCCGGTCCCATTCGCCGGTGCAGCCGCCCTCGCAGAAGCGCGAGCCGATCACCACGTCCAGGCTGCTATCCGCCTGCAAGGCATCCAGCATCTTGGGCAGCAGCGTCTCGTCATGCTGCAGGTCGCCGTCGATCACCGCGACGCAGGGCGCAGCGGTGGCGCACATGCCTTCGATGCACGCCGAGGAAAGCCCGCGGCGCCCGATCCGCTGGATCACGCGCACGCGCGGATCCGTGCGGCCGATCGCCCGCGCGGCATCGGCGGTCCCGTCGGGACTGTCGTCGTCGACGAAGATCGCTTCCCAGGCGCGGCCGGCAAGGGCCGCGTCCAGCTTGGCGATCAGCAGGGGAACATTGGCGCGTTCGTTGAACGTGGGGATAACGATCGCGACGTCGAGCAGAGATTGGCTCACTGAAGCTCCAGCAACACCGCATCCCCCATGGCGGTGGTTGAAAGGGTACCCCCGAGATCGGCCGTCCGCGCGCCCTTGGCGAGCGCTGCGGCAACCGCTTTTTCTATGCGCTGCGCCGATGCTTCATCGGCCAGCGAGTGCCGCAGCAGCATGGCCGCGGAAAGGATGGCGGCGCAAGGGTTCGCCTTGCCCTGGCCGGCAATGTCCGGTGCGCTCCCGTGGATCGGCTCGTACATGCCGTTCGCGCCCGACCAGGCGGCGAGCGAGGCCGAGGGCAGCATGCCGATCGATCCGGCGCACATGCTCGCCTGATCGCTGAGAATGTCACCGAACAGGTTTCCGGTGACGATCACATCGAAACTGGACGGCGCGCGCACCAGCTGCATCGCGGCGTTGTCGACATACATGTGGGTCAGTTCGACCTCGGGATATTCCGATGCCATCGCGGTGACGACATCGCGCCACAGCTGCGAGGTCTCGAGCACGTTCGCCTTGTCGACGGAGCAGAGCTTCTTGCGGCGGCGCTTGGCCATCTCGAAGCCGACGCGGGCGATTCGCGCCACTTCCTGCTCGTTATAGCTCATCACGTCATAGCCCTGGCGCAGGCCTTCGGGCGTGGTGCGATGGCCCTTCTCGCCGAAATAGACGTCCCCGATCAGCTCGCGGACGATGACGATGTCGAGGCCGTTCACCACCTCGGGCTTGAGCGGCGAGGCATCGCCCAGGGCCGGAAACAGCGTGGCCGGACGGAGATTGGCGAACAGGCCGAGCGCCTGGCGGATGCCGAGCAGCGCGGCTTCCGGGCGCAGGTGGCGTTCCAGCTTCTCGAAGCGCAGATCACCGATCGCGCCGAACAGCACCGCGTCGGCGCGCTTGGCGAGCGCGAGCGTTTCCGGCGGCAGCGGATGGCCGGCTGCGAGATACCCGGCGCCGCCGACCGGCGCTTCCTCGAACTGCAGGTCGAGTTGCAGCGCCTCGAGCACCCGGCGCGCCTCGCGCGTGACCTCGGGGCCGATCCCGTCACCCGGCAGAACAGCAATCAGCGGCATCCGAACCTCACGCAGCACCTAGACCTGGCGCCGCTTAGCCGCCCGAGGCCGGTTTATGCAACCGCCCGCAACAAGCGGTCCACCAGCCGGACACGTGCTGCCAGCAGATCGGCGCCCTTGCCGATCAGCAGGTCGCGCGCCAGGAAATGGCCGGTCAGGCGCAGGCCGGCGAGGATATCCTCCCAGTCCGCTGCGCCGCCTTCGGTGAGGAAGGGCGGCAGGACCAGCAGGCGATTTTCATAGCCCGTGGCACCGATCCGGCTCACCGCGATTCCGCTTTTGGGACTGACGAAGACGAGATCGTCCGTCGCGCCGGTCACCGCGCAACGTTCCAGATCGAGACCGAAGCCGAGTTCCGCGAGCAGCAGGAGTTCGTATCGCACCAGCGCGACCGCCCAGCCGCGCGCGGCCGGCGCCGCCTCGATCGCATCCAGCACCCCGCCCAGCGCGGCGTGGAGCCGGGGATAGGGCAGGCCTTCCGGAAGCGTCGCGGCGGTCAGCGCCGTCACCCAGGCCAGTGCGGCGGCAGGCAGCGCCTCGCCGAACAAGGGCGCACGACTGTGCAGCAATTCGACGGTGAGGCCTGCGAGTTGCTCCTCCGTCCGTGCCCGCCATTCGCCGAGGATCAGATTGGCGGGCTGCAGCACGGGGCGCAGGGCGCGGGACCGGCCGCCGCGGACATAGCCGGGCTGCACTCCGTCCTGCTCCGTCAGCGCCCGCACGATCGCGCCATGCTCGCCGTGGTTGCGAACGCTGAGCAGGATGGCGTCGGCGCGTAGATGCATCGCCGCGATGTAGGAGGTGCGCGGCGGAAAGGGAAATGCGGGGACGACGGACACGCCGCCCCCGCATGTGCCTCAGGCCATCGACGCGATGTCGATGACGAAGCGATACTTCACGTCACTCTTGAGCATGCGGGCATAGGCCGCCTCGATCTCGTCGGCGCGGATCATCTCGATGTCCGCGACGATGCCGTGCTCGGCGCAGAAATCGAGCATCTCCTGCGTCTCGGCGATGCCGCCGATCAGCGAGCCGGCGATCGACCGGCGCTTGAAGATCAGCGCCGCGACGTTGGGCGACGGGTGTGCATGCTCGGGCACGCCCACCAGCGTCAGCGTGCCGTCGCGCTTCAGCAGGGTGGTGAAGGCGTCGAGATTGTGGCTGGCGGCGACCGTATCGAGGATGAAGTCGAAGCTGTTCGCGTGCGCCGCCATCGCCTCGGCATCGCGCGAGACCACGACTTCGTCCGCCCCCAGCGCCAGCGCATCGGCGCGCTTGCTCTCCGAGGTGGTGAAGGCGACGACATGGGCGCCGAGCGCATGGGCGAGCTTCACGCCCATATGGCCGAGCCCGCCAATGCCGACGATGCCCACCTTCTGGCCCGGGCCGACCTTCCAGTGGCGCAGCGGCGACCAGGTGGTAATGCCGGCGCAGAGCAACGGCGCGACGGCGGCAAGCTGTTCCACGCCATGGCTGACCTTGAGCACGAACTTGTCGCTGACGACGATCCGCTCCGAATAGCCGCCGAGCGTGTGGCCGGGCGCATCCGGGGTCGGGCCGTTATAGGTGCCGACGAAGCCGTTCTCGCAATATTGCTCCAGCCCCTCGTCGCACGAGGCGCAATGCTGGCAGCTGTCGACCATGCATCCGACGCCGACCAGATCGCCGATCGCGAACTTGTCGACATGCGCCCCGACGGCCGTCACGCGGCCGACAATCTCGTGGCCGGGCACGCACGGATACAGCGTGCCTTCCCATTCGGAGCGGACCTGATGCAGGTCCGAATGGCAGACGCCGCAATAGGCGATGTCGATCTGCACGTCATGGGCGCCGGGTTCGCGGCGTTCGATGGCGATCGGCTCGAGCGGCTTGTCGGCGGCGTAGGCGCCATAGGCTTTGGTGGCCATGCGGAGTCCCCTTGGATGGTGAGTGAAGGCACAGGGCCGTGCGGCCCCTCCTGGGCACAGATGGTGCGGCAGCCTGCCCACGATTAGCCACTGGAACCTGCATGCAGTGCTGAATAGAATTCAGCAATGAATCGACAGCATTTGTCCGAGCTTGCCGCCTTCCTCGCCGTCGCCCGCCAACGCAGCTTCACCCGGGCCGCCGCGCAGAGCGGCGTCACACCGTCCGCACTCAGCCATGCGATGCGGGGCCTGGAGGAACGGCTGGGCCTGCGGCTGCTCCACCGCACCACCCGCAGCGTGAACCTCACCGAAGCGGGAGAGCGACTGTTCGCGACGCTCGCACCGCGGCTGGAGGAGATCGAAGCCGAGGTCGCCGCGCTGAGTGCGCTGCGCGAGAAGCCCGCAGGGCTGGTGCGGATCACCGCCGACGAACTGTCGTTGCAGACCCTGCTCTGGCCCCGCCTCGCGCCGATCCTGCGCGAGTTCCCGGACATTCGGGTCGAGGTCAACACCGACTATCGGCTGACCGACATCGTCGCCGAGCGGTTCGATGCGGGGGTGCGCTTCGGCGACATCATCGCCAAGGACATGGTGGCGGTGGCGATCGGGCCCGATGCCCGGATGCTGGCGGTCGCCTCCCCCGCCTATTACGATCGCGCGGGCAGGCCCGAGACGATCGAGAATCTCACCGCCCATGCCTGCCTCAACCTGCGCCTGCCGACCTATGGCGGGCTCTACGCCTGGGAGTTCGAGGAGGAGGGCCGGGAGCGCAAGGTCCGGGTGGACGGCCCCCTCACCTTCTCCTCGGTCTTTCCGATCCTGCAGGCGGCGATCGACGGCTTCGGCATCGCCTGCCTCCCCGATGCGGTGGTGCAACCGCATCTGGCCAGCGGGGCGCTGGAGGCGGTGCTGACAAAATTCTCGCCACCCTTTGCCGGCTATCACCTCTACTACCCCAGCCGTCGCCAGCCGACGCCTGCCTTCGCGCTGCTGGTCGAACGGCTGCGCTGGCGGGGCTGACGCCGATGTGGCAGGCTGCGCCGGAAGGAACGCCGCGCGTTCTCAACGATCTACAGGGAGAGTTGCCGTGAAGTTTCTGCTCAGCGCCCTTGCGGCGGCCCCGCTGCTTGCCCTTGCCGGCCCTGCCTCTGCCCAGACGAGCGCGGACCCGACCGGCTTCGCGGGCGACAAGGCGGTTCGTGCGCAGCTCGAGGCCATGCTTGCGGAGATGAAGCCGGATCAGGGCTTTGCCTGGAAGCCGCTGGTCCGCGACGGCAGCAACATTGCCGCGATCGAGATCTGGAAGAAGCCCGGCAAGCCTGCGGTCCACCCCGATCAGGCCGAATATGCGATCGTGCTCGACGGGCGCGGCACACTCGTCTCGGGAGGCACCATGCCCGATCCGCAGACGCGCAACCCCACGCTGGTGGAAGGCAGCCGGATCGAGGGCGGCACCACCCGCGCGCTCGCCCCGGGGGACGTGATCCTCGTGCCTGCCGGCGTCCCGCACTGGTTCGGCATCACCGGCGAACGCCTGGTGCTGCTGGGCATCAAGCTGCCCAAGGGACAATGATCGCACCGCCCCCTCGGCAGCCGGAAAGCGCCGAGGGGTGGCGATCCGCCTGCTCTATCCCAGCAAGCCTTCCAGCATCCGCGCCATGTTGATGGCGGTATAGGGCTTCTGCAGCACCGGCACGCCGGCATGGTCGGCATCGAGCTGGAGCTGCTCGCCATAGCCGGTGGCGAACGCATAGGGCACGCCATCGGCGCGAAGGCGGTCCGCGATCGGCAGGCTGGTCTCGGTGCCGAGATTGACGTCGAGGATCGCCACGTCGAACCGCTCGGCGGCCATTTCCTCCATCGCGCCTGCGATGGAGGACGCGGTCACCACCCGTTCCGCACCCAGGCGCAGCAGGATGTCCTCCGCGTCCATCGCGATGATCAGACTGTCTTCCACCAGCAGCACCGGCCCCCGCAGTATCGGGCGGAGCTCGCTGGCGACGGGCGCGGCCACCGGTTCCTCGATGTCGCGCGCGTGCTTGGCGGCGGCATCGCCGTCGAGCACCACATGCCGTGCCGGAATGCAGAATTCCGCCTCCAGCCCGGTCAGCGGATAGCGGACCGTCGCCTTGCCACCCAGGTCATAGGGTACCGAGCGCTGGATGATGGTGGTGCCGAAGCCCTGCCGGGTCGGCGGCTGCACCGCGGGGCCGCCGCGTTCGCGCCATTCGATCCGGCAATCGCCTTCCGGATCGAGCCACCAGCGCACCGCTACCGTACCGCTGTCCGACAGCGCGCCATATTTGGCCGAGTTGGTCATCAGCTCGTGGAACACCAGCGCGAGCGTCGAGAAGGCGGCGGGGCGCAGCAGCACCATCGGGCCATCCTGCTCCAGCCGCCCCGAGCGTCCGCCGAGATAGGCGGCCGCCTCGGTGCGGAGCAGCCGCCCGAGCGGCGCGGGGCTCCAATTGTCCTCGGTGATCTGGTCGTGCGCGCGGGCCAGCGCCTCGATCCGCCCTTCGAGCATGCGGATATAGGTGGTGGTGTCGGTCCCCGGCGCCCGCGACTGGCGGACGAGCCCGCGGATCAGCCCCAGTATGTTGCGCACGCGGTGGTTCAGTTCGGCGATCAGCAGTTCCTGCCGTTCGGACGCCCGCTGCCGCTCCTCCTGCGCATCGTCGGACAGGCGCAGCACCACCTCGATCAGCGAGGCGCGCAGCACTTCGGCGACGCGCAGTTCCACCTCGGTGAACGGCAGCGACCGGCCGCGTACTTCCTGGCTCCAGGTCTCGAAGCTCTGGCGCGGGGTGAGGCGCGCCCCGTGCGGCCCGAATTCCACCGGCTTGTGCGGATCGCCGCCCCAATTGACCGTGCGCACCAGTTCCTGCCGGAACAGCATCACATAATCGCGCGGGGAGCGGCTGATCGGAATGGCGAGCAGCCCCGCGCCGACATCGGCATAGTCCTGCGCCTGCGGCAGCACGTCCGCGAGATGATCGGTCGCGAAGACCCGGCCTGCCGCCATCGCGTTGAGGCGTCGGGTGATGGAGGCGAAGGACGAGGGTGGCGGCGTGATGCCGCTGAACGCCACTTTCCCGCCGATCCAGATCGCGATGCCGTCGCATGGCACCACTTCGCGCAGCTTGCTGCCCAGCCATTCGGGATCGTCGAGCAGGCCGTGATCGCCGGCCACCGCGGCCAGCAGCCGATCGCTGGTCGCGCGCGCCGCGGCTTCATAGGCGGAGAGCTCCTTGCGCTCGCGGCTTTCCAGCTTCAGCGCGAACATCTGCCCGAACAGCTCGGCCATCGAGCGCCGCTCGAAGCCCGGGCAGCGGGGGCCGCCATAATGATGGCAGGCGAACAGACCCCAGAGCTTGCCCTCGACGATGATCGAGATCGACATCGAGGCGCGCACGCCCATGTTCTTGAGATATTCGATGTGAATCGGCGACACCGAGCGCAGCACCGACAGCGAAAGATCGAGCGGTGCGCCGAACTCGTCCCGCCCCGGGACGATCTTGACCGGTTCGGCATGGACATCCGCGATGATCCGGAACGGCGTGCGCAGATACAGCTTGCGCGCCTGCTGCGGAATGTCGCTGGCCGGATACCGCAGATCGAGGAAGCTGCCGATCCCGCTGCGCGCCGCTTCCGCCACGACGACACCCGATCCGTCGCGCTCGAAGCGGTACACCATCACCCGGTCGAAGCCGGTCAGCGCACGCACCTGGCGCGCACCCTCGCGGAAGAAGTCGGCGATCGTCTCCTTCTCGTCCAGCCGCCCCATCATCGCCCGCAGCGTGCTGGCCGCATCCCCGGCGGCATCCGAGGTGCAGGGCTCCCCCTCCACCACGATCGTGTCGCCGATCATGTGCAGCGCGAGGTCGTAGGTGCGCGCGCGGGTGCGCAACGCCTTGATGCCGAAGATCCGCTCCAGCGCATCGTCGCCACGAAGCAGCGTCAGCCGGTTGCGCAGCGCGTGGATCGCGTCGTCCTCGAGATAGTCGCTGACATGGGTGCCGAGCATTTCCTCGGCCGGCAGATCGAAATGCTGGTCGACATTGGTCGACGCGCGCTTGATCAGCCAGTCGCTGGAAAAGGCGATAAGAAAGCCGAAAGGCTGGATCGCCCCCAGCTGGTGGATGGGCTCCCGATCACAATTGGTCAGATCGACCTGAAAAACGCCGTCGTCCACTTAGACTACTTTCGCCAGCCACTTCGCGCCGGCGGCCTCAAACCGCCCGAAGGTCTGGTTGGCGGCGGTTACGGCAGTTTCCAATGTGTCTGGCTCATACAAGAGCGCATCCAGTTTTACCAGCAATTCCCGCCACATATGCGGGGGCTGCTGACTACCCAGATAGGCCCGCGGCCAGGTTTCCGGGATGCTGCGCGCGAGAAACCGCCCGCCGAGGCGCGATCCTTCCAGCACGTAGAGCATGCCGGCCATGGCTGCCGTGGAGGCGACATCCTCTTCGGAGCCCGATTCCGGCATGTCGATGCCCAGCGCGTCGAGATCGACCTGGATGACACCCGCGCGGCGGCGTTGCGGCCAGTCTTCGGTGATGGCCTGCGCACCGTCGCGATCGAGCAGCGCCTCCACCGGGATCAGCGCTTCGGCGTGTGCGGCGAGCAACCCGGCATAATCGTCGCGCCGGGAAAGGTCGAAGCGGCCGAACAGGGCGTCGACCCGTGCATGCGCGGCGCCAGTGGCCTCCCGCAACCGAAGATGTGCGGTGTTCATGCGGGCAGGTTTTTCATGAGGCGGCGATCCACGGCAAGCAAAAACCGCCTCCCGTGGATCTGTTCCATTATGACCGCATCGGCCTTAAGTCAGGCCGCCCCGAAGACCCGCGCGAAGATCGTATCGACATGGCGGTAGTGGTAGCCGAGGTCGAACTTCTCTTCGATGACGTCCGGGCTAAGTGCCGCAGTGACTTCCGGATCGGCCTTGAGAAGTTCCATCAGCGACAGTTCGCCATCGGATTCCCACACCTTCATCGCGTTGCGCTGCACGAGGCGATAGGCATCCTCGCGGCTGACGCCGGCCTGGGTCAGCGCCAGCAGCACGCGCTGCGAGTGGACCAGCCCGCCCATGCGATCGAGATTCTTCTGCATGCGCACCGGATAGACCAGCAGCTTGTCGACCACCCCGGTGAGGCGGGCGAGCGCGAAGTCCAGCGTGATCGTGGCGTCCGGGCCGATATAGCGTTCGACCGAGGAGTGGCTGATGTCGCGCTCGTGCCACAGCGCCACATTCTCCAGCGCCGGGGTGACATAGCCGCGCACCATGCGGGCGAGGCCGGTGAGGTTCTCGGTCAGCACCGGGTTGCGCTTGTGCGGCATCGCCGAGCTGCCCTTCTGGCCCGGCGAGAAATACTCTTCCGCCTCCAGCACCTCGGTGCGCTGCAGGTGGCGGATCTCCACCGCGATACGCTCGATCGACGAGGCAATCACGCCCAGCGTCGCGAAGAACATCGCATGGCGGTCGCGCGGGATCACCTGAGTCGAGACCGGCTCGACCGACAGGCCGAGCTTCTCGGCGACATGCGCTTCCACGCGGGGATCGATATTGGCGAAGGTGCCGACCGCACCCGAGATCGCGCAGGTCGCGATGTCGGCGCGCGCGGCGAGCAGGCGCGCCTTGTTGCGCTGGAACTCGGCATGCGCCTCCGCCAGCTTCAGGCCGAAGGTGACCGGCTCGGCATGGATGCCGTGGCTGCGGCCGATCGTCGGCGTCATCTTGTGCTCGCGGGCGCGGCGCTCGAGCACCTCCAGCAGCGCGTCGATATCGGCCAGCAGCAGGTCGCTGGCGCGGGCCAGCTGCACCGCCAGGCAGGTGTCGAGCACGTCGGAGCTGGTCATGCCCTGGTGCATGAAGCGGGCTTCCTCGCCCACCTGCTCGGCCACCCAGGTGAGGAAGGCGATCACGTCATGCTTGGTTACCGCCTCGATCGCGTCGATCGCGGCGACGTCGATCGCTGGCTTGGTCGCCCACCAGTCCCACAGCGCCTTGGCGGCGCTCTGCGGCACCACGCCGAGGTCGGCGAGCGCCTGCGTGGCATGCGCCTCGATCTCGAACCAGATGGCGAGGCGCGTCTCGGGCGACCAGATGTCGGTCATCGCGGCGCGGGCATAACGGGGGACCATGGCGTTCCTTCGTGTACGAAAAGGGAGGAGCCCGGCAGCCCGGGCGGGTCGCGCCCGCGCCTAGCAAGAAGCGGCCGGAGCGGCAACCGAAGCTGCTGCCCGGCCGTTACCCGGCGCAAGGAGATAACCGCATGCTGACGCCCCTTATGCTCGCCGCCGCGCTGCAGCTTACCCCCGTGCCGCAGGACAAGCCGGTGCAACCGGCCGCGACCGGGCAATCGACGGCGCCGGGGGCCGAGCACGCGATGCCCGGCACCCAGCCAGCGCCCGATCCGTCGGTCCCAGCGGGCGCGAACCCGCCTCCGGCGGCGGACGCCAGCCAGCCGACGCCGAAGCCCGATCCCGCCAAACTCTCGGTCGAGGCGCAGTTCGCCCGGTACGACGCCAATGGCGACGGCAGTCTCGATCAGGCGGAGTTCGGCGAATGGCTGGTCGCGCTGCGGGTGGCCAAGGAGGCGGACTTCGATCGCGAGAAGGCGGAGGCGCGCGCCTGGGTACAGGACAGTTTCACCACCACCGACACCAATCGCGATCAGAAGGTCAGCCGCGAGGAGTGGACCCGCTTCCTTACGCCGATCGCGGGCTGACTTCGTCGTTGCGGGCGGCGGGCGCCCGGTTATGATGCACGCCATGGCGCAGCTGATCGATCGCTTTCAATCGTCCACCGCGGGATGGATCAAGGGCTCGTTCGCAGGATGGGCGACGGTCGTTTCATGCCTGGTAGGCGTCGGCTTCGTAATCCTTGCCATACGCTGGATCGGTAACAAGTCGACGCTGTACGAAGTGACCGAAGACCGGATCGTCCTCTATCGCGGCATCGTGCGCAAATCGATCGACGAGATCGAGCTGTACCGGGTGAAGGACGTCCGGCTCGATTATTCGATCTTCAACCAGATCTCGGGCATCGGCACGCTCACCATCACCTCGTCCGACGAGACCACGCGCGGCGGCCCGCTGGTGATCCGCGACGTCGCATATGCCCGCGAACGCCGCGAGAAACTGCGCGAGCTGGTCAGCAATGCCCGCCGCCTGCGCGGGGTGCGTGAAATCGACATGGTGCAGGAAGACCTGCGCGGCTGAGGGCCGACATTTTTCGCGGCGCCATGTCACATGGGCCAACGCTGCCTCGTCATGGCTGCAGTCTCCCCTCTCGAAGGAATTGCACCCATGACCACCCGCCTCGATCCGCACGCCACCCAGCCCGCGCTGATGAAGGCCTTTCTCGATTTTTCGCTGCTGGTCGCCCGGAGCGGCCTCGAGCATTCGCTGCTCGAGCTGGTGAAGCTGCGCGCCTCGCAGATCAACGCCTGCGCCAACTGCCTCAACATGCACAGCTTCGAGGCCCGCCGCGCCGGCGAGACCGAGCAGCGCATCGCCCTGCTGCCTGCCTGGGAGGAAGCGCCCTGCTACACGCCCCGCGAGCGGGCGGCGCTCGCCTGGGTCGATCACCTCACCCTGATCGCGACCAGGCGTGCGCCGCAGCCCGTCTATGACGCGCTCGCCGCCCAGTTCAGCGCGGAGGAGCAGGTGCAGCTGACACTGGCGATCACCGTGATCAATGGCTGGAACCGCATCGCCGTCGGCTTCGACATGTTCACCGCGGAGCTCGGCTGGAAGGCATGAGCGACGACGCCGCCACGTTCGATGCGCTGCGACCCGCGCTGCTGCGGGTCGCCTACCGCATGCTCGGCACGCTCGCCGATGCCGAGGACGTGGTGCAGGAGGCGTGGCTGCGCTGGACTGCCGCCGATCGCAGCGCGGTGGCGGTGCCGGAAGCCTTTCTCCGCCGCATCGTCACGCGGCTGTGCCTCGACCAGCTCAAATCGGCGCGGGCGCGGCGCGAGACCTATGTCGGCCCCTGGCTGCCGGATCCGGTGGTCGAACCCGACATGATCGAGGACGTGACCCTCCCGTTGCTGCTGGCGCTGGAGCGGCTCTCTCCGCTCGAGCGCGCGGCGTTCCTGCTCCACGACGTGTTCGACGAGAGCTTCGAGACGATCGCCGAAAGTCTCGGACGCGACGCCGCGGCATGCCGCCAGCTCGCCGCCCGTGCGCGGGCGCATGTGCGCGCCGAACGGCCGCGCTTCCCGGTCGAGCGGGCACATGGGATGGACATTGCCCAGGCCTTCTTCGCCGCCTCGCGCGGGGGCGATATCGCGGCACTCGGCGCGATGCTCGCGGCCGATGTCCGCCTGCATTCGGACGGCGGCGGCAAGCGTCCCGCGGCCGGGCGGGTGATGCGTGGAATGCGCGAGGTTACCCGCAGCTTCGCGGCAATCGCCCGGCTGATGCGCGGGCGGACCAGCGCCTTGCTGCGCTATGCCTATGTCAACGGGTTGCCGGGCTTCGTCACCCGCGAGCCCGACGGGCTCCTGCAGACGACCGCGCTCTTGATCGACGCGGGGAAGATCCGTGCCATCTATGTGGTGCGCAATCCGGACAAGCTGCGCCACCTCGACGGCCCGGCGCTGCACTGAAAAAAGGGAGCGCGACGCAAGGCCGCGCCCCCTGCCCGGCTCAGAAGCCGAACTTCACCGTTGCCAGCACCGTCGTGCCGGAATTGACGACATCGGACAGCGCCAGCGTATTGCGGCCGATGTGCGACCAGTAGGTATAGGCACCGAACAGGTTCGCCACCGAGACATCGGTGCGGATACCGCGACCGAAGTCATAGCCGGCGTGCAGGTCCACCGTCTGGATCGGGCGCACCCACAGATCGTCCCACTTCTTCAGCCCCAGCGCGCTGTAGGTGGAGATATACTCGCCGGTATAGTGGTAGATCACGTCGATGCTGAGCGGCCCCTTCTCCCAGAAGACCTGCGCGTCGCCCATGATCTCGGGCGCGTTCTGGATCCGCTTCTCGACGCCGCCGCCGATATCCACCTTGGTCCACTGGCGGGTGATGCTGCCGCCGATGCCCAGGCCGCCGAGCAGGCCCGGCGCCTCGACGAACTTCTTCCGGAACTGCGCTTCGAGGCCGTAGACGTCGCCCGATCCGCCGTTCTGCGGCATGATCGTGATGGTGGTGCCCACCGGCGTGGTCAGCCCGTTCACATAGCCGCTGCCATTGTCGTAGATGTAGTTGCGCAGCTTCTTGTAGAAGCCCCCCAGCATCACATAGCCGCCCGGCGCGATCTTCCACTCGCCCGAGAGATCGGCGTTGATCGCCTGGATCGGCTTGAGGTTCGGATTGCCCTGGGTGATCGTCACCCGGCCGTCGTCGCTCACGCTGTAGCGCGCACCGCCGCCCAGCTGGACGAAAGCGGGCCGCGTGTAGGACCAGAACAGCGAGCCGCGATAGACCGCGTCCGTGTTCGGGCGGTAGTTGACGAGCAGGCTGGGCAGCACCTCGTTATATTCGGTGCGGTTGCTCGACCAGCTGCCGGTCTTGCTGGTGTCGGTGGGCAGCAGCCAGAAGCGGTTGTGGATGGCCGTGTGCTCGTAGCGCAGCCCCGGAATGATCTCCGCGTCGCCAGCCTGCACATGGGCCATTGCATAGGCCGAGGCGACCGCCTCGGTGCCATGCTGCGTGTTGCAGTTCTGGTTGTCGGTGAAGCTGTAGCTGCTGTCGCAGCTGTCGAAGCTGCTCGCCGTTTGATATTTGTAGAAATATTCCTTGAGTTTGTCCTGGTTCACCTTGGGCAGGTTCCACCGGTACTTGCCGGGGAAGGCCTCGGCATATTCGCCATTGGTGATGCCCAGGCCGTCCCAGGTGAGGCCGCCCTGGCCGATCAGATTGGCGAGGTGATCGTTGGTCCAGTCGCGGTTGGTCACGTCGCGGGTGGAATCGGAGAACTTGCCGCCAAACTTGATCGAGCGCAGCGCCGAACCGTCGAACTCGCGCTCGACATCGACGCGGGCACCCCATTTGCGCTGCCCGGAGAACTGCTTGGTCAGCTGGCCCGCGCGACGGGCGAGCAGGCGCGTGCCGGCGTCGTTCAGATCGTTATAGATGTCGGTCGTGAGCAGCGGCTGGGGGAAGCCGTCCTGGTAGCTCATCGACAGGCCGCCGAGCGGGCGGTTCTTGCCGCTATTATACTTGTCCGACTGGTTGATGCGGGCCGAGGCCTCGATATGGTCGGGACGGTTGTTGTGTCCTTCGCTGTAGAAGAGCTGCGGCGAGACCTTCCACCCGCCGAACTGCTTCGAGCCGCCAAACGCCGCGGTGGCGAGCTTGGCGATTTCCGGATTGGTCTCGTACCAGACGCGGGTGGAGATCTGGTCGACGCTCAGGCCGTAGCGGCCACTGTTCGCCACCAGCTGGCTGTACGACTTGGACGCGGAGACATACTGGCTGAACGTCGAGTTCTGCGCCGTCTTGGCATAGCCATAGGTGCCGCGCAGATAGATCTGGGTGGTGTCGTCGGGGCGCCAGTCGAGCGAGGCGTTGCCGCCCCAGCGCGTCGTATCGCCCTGCGACACGCCGATGTTCACACCGGTCTGGGTGATGTTCTTCTGGGGATCGAGCGTCGCATCGGGCGTGCCCTTGGCATCGGTCGCGATCAGATAGGCCCAGCCGCCGTCATTCTGCGCGGCCATCACCCCGGCCATCTCGCTGTTGGCGAAGTGGCGCACGTCGTAATAGGCGCTGGCGTAGAGGCCGAAGCTTTCGTTCGCGCCGAACTTCTTGGAAAACTCCGCCGAGGCGCCGCCACCCAGGCCGCTGTCGCCATAGTCGCGGGCGCGGGTCTCGATCCGGCCCGATGCGGTGATTGCGAAGTGCATCGGCTTGGAGAAGTCATAGGCGGTCGGCGTGCGGAAATCGACGGTGCCGCCGATCGCGTCGCCGTCCATGTCGGCGGTCGAGACCTTGTTGAGCACGATGGTGTTCAGGCCCGACGGCGGCAACAGGCTCAGCTGCACCTGGCGGCTATAGGGCATCCCCTGCGCCACGTTCACGCCGTTCACCAGGTTGACGTTGTACTCGGCGTTGAGGCCGCGGATCGAGACGAACATGCCCTCGCCGCGCGAGGCGCCGTCGATGCCGCCGAAGAAGGACGAGCCGGTGTTCATCACGTTGACGCTGGGCATCAGCCCCAGCGCTTCGGCGACGTTGTGGACGGCGGTGTGCTGCAGATCCTCGTTCGACAAGACCGCGATCGGCTTGTCCGAGGCGAGCTGCACGTCGGTCGCCTGGGCGCGGGTGCCGACCACCACGATGTCGGCGGCGCCGTCGCTTGCCTGCGTGCTCTGCGCCTGCGCCGCGGCGGGCAGCAGGATGGCGAGCGATACGCCGGCGAGCAGCGCCAGCCTCTGGTTCCTGAACGTCATTGGTTTCCCTCCCTGGGTGGCGGGCCGGGTGGCCCGCTCCTGCGAGGTCAGACGCAGCGATTTTCGAGATTCCCCGGCGGAAAAATCATTTTTCTTCCGTCACGAAACCATCATCGAACATCGTCAGATGCGCTCGCTTCGCCCCGCCGAATCGGCGCCCTTCGGGCCCGTCGCGGAACTGCAACCCCTTCGTTCTAAGGACCCTCGCCATGGCTGCTGGAGCGTCGCGGATGAACAAGCGCAGGGGACTTGGGCGGCTGGAGCGCGCGTGCGAATCGCTCGCCTATGCGCCGGGCGATCCCGAGCCGCTGGAGGCGCATCGCTCGGCGCTGCGCAGCTATTTCCGCCGCCGGGTCGAGCGCCCCGAGGATGCCGAGGATTTCGTCCAGGACGTGTACTTGCGCGTGCTCGCCATGGGGCCGGAGGCGGAGAAAGTTCGCAGCTGGCGGGGATTTCTGCTTCAGGCTGCGTCTAACCTGCTGATCGACAAACATCGGCGGAGCGAGGCGCGGATGGAGAAGAACCATGTCGCCGTGGCCGAGGATCTGCTCGACCAGGGCACCAACGACCCCGAGCGCGTGCTGATCGGCCGGGACGAACTCCATGCGCTGTCCGAAGCGCTGAAGACGCTGTCGCCGGTGGCGCGCGACGCGTTCCTGCTGGTGCGCGTGGAAGGGCTGAGCCACCGCGACGCAGCCGCGCGGCTCGGCATCGAGACCAAGGCGGTGTCGCGCCACATCGAGCGCAGCCTGGCGCGGCTGGGCGCGATGCTCGCGGAGCCGGCCCGGTGACCGACGACGCGACGCTGGAGCTCGCCGCCCGCTGGCTGGAGCGCGCCCGCGCCGGGCTGACCGCGCAGGAACGCGCCGAGTTCCGCCGCTGGCTGGCCGAGCGCCCCGAACATGCCGCCGCGACCGATATGGTGGCACGCGCCTGGGAGGCGGCCCCTGCCGCTGCGGCACTGGGCGGCTTCAGCGCGCCCGCTCCGACCGCGGCAGCGACCGAGCCCCGCGCCGTCCGTACCATGCCGCTGCGCCCGCTGGCCTGGGGCGGCGGGCTGGCGGGAGCGGCCCTCGCCGCACTGGCGGTGTTCTGGGCCGGCCAGCCGGTGACGACCCGCTATGCCACCGGCGCAGGCGAGCGCCGTCAGATCGCCCTTGCCGACGGCTCGCAGGTCTGGCTCGCCCCCGGCACCCGCCTCACTGCGCGGATCGGCTGGTTCAGCCGCCACAGCACGATCGAGGCGGGCGAGGCCGCCTTCGACGTGGTCCATCAGCTGCGCGACTTCAGTGTCGAGGCGGGGCCGATGACGGTCGTCGATCGCGGCACGCTGTTCGCCGTTCGCGTTCGGGAAGGCGCAACGCCGCGTGTGGTGCTCGCTCGCGGCGCAATCGCCGTGCATGACCGCGCGACCAACGCCCTGCTCGCCGAGCCCGCGCCCGGCGAAGCGGTGGAGCTGGCCGGCACCCGCGCCGTGACCCGTCCGGTCGATGCCGAGGCGCTGCTCTCGTGGCGCGACGGGCGGCTGACCTTTGCCGATACGCCGCTCCGCGACGCCCTCGTCGCCTTCGGTGAGCAGGGCCAGACGATCCGCCTCGGCGATCCGGCGCTCGCCACGCTGCGGATCAGCGGCGCCTATGCGATCGGCGACGTCGAATCCTTCCTGAGCGCGCTGGCGAGCATCCACCCGGTGCGCTGGACGCGCGTCGCGGGCGGCTACGCGATCGAACGACGCTGAGGCGGGCGGCGGGCCATGCACCGCGCTTTCCGTTCCCCGTGCCTGCCCGTCGCGCTGATCGCCGCCGCGACGCTGGTGGCGCCTGCGCCGGCCTGGTCCCAGCGCCGGATCGTCATCGCCGCGCAGCCGCTCGACCGCGCGCTGCTGGCGCTCGCCCGCCAATCGGGCCGCAACATCCTGTTCGCGCCGGATAGCGTCACCGGCATGGTCGCGCGGCCGGTGGATGCAGCGGACTTTGACGGCGCGCTCGCGCAGATGCTCGCGGGCCTGCCGGTGCGCGTGGTGCGCCAGACCGCCGGCGTGTCGATCGCCCGCGCGGCGCGTCGGCCGGTCTTCCGCCGTCGGCCCGAGCGACGGGCTGCCGCGCCGCCGCCGAGCAACGCGCCCGCAGAAGCGACGATCTACGTAACCGGCATCCGCCCTTCCCAAGCGCCCGAGCCCGGCCTGCCGCGCGCCACGGTGGCGGACACGGACGTGCTGACCGGCGACCGCCCCTCGCCGGTCGATCGCAATCTGGCGGAGGCGCTGGCGCGGATGCCCGGCGTGCTCACCCGCACCACCAATCTGCAGGGCGACCTTGGCGGGATCGACCGCGCGGCGCGGGCGGACGGCCAGTTCACTGCGATCCGCGGGCTTTCCGGCGCCTATAGCCTGGTGACGATCGACGGCGTCGCGATGCCGCAGGCGCTGCCCTATGGCCGCGACGCGCAGATGGGCCTGCTGCCCGCCTTCGGCTTCGGCGCCGTGCGGCTGATCAAGACGCCCGGACCCGAACGCGCCGGGGATGCGACCGGCGCAGTGATCGACGTCCAGACCCCCTCGGCCTTCGATCCCGGCGCACCGGTGCTGAAGCTGGTGGCGATCGGCGGGATCGACGGCAGCGCGCTCGGCTATCACCAGCCCGCCGGCTATGGGCAGGTCGGGCTGCGCGCCGCGCGCCGCTTCGACGACGATCGCTGGGGCGTGGCGTTCGGGGTGCAGGCGGGTCGCCGCGCCTTCGCCAACAGCCAGCAGACCTATCAGCAGGGCTCGATCGAGTTCCGTCAGGTCACGGCTACCGGCCGCACGCCGACGGGGCTGGACCCGGCCGCCAACCTGCTGCTTGCCAGCGTCAACGCGCAGTTCACCCGCGGCGAAAGCCGCAGCGCCAGCGGGATGGCGGCGCTCGACTTCAAGCCAAGCCCGGCGCTGCACGTCTACGCCCGGCTGAGCGCCGCCGAAAGCGCGACCGATCAGGACATCTACCAGCTCGGCTTCCAGGGCGGCGGCAGCGCGGCGGACATCACCCGAACGGCGCGCGGCGACGGCACCTACAATCTCGCCAGCACCCGCGGCGCACTGCATTACTGGTACCAGACCAACCCGGAGCGCACCCATTTCGCGCTCGCCCAGATCGGAACCGTCGCGCAGATCGGCACCTCGGAGGTGCGCGCGCGGGCGCATTGGGGAATCGGCGTCGTCAGCCGACCCGACCATATCGAGACCTCCTACTGGGATTCGATCGGCACCGCACTGCCCGGCGGCGTGCAGCTGGCGGATCGCGGCGGTTATCCGGTCCCGCAGCTCAGCGCAGCCGATGCCGCGCTCGCCGCAAAGGTGCTCGACTATCCGGTGCATCGCTTCGCCCAGAAGCGCGACCAGCGCAGCGACGACCGCCGGCTCGGCGGCGCGCTCGCGCTCACCCGCCGCTTCGGCGAAGCGCCGTTCGACCGGCTCGAACTGGGCCTCGGCATCGATCGCTCGCGCCGGTCCAACCGGCAGGTGGATGTCGACTATGGCCTGGGCAGGGACGGCGAGACGCTGGCGGCCAGCGGGCTGGTGCAGGGCGACATCGCGGCGATCCTGCCGGGCGTCTATGCGTATCGCCTGCCGCTGATCGACGGCAGCCGCCTGCGGGCCCGCATCGGCGCGGCAACTCCGCCGCCCCTGACCCCGGATATTCTGAATGGCTCGAGCCTGGACACCACCGAGACCATCGCCACCGGCTACACGCGGCTGGTCGCCAGCGTAGGGCCGGTGACGATCACCGCCGGGCTGCGCGGCGAACATGCGCTGCTGCAGACCGACTATTGGCTATCGGGCAACAGCGGCGTGCCAGCGAATGGCATCGGCTATGGCTGGAACCGCAGCCGCAGCCGCTTCACCGCGCTACTGCCCGGCCTGGACCTGCGCTGGCGCAGCGGGCTCCGCGCCACGTTGTGGACCAGTTATACGCGCCCCTCGCCCGCCCAGCTCGCCGGCAGCGCGACGGTCGAGACCACCGATACCGGCGCGCTGCGCATCACCCGCGGCAACCCCGATCTGCGCGCGGTACGGGCAGTCAATCTGGACGTCGGGCGGGAATGGCGCGGGCGGCGTGGGACGACGCTCAGCCTGACGGCGTTCGCCAAGCGGCTGACCCACTATCTCTACGATGCCGGCGGCGACTATGCCAACGCGCAAGGCGCTGCCGGCGATGCCGGCGTCACCGTGATCCAGCCGCGCAACGGCGGCACTGCGCACCTGCTGGGGCTGGAGGCGAGCAGCGTGCTGCCGCTGGCGCCGAGGCTGACGCTCGCCGCGCAGGCGACGCTGCTGCGCGGCCGGGTGCGGCTGCGCCACCCCGATCTCGCGGCGATCGAGCATCTCCAATATGCGCCCGACTATAACCTCTCCGCCGAGCTTCGGTATCGTCGCGGCGGCTGGGAGGCGACATTGCTCGGCCGCTGGACCGGCGCCTATGTCCAGCAATATGGCCTGCTCGGCACCTCGTCGTCGGGCTATTCGGTGCTGGCGAGCACCGCGCTCGACCAGTGGGTGCGCCCCGCCCGACAGGTCGATGCCAGCCTTGCCCATGCGATCGGCGGTCGGGCGAACCTGCGGCTGTTCGCCCGGAACCTGCTGGCCGATGCCGCCTATCGCAGCACCATCGGCCGGCATAGCGACACGGTGCCGCAGACCGTGTCCACCGGCCGACTGATCGGGCTCGCGATCGACTGGCGGCGCTGAGGCTCAGGCGAGCCCCAGCCAGCGCCGCGGGGCCGGCAGATGCGCCAGCACAAATCGCTCGACGAGCAGCATCGCGAGCAGGCTCGCCCCCATCAGCGGCAGGAGCAGCCCGAGCAGCACCACCAGCGCGAAGAAGGCGATCGCCGCCGGCCCGGTCGCGCCAGCGCGCGGGGCCCCGAGCACGCCCTCGGGCCGCCTTCGCCACCACAGCACCGTACTGCTGATCGCGAGCAGGATCAGCCCGAGCGCGGTCAGCAGGTTGAGCAGCTGGTTGAGCCAGCCGAACGCCTGCCCCTCATGGATCGCCACGCCCCAGCCGACGAGCCGATCGACCAGCCGCCGCTGGGCGAAGTCCTTGCGGGTAAGGATCTTGCCGGTCTCGCCGTCGAGCGTCAGATCGGTGCGCAGCGGGCGGTTGGCGGCATCGGACTTGGCGGTCCAGGGCTGGCCGGGGCCGGTGGGCGGCGACACCAGCACCGGCGTCGCCAGCCGCAGCGGCCCCAGCGTCGCGATCAGCCGGTCGAGCGGCACCAGCGATCCGGACGGATGCGCCATCGCCATGCCGTGATGCTCGGCATGCTCACCCATCATCGCGCGGGTGCCGGCGTCCATCGCGGCGCGGCGGCGGAGTTCCTCGGCGGTGCCGGTGGTCCAGTCCTGCTTGACCGGATGGCCCTCCACCACCTGCCGCACCGCCTTGAGATAGCCGCCCCAGCTCTTCGCCCAGGGCAGGCCGGAGACGAGCAGGAACAGCGCAAAGGCCGATACCCAGAAGCCGGTGACGCCGTGCAGGTCCCGCCAGAAGCGCCGCCCGCCCGCGGTAAGCCGAGGGTAGAGCACGCCGCCCAGTCCCCCGCCGCGCGGCCACCAGAGGAACAGGCCGGAGAGCAGCATCACGATCGTCCAGGACGCCGCCAGCTCCACCAGATAGGAGCCGGGGGTGCCCGCCAGCAGCTCGCCGTGCAGGCGGAAGATCACCCGCATCAGCCGCGAATCCTCGTCCACGGTCTTGAGCACCGCGAGCGTCTGTGGGTGGACATAGACGCGCGTCTCTTCCTTCCCCTTGCCGACGATCACCTGCACCGCCTGGGTGTCGGTCTCGGGCAGCTGGTAGCGGTGGAGCACCGATCCCGGCACCGCCCGCACCGCCGCCGCCGCCTGGTCCGCCGCCGAGGCGCGCGGACCGGTGATCGCGAGGTTGGCATAGGGCGCGTCGATCAGCGCCTCCACCTGCGGGCGGAACAGGTAGATCGATCCGGTGACCGCCAGCCACAGCACGAACGGCACGCAGAACAGCCCGGCGTAGAAATGCCAGCGCCAGACCGCGGCATAGCTCGGCCAGCGGCGGCGGTGCGTGTGCGTCATGATCCCCTCCCCCATCAGAAGCGCGCCTTGACGCCGGCATAGACCGTGCGGGGCTGGCCCGCGTAGACCGAGCCGGTGGTGTTGGCGAGCACCGATGCCGGGTTCTCCGCGCCGGTGGCGGCGTTGAGGCTGTTGGCGATGATCGCGGCCGAGCCGACACTGGTCACATCGAACAGGTTCTGCACCGAGGCGTAGAAGCTCAGCCGCCCGGCCCCGCGCGGCGGATCATAGTGCAGGTTGACGTTGACCAGCGTCGCGCCGGGCATCGCCAGCAGGTTGCTGTTGTCGGCGAAGAAGCGGTCGCGCCAGGTGATTTCGGCAAACCCTCCCAGGCCCCGCAGCGGCCCCGCCGGCTGGTCATAGCCGCCGCGCACGTTGAGGAAGTTCGGCACCACGCCGGGGATCGCCTTGCCGTTGCGGTTGAGTAGCGTGGAGACGCCGCCGGCGGTCAGCCGCTCGCGGAAGTCGGTATAATATTGGTCGTTATAGCTGTAGCTCGCGTCGAGCTTGGCGCCCGGCAGCACCGCCGGCAGCGGCCTCCAGCTGACGCCCAGTTCCACGCCGCGATGCACCGAGCGCGGCACGTTCGAGGTATAGGCGAGCAGGTTCACGCCCGCCGACTGGCTGACCAGTTCGTTGGTGAACCATTCGTAATAGCCGGTCAGCTCCGCCTTGAAGTTGCTGCCCAGCGCCACCTCGGCACCCAGATCGACGCCGGTGTTGCGCTGTGCCTTGAGGCTGGTGTTGTTGCCCGCCACGCCCGCGCTGGTGACGAACAGATTGCCCGCCTGCGGGATGCCGTAGCCGGTCCCCACCCGCGCGTGCAGCCGCACCGCGTCGACCGCCTGCCAGAACAGCGCGGCCTCGGGCGCAACGTTGGTGAAATGCCGCTCGGCCGGGATCAAGGTGAGCACCGGGCTGGCGGCGACGGGATAGCTGTACGCCGTCTGGCGGACGTTGAGGATCGAGCGCTCCGCACCGATGCCCGCGATCAGCTGCAGCGTGGGCGTCAGCTGCAGCTCCTCGCGAGCGCGCACCCCCAGGTTGCGCACGTCGCCGAACACCGTCTGGGTCAGCGCGCCGAAGCCGTTGCGGCCGGCCGGCGTCTTGTTGAAGCTGTAGCTCTGGTTGTCGAGGTAATTGTAGAACACCCCCAGGAAGCTGGTCGCCGCCATGCCCGCGATGCTGCCGCGGTGGGTGATGTCTGAGGTCAGGTTGTAGCTGTCGAGCGTGCCCTTGAACGGCGTCGCGCTGGTCGGCTGGTTGACCACCCGGCTGTCGAAAGTGGCCTGGGTGCGCCAGGTGGTATCCGGCCCCAGGTCATGCTCGTAGCGGGTGCCGATGATCGTCCGGCGATCGTTGCGGGCGAGGTCGCCCTCGTCCGCCGTCTGGGCGATGCGCGCGCCGCTCACGCCGTTGACCAGCACCGAGATCGTGCCGCAGCCCGGCGCCGCGCTCGCCGCCGCCTTGCAGCCCTGCTGATAGGGGTTGGCGAGATACTGGTTGTACGAGAGGCGCGTGGAGAGGCGGAACTCGCCCTCGTTGTAGATCAGCTTCACCGCCACCCGGTCGCGCGTGCCCAGCTCGAACCGCGCAAGCGCGTTGATCGTGCCGGTTTCATAGCCCGTATGTCCGGTCGCGCCGTCGCCGCGGACATAGCTGCCGAACACCGCGATGTCGTGCGACGCGTTGCCGTCGCCGATCGTGGCATAGAGGTTGGCGAAACCGTCCCCACCGATATCGAGGCCGGCCTCCACGCCGTTGATGTCGCGCCCCGAGCGCGTGCGGAAGTTGACCGCGCCGCCCAGCGCATAATTGCCGTAGCGCGCCGAGGAGGGCCCGCGCACCACGTCCACCGCGCCATAGGCGTGCGGGTCGGTCAGATCGAAGCGGGCGAGGCCGTCGGGCTGGGTGACGGGGAAGTCGTCCTCGAACACCTGCAGATTGCGCGCGCCGAAGGAATTGCGCGCATTGGAGCCACGAACCGACACGCTCACGTCGCGCGGGCCGTTGCCCTGGGTCACCGCGATGCCGGGGGACAGGCGGACGATGTCGGCGATGGTCGTCGCAGGCGTGTTGCGGAACGCCGCGGCATCGACGGTGGTGACCGTCTGGCCGCTCACCTGCGTGGTCAGCGACAGCGCCTTGCTGGTGACGAAGATCTCGTCGGCCGACGCAGGCGCGGTCGGCGTGGTCTGCGATACGGGCGCGGGGGCATCGAGCTTCGCCAGCTCGGCGTCGATCGCGGCCCGTTGGCGCAGCAGCTCGGCGCGACGATCCTCATGGACGGACTGGGCGTGCGCCGCAGATGCGACGAGGACGGCCGAAACGGCCGCCGAAAACAGGTATTTGGACATGCATATTTCCTGATCCGGGTGCGCGCAGCCACGGATGCCCGCGCGCACGAACATTGAACGACGGAGTCAGGCGAAAAGCGGCGGTCCTCGCAGCGGCGGTCGCAGATAGACGCGCGCGACGATCGGGATCGCGGTGGCGGTGCGGATCGCCAGCGCCACCACGAAGGCGATCGCGAGGACCAGCAGCACCGGATCGACGCCGGACAGGCCGGGCATCGACAGGCCGGAAAAGACGCACGGCATCGCATGCTTCCGCGCCTGCTCGTCCGAGCCGGAGCGGTCCTCCTTGCCGGGGATCGTCACCACCATCGTCTGGGGCCCGTATCCGGAGCAGAAGCCGAGCACGAGCGTGTTGCCCGACGCAACCGGCATGAACCCCGCCGGCACCACGGCCTTCATCAGCAGCGCAGCCGCGATCAGCCAGCCGCACAGCAGGCGATGCTCAAGCAGGTGGCGGCGCAAGCTGGTCACGCCACGCACCTAGCGCGCACCGCGCGCCTTGTCATGCCCGGGATGCGCGCCAGCGTGCATAGGGCATCGCATCTGCGAGCCGGGTCGCACGGGTGCCCGCGCGTGCTTCGGCGGCTGCAGCCGCCTCCGCCTCCGGCATCGCCGTGCGCCGCGGCAGCTTGCCGGGTCCGTGACCGAGCCCGGCGAGCAATTGCGCCCACAAATCGACCGACACGCACCCTTCGGCCAATACGGGCACCCAGCCGCGCCGGGCGAACTGGTCGATCCGCTGCGCGAGCGCCGGCGACCGTATGCCGCCATGCAGGTATGCCACGAAATCCAGCGCGTCCTGGGCGAGAAGCGCGGATCGGCGGTTATATTCCGCGGTCTCCACAAACGGGGGCGTGCCGCAGGGCAGCAGGTCCAGCAACAGCAGAATCTGCGCGGCCGCGAGGTGCAGGTTGAGGCCTGCCGTAGGCGCAAAGCGCGCCGCGGCGTCGCCGATCGCGACAACGCGGCCCTGCCATGCCGTCGCGAGACGGCCGGGAGCGATCGAGAAGACCGGGTCCGGGATTGCGCCGGCCGCCGATGCGAAGGCGTCCAGCACACGCTGCTCGTCCGCCATCGCCTCCCAGCTCCCGGTCCAGGTGGTCGCGGACAGGCCCGGCTGTTCGTGCAGGAACGCGCCGCCTCGCCCGAGCAGCCGGTCGCGCAGGCTCATCTGCGGCGCGGTCGATCCGCGGCAGCTTCGCGCGGGACCGTCGGCCTCGGTCCACCCGCTCTGTCCGGCAGCGCTGCGAATCCAGCCGGAGCCCGTTGCGTCGATCAGCAGATCGGCCTCGAAGTGCGTTCCGTCCGCGAGCGCGATACCGCCCTCGCCGACGAGCCCTGCCGCGGGCGCCAACTCCCGCACCCGCGCCTGGCGCGCCAGCATCGTCAGACCCGCACGATACGCCGCCGGATCGAAGCGCAGCACCGGATCGATCAGATCGCCGCCCGCCGCGCCCGGGTCCAGGAACCGCTCGGCCTCCGCCAGCACCGCGGCAAGCGAAGGTTCGCCTGCGAAGCCGCCGGCTGCGTCGCGCACCGCGGCGCCGTGGCCCAGCCAGAAATCGGGCTGCGCGCCGATCCCCTCCACGTGGATCGCCAGGCAGTGGCTGGCCGCGGCGCGCGCGAGCAGCAGCCGCTCGCCGATGCCGATCCGGGCATGCAGCGACCGCAGCGCCGCGCCGCCCGACACCGCATGGTCGGCGAGCGCCGCTTCCGGCACCGCGCAGGGCAGCAGGAACACGTCGCTGGTAGGCAGCGCCCGGGCCAGCGCAATCGCGGCGAGCAGCGCGACCGGGCCGCCACCCACAATGCCGAGGCGGTTCAGCGGCCGCGGCTCAGCCATCCAGCGCCTCCCCACCGATCAGGTCGTGCAGATAGGCGGCATGGTCCGGCATGCTGCCCACCCGCCGGTCGACATCGGCACGAAGCGCCGCCATCGCGCCCTCCAGCCGCGCGCGATCGGGGAGCTGGGCGCGCGCATCCCAGGCGTCCGGCCGGATGCCCTGCCCGAGCAGCACCGCGACCCAGCTCGGCTCCAGGAACGGGCCGCGACCATAATGCGCGACCCGCGCGGAACGCCGCCACAGTGCCAGCCGCTCGGCCAGGCTTTCGGGCAGTTCCATCGTCCGCATCCGGTTCCAGAAGGGCGAATCGTCCCGCCGGGTGGCGTGATAGTGGAGGATCAGGAAGTCGCGGATCCGGGCATATTCGAAATCGATCAGCGCGTTGAACGTCGTCCGGTCGCCCTCTTCCACGGCACCGAGCGGAAAGAGTTCGAGCAGCCAGTCGATCGCCACCTGCACGAGATAGATGCTCGTCGACTCCATCGGCTCCAGAAACCCGGAGGCAAGGCCGATGCCGATCACATTGTGCGCCCAGGCACGCCGCCGCCGCCCGGGTCGGAATTTCAGGATGCGGGGCTCGGCCAGCGGCGTCCCTTCCAGCACGCCGGCGAGCTCGGCGGTGGCGGCGTCCTCGCTCAGATAGGCGCTGCTGAACACATAGCCGTTGCCCAGTCGATGCTGGAGCGGGATCCGCCACCGCCAGCCGGACGACATGCCGATCGCGCGCGTGAAGGGCTCGATCTCGCCGGGTGGCCGGGTGCACGGCATGGCGACGGCGCGGTCGCACGGCAGCCAGTCGCTCCAGCTCTCCCAATCCTCGCCCAGCGTTTCGCCGAGCAGGAGGCTGCGAAAGCCCGAACAGTCGATGAAGAGATCGCCCTCTACCCGCGATCCGTCCGCCAGCTCCAGCGCCGTCACGTCGCCGCGTTCCGCATCGCGTGCGACATGGCGCACGGTCGCCTCGATCCGCTCGGCGCCCAGTCCGCAGGCGAAGTCGCGCAGGAAGGGCGCGAAGCGCGTCGCGTCGAACTGATAGGCATAGCTGAACGCGCCCTCGCCTCCCAGGTCGTCGCAGGGCGGATGGAACCGTCGTGCCCGGGCCGCTGCCACTGCGATCGAATAATCGCCGATCGCCGAACCCTGCGCCTCGCGGTGCATCCGCAGCCAGTAGTGGTGAAAGGGCACGCCTGCCACCGGCTCGCCGAACCCGGCGAAGCCGTGCATATACTCCTCGCCCAGCGCACCGAAATCGTTGAACACGATGCCCAGCTTGTAGGTGGCGTGGGTGGCGGCCATGAACGCGGCCTCCTCGATGCCGAGGCGGCGGAGGAACAGGCGAAGATGCGGGAAGGTCGCCTCGCCGACGCCGACAATGCCGATCTCGGCGGATTCGACCAGCCGGACGGATACCAGCGGGCCCAATTGGTGGACGAGCGCCGCTGCAGTCATCCAGCCCGCGGTGCCGCCGCCGACGATCACGACTCGGCGCTTGCCTTCCTCGTCCAACCCGACCTCCCCTATGACATTTCCGCAACACTGGCCGCGAATTGCGCCTTTTCAGTGCTTTTGCGGCCGGCAATTAAATCAATCAAATACGTTTTTGTATTGCAGAGGCTGGCAACGCATTGCAACAAGGTGTCCAGCCGCCTTGGTAGCGTCGCGCAGGAACGTCGACGCCATCGAACCAGAGCGGATCATTCGGAGGGGAACCATGATCGACGCACGCTCGCGCCTTTCGCGCACCACCATCTTTTCGCTCGCAGGCACCGCTTCGCTGATCGCGCTGGCGATGGCACCGACGCAGGCTGCCGCGCAGGATGCTGCCGGCACCGCCGCCCAGGCCGATGCGCCTGCGCAGACGACCGGCGACGACATCGTCGTCACCGGCATCCGCGCCAGCCTGCGCAGCGCCCAGACCATCAAGCGCAATTCCGACACCGTTGTCGATGCAATCACCGCCGAGGATATCGGCGCGCTGCCCGATCGCTCCGTCAACGAGGCGCTGCAGCGCGTGCCCGGCGTGGCGATCAGCCGCTTCGCGTCGCCGTCGGACTCGCAGCACTTCTCGGTACAGGGCTCCGGCGTGGTCGTCCGCGGCCTCAATTATGTGAAGAGCGAATTCAACGGGCGCGATACCTTCGCCGTTGGCGGCGGTCGCGAGATCGGCTTCAGCGACGTGCCGTCCGAACTGGTCGGCTCCATTGAGGTGTACAAAAATCTAACCGCCGACATGATCGAAGGCGGCATCGCCGGCACGGTCAGCATCAACGCGCGCAAGCCTTTCGATAGCGCGAAGGACCTCGCCTATTTCTCCGCGTCGATGAACATCGGTGACATGGAGAAGCGCGGCGCGCCCGCCGTAGTGGGTCTCGTCTCCAAGCAGTTCACGACGCCCGGCGGCAGCCGGATCGGCGTGCTGCTGGGCGGCACCTACTCGCAGATCCGCTCGCAGAGCCAGTCGATCTACTTCTCGGGCTGGCTGCCGCGCCAGAATGACGACAAGAACGGCAACGGCGTGCAGGATGCGGGCGAAGGTCACACGATCAACGCCGGCACTGCCTATGAAACGACACTGTTCGACGCCTATCCGGTGCCGGCCGGCAAGACCAATGTCTACACGCCCCTCGGGCCGGGCTTCCGCGACCAGCATTTCAACCGCGAGCGGATAGGCATTTCCGCCGCGACGCAGTTCGAGAATGCCGATCGCTCGCTGCTGGTAACGGCGCAATATCTGCGCGCCGACAGCCGCGAGGCCTGGGTCGACCATACGCTGGAAGCCGCCAACTGGTACAACGACATCACCACCGTGATGCCCTATGGCAGCACCGCGCCTACCTATGACAGCAACGGCCTTGCCCAGACCGGCACGTTCGGTCGCGCGGTCTCGCCGGGTGGCTGGTACGTCAACGCCGCGGGGGCGCCGACCTATGCCAACGCGCTGCCGCAGTTCGTCGACAACAGCTACACGCTGAACCTGACCAACCGGAACTTCATCACCCGTTCGATCACGCAGGATGCTTCGTTCAACGTGAAGTGGCGGCCAACCGAACGCCTGCGCTTCAATTTCGACGGCCAGTATGTCGCGTCGAAGACCGACAATTACGACGCGACCGTGGACGGCAATTCCTACGGCCAGATCACCATCGACCGCACCCGCGACATTCCCGACATCAAGTTCGTGACGCCCGGGTTCAACACCGCGAACTATTTCAGCAGCGGCAACAGCATCTGGATCAACAACGCCAGCGTGAATCGCGCCAAGAATGACGGTCATGAATGGGCCTTTCAGGGCGATGCCGAATATGACGTGAGCGACACCTCGTTCCTGCGCAAGCTGCGCGTTGGGGGCCGCTATTCGGACCGTTCGCAGGTGGCGCGTACCAACGATTACAACAACTGGGGGTCGGTCTCCGCCAACTGGGCCTATCCGGCCGGCGCCGTCTCGATCGCCCAGGCCGGCCCGACCTCGGTGCTGACGTTCGACAACTTCCTGCGCGGCACCGTCACCCAGCCGCCCAGCGCCGCGTATATTCCGATCGACATCCTCACCGATGACGCGAAGCTGATGCAGTATGTTCGTAACGCGGTGAAGTTGGGCGGCAATGTCGGCAGCTACGTGCCGCTGCAGGACCGCACCAACGTCAACGGCGGCCCGCTGGTCGACGGCTATTTCCGCGACAACGAGATCTACCGGAACAGCGAGCGTACCTTCGCCGCCTATGTCCGCGCGGACTTCGGCGTGGATGCACCATTCGGCGGGGCGACCAAGCTGAGCGGCAATGTCGGCTTGCGCTGGGTGCACACCGAGGACAAGGCCTATGGTGGCGTCACCTTCCCGACCGCGAGCACGGTGTTCCAGCCGGACAGCGCCGGGGTGAATGCCGATGGTACGCCGCGCCCGGCCCGCTGGAGCACGATCCCGCAATATTGCGCCTATGTCGCGGCCAATCCGGGCCAGTTCAATCCGACGCCGCCGCTGTGCACCATCCCGCTGCAGGATGCGCTCAACGCCTATGCCTTCGCCAACGGTGCTTCGGTGGCGGACGTGGCCCAGCAGAAGTTCAACCACTGGCTGCCGTCGCTTAACGTCCGGCTGGACCTGACGACCAAGTTCCTGATGCGCTTCGCGGCATCGAAGGCGATCTCGCGCCCGAACTTTGGCGACCTGCGCAACTTCATCGGTATCGCACCGGCGGGCGGCAACCGCTCCGGCCTGTACGGTTTCTCGCTGCAGGGCCGGAACCCCTATCTGCGCCCGATCGAAGCCAACCAGTTCGACCTCACCGCCGAATGGTATTTCGCGCGCGTCGGCCAGCTGACCGGCACGCTGTTCTACAAGACGCTCGACAACATCATTCTCGACAACTCGCCGTTCACCCGCACCTTCACCAACAACGGCCAGACCTACACCGTCACCGGCAACGGCCCGGTGAACGCGTCGGGCACCGGTCGGGTGAAGGGCGCCGAGGTGTCCTACCAGCAGACCTATGATTTCCTGCCGGGCCTGCTGCGCGGGCTGGGGCTGCAGGCGAGCTACACCTATGTCTCGACCAACAGCCTGCCGAACACCCCGCCGGCGAATACGCCCGCGGACGGCAACCGGCCGGTGATGGACGTGACCGGCCTGTACGACAACCTCCCGCTTGCGGGCCTGTCGAAGCACAATGTCAACGTCGCTGCGTTCTACGACCTCAAGGGCTTCTATGCCCGCGCGGCGTACAGCTGGCGTTCGAAGTATCTGTTGAGCAACCGCGACTGCTGCTTCCCCTTCCTGCCGGTCTATGCGCAGGCGGCGGGCCAGCTCGACGCGTCGCTGTTCTACACGGTCACCAAGACCTTCAAGATCGGCCTCGAGGCGGCCAACCTCCTCGATACGACGACGAAGACGACCTATCTGCTCAACAAGAACGGCCTCGAAGCGCCGCGCAACTACTTCAAGAGCGATCGCCAGTACACGATCAGCGTTCGCCTGACGATGTGATGTGGAAGGGCCCGGGGCAGCAACGCCACCGGGCCCTTTCCTTGTCGGCGATGCCGTACTTGCTTACGCGTCCACCGATCCGTTTCACCGGAGGTGCCCGAATGCGCCGATATCTGCCGCCAGCCAGCCTCACCGCCATCGCGGCTGCCGCACCGCACGGTTTCGTGACGCGGACGCTGACGCCATGACCTGCCTCAACCGGCGCGCGGCGCTGGTCGCCGGCGCTGCCGCCGCGCTTGTTCCCGGATGGGCGGCTGCAGCCGGTCGGCCCGCACGCGGCGTACTCAGCAACCCGCGCGCGTCTGCCGGAGCGCGGGCCCTCTATGCCTATCTCTGGTCGATCTACGGGCGCCGTACCCTGACCGGTCAGCAGGAGCAGAATTTCTCGCCCGCCGGCCCGCGTACCGAGCTCGACTATATCCAACGCGTCACGGGCAAGCAGCCGGCGCTGGTTGGCTTCGACTATATCGAGCCCCGGGACGAAGCCGGCGTGAACGCCCGCGCGATCGCCTGGCACCGCTCCGGCGGAATCGTCACCCTATGCTGGCATTGGGGGGCACCGGATATTGGCACCGGCTACGATAATTCGAAAAAGGATTTCGACGTGGCCCGGGCGCTGGCCCCGGGCACGCCCCAGAACCGCGCGATGATGGCGCAGATGGCCCATACGGCGGCATTGCTGACGAAACTGCGCGATGCCGGCGTGCCCGTGCTGTGGCGCCCTTTCCACGAATTCAGCGGCGACTGGTTCTGGTGGGGCAAGCATGGCCCCGAGGCCTTCAAGGCGCTGTGGCGGCTGATGTACCGCAACTATGTCGATCGCTACCGCCTGAACAATCTGATCTGGGTGCTGGGATGGGCAGGGCAGAAGGTCGATCCCGCCTATTGGCCCGGGCGCGACATGGTAGATATCGCCGGCGCTGATTTATACGCGGAGGATCATGGCAACCTTGCGCCGATGTTCGGCCAGGTGAAGGCGATCGTCGGCGAGAGCATACCGATCTGCCTGCACGAGAACGGCCCGATCCCCGATCCGGCGACGCTTGGGCGTGACGCGGACTGGCTGTATTTCATGACCTGGCATACGCGCTGGTTGACCGATCCGTCGCAAAATATGCCCGAGCAGCTCAAGGCCGATTACGCCTCGACACGCTATCTGACCAAGGACGAACTGCCCGCGTTCAACTAGCGCGGGCGCGAACGCTTGCACGAGGAATGCATGAAACTCCCCTGTCTCTTCGGACTTTGCCTGACCGCTGTGCCGCTGCCTGCTGCCGCACAGGAGGCGCCGCTGCTCGCCACCGTCTTCTCCGATCATGCGGTGTTGCAGCGCGATCGTCCGATCCTGCTCTGGGGCCGTGCATCCGCGGGGGAGACCGTCACCGTGACGCTCGGCAGCGACAGCGGATCGGCGAGGGCCGATGCAGACGGCCGCTGGGATCTTCGGCTGCCGGCACGCCCCGCCGGCGGCCCCTTTCCCCTCATGGTGCGCGCGGGAACCAGGACGCAACAGCTTGCCGACCTCATGCTGGGGGACGTGTTTCTGTGCGGCGGCCAATCCAACATGGAGTTTCCGGCACGCCTGTCGACCGGGGCCTGGGGCGGCCTTGCCCATGCGCCCCAGCCAATGCTGCGCTTCGCTCATGTCGAGAAGGCGAGCGCACCCGCGCCGCTCGAGAATCTCGGCACGCCGCTGCGCTGGCGCGTGGTCGATGCGGACAGTGTCGGGGATGCGTCTGCGGTGTGCTTCTACATGGCGAGGGCGCTGCAGCAGCGCCTGAAGATCCCGGTTGGATTCATCGATTCCGACTGGGGCGGCACCACCATCCAGAGCTGGATCAGCCCCGAGGGGCTGGCGACGCTGCCGAAATACACCGAAAGCCTTCGCTCGCTGGCAGCGCTCGCCAAGGATCCCGCCGCAGCGCGCGCGCTGGAGGAAGCGCGCACGGAGCGCTGGTGGCGTGCCAACGATCCGCGCTGGTCGATCACCAAGGGCTGGTCGGCCGAGACGTTCGACGATGCCGGCTGGCCCAGCCTGAAGCTGAACGGGAGCTGGCGCGATGCGGGCGTTCCTGCCCTCGCCGCCTTCGACGGCGTGGTGTGGCTGCGCAAGGTGGTGACGCTGACCCCCGCACAGGCCGCCGCGGCCGACCGGCTTCAGCTCGGGCCGATCGACAGCAACGACACCGTCTGGATCAACGGACGCTGGACGGGGTCGAACAACATCAACTGGTTCTGGCGCGACTATGCGGTGCCGGCCGGTGCCCTTCACGCCGGGCGCAACGTCATCGCGATCCGCATACTCGGAGGGGCGGGCCCGACGGGTGCGGAGGCCAACCACTTGCTCAAGCTGCGCGACGGATCGGCGGTGCCGCTCGACGGTGCCTGGTCCTATCACCTTGCCGCGCCGCTCAAGGACAAGAAGCCGCCGATCCCGCCCTGGGAAGTACCGACCAGTCTCTCGACGCTGTACAATGCGATGATCGCGCCCGTCGCGCGCTACGGCTTCAAGGCTGCCGCCTGGTACCAAGGAGAGTCCAACGTCGCCGAGGCAAGCGAATATCGCGAACTGCTGACGCTGCTGTTCCAGGACTGGCGGGCGCAGATGGGGCAGCCGCAACTGCCGGTGCTGGTAGCGCAGCTGGCCGCCTATGGTACGCCGCTCGCCAAGCCGCAGGACTCGAACTGGGCGGTGCTGCGCAAGGCGCAGTCGGATGCGGTTGGCAGCGACGGCCATGCCGGGCTCGCCGTCACGCTGGATCTGGGCGACCGCTTCGACATCCATCCAACGCAGAAGCTGATCGTCGGCGAGCGCCTCGCGCGTGCGGCGCGCGCGGTCGCCTATGGCGAGGCAATCGCCCCCGGCGGCCCCGAGGCGCTCGCGGTCACGCGGAACAAGGGCGATCTGGTCATCCGCTTCCGCTACGTTAGCGGCAATCTGCAGGCATATGGCGCGGAGAGCGCGTTCGGGTTCGAAGCGTGCAGCAAGGCCGCCTGCCGCTTCGTTGCCGGCAGCATCGACGGCGACCGCATCGTGCTGCGCGGTGCCGATGCCGGCGACGTCACGCATGTCCGCTACGCCTGGTCGGATGTGCCCTATGTCAATCTGTACAGCAGCGAGGATCTGCCGGCCGTGCCGTTTGACCTGCCGGTGCACGCCGCGGAGTGACGGCTACCAGGCGCTGCGGTATCGGCACGGCGCCGGCGTGGTGAAGAGTACGGCGTGCAGGCCTGCCGCGTCGAACTGCACGCCCCTCGCGGTGGTAGCGGTGAAGCGCGGCCACGCTGCACCCGGTGCGCCGGTTCTCGCGAAATCGGTCCAGAGCCGCTGCAGCAAGGCAGGCCGGGTGCCGATCGCAAGCCCGTCAAACAGATAGGGCAGTTCCGATCCGTGGCTGCTACGACCGCCGTCCTTCGCCAGATCGAAGCGATAGCGCCATACCGGCCAACCCTGCCCGGCAAGCTGCCGCGCCAACCGGTCGACCGGGCAGGTGAAGATCAGATCGGTCGATAGCGCGAGCAGCGGGCCGCCGCGCCGAGGGTCCGGTGCGCGATAGAGCGGCGCCGCGGCGTCGGCCTGTACCCCGAAGCCGGCGCGCAACGCGGTGTCGAGATCGAAGGCGCCCTCCGCAGGCCCGAACTCGGCGACGTTGCTGCCCAGGATAACCGGCCGCGGCGGCGCATCGCGCAGCAGCTGCGCCGGCGAGCGCGGCAGGACCGCACCGTCGATCTGCGTGCGGAGCCACACCATGTCGTCGTTCCACACCGATCCGGGCGGCGTGATCACGGGGTCGTGCAGCTTGCGATCCGCCGCCAGCAGCGCGGCTGCGGGCGCGCGGCGAAGGCTGGCAATGTCCCGCGTACCGAGCAGCCGCGCCGCCTGGTCGCCCAGTGCCAGTGCCTCGCCGAACGGCCGGAACGGCATTCCGAAGCCCGGTGTCCCGCTCTCCAGGATCGCCTTGCTGAACAGCCCGCGCGCGGCTGGCGCCGCGAGCAGCAGCGAAACGTCCTGCGATCCTGCGCTTTCGCCGAAGATCGTGACGTTGGCGGGATCGCCCCCGAAGGCGGCGATGTTGGCACGCACCCAGCGCAGCGCGGCGATCTGGTCCATCAGCCCGTAGTTGCCGGCATGGCCGCCTGCCTCCGCCGCGGCGCCGCGATGTGCGAGAAAGCCGAAGATGCCCAGGCGATACTGGACCGCCACCAGCACGATGCCCTGCGCGGTGATGCGTGAATCGACCGTGCCGCGCGCCGAACCGGCGCGGTTCGAGCCACCATGGATCCACACCATCACCGGCCGCTTGCCGCGCGCGCCCGGCGTCCGCACATCGAGCGTGAGGCAGTCCTCGCTGGCATGCGCAGCATCCCGCGCGTTCCAGCCATACTCGTTCTGCAAGCAGGCCGGCGCCGGCTCCCGCGCCGCGCGGACGCCGTGCCAGCCGTGCACGGGCAGGGGTCCGCGCCAGCGCCGTGGGCCCAGCGGCGGCGCGGCATAGGGAATGCCGCGGAAGATCCGCGCGCCATCGTCCGCGATACGCCCCTCGACGATGCCGCCGCTGACCGTCACGCGCGGCGGCGGCGCTGCAGCAGCGGTCAAATGCACCGCGGAACCGAGCAACACCGGCCAGCGCAAGGATCTCCGCATCGCTTCCTCTCCTCCGTTGCGGCACGGTGTGCGCACCGTAGCTATCGATTTTATTCACCAAATGGTCGAATTCAACTGGTCGCCGCGACAGCAAGCCGATAGCGCGGAGGCGCCTACCTGCCCGAGGGCACTTCACGATCGTCCGTCGCCGCCTCCGCACGCCAAGCATCGACTTGACGCCCGGTTTTTTATGTCGGACTAAAGCATCGATAACGCGTCGTCGCGCAACGCAGTGGGCAGGGTCCTACCGAACCGCAGATCGACGCCCTTGGTGGAGGACCTGATGCTCACTCGACGCTTCTTCCTGGCTGGCGCTGCCGCGGCCTCGGCAACCCCGGCCTTCAGCCGCGACACCGCACCGACGATCGTCAACCCGGTCGTGCGCCAGCGCGCCGATGCCCAGGTGTTTCGCCATTCCGATGGCTGGTATTATCTGACCGGCTCGGTACCCGAATATGATCGGCTGGTGCTGCGCCGTTCGCGCACGCTCGCCGGACTCGCGTCCGCGCCCGAGCGGGTGTTGTGGCGTCATCAGGCGAGCGGACCGATGTCGGGCTTTCTGTGGGCGCCGGAACTCCACCAGATCGACGGCAAGTGGGTGATGTATTTCGCGGCCGGACCCAGCGGCGGCGGCGAGGACGTGTTCCGCATCCGTACCTACGCCGTGGTGTGCGACGGCAGTGATCCGATGAGCGGCCGCTGGTCGGTGCTCGGCCAGCTCCAGACCCCGTGGGACAGCTTCAACCTCGACTCCACCAGCTTCGTGCACAAGGGCCGCCGCTATCTCGCCTGGGCGCAGCGCGAACCTGGCATCGAGACCAACTCGAACCTCTATCTCGCCCCCCTCGCCTCGCCACTCGTGCTCGCGGCGGCCCCCGTGCGGCTGTCGGTTCCGACGCTCGACTGGGAAGTCCGCGGCTTCAAGGTGAACGAGGCACCGGCGGTGCTCGCGCGCAACGGCAAGCTGTTCATGACCTATTCGGCCAGCGCCACCGATTCGCGCTACTGCATGGGGATGCTGAGCTGCCGCGCCGATGCGGATCTGATGGATGCGGCCAACTGGTCGAAGTCGCCGGTGCCGGTCTTCCAGACCTCTGCCGAGCACAAGATTTACGGCCCTGGCCACAACAGCTTCACCGTCGACGAGCACGGCCGCGACGTGCTGGTCTATCACGCCCGCGACTATGACCAGATCAAGGGCGACCCCCTGTTCGACCCCAACCGGCACACGCGCATGCAGTATTTCCGCTACGCCGCCGATGGCACCCCGATCTTCGGCGCGCCGGTAGCGAACGGCCCCTTGCGGCGGATCTGAGCGCTGCGCGCCGGCCTAGCAGCGCAACAACATCCGGCGCGCGCCTCCAATTACTCTGATAAATAATGCAGCCGCATGGCGCTTTCCGGCGGCAGCATCAGCGCATTCTCGCTGTTACCGCTAACTCTGTGTCAAATTTGCAACTGACTTTTCAAATTATGCCGGACTAATGCAGCGATCACGCGCAACGCCGCTTGCCCGCTGAGCCAATTCTGAATAGGTAAAAGTCAGAGTAATGGGCGCCAAAAGAGCGCCGTCTCATCAAACCTTCAGTCGTGGGGAGGATACCAGATGGTGTCGAAATTGCTGTTTCTGGCTTCGGTTTCCGTGGCGTCGATCGCGCTTGGCGGACAGGCGGACGCCCAGGTAGATCGCATCGCCGGTGAGGACGCGCAGCAGCAGGCCGGCGCGCCGCAAGACCCGGTGGCGGACGAGATCGTCGTCACCGGTGTGCGCGCCTCGATCGTAGGCGCGCTCAACCGTCGTCGCGAATCCACGCAGATCGTCGATTCTATTGTCGCCGAGGATGTGGGCAAATTGCCCGACAACAACGTGGTCGAGGCGCTTCAGCGCGTCACCGGCATCCAGGTGACCGATCGCGGCCAGGGCGAAGCCGCCGGCATTCAGATCCGCGGCCTTCCCGATGCGCTGACCACGCTGAACGGCCGCAACATCTTCACCGCCGCCGGCCAGTCCTTCTCGCTGCAGGACGTCTCCGCCAACCTCATCCAGCGCGTCGACGTCTACAAGACCCGCGCTGCCGACCAGATCGAGACCGGCCTTGCCGGCCAGGTCGACGTCGTCACGCGTCGCCCGTTCGACTTCAAGGGCTTCGCCGTCTCGGCGCTCGCCCGCGGGATCTACGACCAGGAGGCCGACAAGATCAACCCGAACGCCGCGCTGCTGATCAGCGATCGCTGGGAGACCGGCATCGGCGATATGGGCCTGCTGGTGAACGGCAGCTACACCCGCTCCAAGTTCCGCACCATGTCGACCACGGCGGGCGCGTTCGTGCCGTTCGCGACGCTCAATCCGCCGGCGGGCACCGGGCTGACCGGCTTCCAGCGCATCTTCCCGGCGGCAACCGATCCCAAGACCGGCGCCTTCCTCTCCGGACCGGGCGTCGGCGACTGGCAGGTCGGCACCGAAGCGGGCCTGCCGACAGCGGCCGGCTCGACCATGAAGGTCAACGGCATCACCACGCCCTACTGGCTGTCGCGCGACGCGGTGTTCAGCTCCGACCTGTACGGCAAGCGCGAGCGCCCTTCGGCCAACGCCGCATTCCAGTGGGCGCCGAACAGCAGCTCGGTCTACACCGCCGAGGTCTTCTATTCGGGATTCCGCGGCGAGACCTATAACAGCCTGCAGTTCAGCTTCGTCGACTTCTGGGCCAATCCGCAGGCGCCGACGCTGTACGACGGCACCAATATCGTGAAGTCGCGCGTCGCGAACAGCGTCTACGGCTTCAACAGCGGCGACTATACCCGCAGCCAGACCGACAGCTTCGTCTATGCCCTGAACGGCAAGTGGGATATGGGCAGCCGCGGCGGCATCGTCGCCGACCTCGCCTACCAGACCAGCAAGTACAAGACCGCCTTCTTCGCGATGCGCACCGACCGGGTGGCGAACAAGATCACCACCGACTTCAACGCCGGCGGCGGCATCCCCTCCTATCATTTCGACAATGACGCAGCGCTTGCCGATCCCAAGGTGTGGAACGTCGCGCAGCTTTACGACAACGCCAATCGCGACAAGGGCAGCGCCTTTACCGCGATGCTCGACGGCCATTATGGCTGGGACGAAGGCTTTCTGCGCCAGATCAAGGCGGGCTTCCGCTTCGACGACCGCAAGGCGTCGAGCGATATCCGCACCGCCGATGCCGGCAATCTGGGCCGTCCGCTCTCCAGCCTGCCGGCGGGGGCGAGCTTCACCAACTCCGGCTTCTTCGAAGGCCGCGGCGACGTGCCGACCAGCTGGGTAACCGCGAACGGCTATTACAACTATGCCCATGCCGACGAGATCCGGAAGCTCTACGGGCTGAAGACCTCCGACCAGCTGACCATGACGCGCGTGTTCGACGTGGAGGAGAAGACCACCGCCGCCTATGTCCAGGCGGACGGCGAACTGACCATCTTCGGCCGCGCGCTCAACCTGCAGGCAGGCGTGCGCTATGTCGCGGTGGATACCGATGCCGTGTTCGTCGATCGCTTCAACAACGGCGCGATTTCGCGCGCCTCGCCGGGTTCGGACCGCTTCCTGCCCAGCTTCACCGCGCGCTACGAGATCCTGCCCAACCTGCGCGCGCGCTTCAACTATGGCCAGACGCTGCGCCGCCCGAACTTCGGCGACATCAACCCGAACTATTCGCTGACCGGCGACCTGACCAATGTCGGCTATGGCAGCGGTTCGGCGGGTACCGCCGGGCTTCAGCCGACCACCTCGAAGAACTATGACGCTGCGCTCGAATGGTATTTCGGCCGGAACAGCGCGATCACCGTCACCGGCTTCCGCCGCGACATTCAGGGGCTGGTCGTCCCCGTGAGCCAGCTCGAGTTCATCCCGAACAACGGCATCGTCGCCGGTGCCACCAACAATTTCGTAATCAGCCGCCCGGCCAATGCCTCGAACGGCGTGCTCAAGGGCCTGGAAGTGGGGCTTACCTATTTCCCGACCTACCTCCCCTCCTTCCTCGATGGCCTGGGCTTCCAGGGCAGCCTGACGGTGCTGGACTCGAGCCAGAACGTCCCGATCTACAATAATTCGGGCAAGCAGATCGGCGAGCAGCAGTCGGGCTTCTTCGGCGTTTCCGACTTTTCGTACAACGCCACGCTCGCTTATGATCACGGCCCGATCGGCGCACGCCTCTCCTATGTCTACCGCAATGCCTGGCAGGTGCGGAACGAGGCCCGGCTGTTCGCCAACCCGCTGGGCGTCTGGCGCCGGGCCGAGGCCAGCCTCGACCTCCAGCTGACCGCCCGGATCACCAACCGGCTCGGCCTGACCTTCGATGCGGTGAACCTCACCCGGACCAAGCAGCAGGAATATTACCGGTTCGGGAATGTCGGCGACAAGGATCGCTTCAACCTGGGTACGGTGCTGATCCCGCGGACCTTCGCGATCGGGGCCCGCTACAGCTTCAACTGATCTCTTCAAGGGCGGGCCCGAGGGTCCGCCCGCTTCGCATCTGGAAGGAATTGCCCGTGAAGCGCACCTCGTCGCTCGCGTTGCTGCTGCTCGCCTCCGCCTGTGGCGGCAACGACAGCCCGCCGCCCGCCTCGGTCGTCGTCGTGCCGACGCCCACGCCGACGCCAAGCCCTACGCCGACGCCCACCCCGACCCCGACCGCAAGTCCCACGCCGACCTCGATCGCGCTGAGCGGCGCGGTCAGTCCGGTGCATGACCCGTCGATCCTGAAGGACGGCGACAGCTATTATCTGTTCACCACCGGCAATGCCGGCGATCCGGAGGGGCTGCTGGCACTCCGCACCTCGCCCGACATGCGTGCCTGGACGCTGCGCGGCGGCAGTTACCTCGCGCTGCCCGCCTGGGCCAAGACTGCCGTGCCGGGCGCCACCGGCATGTGGGCCCCGGACATCTCCAAGGTCGGCAGCCAGTACCGCCTCTATTATTCGGTTTCGACCTTCGGGAAAAACCAGTCCGCGATCGGCCTGGCGACCGCCAGCAAAATTGATCCGACGGCACCGGCGGCCAATTGGGCCGATCAGGGGTCCGTCATCCAGTCGCAGGCCAGCGACGACTTCAACGCGATCGATCCAATGGCGTTTGCCGACGCCGATGGCCGCTCCTGGCTGGTATTCGGCAGCTTCTGGTCCGGCATCAAGCTGATCCGCCTCGATCCCACGACCGGGCTGCGGCTGACCGGAGACGCCGCGCCGCGCGCATTGGCGCAGCGGCCCGCACCGGGCGCGATCGAGGCGCCCTACATCATCCGTCACGGCAGCTATTACTATCTGTTCGTCTCGTTCGATTCCTGCTGCCAGGGCGCCGCGAGCACCTACAACACGGTGGTCGGCCGCGCCTCGGCGCCGGATGGACCCTATGTGGATCGGGACGGGCGGTCGATGCTGCAGGGCGGCGGCACCGCCGTGCTGGCCAACGGTCAAGGCGATGGCAGCCGCTATGTCGGGCGAGGCGGCGCGTCGATCCTCCAGCAGAGCGACGGCGACTATATCGTCTACCATGCCTATGACCGGCAGCAGAACGGTGCCCCGACGCTGCAGATCCAGAAGCTGAGCTGGACGACAGACGGCTGGCCGATCGCAAGCTGAGACCTGTCGGGGAAGCGCCCCGCCCCTCCCGGCGGTGCGTTTCCCCTGGGCGGAATGGGGCGCTGAACGTTGATCCCGAAACCGTTTCGCAGGTGCGCGAAGGCACGCTATCGTGCCCCCAAGCAAAAGCTTATTTTCCCATCTCTCAACTCGGAATTACCACCCCCAGCGAACCACACGGAGGATGGGATGGGGCGCAGGTACGGATGGATGGTCGCGGGTCTGCTGGCGGGGATCGCCCCGCCCGCGCTGGCACAGGCGCAGGAGGCGGCCACACCGGCGGCCCAGTCGAACGACATCGTCGTCACCGCGCGCTTTCGCAACGAGAACCTCCAAGACGTGCCGATCGCCGTCTCGGTAGTGAACGGTGATGCCGCTGCCTCGCGCAACCTTAACACGCTGCAGGACCTCTCGACCGTCATCCCGACAGTGGACTTCCGCAACGGCCAGTCGAACAAGGATCGCACCGTGTTCGTCCGCGGCGTCGGCACGATCACCACGTCGCCGGGCGTCGAGAGCTCGGTCTCGACGGTGATCGACGGCGTGGTACTGGTGCGTCCGGGTCAGGCGACGCTCGACCTGCTCGATCTCGACCATCTCGAGGTGCTGCGCGGACCGCAGGGCACGCTGTTCGGCAAGAACGCCTCGGCCGGCGTGATCAACCTCGTCACCAAGGCGCCGAGCAAGGTCCAGACCGAAACGCTGGAGGCCGGCTATTACGAAGGCGGCGAAGGGCGCATCAAGGGCAGCGTCTCCGGTCCGATCACCAGCACTATCGGCTATGCGCTGAGCGGGCTCTACGCCTCGTACAAGGGCAATGTGTTCAACGTCGGCACCGGCCACAAGGTGAACGGCTATGACCGCTGGGGCGTGCGCGGCAAGATTGTCGCGCGGCCCAATGACGATGTGACGATCACCTTCGCCGGCGACTATCTATACAACCGCGACAACACGCCGCAGGGCGTCTATGTCAGTTCCTCGCGCGTGGCCTTCCCGACCAATGTGGTGACGCCGAATCCGACGCTGGCGGGGCTGCTCACCCAGGAAGGCACCCCGCCCTCGGCCAACAACAAGCGAGTCAACACCAATTTCGACGCTGAGGTGCGCGATCGCAACTATGGCGGCTCGATCACGCTCGATTGGCGGCTGGGCGGCGGCTACACGCTGACCTCGATCACCGCCTATCGCGAATGGCGCAACCACCAGACACCGGACTGGGACGCGCGCGCGATCCTTGCCACGGGTTTCCCGCAGGGCCGCGACGACGGGCGCGTCGATTTCGACCAGTTCTCGCAGGAGATCCGCCTCGCGTCGCCGCAGGGCGGGCTGGTCGACTATGTGGTCGGCGCCTATCTGCTCGCCGCCGACACCGACGAGCGCTACCAGCGCAGCGTCACCCAGCTGATCGGCGGTGCGCCGGTCACCAACAACGGGGTGGCGAACTACGGTATCCACGCACAGAACCATGCGCTGTTCGGCGAGGCGAACCTCCACGCGACCGACACGCTGACCTTCATTGCGGGCGGGCGGCTGATCCACGATTCGCTCAGCTATTTCCACCAGCGCGTGTCGGACACCGCGACCGGCGTGGCAGGCATTCGCCCTAGCTTCGCCAGCAGCGGCAAGACCGACCGGGTGGACTACAGCGCCCGCGCCGGCGTGCAGTACAAACTGGCGCCCAACGCCAACACCTATTTCACCTTCTCGCGCGGCTATAAGGGCCCGGCCTACAACGTCTTCTTCAACATGCAGGCGTTCGACACCGAGCCGCTCGCGCCCGAGACTTCGACCAGCTACGAAGTGGGCCTGAAGGGCAGCTTGTTCGACGGCAGGTTTAGCGGCGGCATCGCGGCGTATCTCACGAATTATGATGGCTTCCAGGCGAACTATGCGGATACGTATCTGGGCGCGATCGTCACTCGGCTGATCAACGCCGGCAGCGTGCAGACCAAGGGCGTCGAGGCCGACCTGAACGCACGGCCCACCGATCACCTGACGCTGAACTTCGCGGTGGCGCGCACCGATGCGCATATCCGGCACTTCAACTGCCCGGCCGCCACCAGCTGCACCTCGCTGGACGGCCAACCCCTCCCCTTCGCGCCGGACTGGAAGCTGAGCGGGGGCGCTGCCTGGAAGCTGCCGATCACCGACGGCCTGGCGGTCGAGCTGCAGACAGACGCCAGCTACAAGACCAAGACCCAGTACGCGATCACCCAGACGCCGGACACGATCCAGCCCGCCTATGGCATCTGGAACGCCAGCATCGCGCTGATCGGCGGCGAGCGCTGGGAGCTGCGCGCGCTGGTCAAGAACATCCTCGACCAGCACTATGCCAATTATCTGGTCTATGGCACCACCGCGGGCGTGGCCCGTTACGTGCCTCGGGACAATGATCGCTATGTCGGCCTGAATGCGCGCATCCGCTACTGACACTACCGCTGGGGCACAGGGTCGCTGGGCGATCCTGGCCCTCGTTTTCGGCGCGGTGATGCTGAATTATGTCGACCGGCAGATCCTCGCGCTGTTGAAGCCGATGCTGCAGGGCGAGTTTCACTGGTCCGACCGCGACTATGCGCACATGGCCTCGGCCTTCCAGTTCGCGGCGGCGCTGGCCTTTCTCGGCACCGGCTGGTTCCTCGACCGGGTGGGTCTGCGACGCGGCTTCGCACTCGGCGTGGCGGTGTGGAGCCTTGCCGGCATGGCGCATGCCTTCGCCACCACCGTCACACAGTTCGTCGCGGCGCGCGCCGTGCTGGGCGCGGCGGAGTCGATCGGTACCCCGGCGGCGGTGAAGTCTGCCGCGACCTTCTTCCCGCCGGCCGAGCGCTCGCGCGCGCTAGGCATCGGCAACACCGCACCCAATTTCGGTGCGATCCTGACGCCGCTGCTGATCCCGGCGCTGGCGTTGTTGGTCGGCTGGAAGGGCAGCTTCCTGATCGCGGGCGGGCTTGGTCTCGTCTGGGTCGCGGTGTGGCTACGCTATGTGCCTGCTGCCGCCAGCGTGCGGGGCCCGCGATCGGAGGTGCCGTGGCTCCATCTCCTCCGCAGCCGGCGGACGCTTGCCATCGCCGTCGCCAAGGTGCTGAGCGACCAGGTCTGGTGGTTTCTGCTGTTCTGGACGCCGGACCTGTTCCACCGCCAGTTCGGGCTGGAGCAAGGCGCGCTGGGGCTGCCCGTGGCACTCGCCTACAGCCTCGCCGCGCTGGGGGCGATCAGCGGCGGCTGGGTGCCGGGCTGGTTGCTCGCGCGCGGCTGGGCACCGGAGGAGGTGCGGCACACGACGCTGATCGGCTATGCGCTGCTCGTGCTGCCAATCCCGCTGGTGCTGGTGGCGAGCAACCCCTGGGTTGCCGCGCTGCTGCTCGGCCTCGCGCTGTTCGCGCACCAGGGCTTCTCGACCAACGTGTTCGGCCTCGCGACCGACATCATCCCCGCGAACCGCGTGGGATCGGTGATCGGCATCGGCGCCTTTGCCGGCAACCTGGCCGGCATGGCCATTCTCGAGCTGGCCGGTTGGTCGCTCGACAATGGCCATGGCTATGCGCCGATGTTCTGGATCGCCGCCTTTTCCTATCTTGCCGGCGCGCTCCTCGTCCGCTGGATCCTGCCGCGCGCCGCCTATGCGGACGCGGACTGACCCAGCAGCTCGGCCATGTCCACCACCCGGTGCTCGCGCAGACTGATCTCCGCCGCCATGCCGATGGCGACGGCCTTCAGCCCATCCTCGGCGGTCACTTCCACCGGCCCCTCGCCCCGTACCGCGCGCGCGAAGGCCTGATGTTGGTAGAAGGTCGAGCCATGGTGCGAGCCCGCCGCCAGCGCCGCGGCGTCGACCTCGATGTGACGCTTCTCGGGCGCCTTGGGATTGCCGAAGCCGGTGCGCGGCGCGCGGGTGAGCACGCTGCCCGGGATGCTCACGTCGAGCCGGGCAATATCGCCAGTCGCGACGATCTCCTCCTGCTCCTCCGCCCCGTCCGCGAACATGCACAGATCGAGCAGCGCGCGGGTTCCGTCGGCGAAGTCGACCGTGGTGAAGCTGTTGTCGACGATGTCCGGCGTGACGCCGTCATAGCGTTCATCGAGATGGTTCACGTTCTGCGCGCCCGAGCAATAGACGCGCACCGGCTCGCTGCGAACGATGAAGCGCATCAGGTCGAAGAAGTGGCAGCATTTCTCCACCATCGTGCCGCCGGTATTGCGGGCGAAGCGGTTCCAGTCGCCGACCTTCACCAGGAAGGGAAAACGGTGCTCGCGCATCGCCAGCATCCGCAGCCGGCCGATCGCGCCGCCATGGACGCCCGCGATCAGCGCGGCGACCGGCGGCATGTAGCGATACTCCATCGCGGTCCAGAACACCGCGTCGTGGCGCGCGGCGCGTTCGGCGAGCCAGCGCGCATCGTCGATCGTCGTCGCCAGCGGCTTCTCGCAGAGGATATGGAGCCCGGCGTCGAACAGCGGCGCTACCGTCTGCCGGTGCGTGAAGTTCGGGCTCGCGACGATCACCGCGTCGAGCCCGTCATGCTGGGCGAGCGCCTCGGCATCGCGGTACGCAGTTACGTCCTGCGCCTTGCCGCCCAGCGCCTCGCGCGCCCAGCCGAGCGAGGTCTCGACCGGATCGGCGATCGCCACCAGTTCCGCCCCAGGCGTGATCGCGAGATTGCGGATATGCTCCACCCCCATCATCCCGCACCCGACCAGCCCGTACCGAATTCGCGACGCCATCATCTTCTCCAGAGGCATTGATTCATGACCACCCTCCATCCCCAGACCGACGCTTCCGGCAAGCAAGAACAACTTCCCCCCTGCGAAGTGAGCTGGTTTTCTGCGCTTTGCGACGATGATTACGAGTTTCTTGGGCAACCCGACCCGCACCTGCTCTCCAGCTGGGAGCATTGCCGCGACATCGTGCTGGCGGCGGAAAGCGCCGGGTTCGACAATATCCTGCTGCCCTCGGGCTATGCGCTGGGCATCGACACCACCGCCTTCGCCGCCGCGATCGCCACGTTGGTCCGCCGTATACGGCTGCTGATGGCGGTGCGCGTCGGCGAGAGCTGGCCGCCCCAACTCGCCCGCCAGATCGCGACGATCGACCGAATCCTGGGCGGCCGCCTCGCGGTCAACATCATCTCCTCCGACCTGCCGGGCGAAACGCTGGCCTCCGCCCCCCGCTACCGCCGCACGATCGAGGCGATGCATATCCTGAAGACGCTGCTGAACGGCGAGGCGCTGGATCACCAGGGCGAGTTCTGGCAGCTCAAGGTCGAGCCGCCGCGGATCACCACCGTTTCGGGCCGGGCGCCGCAATTCTATTTCGGCGGTCTTTCGGAAGACGCGCGCGAGGCAGCAGCCGAAGGCGCCGACGTTTACCTGATGTGGCCGGACCGGCTGGACGCCGTCGCCGCCACGCTCGACGACCTGCGCGCCCGCGCCGCCAGGCGCGGCCGGACGCTGCGCTTCGGGTACCGCATCCATGTCGTCGTGCGCGAGACCGAGGCGGAGGCACGCACCGCCGCCGACCGGCTGCTGTCACATCTCGACGCGGCGCAGGGCGAGGCGATCCGCGCCCGCTCGCTCGACGCGCAGTCCGCCGGCGTGCGCCGCCAGGCTGAACTGCGCGAGGCCTCGGCCGGCGACGGCTATGTCGAGGACAATCTGTGGACCGGGATCGGGCGGGCGCGCTCGGGCTGCGGCGCGGCGATCGTCGGCGATCCGGATCAGGTGCTCGCCAAGCTCCAAGCCTATCGCGGGCTGGGGATCGAGGCGTTCATTCTCTCGGGCTACCCGCATGCCGCGGAAGCGGACCTGTTCGCCCGGCACGTGCTGCCAAAGCTGGCGCATGGCCCGCTGGCCTGAGCTGCAGGGCGGGTCGCACCGGGCAGACCCACCCCACCGCTTCCAGTCCCTCGGTCGGCGGCAAGCCCGATCGGCAAACCTGGGGCCCAGGGCGATCAGAAGGACTTGCTGATCCGTAGTTTGGCATGCCCCGCGCGCTCCCCCGCCGCGCCGCGCATGCCGACTTCGACATCGATGCTCCAGCGGATGATCAGGTTCAGGCGACTGCCCATGGAGAATTGATATTGCTCCCGCTGCCAGCCCGCACTGCGAAGCTGGTACACGGAGGTGCCCGCAAAGTTGGCATAATCCAACGCCTGCACGCCAGCGCCGCGGAATTCGTGCAGCCATTCGGCGCCTACGCGCGGGCTCACCTTGGCGAAGCCAATGTCACGCGTGAATTCGATGCGCCCCCCCAGCACGCCGGTCAGCGAGCGGATGTTGCGCCGGTCAAACCGCAGCGAATAGCGGTCCGCCCCCGTCTCCGCATAGGCCTTCAGCGTGCCCTGAAGCCACTCCATCCGGCCATAGCCGGACCAGCGCAGCGCGCCTTCGCGCCGATCCCACCCCGCGGAAACCGCGCCGAAGGTCATGTCGCCATCGCGCGAGCCGAACGCCACCAGGCCGCTTTCTGCAATGTCCCGCCGCGTGCGGTACGCCAGCATTCCCCGCCCGATCATCGCGTCGACGAACATGCCGTCGATCGGCGCCATGCTGCCATAGGCGGCGAACACGCGGGTTTCGCCCCGCACCCGTGCCGCCTCGCCATCGATCTTGCTCACCTCGCTACCATAGCCGCCGCCCACCCCCAGCGTCGCCCAATCGGCGATCCGCAGATCGGCCCCGGCAGAGAGGCCACCGCTCGACAGGCTGATCTTGGCACGCCCCGAGCGCCGATCCAGCGTGCCGACTTCGATCGCCCCCCCTGTCCAGAAAGCCAGTGTGCCAACTGCACGCGCGTCCGAGGCGCCCGTGTCCCCACGCATCCCGTCGTCTCCTACCCGGACATCGCCCATTTCGGCCGAATCGCGCGTGATGCGGCCGGGCAGTGCGGCGTTTGTCAGATCCTCGCGGGCACCCGTCGCACTGCTGCCAAGAGCAGCGCGACCCCGGTCGTTTACCGACCGTGCTGCATCGTGCAGCGTATTGTCCGGGGTGCGCGATTCCATCGCCACATCCCGAAGACTGACCGCGATACCCAACGCTTTGGTCGCGCCGCCGCCATGGTGCAGTTCCTGCGCACGGGCCATGAAATTGGACACCTGCGCGCGCGCGAACCGGCGCGCCGTTTCCACCTGCGCATCGGAGATTGCCCGCACCCGAGGGTCGGCCGCGGGGTCCGGACGCGCGGTCACGGTAATCGTCACCTCAGCCGGCGGCGACGCCCCGAACGCATTGGCCAGGCGATAGCGCACGATCACGGTTCCACCGAAATGGGCTTTGGTGGTGACTTCAAGCCGGAAGCTCGGTTCGGCCGCGCTCCCCCCCTGCACGATGCGCGTGGTTGCCGCGTCGGCGGGGGAAATACTGTCGATGATAGCGGTGGTGAAAGGCCCCCCCACCGCGCCGGCGGTCAGATCGACCGAGACCGTCTGCGCGTCGCCGACACTGGCCTTTTTGGGCTGTGCGGTGGGCACCTGTCCGGTCACGTCAATCTCCACCGTGGCCGGCATTGAACGGCCGCCCGGGCCCACGGCCACGAACTGGAAGCTGTCCTTGCCTGAGAAGCCGGCTCGCGGAACATAGACGGCGGTCCAGCCCGGCGTTGCCATCGCTCGCGCCTCACCCGCCGCCCGCGTCGTCGCGGCGGCCACCACGCCCGGCCCACGCAGGGTCAGCGTACCGTTCCTCGGGGGCGTGGCGATCTCGACCTCGGTGAAGTTGCCGTTCACGAGGTTGGAAAGATTGATCCCGACACTGGAGCCGTTTTCCACCGTCGTGCCCGTCGCCGCGACGTTGACAGGCTCGGCGGCAGGCGGTGGTGGAGCGCCAATCATGATCGACACCGTCGCCGGGCTGGACGTGCCCCCCGGACCCGTGGCTGTGTAGGTGAAGCTGTCGGCACCGAAGCTGCCGCTGTTCGGCACATAGCTGGCGCTGGTGCCGCTCACCGTCACCGTTCCCTTGGCCGGTGCGGTTGCCACCGCCAGCGTGGTGTAGACGCCGCCCGGCACCAGCGAAATCGCCTGCGCCGTGCTGCCATAGGCAACCTCGGCACTGACGGCGCCCACCGTCGGCACCGCCGGCGTCGCGATAGTGATCGACACCGTCGCCGGGCTGGACGTGCCCCCCGGGCCCGTGGCCGTGTAAGTGAAGCTGTCGGCGCCGAAGCTGCCGCTGTTCGGTACGTAGCTGGCGCTGGTGCCGCTCACCGTCACCGTTCCCTTGGCCGGTGCAGTTCCCACCGCCAGCGCGGTGTAGACGCCGCCCGGCACCAGCGAAATCGCCTGCCCCGTGCTGCCATAGGCAACCTCGGCACTGACCGCCCCCGCCGTCGGCACCGCCGGCGTTGCGATGGTGATCGACACCGTCGCCGTGCTGGACGTGCCCCCTGGACCCGTGGCTGTGTAGGTGAAGCTGTCGGCGCCGAAGCTGCCGCTGTTCGGCACATAGCTGGCGCTGGTGCCGCTCACCGTCACCGTTCCCTTGGCCGGTGCGGTTCCCACCGCCAGCGTGGTGTAGACGCCGCCCGGCACCAGCGAAATCGCCTGCCCCGTGCTGCCATAGGCAACCTCGGCACTGACGGCGCCCACCGTCGGCACCGCCGGCGTCGCGATAGTGATCGACACCGTCGCCGGGCTGGACGTGCCCCCCGGGCCCGTGGCCGTGTAAGTGAAGCTGTCGGCGCCGAAGCTGCCGCTGTTCGGTACGTAGCTGGCGCTGGTGCCGCTCACCGTCACCGTTCCCTTGGCCGGTGCAGTTCCCACCGCCAGCGCGGTGTAGACGCCGCCCGGCACCAGCGAAATCGCCTGCCCCGTGCTGCCATAGGCAACCTCGGCACTGACCGCCCCCGCCGTCGGCACCGCCGGCGTTGCGATGGTGATCGACACCGTCGCCGTGCTGGACGTGCCCCCTGGACCCGTGGCTGTGTAGGTGAAGCTGTCGGCGCCGAAGCTGCCGCTGTTCGGCACATAGCTGGCGCTGGTGCCGCTCACCGTCACCGTTCCCTTGGCCGGTGCGGTTCCCACCGCCAGCGTGGTGTAGACGCCGCCCGGCGCCAGCGGGATCGCCTGACCCGTGCTACCATAGGCCACCTCGGCACTGACGGCGCCCGCCGTCGGCACCGCCGGCGTCGCGATAGTGATCGACACCGTCGCCGGGCTGGACGTGCCCCCCGGACCCGTGGCTGTGTAGGTGAAGCTGTCGGCACCGAAGCTGCCGCTGTTCGGCACATAGCTGGCGCTGGTGCCGCTCACCGTCACCGTTCCCTTGGCCGGTGCGGTTGCCACCGCCAGCGTGGTGTAGACGCCGCCCGGCGCCAGCGGGATCGCCTGACCCGTGCTACCATAGGCCACCTCGGCACTGACGGCGCCCGCCGTCGGCACCGCCGGCGTCGCGATAGTGATCGACACCGTCGCCGGGCTGGACGTGCCCCCCGGACCCGTGGCTGTGTAGGTGAAGCTGTCGGCACCGAAATAGCCGCTGGCCGGGACATAGGTTACAACATCGCCCGCGACGCTCGCCGTGCCGTGCGCGGGCACCATGACGATGGCGATCGCATTGTGTACGCCCCCGCTGATGCTTGCGGCAAGATCGATGGCGCTTCCCGCGCCGGAATAGGGTACAGCGACGTCGGAGCGATTCCCCGCCACCGGTGCGGCGACTACCGTGATCGCCTGGCGAAGCGCAGTCGCTGCAGCATAGTTGGCGTCGCCCGCCTGAGAGGCGATCACGATGCACGTTCCCGCAGCCGAAAAACTAACTATGTTCGCGCTGATCGTGCAGGCACCCGCACTGGCTGTATCGATGGCAAAGCTGGGAGCGAGACCCGCCGTCGAGATCGCGGCGACCGAATAGGCCGTGCCGCCAACCGGCACGGAATTTGGCGGCGTCGAGGTGAAGCTTAGGCTCTGGTCGCCCTGGGCAATGGTTCCGCTCACCGCGCCGGCTGTTGCGGTGCTCGGCGTTGCTGCGCTGTCTCGCACCGTGACGGTGTAGCTGAAGCTGCCCGCGACCGTCGGGGTCCCGCTGGCGAGCCCTGTGGCGGCGTCGAGACGGACACCTGCCGGCAGCGCACCCGAGGCAATGCTGAAGCTGTACGGTGCGACGCCACCGGTGGCGCTGCTAGCGTGCGAAAAGCTGGCGCCCACCTTCGATGCATCGACCGCGCCGCTGGCAATCGCAAGGGTCGCCGGGCGTATCGTGAAGCTGCGGGTAACGGTAGACGCCGCGCTCCAGGTCATGTCTCCGCCCTGGCTTGCGACGATCGTGCAGAGGCCCTGCGCGACGAACGTTGCCGTGCCGCCCGATACCATACAGACGGCAGCCGTGCTGCTGGCAAAGCTGACCGGGAGTCCGGAGCTCGCACTTGCGCTCAACGAGACGCTGCCGACCGTGATCGCGACGTCGGGGAGTGTGCCGAAGCTGATCGCCTGTGACGCGAGCCCGACGACAAAGCTCTGCTGCACCTGGCTCGCCGCACCATAGCTGGCGTTGCCGGCCTGGTTCGCGTTCACCGTGCAGCTGCCTGCCCCGGTGAAGCTGACCACCCCGCCGCTGATCGTGCAGACGCTGCTGCTCGACGCGTCCACCGTGAACGCCACGGCGAGACCCGAAGTGGCCGTCGCCGCCGGCGCATAGCTGGTGCCACCGACCACCGCCGCGCTCGGCGCCGTGGAGGTGAAGCTGATCGTCTGCGACGCGAGCCCGACGATAAAGCTCTGCTGCACCTGAATTGCCGCACCATAGCTGGCGTTGCCGGCCTGGTTCGCGTTCACCGTGCAGCTGCCTGCCCCGGTGAAGCTGACCACCCCGCCGCTGATCGTGCAGACGCTGCTGCTCGACGCGTCCACCGTGAACGCCACGGCGAGACCCGAAGTGGCCGTCGCCGCCGGCGCATAGCTGGTGCCACCGACCACCGCCGCGCTCGGCGCCGTGGAGGTGAAGCTGATCGTCTGCGACGCGAGCCCGACGATAAAGCTCTGCTGCACCTGAATTGCCGCACCATAGCTGGCGTTGCCGGCCTGGTTCGCGTTCACCGTGCAGCTGCCTGCCCCGGTGAAGCTGACCACCCCGCCGCTGATCGTGCAGACGCTGCTGCTCGACGCGTCCACCGTGAACGCCACGGCGAGACCCGAAGTGGCCGTCGCCGCCGGCGCATAGCTGGTGCCACCGACCACCGCCGCGCTCGGCGCCGTGGAGGTGAAGCTGATCGTCTGTGACGCAAGCCCGACGACAAAGCTCTGCTGCACCTGAATTGCCGCACCATAGCTGGCGTTGCCGGCCTGATCGGCATTCAGCCGGCAAGTGCCGACGCCGGCGAAGCTTACCACCCCCCCAACGATCGAACACACGCTGCTGCTGGAAGAATCCACTGTCAGGTTTACGGTCAGACCCGAGGTTGCCGTCGCCGTCGGCGCGTAGGTGGTACCGCCGACCACCGCTGCGCTTGGCGCCGTCGAGGTGAAACCGATCGTCTGGCTGCCGCGCGATACGGTGAAGCTCTGCTGGACTTGCGGTGCGGCATCGTAGCTGGTGTTGCCGGCCTGGTTCGCGTTGATCGTGCAGGTGCCGGCACCGATGAAACTCACGGTGCTGCCCGAAAGCGTGCAGATGGTGCTGCTGGTTGCATCGACCGTCAGCGCCGCGGCCAGCCCGGACGAAGCGGTGGCCGTGGCGGTATAGGTGAGACCGCCGACCACCGCCGCGCTTGGTGCCGTGGACGTAAACGACAGGGTTTGCCCGCGATCGGAAGCGACGGTCAGCAGCACGCTCTTGCTGGCCGTCTGCGCCAGCGCGTCGGTGACAGTGATCGTGAAGCTGGTGGCAGCAAGGCTCGTTGTCGGCGTGCCGTTCAGCGCGCCGGTCGACGTATCGAAGGTGACCCCGGTCGGCAGGGTGCCGCCGCTGATCGCGAACGTGCGAGGCATCTTGCCGCCGGATGCCGTGACCGCGAGGAGCGCATTGAACGTCGTCGTGTTGGCGGTGGCGGTGATCGAGGTGTAGGCTTGGGTCGCGGTCAGTGCGCTGTACGCCGTGAAGCTTCGCACCGCGGAATCGGCGGAGCTGTTGCCGGCGGCATCGGCTGCCCGGGCCTTGACGCTATGCGCGCCCGCCGTGAGCGCGGTCAGCGTGTAGGTCCATGCACCGCTGCCGTCACTGGTCGTCGTACCGTCGGCACTACCGTCGAGATACACTGTAAGGGTGGCGTCGGCCTCGGCCGTCCCGCTCACCGCCCGGTCGGTGACGACCCGTTCGGACGAGTCCGCCGGCGTGGAGACCACCGGCGCCGCGGGCGCGGTGGCATCCACGGTCCAGCTATAGCTGGCCGCGGTGCTGGTGCCGCCGACACTGGTCGCACGCACCTGGAAGCTGTGGCTGCCGTCCGCCAGGCCGGTATAGGTCTTCGGGCTGGTACAACTGGCGAAGGATCCCCCATCGATCGCACATTCGGCCGACCCGCTCGCCACGGTGAACTGGAAGGTGGCGCTGGTGCTGTTGGTCACCGCCGCGGGGGTGGAGGTGAGGGTCGGTGTGGTCGGCGGCGTGGCGTAGGTGAATTGGGCCGCAGCCCCGGTGGCGCTGGTGCCGCTGGGCGTGGTGACCGTCACGTCGACGGTGCCGGCGCTCGACGCCGGTGCGGTGGCCCGGATCTGGGTCGCGCTTTCGACCGTGAAGCCCGATGCGGCGTTGCCGCCGAAGCTGACGGCGGTGGCGCCGGTAAATCCTGTGCCGGTGAGGACCACGGTGGTACCGCCGGTCGTGGGGCCACCGGCGGGGGACAGGCCGGTGACGCTGGGTGCGACGACCGCACTGTTGGTGAGGCTGAAGGTTGAAGAGACCGATCCCGCAGTCGCCGTGACGGTATAGGCGCCGCCGGTGCTGTTCGCGGTGAACGTTCCGGCGCTGGCAACCCCGGATCCGTCGGTGGTGACGGTGATGCTATTGCTGCTGTTGGAGAAGGTACCGCTAGCGCCCGACCCCGGCGCCGTGAAGGTGACCGAGCTGTTCGCGATGATCGCGTTCGAACCGTCACGCACGGTCACGCTGAGCGGCGATGCGAATGCAGCACCGACCGACGCGGTCTGGTTGTTGCCGCCCGTGATCGAAACCGAGGCAGGGGTCTGGACGACGACGATCGAGGTCGGATCGCTGGCCGTCGCCGAAGCCGCTGCATTGCCGCCGGTCAGCGTCACACTGGGGGTGAGGCTGCTCGCCGCATTCGAGGCGATGTTCAGGCGCAAGGTAAGCGGATTGCCGCTTGCGCCATTGGCAATCGTATTTGAATAGACGCAGCGCGTGGACGTGCAGCTCCATCCCGCCCCGCTGCCCGAATTGAAGGTCATGCCGGACGGCAGGCTGAACGCCAACGCCAGGTTCGTGCCTGTGTTGGCGCCACTGGCGCTCGGCGTGATCGTGTAATCGACCGTCCCGCCCTGCTGCGGCGTGCCGACATGCGACATCGAGACGCCAAGCGAGAGGCTGGAATCGATGAAGGGAATGCAAGTAACCGTGGTGTTGACCACGGCCGTTACCCCGGCATTTCCAACATTGCTTGTGTACACACCGATTTCTTGCAGTGCGGAATTGATCGTGTAGCTCGACGTTTTCGTCGACGTATCGCTGGCCGTGAACTGCTTCTGCGTGCCGTTGGTGTCGGTCAGCGACAGATTGTTCCGAAAGCGAACGCGGGACGTGCCGGTCCCGCTGAGCCCCGACTCAAGCGAGGCCACGAAGGTCAGTTGATCGCCGATGGTGAACGAAAGAGCGGTACTGTTGTCGGGCACATAGCTGGTGGCGATCGAATCGTTATAGCTCAGCGACATCCGGATCATCGAGATGACCGCGCTGGTCACGCCCGTGCTGCCCGACGCCACATAGCCGGCCGTCGAGGTCGGCTGGGCAGCGCCGTTCACATACACCGATCGCATATTCATCAGGCCGTCGTTGACGGCCATGCACCCGCTGCTCTGCGCATGGGCGGAAGCAGGCACCAGAAGCACGGCGCCAGCGGCAGTAGCGACGACCGCGCCGCTGACGCAAGACACCTTGCGAAGCAGCAGGTCACGCAAAATACAGCCGATGTTAAACTTCATGAATACCCCTTCACGAACAGGTCCATTCGGACTGCCCATGCCCGCCAACCATCTGTATCGGCATTACTTTGCCGATAATATTTATAGATGCGACTCGAACGGGGTATGCTTGTGAGAAAACATTTATCGATTCCGAGGGATATATCAACACACGTAGTAGATGTTGCAGCGCAAGGCGCAGGTACCAGACGTCATTTTAATTTTTCATCAACCACTTGCCGAATCATCATTGCTGTTGAACAAGACGGCGCTGAGGCTTCCAGACATAATTTTCACGGATAGTACCGGAATGCCTTCTGACTAGCCGCTTTCAAGGGAGGGGAGCATGGATCCGTTCATTGGCCAGATCATGCAGGTGGGGTTTCACTATGCGCCGGTAAATTGGCTGCTCTGCAATGGCACCGTGATGCAGGTTACGCAGAACCAGGCATTGTTCGCGCTGTTGGGGAATGCCTTTGGCGGCAATGGCTCGACCCAGTTTGCACTACCCGATGCACGTGGCCGGGTTCTGATCGGGTCTGGCAACGGCCCCGGCCTCACTCCCCGACAGGATGGACAGTCCGGTGGCGTCGAGCAATATAGCCTCACTCTGGCCCAGTTGCCCCAGCACAACCATAGCGCCAGCTTTGCGCCCAGCAGTGGCGCCAGCTTCACGGGAGCGCTGACTGCGATCAGCGGGCTGGACTTCAATCATCAGGTCTCGGCGCCGGAGTCAGGCGCCTATCTCGGCACGCCATCGGATGCCGATACCACCCCGACGCTCTATGTGCCGGCCGCCAACACCAGTCTGCCGGGCGCGCAGCAGGTCCCGCTGGCAGGCGTGTCTGGCACGGTCGGGGGCATACAGGGTACCGTCACCGTCAACAATGCAGGCGCAAGCCAGCCGATATCGGTACTACAGCCCTTTGTCGCGGTGACGACGATCATCGCCGCCGTGGGGGTCTGGCCCGAGAGGCCGTAAGCGCGGCGATCGACGCAGTTGCGACAGCGGGAGGTGCCTGCCGGCCCCTCCCGAACCGCTCAGGCGAAAAGCGCCTGGTATCGCCGCGTCTGTTTTCTGGGCAGTATCTGCGACAGATGAATGAAGTAAGGGCCACCATGCCCACAGTCGCATTCATAATTGTCGTCGGCCAGCACCACCTGCCACGGCGTTTCGAAGATCAGTTCGAACGGCTCGCGAAAATCAGCCCCGACAATCGGCGGAAGTCGTTGCAGCCGCGCGAGCAGGATTTCCACCGGGCGCGGTGCGGTGTTCAGTCGGACCATCCGCCCCACCCAGGGCTCGAAATCTTCCGGAGTGACCAATCGAACCAGTTGCATCCGCCCTCCTTTCGTTCGTTAGTCTGGAACATCGCGGCAGTGGAGAAAAGCCTCGATTCATCGCCCGGGACCATTATCTTCGGCCCCTGCCGATGACCGCGCCGCTCCCCCCCTTCCCGTCAGCGCTGAATCTGCGCGCAGCGCAGCCGCGGGACGAGCACTTTCTCCTGGAACTCTACGGCACGGTCCGCGCGCCCGATCTCGCGCTGCTCCCATGGACCGCCGCGCAGAAACGGGCGTTTGTCGCCGATCAGTATCGGCTCCAGCAGGATCACTACCGTCACCACTGCCCGACCGCCGATTTCTGGGTGATCGAGCACGAGGCGCACGGCGCCATCGGCCGCCTGTCTCTGGATCGCACCGGCCCAGAATGGCGCCTGATCGAGATCGCGCTGCTGCCGCATGCGCGAGGTGCCGGCACCGGCGGTCGGCTTGTCGCATGGGTGCAACAGGCATCGGTCGCCGCCGCTGCGTCCGCCGTCACGCTGCATGTCGAGCTCCGCAATCGCGCGGCATGGCAATGGTACGTACGGATGGGCTTTCGCGACGCACCCTCGCGCTTCCCCACCCATCGCTTCCTTCGCTGGCCCACCGCTCCCGAACCGCGCAACACCTAGCCCCTGCGCCGGTTGCCGGCACAAAGCCGGCCACCCCCGCGACCGACCGATCGCCATCGGCGCGCCCAGACTGGCCTGCCCACGGCCGCGCGTGCCGTTCGACAAGCCTTGTGCAAGCACGCCGACAGATTGCACGCCCCAGCCGGGAAGGACGACTCCAATGTTAACCGGAGTTTTACTGTAGATTTCGGTACATAGATTTTCACCTTAAAGCTTTACCGCCTCCCTTCACCAAGCATCGTCAGACAAATGCATGATGACCGCCAGCATTGTCGAAAACGCCTCTACAATAGTTCCAAGATAGGAGCCGGACTTTCGAAGTTACGTAGCACTACGTAGCTTTGAGAAAATACCTACGGACTACAAACGATGGCATTAGCAGCACCCACCTCCATCACCCTGATGAATAGCCGTCCCTTCCACACCGCGCTGCTGGCGACATTGGAGACGGACGAAGCGATCGAGATCGATCTTGGCGCAGTGGAAGACGCCGATCTCAGCCTACTCCAGCTGCTTCAGGCGCTGCGCACGGCGGCGGAGGCGGCGGGTCGTGTGGTGCGGCTGCGTTCGCCGGCGCCCGCGCCGGTGGCGGCGCTGCTCGAGCGCGCCGGGTTCCTGGCCGCTCCCAGCCCCCAAGATCTCGATTTCTGGTTTCACGGAGAAGCTGTTCAATGACCGCCTCGATCCTCACCGTCGACGATTCGCCCAGCCTGCGCATGGCGATCAAGATCGCGCTGACCGGTGCCGGCTATGCCGTGACCGAGGCCGGCGACGGCGTCGAAGGGCTCGCCAAGGCCAAGGGCGCGAAGTTCGACCTGATCATCACCGACCTCAACATGCCCAACATGGACGGGCTGACGATGATCCGCGAGCTGCGCAAGGACCCCGCCCAGTGCGGCACGCCGATCCTGTTCCTCACCACCGAGAGCGATGACGCGATGAAGCAGCAGGCCAAGGCCGCCGGCGCCACCGGCTGGCTGGTCAAGCCCTTCGTCCCCGAGCAGCTGCTCAAGGTGTCGCGCAAGGTGCTCGGCCGGTGAGCGGCGGCGATCCGATCGCCGCCTTCCGGGTCGAGGCCGGCGACCTGCTCGACCAGGTCGAGCAGGGCCTGCTCGACCTGACCCACCGGCTCGACGATCGCGACCTGATCGATGCGGTGTTCCGCGGCCTGCACACGCTCAAGGGCTCGGGCGCGATGTTCGGCTTCGACGCGCTGGCCAGCTTCACCCATCACTGCGAGACCGCGTTCGACCGCGTCCGCAAGGGTCTGGCCCCCGCCACCCAGGGCCTGGTCGCGGTGATCCTCTCGGCCAAGGACCATATGCGCGCGCTGGTCGACGGCGACGGCGCGGGGCTCGAGGCGGCCGGTGCCGCGATCCTCGCCGAGCTGCAGCGCGAGGTCGATGCCGCCGCCGGCGCGCCCGCGGCCGCGCCCGCCGCCCCTGCGCGCAAGGGCTGGCGGCTGCGCTTCTACCTGCCGCCCGAGAGCATGGCCAACGGCACCAATCCCTTGATGCTGCTCGACGAGCTGCGGAGCTTGGGCGACTGCACCATCGCCGCGCGCACCGACCGGCTGCCGCCGCTCGCCGACCTGAACCCGGTCGAATGCCATATCGGCTGGGACGTCGAACTGTTCGGCGACGTGTCGCGCGACGATATCGACGACGTGTTCCTGTTCGTGATGGACGACATGGAGCTGGTGATCGAGGAACTCGGCGGCGAAGCGGAAGCGCCCGCCGAGGTCGCGGACGCGCCGGTTGCAGCGACGGCCGCCACGCCCGAGGCCGCCGGCCCGGCCAAGGCCGCGCCCAAGGCGGGCGAGAGCGTCCGCGTGCCCGCCGAACGGCTCGACGAGCTGATGGACCGGGTGGGCGAGCTGGTCATCGTCCACAGCCGGTTGTCGCAGCTCGCCAACGGCCAGGGCGGCGACATGGTGCTGCGCTCGATCTCCGAGGAAATCGAGCGGCTGGTCAGCGAGCTGCGCGACACGATGATGGTGCTGCGCATGGTGCCGGTCGCCACGCTGTTCGGCCGCTTCCGTCGCCTGATCCACGATCTCGCCCGCGAGACCGGCAAGGCGATCGAGCTGGAGACCGAAGGCGAGGCGACCGAAGTCGACAAGACCGTGATCGAGCGGCTCGCCGACCCGATGGTCCATCTGATCCGCAATGCCTGCGACCATGGCCTCGAGCCCGAGGACGAGCGCATCGCCGCGGGCAAGCCCGCCACCGGCCATGTCCGCCTGTCCGCCCACCAGGCCGGCGGCGAGGTGCTGATCACCATCCAGGACGACGGCCGCGGCATCAACCGCGAGCGCGTCCGCGCCAAGGCGGAATCGCAAGGCCTGATCCAGCCGGGCCAGCAGCTGAGCGACAGCGACCTGCTCCAGATGATCTTCCACCCCGGCTTCTCGACCGCGGCGGCGGTGACCAACCTGTCGGGCCGCGGCGTCGGCATGGACGTGGTCAAGCGCACCATCGAGAGCCTGCGCGGCGCGATCGACATCACCTCCACGCCCGGCGAGGGCTCCAAGGTGGTGCTGCGCATCCCGCTCACCCTCGCGATCATCGACGGGCTGCTCGTGCGCGTCGGCGAGGGCCGCTACGTCATCCCGCTCGCCGCCGTCGAGGAATGCCTCGAGCTGAGCCTCGAGGAGGATCTGCGCTCGCGCGGCCGCAGCTTCATCACCCTGCGCGACCGGCTGGTGCCGTTCCTGCGCCTGCGCGAGATGTTCGAGACCGGCACAAGGCCCGATCCGCACCAGAAGATCGTCGTCATCGCCACCGGCGCCGAGCGCGTCGGGCTGGTCGTCGACCAGATCATCGGCAGCCACCAGACCGTGATCAAGTCGATGTCGCCCCTGCACCAGGACGTCGCCGCCTTTGCCGGCGCGACCATCCTCGGCGACGGCGGCGTCGCGCTGATCCTCGACGTCGTCCAGCTCGTGCTGGCCGGCCAGCAGCAGGAGGAGCGGCTGCGTGCCGCCGGTTGAGCCCATGCAGGACACCCACACCCAAAGCGCCGTCCCCGCCGCCGTCCCCTGGGACGCCGCCGGCCATCTCGAGGTCCTCACCTTCGATCTCGGCGAGGAGACCTTCGCGGTCGAGGCCGTGCTGGTCCGCGAGATCCTCGACCTGCTGCCCGAGACCCGCGTGCCGGGCGCCGCACCGCTGGTGCGCAGCGTCGTCAACTTCCGCGGCAAGATCATCCCGATCGCCGATCTGCGCCAGGCCTTCGCCATGGAGCCCGCCGAGGCGACGCTCGACAGCCGCATCGTCGTCATCGAGATCGCGCTCGCCGGCGAGCCGCTCCAGATCGGCATCCGCACCGACAAGGTCCACGAGGTCGCCACCCTCGACCAGGCCGCCAGCGAGGAGCCCCCCGTCGTCGGCATGCGCTGGCGCCGACGCTTCGTGCGCACCCTCGTCCGCCGCACCACCGGCGTCGTCGTCCTCCCCGACCTCCACGCCATCTTCGCCGACCTCATCGGCGACGACACCGTCGCAGCCGCGGCATGACGCCGAACGCCGATCCGCGCCGCCGATGCCCCGCGCCGCGCCTGCGCGCTGAAGCCTCACGACAAACCGGGATTCGCGTCGAAACAGGATGAAGCTTCGCCAAGCAACCTGAACCCTATTTCGCGACACTATGGCTAGAGGACCCGATTTATGAGCATCAATATCTTCGACTGTGCATCGAGCACTACCGTGATCGACGAGATTTCCCGTCTGGAAGGCGCCCTGGAGCGCGGCGATACTTCGGAGCGCGCGGATCTATCGCTTGCCAAGGGGCGTACGCGCGACGTCCTGACGGCGATCAACAGCCTGCTCGACAAAGCGACACAGCCGGTGACCGCGCTGAACGACCGTATCGCCGAGATGCAGGACGCCCACGACAAGGGCGATATCGACGCTATTCTTCCCGTCGACGCATTTCATGGCCAGGTCGCCACCATCGCCAAACGCGTCAACGACCTGGTGGCCAGCCACATCCACGTGAAGAAGCAGGCAATGGCGTGCATCCGCGCCTTTGGCGAGGGCGACTTCGACGCTCCGATGGAACAGCTTCCCGGCAAGAAGGCCTTCATCAACGAGACCATCGAGCGGCTGCGGTCCAACTTCAAGGGCATTCTGGCAGAGATGCGTCAGATGTACTCGGAGCACGAGAAGGGAGATATCGACATCTTCCTTTCGGTCGACAAGTTCCCCGGCGATTTCGCGATCATGGCGCAGGGCGTGAACGAGATGGTCGGCAGCCACATCGCCGTGAAGAAAAAGGCGATGGCCTGCATCAAGGCATTCGGCGAAGGCAATTTCGATGCAACGCTCGAACAATTTCCCGGCAAGAAGGCCTTCATCAACGACACGATCGAAACGCTGCGCACCAATCTGCGCGAAATCACCGAGGAGGTGCAGCGTCTGATCGCCGCCTCGACCGCCGGATATCTCAGCGAACGCGGCAATGAGAAGCGCTTCGTCGGCGATTTCGCCTCGCTCATTTCCGGCATCAACGGCATGCTGGATGCGATCCTCATCCCGATCGCGGAAGGCAACCGTCTGCTCGGCCTCGTCAGTTCGGGCGACCTGCGGGAGCGGTTCGACATGCCGTGCGAAGGCGATCATCGTCGCATGCGCGATGCGATCAACCTGCTGGTCGAAAACCTCCGCATCACTGCCGAACTGGCCAACAAGATCGCCGATGGCAACCTCACGATAACGCACAAGCCGTCGTGCGAAAGCGACATGCTGGGAACGTCGCTGGTGCGCATGATCGATCGCCTGCGGGTCATCATCGCCGATACCCGCACGTCCGCGGAGCAGGTCGCCTCCGGCAGCCAGGAACTGTCGGCCAGCTCCGAGCAGCTTTCGCAAGGCGCGACTGAGCAGGCCGCGGCCACCGAAGAGGTCTCCGCGTCGATGGAGCAGATGGCGGCGAACATCCGCCAGAACACCGACAATGCCGTGCAGACCGAGAAGATGGCGCGCCAGTCGGCACTGGCCGCGGAAAGCAGCGGCGAAGCGGTGGAGCGCGCGGTGGGCGCCATGCGCACGATCGCCGAGAAGATCGGCATCGTCCAGGAAATCGCTCGCCAGACCGATCTCCTCGCGCTGAACGCGGCGGTGGAAGCCGCGCGCGCCGGCGAACATGGCCGTGGCTTCGCGGTCGTGGCATCGGAAGTGCGCAAGCTCGCAGAGCGCAGCCAGGGCGCAGCGACCGAGATCAGCTCGGTCTCCTCCGAAACCGTCAAGGCCGCCGTCGAGGCCGGCGAGATGCTGCGCAAGCTGGTGCCCGACATTCGCCGCACTGCGGAGCTGGTAAGCGAAATCAGTGCCGCCTGCCGCGAGCAGGACATCGGCGCCGTCCAGATCAACAAGGCGATCCAGCAGCTTGATCAGGTCACGCAGCAAAATGCCGGCGCCTCCGAAGAGATTTCGTCCACGTCCGAGGAGCTGGCAGGCCAGGCCGACGAGCTGCAGGCCAGCATCGCCTATTTCCAGTTGCCCAACAGCCCGCGTGAAACGGCCAAGCCGGCGCGGGGACGCGGCGCGGAAGTTTCGCGCGGGCGGACCGTTGCGAAGGCGCCAAGGCCTGCAACGCGGGGCACGACCGTCGCCGAGCAACAGGCCCGGGCGCACGGCTTCGCGCTCGATCTGAACAATGGCGGGCCCGATTCCGACGACGCCGATTTCGGAGTGCAGGCGGCATGAGCGGCGGGGCCGAACCGCAGATCGTCACGTTCGGCCTGGGCGCGGAGGTGTTCGCGGTGCCCGTCTCGCTCGTACGCGAGATCCTGGATTACCGCGAAACCTTCCGCATCCCAAACGGCCCTGCCTATCTGCTGGGCCTGACCGACATGCGCGGCCAGGGCGTGACGACGATCGATCTTCGCCTCCGGCTGGGCCTGGCAGCGATCGAACCGACGCCGGCCACGCGGATCCTGGTGGTGGACGTGCCGGTGGACGGCCGGGTGCTGATGCTGGGCCTCGTGGTCGACCGCGTGCTTGAGGTGTGCAGCGTCGCCACCGACCAGCTGGAACGTGCCCCCGATATCGGCGTACGCTGGTCCTCCGACTATATCGGAGGCGTGTTCCGGCGGGACGACGGCTTTGTCGTTCTTGTCGAAATGGGCCGCATCTTCTCGTCCGAGGATGCGCATATGCTCGACGGCGCGGCGCAGGCGGCTGCATGACCGCGTTGCCGCTCCACGCCGGTTCGGGGCGATAGCCTTGTCTGTCGCCCGGCTGCCGCGCGCCGATACGCTGAGCCCGCGCAACTTCACGCGGCTGGCCCAGTATGTCTACGACACCGTCGGCATCAAGCTCCCCGATGCCAAGAAGACCATGGTGGAGGGCCGGTTGCGCCGCCGGCTGCAGACGCTGGGGATCGACACGCTCGATGCCTATTGCGAGTATCTGTTCACCGGCGATCGGCTTGTCGCCGAAAGCCCGCTGCTGATCAACGCGGTCACCACCAACAAGACCGATTTCTTTCGCGAGCCGGGCCATTTCGATTTCATCATCGAGACCGCCATCCCCGCCCTGCTTGCCCAGGGAACGCGCAGCCTTCGCGTCTGGAGTGCGGCATGCTCGACAGGGGCGGAGCCCTACACGCTGGCGATGGTGCTGGACGACTATGCCCGGCAGCACGGCATGCTCGACTTCGGCATCCTTGCCACCGATGTGGATACGGACGTGCTGGCCACTGCCCGCGCCGGGATCTACCCGGCGGACATGCTGCAACCGGTGCCGCCCGCGATGCGCCGCGCCTATGTGCGCATGCCCAATGATCGCCATCGCCGCGACGTGCGCATCGTGCCTGCCCTGCGCAGCGCGATCGGCTTCGCGCGCCTAAACCTGATGGAAGAAAGCTATCCCGTCGGCGAGCCGATGCACCTGATATTTTGCCGCAACGTGCTGATTTATTTCGACAAGCCCACGCAGCGCCAGGTGGTGCTGCGCCTGCTCGAATGCCTCGCGCCGGGGGGGTATCTGTTCCTTGGTCACTCCGAAAGCATCCACGGCATGGATGTGCCGCTCACCCCGGTGGGGAGCACCGTCTTCCAGCGGAGGCAAGCATGACCGGCAAGATACGCGTATTGATCGTCGACGACTCCGCCAGTGTTCGCCAGACCATGGCATCGATCCTGAGCGAGGATCCGGCAATCGAGGTGATCGGCACCGCCGCCGACCCGTTCAGCGCGGCGCGCCGCATCCAGGAACAGGTGCCCGACGTCATCACGCTGGACGTGGAAATGCCGCGGATGGACGGCATCACCTTCCTGCGCAAGCTGATGGCGCAGTGCCCGGTCCCGGTGGTGATGTGCTCGTCGCTGACCGAGAACGGCTCCGACACGCTGCTCCAGGCGATGGAAGCCGGCGCAGTCGACGTCATTCTGAAGCCGCGCTTCGGCGTCGCGGATCACCTCGCCGAGCATCATCTGCAGATCCGCGACGTCGTGAAGGCGGCAGCCCGCGCCCGGCTGCGCGGCCGACCCGCCGCACGGAGCTTCCACAGCGAACCGCCCCCCAAGAAGCTGACCGCCGACGTGATGCTGCCCCCGCCCGACAACAAGCCGATGAGCCGCACCACCGAGATGGTGGTGTGCCTTGGCGCGTCGACCGGCGGCACCGAGGCGCTGCGCGAGGTACTGGAGGCCTTGCCCGCGAACAGCCCCGGCATTGTCATCGTCCAGCACATGCCCGAGCATTTCACCCGCGCCTTCGCCCAGCGGCTGGACGGCCTGTGTCAGGTCGATGTCCGCGAGGCGGTGGACGGGGACGCAGTGCTGCGCGGCCAGGTGCTGATCGCGCCGGGCGGGAAGCATACGATGCTGGAGCGCCAGGGCGCCCGCTACCAGGTCTCGGTGCGCGACGGCCCGCTGGTCTCGCGTCACCGCCCCTCGGTAGACGTGCTGTTCCGATCGGCCGCGCGGGCCGCCGGATCGAATGCCGTCGGCATCCTGATGACCGGCATGGGGGACGATGGCGCCCGCGGCCTGCTGGAGATGCGCCAGGCCGGCGCGCGCACCTTCGCGCAGGACGAAGCGACCTCGGTGGTGTTCGGCATGCCGAAGGAGGCGATCGCGCGCGGTGCGGCCGAACGCGTGATCCCGCTCGGCAACATCGCCAGCGAATTGCTGGCAGCGACGGTGCGGTGATGCAGCGGAAAGGAGGCGATCTTGTTCCTCGCCGACACGCCTGAGCCCGAACCCGAATCCGAAATCTCGCTGCCGGCGATCGAAGCGGCGATCACGCGCATCGCCGCCGGGCTCGATGCACGCTTCGTGGCTGCGGGTGACGCGCTCGCCCAGGCGCACGGCATCGTCGAGCAACTGGTCCACGACCTCGAAGAAATCACCAACGCGCTGGGACATGGTGCCGCCGAAACCGCGATCGGCAACATGCTGGCCGTCGCGAACCGCCTCGAGCGGCTGCCGGAAGTGCAGGCCTCCCGTCGCGAGGGGCTGGAGAAGATCGCGCAGGGCGCTCAGCCGCTGCGCCACAACATCGCCCAGGTGATGCGGACGCTCGATTTCCTGCGCATCTGCGGGCTGAACATCCGGGTCGCCGCCGCCGGGCAGAACGGCTTCTCCGCCTTTGCCGACACAATGGGCGCGCGGCTGGACGTGGGCGAGCACGAGATCAGCCGGATCGGTACGGAGATCGAGCAGCTGACCGCCAGCATTCCCGCGCTGATCGAGGTCGATCGGCAGCTTGCCGAAGAATGCGCGATGGTGATCCCGCACGTGCCCCGCAAGCTATCGGGCGAGGCGGCAACGCTGCAACGCCGGCAGCTCGAGGATGCCGCGCGCGCCGAGCGCATCGCCGAGGTCGCCCGCGACATCCGTGCGAAGGTGGCGAACGCGATCGGCGCCATGCAGATCGGGGACATTACCCGCCAGCGGCTCGAACATATCGCGGCTGGCCTGCGCGCGGTGATCGACCTGCGCCAGCACGAGGCGGACGCCGATCCCGCCGCGCTGCTGCAGGCGAGCGGCCACATCGTGGCGCTGCTGGCCGCGCAAACCAGCGAGACGATCGCCGATTTTCATCGCGAAGCGCTGCGGCTCGCGGACAGTCTCTCCGGTATCGCCCCGCGCACGGCCGCGCTGCTGGAACTGCGCGCCGAGGGCGAACCGGCGCCGCCGGGCGAGGACAAGGCAGCCTTTCTTGTCGGACTGGAACAGAGCGTGGCGGAGGTCAGCGCGGTCACCACCAAGCTGCGCGACGCCGATCTGCGCGCCCAATCGCTCGGCGCGGCCACATCGGACGGCGCCGAGCGGCTCGCCGCGCGTCTCCGCGTCGTGCACCGGGTCAACCAGGATGTCCATCTGATGGCCTGGAACACGGACCTGCGTTGTTATCGGCTGGGCGACGAGGGCAAGGCGCTCGCGATGGTGGCCGTCGAGATCCGCACCTTCGCCGCCACCCTGGCGCGCATCTCCGACGAGATCCGGCTTTCGGTGGAGGCGCTGGTCGGCGCAGTTGCCGCGCTGCGCGACCCGGATGCCGCGCACGGGGTCGATCCGGCGACGGCGCTGGCCGCCTCGCTTCGCTGCATCCACGATGGCGCCGCGCGGATGCGCGAAGGCATGCAGGGGCTGGACGAACACGCCGCCGCCGTCTCGCATATCCTCCAGACTACGAGCCGCACGATCGATTGCGAAGCCGAGTACGGTGACGAGCTGCGGAAAGCCGAGGCGGGCCTGTCGCTGCTGGCATCGCCCTGCGACGCGCCGGACGAAGCGACGATCGCGATCCTGGCGCCGGTGCTCGGCGACCTCGCGCGCAGCTATACCATGGCCAGCGAGCGCGCCGTCCATCGCCGCTTCGCGATCACCCTGGATGGTGATCCCACCGACGGCACCCCCGCCGATCCGGCGGCGACGGACACGGAGGACGACGAGGACGACGGTCTGTTCTGACGGGGCCATCGAATTTTTTCCGCGACGGTTGACGGAAACGCTCCCGCACGCGCTCTTAGCGCCCAGGGAGAGCCGCCACGACACGCGAAGAACTAGCCGATTGGGTGGGGCGTGAGATCCTGCCACACGAACGGGATCTCCGGGCGTGGCTGCAGCGGCGTGTCGCCAGCCGGTCGGACGTCGATGACATCGTGCAGGAATGCTATTGCCGACTGGCCCAATTGCGCGACGTGGCGCATATCGATCATGGCCGCGCCTATCTGTTCGCCATGGCCCGCAACATGCTGCAGCAACAGCTGAAGGCCGCCCGCGTCGTGCATCTGGACAGCATCGCCGCGCTGGACGCAGCGGATGGCCGCGACGAACTTTCGCCCGAGCGCATCGCCTCGGCCCGCGTCGAGCTGCGCCGGGTGCAGTCCGCGCTCGAGACGCTGACCGAGCGCGCACGTCGCATCTTCTTGCTGCGGCGCGTCGACGGCCTCTCGCAGAAGGAAATCGCCGCGCTGCTCGAGGTGAGCGAAGCGGTGGTCGAGAACGATGCGAGCCGCAGCCTGCGCAAGGTGCTGCACCTGCTGACCGACCCGGCTCCCGCCACCCTCGAAGAGGGAGGTCGCGCACATGCCCGATCGCGTTGAGGACGAAGCCGCGCGCTGGGCGGTGCGGCATCCGCTCGACGCGGACGCGCAGCACGCGCTCGATGCCTGGCTCGCCGCCGACCGACGCCACGCCGGCGCCCTGCTCCGCGCGCAGGCGGCGTTGCGGGTGATCGACCTTAGCCTGATCCCCGCGGCCCAGCCTCGCTCGGCGGCGCACCGCAGCCGGCGCTGGCTGCTGGGGGCGACGGGCGGCGCGCTTGCCGCAAGCATCGCCGCGATGTTCGGCCTGCCGCGCCTGTGGGGCGAACGGCTCGCCACCGGCAAGGGCGAGATCCGCCGTTTGCCGCTCTCCGACGGATCGATCGCCGCGCTGGATACCGACAGCAGCGTCCGCGTGCTGCTGTCGCGCGAGAGCCGGCAGATCGCGCTCGACCGCGGCCAGGCCTGGTTTCAGGTGGCAAAGGATCGCCGCCGGCCCTTCGTGGTGGATGCGGGTATTGCCCATGCACGTGCGGTCGGCACCGCCTTTTCGGTGCATCGTACGGAAACCGGGGTGCAGATCGCCGTCACCGAGGGCACGGTGGCGGTGTGGGCGACCGATGCAAGCGGCGCGATGAGCATTCTCCATGCCGGCGACTATGCGCGCTTCGAACCGGGCAACCCCCTGCCCGTGATCGGCAGCGCGCCCGCCGCGATCGAGCGGGCGCTGGCATGGCGCGAAGGCGAGGTTTCCCTGGAGGGCGATACCCTGCGCAGTGCGATCGACACCTTCAACCGCTACAATCGCCAGCAGCTCGTCCTCACCGACGAGGCGCTGGGGCGGGAGAAGCTGGTGGGGCTGTTCAAGATCAACAGCCCGCTCGATTTCGCGCAGACGCTGGAAGCCACGCTGGACGTGCAAGTGACGGCATCGCCCGAAGAAATCCGGTTGTCGCGGAAAAAATAATCGGGCTAGCTGACGGAAAGGAGAGCCAGCCCACTCTTCCTCATCAGAGCGCACCGCCAAAGGGCGCCGACACAACAGGGAGAGGATTGGATGCACCATGTTCGCAATGGGCTGCTGGGCGCTGTTTCCTTCGCGAGCCTCGTCATCGCACCGGCCGCAAGCGCGCAGGTACGGCGCTTCGACGTCGCGGCCCAGCCCGCGCGCACCGGCGTGCCGCAGTTCGCGCACCAGGCGGGCATCCAGATCCTCGCCCCCGAGGCGCTGACCAGCGGGCTCGTCGTCAATCGCGTGCAGGGATCGATGGAGGTCGAGGCCGCGCTGCGCCAGCTGCTGGCCGGCACCGATCTCACGCCGATGAAGGTGGGCGGCGCGATCGTGCTCAAGCGCCGCGAGAAGCCGGCGCAGGTCGCGCGCAACCTCTACACGCAGACCATCCCGGCCGCCGCCGCACAGGGTATCCACAGCGCGACGAGCGCGGCCGTGGATATCGTCCCCCAGCCTGCCGCCGATCCGATCGTGCAGGATAGCCCCGCCGCCGAACCGTCCGCCGAGCAGGACATCGTCGTGATCGGCTATCGCCGCTCGCTGCAGGGGGCGCAGCAGAACAAGCGCCGCGCGGTCAACACGATCGAGAGCATCATGGCGGAAGACATCGCCAAGCTGCCCGATCTCAACCTGGCGGAATCGATCCAGCGCCTGCCGGGCGTCGCGATCTCGCGCGAAGGTGGCGAGGGACGCAACATCACGCTGCGCGGCTTCGCCCCCGATTTCACGCGCACCACGCTGAACGGCATGGAAGTGCCGTCGAGCAGCGACGGGCTCGATTCCGGCGGCTTCACGATCAACGCGGGCCGCGCGTTCGACTTTCACGTCTTCGCCTCCGAACTGTTCAACCGGATCGACATCCAGAAGACCCAGACCGCATCGATGGAGGAAGGCGGCATCGCCGGCACGGTCGATCTATATTCCGCCAAGCCGCTGGATTCGAAGGGCTTCCATCTCTTCGCCTCGGCGCAGGGGGGCTATAATTCGCTGACGCGGAAGGTCGATCCGCGCGTTGCCGCCGTGATCAGCGACACCTTCGCCGACGATCGCATCGGCGTACTTGTCTCCGCCGCGTATTCGGAGCGCACCGTCCACCAGGAAGGTGCCTCCAGCGTGCTGTGGACGACGCCCTATCTCACCGGCGATTCCTGGGCGGACACCAACCCGAAGGTTACCGGCACCCCGAAGGGCGGTTGCGGCGCGACCGATCCGCTCGACTGCCTGTGGGCACCGCGCCTGCCGCGCGCCGATTTCTTCGGGAACAACCAGAAGCGTTTCGGCATCACCGGATCGCTGCAGTTCAAGCCGGTCGATGCCTGGCTGGTTACCTTCGACGTGCTGCATTCGCAGCTCGACAATGATCGCTTCAGCTACAATTCGATGGAATGGCTGCTCACCCACGGCCCCGCGGGCAACTTTGTGGGGCAGACACCGGTGTCTTTCACGGTCGCGCCCGACGGCAAGCAGCTGATCGCCGCCAGCTTCAACGATGTCACTTCCTGGTATGAGAGCCGCCACCAGCGCTCCAAGTCCAACTTCAACCAGTATGTGCTGTCGACGAGCTACGACGTTACCGACAAGATCAAGATCGACGGCCTGATCGGCAAGGCCAGCGACGACGCCGATCGCACCGAGCTGCGCTTCTATGCCCGTTCGGTGCCCCACCCCTATTCCTACGACTATACGAAGAACGCCTATGTGCCGGTGGTGAGCTTCGGCAGTTATGATCCCAACCTCGCCAGCAACTACATCAACGCGCTGACCGCATCGAACCGGATCAACAATGTCCTCAAGGAAAATTATACCGGCAAGCTCAACCTCGGCTACACGGCGGACCGCGTCTCGCTGAAGACCGGCTTTGCGTACAACAACCGCAAGGTGCGTTATTCGGAAGGCGCCGGCAGCAATCCGAGCTTCAACCCGTCCAGCTACATGATGGCCTTCCCGATTTCCAACTACGGCAAGGATTTCGGCGGTGTCGGACTGCCCAGCTTCGCAGTGATCGATTTCGACAAGATCGCGGCGGGCAACGTCGTTCCCGCCGGCTATCAGCCCAATATCGGTGCCGGCTGGACGGTGAAGGAGGAGACGCTGGGCGGCTTTGTCGAGCTGAACGGCACGTTCGACATCGGCGCGATGCAGCTGCGCGCCAATACCGGCCTGCGCTACGTAAAGACCAACCTCACTTCCGAGGCGGTGCTAAGCGGCACGCCGGTCGCGGTACGGCGCAGCTACGAGAATTACCTGCCCTCGCTCAACCTCGCGCTGGACATCACCAACAAGCTGGTCGCCCGCTTCGCCTATTCGCGCTCGATGACGCGCCCCGGGCTGGGCTCGCTCAACATCGCCGGGCCGGTGTTCGGCTATACTACCCGCACCGTGGGCAATCTCGGCAACCCGGATCTCAAGCCCTACCAGTCGAACGACCTCGACCTCGGCCTCGAATATTATTTCGGCCAGGGCGGGCTGGTCGCGGTCAATCTGTTCAACAAGGACATCGTGACATCGCTGCGCACCCAGGTGGTGCAGCGGATGGTTGATCCCGCCTTCTGGCCGGCGATCTACGCCGATCCGCAGTACGACCCTTCCTACAATGCCGATCCCGCCAAGGTACCCTATACCTTCACGATTCCCGTCAATTCCGACAGCGGCAACAGCGTGAAGGGCGTGGAGCTTACCTACAACCAGCCCTTCACCTTCCTGCCGGGCTTCCTGTCGCACTTCGGCATGGCGTCCAACTACACCTATGTCTCGGCGCGTGATTCCACCGGGCTTTCGAAAAACTCGTACAATCTGACCGTCTATTACGACACGCCCAAGTTCGGCGCCCGCGTCTCCGCCAACAAGCGTGACGACTATCTCCTGGTGCAGCCTGGCAGCAACGGCAATTTCCAGGAGCGGAAATATGGCCCGACGCATGTCGACTTCTCCGCCTTCTACAATGTCAGCTCGCGGCTCACCATCAGCGTGGAGGGCATCAACATCACCGACGAGGTGGAGCGGATCTACGGCACCGGCGACGGCACCCAGGACCTGACGCGCGAATATACCCATACCGGGGCGCAGTGGTTCGTCGGCGCGCGGCTGCGCTTCTGATGGGCGTGCGGCTGGTCGTGGCGGCCCTGCTGCTGGGCTGGGCGAGCGTCGCCTCCGCCCAGCAGGCGATCCCGATCGACGACAGCTTCACCGTTTCGGCGCGGTTCGAGTCCGACCGCGCCAAATACCCCCGGATCCGTCTGCCCGACCTCGCGCTGCAGGAGGGGCAACGGATCTGGTTCGATCGCCGCTACCAGAAGATCGGCGACCGGGAACTGCATCTCGATGCGTTCCTGCCCGCCAGGAACCGCGCGAACGGGTACGCGATCGTCTGGGTACATGGCGGCGCCTGGCGCTCGGGCAACAAGTCGCACGGCTACGCGATGGCGAACCTGCTCGCCCAGCGCGGCTATGCGGTGCTGCTGCCCGAGTTCCGGCTGGCGCCCGAGGCACCCTACCCCGCCGGTCTGCGCGACGTGAATGACGCGATCCTGTGGGCGAAGGCGCATGCAGGCGAACTGGGTGTGTCCCCGGGGCGGATCGCGCTGGGCGGGGATTCGTCCGGAGGACAGATGGCGGCACTGCTCGCCTACACCGCCGGGTCGGGGCTCTATGCCCCTGCCGCCGCCGACACGCGCGTGCACGCACTGGTCGATTGCGATGGCGTGCTCGACATGACGAGCCCGCTCGCGCTGCAGTTCGAGGATGCGGCGGGTGACAGCTCACCCTTCGCACGCTGGGTGGGAGGCAGCTTCGCGCGCGCGGGCGATCGGTGGCGAACGGCCAGTGCCGCCCAGCATCTCGGCCCCGACCTGCCGCCGACACTGATCCTCGGCAGCGGTCAGCCGCGCTTCACCGCCGGCAAGGACGCCGTGCTGGCCGCACTCGCAAAGGCCGGCGTACGGCACCGCTTCTTCGCCTTTGACGACGCGCCGCACACCTTCTGGCTCTACCAGCCCTATCTGCCCCGCGTCGTGGCGGAGATCGACGCCTTCCTGCGCCCGCCCGCGCTCAAGAGAGGATCACGATGAAGCTGTATCTGGCCGCGTTCCTGGGATCCCTGCTGGCCGGTGCCGCCGCCGCGGCACCAACCTCCTATCGGGTAGCTGCCGATTGCGGCGCGCGCGCCGGGTGTTTCGGCAGCGTGCAGGCGGCGCTGGACGCCGCCGCCCGGGACAAGTCGCGCAACTGGGTCACCATCACGATCGCGCCGGGCACCTACCGCGAAAAGCCGGTGGTACGCCGCGGCAGGGTGCGGATCGCCGGTGCCGGTGCTGATCGCACGCGCATCGTGTTCGACGCGGTGGCGCAGACCGCCGGACGCTACGACCCTGCCAACTGGGGCACGCCGGGATCGGCGACGCTCACCATCCACGCCAGCGACGTGGTGGTTCGCGATCTGTCCGTGGAGAACGCCTTCGACTATCTCGCCAATGACGCGCTACCCGAGGGCGATCCGAAGAAGATCGGCAACTCGCAAGGGGTGGCGTTGCTGCTCGATACCGACAGCGACCGCGTGCAGTTCGACGGTGTTTGGCTGCTCGGCTATCAGGACACGCTGTTCACCCGCGGACGGCGGGCATGGTTTCGGCGGGGGATCGTCGCGGGCAATGTCGATTTCATCTTCGGCAGCGGGATGCTGCTGATCGAAGACAGCGAGATCCGCTCGCGCCGCCGCGCCGGTCCCACGCCGGCGGGCGAGTTCGCCTCGTTCATCGCCGCGCCCTCGACGCCGCTCTCGCAACCGATCGGCATCGTCATTTCCCGCTCGCGTCTCACGCGGGAGGCGGGGGTCGAGAATGGATCGGTGGCGCTCGCGCGGCCCTGGCACCCGACCACGCGGTTCGCCGACGGCCGCTACGCCGATCCGAATGCGGTGGGTCAGGCGTCCTTTCTCGATTGCTGGATGGATGCGCACATCCACCCGGAGCACTGGACCAGCATGGCCGGTACCGCCCGCGACGGCACCAAGACCGCGATCTTCCGGCCCGAGGATTCGCGCTTCGCCGAACGCGGGTCCCGTGGTCCGGGCGCGCGCGGCCCTGCCATGGCGATCCGCTGGAACGGCGCGCTTGGCATCGACGCGGTACGGCAGCGGCTATTCGATGGCTGGCGCCCTAGGAGCTGACTCAGCGGCCCCGGATCGCGCGGTTTACCTCGGGTCGGCGCCTCCGCCCGGTTGTCGCCGGCATCAGGCCGACGCCGATGGCAGCGACGCGCGACCCTCCGCTTGACTCTTAAATCTACATATGTCGTATTGTTCGCATGCGCCGTTCACGTCGTCCCTCTCCCCAGATGCGCACGCTGCTGCAGGCGCTCGCGGCACACGCGCCTGGATGGTGCCACGGCTATGAGCTGATGAAGCAGACCGGACTGCTGTCGGGCACGGTGTACCCATTGCTGATGCGGATGACCGAACAGGGGCTGGTCGAGGCGACCTGGCATGCCCCCGAACAGCCGGGCCGGCCGCCGAGACATGCCTATCGCCTGACCGTGGCCGGACTGCAGCTGGCGCGGGAGCAGACCGAAGGGCCGGAGGCCGCGGGCGGCAGGCCGGCGCTGGCATGAGCGCGGCGCTCCCCCGGCTGCTACTGAAGCTGGCGACAGGTAGCCTGGGGGCGTACGACAAAGCCTGGGGCGACGCGATGGTGGCAGAGTTCGTCGTGGCGGAACGCGACGGCCAGGCGTTTCGGTTCGCTCTGGGCTGTCTAATCGGAGCGTGGCGGATGCTGCCGCATCATGGCGAGGGGCGGCTTGCCCTTGCGGGCCATGCGCTGGCCTGCGGGTTGTTCCTGCCGATGGCCGCGCTGTTCGCCGTGGCGGCGCGGATCGGCGTTCCCTTCGTGGAGGCCAGCGACGATATGCTCGGCCTTGTGTCAGGAAGCGGAAGCCATCGGTCGCTGCTCAATGCGGGATCGCTGGCGATCGGCCCCGCCCTCACGCTCGCAATGCTGTTGCTCGCCGCGAGCCATCTGCCGCTCGCCTGGTGGGTAGCGGAGCGTGACTGGCGGCGTGTGGCGACAGCCCTGCGCATCCTGGTGTCCGCGATGATGACGCTGGCCCTCGCCATGGTCTGCGTCGGACTGCCGCTGGCGGGGCTGCTATGGCCCGGCGCGGCGCTGGCGATCGAACTCGCCGCCCTGGGCACCCTCGCGCGGAGGCACGCCGCACAAGGCGGCCGGGACGCCGGCGAAAGGCTCGGCGCGATCCTCTGATCGAACGACAGCAAGGAGAGGACGGATGACGACACGGTCTGCACGCGCTCGCACCATAAGTCGGGGGATACGGGGCCGGTTGGGCAAGGTGGCGGCGATCGCGATCCTGGCGCTGGCGCATGGGCCGGCCGAGGCACAGACGCGTACGCTGTTGGGGACGCATGGCTGGGCTGTGTACGGCACGGACTATTCCCATGCCCGGGATCGGGCCGTGCCGGGCGACAGCGTCCTTCTCGTGGCGCCCCGCGCCGCGCCGGGCGAGCCGTGGTCGAGCGGGGCCACCGTAGCGATCCCGTCCGAAATCGCGGCAGGGGAGCCCGTCACGATGGTGTTCTGGGCGCGCGCAGCCCGGACGACACGGCTCGACATTGCGCTGCAGGGACCAGCGCCGACATATGCCCGCTTCGCGAGCACCACCATTTCGCTGGGAACGCGCTGGCAGCGCGTGATCCTGCGCGGCACGGCCCCGGCCCGCTTCGCCGCCAACTCCCAGGCGCTATCGGTGCCGCTTGGTCAGGCGCGTACGCAGGTAGCGCTGGGACCGGTTGCACTGCTTCGCGGTGCAGCAGACGACAAGGCGATTGCCCGCGCCTTCGCCGGTTTTCACCCGCCCGAGGTGGCGACGGACGTCCGCATCGCCGTCGAGCCGAGCGTTACCCTTGCGGGCACGCTCCACCTTCCCGCCACGCACGGTAGAGCGCGGGTACCGCTGGTGGTGCTGATCCAGGGGCACGGGCCTAACAGACGCGGCGGCTTCCCGGAAATCGTCCGCCGGCTGACCGCGCACGGCATCGCCGCACTGGAATATGACAAGCGCGGCATCGGCCAGTCGACCGGCATCTACAGGGAGGATGTCGAACGCCTGACCGCGGACGCCGCCGCCGCGGTCGCTGCGATGCGCCGCCGGCGGGACATCGATCCACGCCGCATTGCACTGGTCGGCCACAGCCAGGGCGGCGTGATCGCACCGGCCGTGGCGGCCGCCGATCCCCGCATCGCCGGGATCGTGATGCTGGCGGGATCGGTCGGCGACGGCCTGCCGTATCTGCGCAGGGCGATTCTCAACCAGATGATCGTCGCCGGGCGCCCGGCCGCGCCTTCCGCGACGGCGATCGATGCTGCGATCACCCTGTTGCAGGCTCGGATCGACGGAAAGGATGCGGAGACGATCGCCCGGCTGCGCACGACAGTGGTCGATCGCTTCGAGGCGGCCGGCTTCCGCCGCCCGGAGGCGGAAGCCGCGCTGGCGATGATCGACACAGAGGAGACGCGACGGGCGACCAGACTGCGCTCCGCCTCCGATTTGCGGGCGCTGCGGATGCCAGTACTGGCTGTCTTCGCCTCGAAGGATCCGCTCGTCGTCGCCGCGGACGAGGCGCCCGAGGCGAGAAAAGCACTGGCGCAGAACCCGCGGGGCACGGTGGTGGTGCTCGAGGGGCTCAGTCACTGGTTCCAGGAAGGCGCGGTAACCGGCAATCAGGAGGAAGTAGCGACCCTCGGCCCCAATGCGGGCTCCCCGCGGCTGGTCGCGCTGGTCGGCGACTGGCTGGAGGCGCTGCTGAACCGGTAGCAGCGGGCGGGAAATCCCACGCTCGCCACACCAGGCGAGCGGCAGCCCGGGCCGCCCTTCCATTCGACTGTTGTAGCCGATCGATACACTCGATACATCTTTCTCCGGGATCAGGGGGATTGGCGATGGAAGCGTTGCGCCTGCAGAACGTGGTCAAGCGCTTCGGCGACTTCACGGCGGTGGAGGATCTGAGCTTTTCGGTGGCGGCTGGGGAGGTCTTCGGGTTCCTCGGCGGCAACGGTGCCGGCAAGACCACGTCGCTGCGCATGGTGCTCGACATCCTGCGACCCGATTCCGGCAGCATCTCGGTGCTCGGTCGCGCGCCGGGTCGCGGCAACAGCGCCGTGCTCGGCTTTCTACCCGAGGAGCGCGGCCTGTACCGGTCGATGACCGCCCTCGACACGATTGTCTATTTCGGGCGGCTGAAGGGCATGGCCGCAGCCGATGCCCGCACCCAGGGCAAGCTTCTGCTCGAGCGCTTCGGCCTGGCCGATTTCGCCAAGACCTCGGTCGACAAGCTTTCCAAGGGCATGGCGCAGAAGGTCCAGCTCGCGACCGCGGTGGTCAACAAGCCGCAGCTGTTGCTGCTGGACGAGCCGTTTTCCGGACTCGATCCGGTGAACCAGGGCCTGCTGGAGGACGAGATCGTCCACGCAGCCAAGGGCGGCGCCGCGGTCGTCTTCTCCACCCATGTCATGCAGCACGCGGAACGGCTCTGCGACAGGCTGCTGCTGCTGGCACGCGGGCGCAAACTGTTCGAGGGCACGCAGGAAGCGGCGCGCGAGACGCTGCCCGTCGAGATCCGCCTCGGCGCGCAGCGCTCGCCCATGGGATTGCCCGGCGTGGTCGACGCGCAGGCCCTTGGCGGCGATGGCCCGTGGCAGGAATGGACGGTGCGTCTGCAGCCGGGGCATGATCCCGGCGACCTGCTCGAACATTGCACGGCGCAGGGCGTCACGCTGCGCCGCTTCGAGCAGCGCCGCGCCAGCCTGCACGAGGTCTTTCTTCACATCGTCGGCGGGGAGGCACGCTAATGCTCCAGCACATCCTGCTCGTTGCCGCCCGCGAGTTCCGCCAGATCGCGATGACCCGCAGCTTCTGGTTCACCCTGCTGATCCTGCCGGCCGCCTTTGCGTTCGGGCCGGTATTCTCGCGCTTCCTCGACAAGTCCGATACCGAGACGGTGATGCTGGTCGATCAGTCCGGCGGCACTGCGGGCGCCGCGCTGCGCCAGCGGATCCTGCTCGACGAACAGCGCGCGACCCTCGACGCGCTTGCCCGGTACGTCCGGCGACATGATCTGCAAAAGGCAGCGCCGACCGCGCTGTGGGCCCAGCCCGAACGCTGGTTCAGTGACGCCGATGTTGCCCGCTTCGCCGCCGACGGCGGCGCCGAACGCGCGCGGGCAGCGATCGCAAGGATTTCCAGAGAGGATGCGGAGGGCTTCAAGGCACCCGAACCCGGCTATCGGATCGTCGAGGCCCCGGCAGCGGTCGCACGGGCGGCGCCGGACGCGATCGACACGGCGCTCGAACCGGTGCTCCGCCCGGGCGACAAGGCCCAGGCCAGGCCGGTCGACTATGTCGTGCTGGTCCCCCGCGACTTCGGCGCCTCGCCGGCGGTGCGGCTCTGGGCCAACGGCGTACCGCGCGCGTCGTTCGTCGCCAAGCTGCAGACGGTGCTCACCCAGGAGCTGCGCGCCCGCTATCTCGCCGCCAATGGTCTGTCGCCCCAGGCCGCCGCTGCGGCCGGCACTATCGCCCCGGCCATCCGGGTAACGACGCCGCCGGAGGGCAGCGGTCGCGAACGGGTGGTGATCCGCTCGATCCTGCCCTTGGCCTGCGCCTATATCCTGATGATGTCGCTGGTGCTCTCGGGAAGCTGGATGCTGCAGGGCACGGTGGAGGAGCGCAGCAACAAGCTGCTGGAGACGGTGCTGGCCTGCGTCTCGCCCAACGAACTGATGTACGGCAAGCTGGTCGGCACCGTGGCGATCGGACTGTCGATGATCGTGACCTGGGCGGCATGCGGCGCCTTTGCCGCCTATGCCACGCATGGCACCATCGCCGAGCTGATCCGCCCGGCGCTGGCGCCCGTATCGTCGCCGGGCAGCGTGGCGGCGATCCTCTATTTCTTCACCGCCGGCTATGTGATGGTATCGATGCTGTTCCTGGTGATCGGCGCGATGAGCGACTCGATGCGCGACGCACAGGGGTATCTGACGCCGGTGATCCTGGTGATCATGATGCCGTTCACGCTGCTGGTGCAGGCAGTGCTGCGCGGCGCAGGCGGAATTGGCGTCGAGGTGCTGACCTGGATCCCGCTCTACACGCCCTTCACGGTGCTCGCCCGGCTCGGCAGCGGCATTCCCACCTGGGAGGTGCTGGGCTCCGGGGTGACGCTGGCGGCCTTCATCGTCCTCGAAGTCTGGCTGCTCGGACGCGTGTTCCGCGCCAGCCTGCTCGCGGGCGGGGGCAGGCGCAGTCTGGGGCAGATCGCGAGCCTGATGCGGCGCGCCGACGCCTGAGTTCCCCACGCGCGGAGCAACGGCCGGGCATCGCGACCGCCATCAGAAGCGGAAGCTGAGCCACCCTGCCAGAAAGTCCGCACTGGCGTACCCCGCTTTGGTCAGGGATGGTCCGGCCGCAAGATGTTCATACCGTCCCGTCAGCGACAGGCGCGGCGAGAGCGTCCAGACCGCCTGGAGTTGCAGCACATCCCCGATGCGGGCGTCGCGGACATTCTGCGTGCCGGCAAAGGGCGCCCCGCTGGCACGGTACACGGCGTCATGCACATTCGCACGCCATGCCCGCTGCACCGCGCCGGACAGGCGCAGCACCGGCACCGGCGAGACGCTGAAGGTGGGCGCGACGGTGATCAGGTTGCTCGGCGTCAGGAAAAGCCCATAGCTGTAGTAGATATTGTTTCCGAACGGGGCATAGGCGTTGCGGAGCTTGCCGTCGCCATAGCCCCCGCCGCCGCTCGCATAATCGGCGTGGAAGCCGAGGCGGGGCGCGCCCGTGCCGTTTCCGACCCGCACATTCTGGGCGAAGAGCAGGTGCCAGGCGTCGATCTTCTGGTCGCGAAACTGTCCCCATTGATGGTTGACCGTCCAGTCGATCGTCACGCGCCCCGCCTCGCCGAAGACATGGGTGCCGAGATAATAGCGGGTCGCGGGCCCGACCCGTCCGCCCCAGGCACCCACCTTGTTGCGCCGGCGCCAGAAGAAGGGATCGACATAGAGCTTCGAACCGCCGAACCAGCCTTTGGGCACGACAAAGCCGAGCGTGACGCCCGAGAAACGCCGCGCGGGATCGATCACGTCGTCTTCCGTGCCGAGATCGCCATATTGCGTCGGCTTGAGGTCGAAGGCGTCGATCCGCATCGTCCCCGTCCGCGCCCAGGCGCGCAGGCCATTCACCGTGTAGCGGATCGTGTTGTTGTCGCGCTGCGAAACCAGCAGATTGGGGCCGTCGACAAATTCCTGCCGCCCATAGCGCGCGCCGACATCCACGTCGGCGATCCTGCCTTTGGCCTCGACGAACAGCTGCTGGACGGCAACATCGTTGCGCAGCGTCGCCGCCGGCGCGCCCAGCTCCACCCCGCCGATACCGCCATGCGCCACCTCCGCGTAGACGCGCAGATGCTCGCCGACGTGCAGGTCCGCTCCGCCGACCAGGCGCACGATATCCTGCCGCTGCGCGCGGCTGTCGCGCAGATTGGGATTGGTGGTGTGGTTGACGCGCAGCCGCGCCTCGCCCGAAAAGGTGACATAGACGTCGCCGCTCGGCGTCAGCTTGACGCATTTGAGGGCGTCGATCGGATCGACGCGCTTGGCGGGATCACAGAGCGTGCGCCAGTCCTCCGCCCACCGCGACAGATTGTAGCCGCCGGTCGTGGCGCCGTCTCCGGCGGCAGCGGCGGGATAGAGGCTGGCCTTGTCGGCAGTCTGCGCGGAGGCCGACAGCGCCAGGACGAGCGCGGGGGTGGCGCCAAGGGCGCGAACCAGAAACTGCATGAAAGCGCCCTTATTCGGCCGGAACGGTGCGGACGGGAAGTGCGTCCCCACGCGGGTCGGCGTCGGCCGGGGCACCGTTCAGCGCGGCGTGCAGCGCGGCATGATCCAGCCGCCCCTCCCAGCGCGATACGACCACCGTCGCCACCGCATTGCCGATGAAATTGGTGAGGCTGCGGCACTCCGACATGAAGCGATCGACCCCCAGGATCAGCGCCATGCCGGCCACCGGAACGCTGGGCACGATCGACAGCGTTGCCGCCAGCGTGATGAACCCTGCGCCGGTGACGCCCGCCGCCCCCTTGGACGACAGCATCGCCACGCCGAGCAGCAGCACCTGCTGCTCCAGCGACAGGTGCACGCCGGTTGCCTGGGCGATGAACAGCGCCGCGAGCGTCATGTAGATGTTGGTGCCGTCGAGATTGAACGAGTAGCCGGTCGGGACGACGAGACCGACGATCGTCTTGGGGCAACCGGCACGCTCCATCTTGTCGATCAGCGCGGGCAGCGCGCTTTCGGAGGAGGAGGTGCCGAGCACCAGCAGCAGCTCGGTCTTGAGATAGGCGATCAGGCGGAAGATCGAGAAACCGGCCAGCGCCGAGACCGTGCCGAGCACCACGACGACGAACAGCGCCGAGGTGAGGTAGAAGGTGCCGAGCAGCATCGCGAGATTGGCCAGCGTGCCGACGCCGTATTTGCCGATGGTGAAGGCCATCGCGCCGAATGCGCCGATCGGGGCAGCCTTCATCAGGATCGCGACAACCTTGAACATTGCCAGCGATACGTCCTCCAGCGCTGCCACCACGCGGGTGCTGCGCTCGCCGAGCAATGCCAGGCCGATGCCGAACAGGATCGCGACGAACAGCGTCTGGAGAATGTTGCCCTCGGTGATCGCCGAGAGGAAGGTGTCGGGGATGATACCCAGCAGGAAGCCGGTGATCGTCGAATCGTGCGCCTTGGCGGTGTATTCCGCGACCTTGCCGGCATTGAGCGTCGCCGGATCGATGTTCAGCCCTGCGCCCGGCTGCACGAGATTGCCGACCACCAGGCCCACGATCAGCGCCAGCGTGGAGAAGCACAGGAAATAGGCGAACGCCTTGGCAGCGACCCGCCCCACCGCCCGCAGATCGCGCATCCCGGCGATGCCGGTGACGATCGTCAGGAAGATCACCGGGGCGATGATCATCTTCACCAGCTTGATGAACCCGTCGCCCAGCGGCTTGAGCGCCTCACCGGTGGCCGGCGCATAATGGCCGATCAGCACGCCGGCGATGATCGCGATCAGCACCTGGACATACAGATGCCCGTACCAGCGCCGGGGCGCGGGCGGCGGCGGCGGCGTTCCGGGGCCGGAGTCGAGGGTGATGGGTACCATGATATTCCTCTCCATGCTCCGGTTGCAGCACCGGTAGCGTCGAACTCCATGCTTCTCGCGCACTGCCGGTCGCGGGGAAAGTGTCAGGTGCGGCAAAACAAACCACTATTTTACAAAGCGTTATCTTAAATCCAGTTCGACCTTGTCCGGAAACTGGCACACCCGAGGCCGCCAAAAGTGCAAAAACTTGCCCATGACGCCGGGACGGAGATAGGCTGCGGCATGGCCGATGATTCGCGTTTCAGCTGGCGCTTCTGGGCGGCCACGGTGCTGCTCGCCATCGCCGTCGGGGTGGGAGCGGGCTGGCTCAGCGGCGCGCGTACCCGACAGGTGCTCGCGACGACCACCGCGACCAGCGCGCAGCTGCGCGCGGCGCTGCTCGACAGCGAGATCGCGCGGTTTCGCCTGCTGCCCCTGGCACTGGACGATGATCGGGACGTGGCCGCTGCACTTGCGGGCAGTGGCGCAGCGCCGCTGAACCGCAAGCTGGAGTCGCTTGCGCGCACCACCGGTGCCGCAGCGATCTACCTGATCGCGCCCGGCGGCCTCACCCTTGCCTCCAGCAACTGGCGTTCGCCGCGCAGCTTCGTCGGCTCGGACTATCGCTTCCGTCGCTATTTCCGGGAGGCAAGCAGCCGCGGCGAGGCCAGCCAGTATGCGCTGGGCACGGTCAGCCGACATTCGGGTCTGTATCTGGCCAGGCGGACCGGCAGCGGCGGCGTGATCGTCGTGAAGCTGGAGTTCGACGCGATCGAGGCTGCATGGCGACGCGCAGGCGGCGATACCTTCGTCAGCGACACGACCGGCCTGGTGCTGATGTCCAGCAATCCGCACTGGCGCTTCGCCGCCGCGCGACCGATTCCGCCGGCCACCCTTGCCAGCCTCCAGCGCGAGGCAGCCCTCCCCGCGGACACAACCCCGGTATTGCTTCCCGCCGTGGACAGCGACACGGTCGAAGCCCTGGTCCCTACCGCCCAGCCCGGGTGGTCGCTGTCGCTGCGCCGGCCGGTGGCTGAGGCCGTCCGGGTCGCGCAGCGCACCGCTGGCGTCGCCGCGATGTTCGCCATTCTCGCGCTTGCCGCGCTGTTCTGGGGCCTGCGCCAGCGCGCGACCCTCATGCAACGGCGAACCGCGGAGCTCGAGGCCGCGGTAGTGGAACGCACCGCTGCGCTGCGTCGCGAGATCGAGGAGCGCGCTGCGATCGAGACCCGTGCCGCCGAATTGCGCGAAGGCCTGCGCCAGGCCAACCGCCTTGCCACGCTCGGGCAAGTGACCGCCAGCGTCGCGCACGAAACCGCCCAGCCGGTGGCGGCGATCCGGACCTATGCGGAGAACAGCATGATCCTGCTGGATCGCGCCGCGATCCCCCAGGTTCGCGACAATCTGGAGGCGATCCGCCGGCTGAGCGACCGGATCGGGGCCGTGACGGCACAATTGCGCGGTTTCTCGCGACGCCAGCCGGGCGACATCCGGCCGCTGCCGCTCGGCGAGGCGCTGGACGGCGCGCTGTTGATCCTGAAGGAGCAATTGCGCCCCGTCCGTCTGGTGCGACCGGCGATCTCCCCCTCGCTGCGGGTGCTGGGCGGACGCGTCCGGCTGGAACAGGTCTTCGTCAATCTGCTTCAGAACGCCGCCGAGGCGCTCGCCGGCCGCACGGATCCTACGATCGCGATCACCGTCGCGACCGATGCCGGAGCGGTACGGGTCCGCATCGGCGACAACGGCCCCGGGATCGCACCGGACATCGCCGCACGGCTCTTCACGCCCTTTGCGACCAGCCGCAACAACGGGCTCGGCCTGGGTCTGGTGATCGCCAGCGACATCATGACCGATCTCGGCGGCGGTCTGCGATGGCTTGCCGACGAACCCGGCGCCTGTTTCGAACTGGAGCTGCAGCGCGCATGAACGTCACGGTTGCCCTGGTCGACGACGACGCCGATTTTCGCGCGGCGCTCACCCAGGCGCTGGAGCTGGCCGGGCACGTCGTCCAGCCCTTCGTCGATGCGCCAAGCGCACTCGCACGGATCGACGCCGGCTTTCCGGGCGTGGTCGTCACCGACGTGCGCATGCCCGGCATGTCCGGCGTCGATTTCTTCCACCGCCTCCGCGCGATCGACACGGACCTGCCGGTGATCCTGATGACCGGGCATGGCGACGTCGCGATGGCGGTGGATGCGATCAAGGCCGGCGCGTGGGATTTCCTGCCCAAGCCCTTTCCCGGCGAAGCGCTGGAGGCTGCCCTGCAGCGGGCGGGCACCGCGCGGGCGCTGGCCCTGGAGAACCGGCGACTGCGCGCTGCGGCGCACGAATCGGAAACCGCGCTCATCGGCCAGTCGCCGGCCATCCGCCGCCTGCGCGAGATGATCCCGATGCTCGCCGATACCGCGCTGGATCTGGTGCTCGAAGGCGCCACCGGCACCGGCAAGGAGCTGTTCGCACGGCTGCTGCACCGCGCCGGTCGTCGTAGCCGCCACCGGTTCCAGCTGCTCGATTGCGCGACGGTGCCTGCCGCGATCGTCGAGCGGGAGCTGTTCGGCCGGGGCGGCATTGTCGCCCGGGCCGATCGCGGCACGCTGTTCCTCGACCATCTCGAACTCGCGCCGGCCGAATTGCACCACCGCCTCGCCCAGTTCGCCGAGGCGCGGACGGTGGCGACCGATCAACGTGATCCTGACCCCGTCGACATCCGCATCGTCGCCGCGATCGACGACGGCGCGGCCACGGGCCTGCCGCCGGGGCTCTATCATCGCCTCGCCGGCATCTCGCTGCGCCTGCCGACCCTGGCGGAACGCGAGGAGGACATTCCCCTGCTGTTTGCGCACCTGGCCGAACAGGCTGCGGACCGGCATCGCCGGATGCTCCCTGCGCTGTCCGAGGCGGCGCATGCGGCGGCGCGGCGCGCCTGGCCTGGCAATGTCCGCGAGCTGGAACGCGCCGCCGAACGCTTCGTGCTGGGCCTGGAGGCGCCATCGGAACCCTCCGCCCCGGATGCGCGAACGCTGACCGAACGGCTCGACGCGTTCGAGCGCACGCTGATTCTGGACGCCATCGCGGTGGCCAATGGCGAGATCAACGCAGCGATCACTGCGCTCGGGCTGCCGCGCAAGACCTTCTACTACCGCGTCAAGCGGCTGGACATCGATCTGAAAAAGGCGCGCGGGCGTTGAGCACCCCGGCCTTGAACCGTGCTGTCTCGCCGCCATGAACCACATCGCGCGACGCCGTCTGTGGCCCCTCCTCCCCTTCGCGCTCGCCGCCTGCACGCCGGCCGCACCGCCCCCGCAGCTTGTGGTCTGGGCATGGGAACGTCCCGAGGATCTCCGTTTCCTTCCTGCGCAGGTGGAAATCGCCGTGCAGACCGGATTCCTCACGCTTGCCGGCGACGGTTTCGAGGCACGCGGCCGCCGCTATCCGCTGCGCACCGATCATCCCCCCACCACCGCCGTCGTCCATCTCCAGATCGAGGATGGCCGGCCCCTGCACTGGACGCCCCGGTTGCGTGCCCGGGTTGCCGCCGCCGTGCTGCACTTCGCCCGCATCGTGTCCACGCCGCGCGTCCAGATCGATTTCGAGGTCCGCCAGTCGCAGCGCCAGATCCTGATCGACCTGCTTCACGACGTCCGCGCCGGCCTGCCGCGCGGCACGCCGCTTTCGATGACCGCGATCGCCAGCTGGTGCCAGGAAGACTGGCTGGGCGCGCTCCCGGTCGACGAGATCGTGCCGATGCTGTTCCGCATGGGCCGGGGCGACGGCGCCATTCGCACCCGCATCGAAAGCGGCGGCGACTGGGCGGAGCCCGCCTGCCGCAAGGCGCTTGCACTTTCTGCCGACACCCCCATTGCCCGCGCGCCGCAAGGGCGTAGGATCTATCTGTTCGCACCGCAAAGCTGGACGCCCTCCACCTTCGCCGCGGTGCGTAGCCAGGTGGAGCGGTGGCGATGAAACGCGGGTGGTGGTTCGCGGCGGCGGTGAGCCTTGCGGTGCTGGCCGGGACGCAGGCGTCCGGCTCGGGCGATCCGGGGCCGATTCTCGACTATGTCACCAGCCATGCGCTGCACCCCATCGATCGCGCCGCTTTCGCTGCCGGCAATGTCGGCATCGTGAAGCCAAGCGCGCCGGAAGCGGTGCGCTACCTCGACTGGCGCCTGCTCACCGGCCTGGAAACCGGACCTGCCGCAACCGAGGCTCTCGCCACCCCCTGTTGCGGCGACGGACAGGATCACACCGGCGTGTGGATCGAGGCGCGGCGGGAGGTGCCGGGCGTGTCCGCGGATCTCTATTGGGTTTCGACCGAACGCCGGGGGCCGAACTATACCGCGATCCCGACCTGCTTCGGCGATGCGTTTGTCACCGCCGCGGCGACGCTGAAGGCCCGGGTCGCGGCGCACGGCCAGGGCTCGCCCTGGGTACGCGCCTGGGTCGATGCGCAGGACCGGGTCTTCGATGCCTGCAGCAAGGAAGGCATCACCCTGCCGCCGCTGGATCCTGCCGCACCCGCATGGCTGCGCGCCGATCGGCTCTACCAGCAGGCGGCCCTCGCCCTCTATGACGGGCGCCTGGCCGATGCCGAGGCGGCCTTTACGGCGATCGGCCGCGATCCCGCCTCGCCCTGGCAGCCGCTCGCCGGGTACCTTCGGGCGCGTACGATCCAACGCGCCGCGCTTACCGCCCGCGACCCCGCCGCCTTCGCCCGTGCCCGTGCCGCCATCGCCGCCCTCGCCGCCGCACCGGACGGCACCTATGGCAAGGGCGAGGTGGTGCGGATGCAACAGGTGCTCGACTATGCCGAGCACCCGGCGGCGCTCCGCGACCGGCTCGACGGCGTGCTCAACCGGAAGACGCCCACGCCGGACATCGCGTTGCAATTCAAGGACTATTGGAGCCTGTCCGTCGACCGTCTGGACAAGCCCGAGGCTGCCGACTGGATCGCAACGCTGGATGCGCGCAACCGCACCGAGGCGCTGGCCCATGCTACCGATCGCTGGCAGGCGACGCATCGCACCGCATGGCTGGTGGCTGCGTTGGGCCTTGTTCAGGCGAGCGATGCCGCGGCGATGCCACTGGCCAACGCAGCCGATCGCATCGCCGCGACCGATCCCGCCTGGCTCACGGCGCGCTACCATCTGCTGCGGCTGCGCATCGGACGGGTGCCGGATGCGACTCTGCGCCCGGAGGTCGATGCCCTGCTCGCCCGCCCCGACCTGACGCCGTCGGATCGCAACATCTTCCTGTCGATCCGCGCCCAACTTGCGACGAGCCTTGCCGATTTCGCCGCGCATGCGCTCCGCCGGCCCTATTGCATGCCCGATGCTGCCGACTGTCTCGGCGTCGCCGCCCAGGCGCAGCTCGGTCGTCGCGGGGAGGACTGGCTGGGCCTGGGCGACGATGCACGGTTGACGATCGACCGCCTCCCCCTCGCACAGCGGCTCGCGCTTGGCCGCAGCGCGGACCTGCCGTCCGAGCTACGGCTAGACCTGACGCTCACCAACTATGTACGGGCAGTGCTGCTGCGCGACGATGGGGCGGTGAACGAGACGGTGCAGATGCTCCTTCCCCTGCTGCCGCAGGTGCGGGCCGATTGGCAGCGGATCCTGCGGACAGCACCGGGCGCGGACAAGCGCTTCGCCGAGGCCTTCGTCATGGCCAAGATCCCCAGCCTGCGCACCGATCTCGCCGACTATGCCCGGCCGGTAGGAAACGAGCCATCCTTCGGCGGCTATTGGGACGATTGGTTCTTGCAGGCGCCGCGCGGCATGGCGGCAGGGGCATTTCCGGCGGCCAAGGCCTATTATCAGGGGATCTGGTGGGGCGGCGTGCGGGACGCGGGGGAAGAGGCCGTCGACCTCACCTGCAACGGACGATGTGGAGAGGCTTTCCCGACCCGTCTCGCCCCCTTTGCCGAGGGGCTGCAACCGGCGGCGCTGCGCGAGCGGAACGCATTCCGGCGCATATCCGTGCTGGACGGCAAGCAATCGGGCGGAACCACGCTGTGGGACGAGGCGCTCGCCTATGTCGCCGCACACCCCCGCGACCCGCGTGCCGGGGAAGCGCTCTATCGGCTCAACCGCATCGGCCGCTGGGGGCCTAACCACAACCAGCTCAGCAAGCGCGCCTTCCGCCTGCTCCACGCCCGCTATCCGGGCTCGATATGGGCGAAGCGCTCACCCTATTATTACCGTTGACCGCCACGCGCCTCGGCGCCCGTGCAGCGGGAGGCCCTTGCGATGGCCGCCACCCGCCTGCATAAAAGTTGCGCCCGTGTGCGCTGCTGCGGGTCGCGTGGGGGGCGACGGGGAATGACGAACCTTGGGCCAGCCTTCCTGCGGACTGCCGACCCCTCTCCTGCGGAAAGTCTCCCGATGCGCCTGATCGCCTGCTGCCTCTTGGCTTCCCTGTCCGCCAGCACGGCGCTGGCGCAACAACGGCCGACGCTGACGGAGGCAGACTATACCCGCGCCATGCACCAGCTGGGTCCGTGGACGGCGCCCCTGGTCGATCACGCCGTGCGCACGGCGCACTGGATCGACGCGCGGCACTTCTGGTACGTCGACACCGATCACGGGGTGCCGACGATCATGCTCGGCGATGCAACCAAGGGGACGAAGACCCCCGCCTTCGACAGGACCGCGCTGCTGGCGTCGCTCAACGCCGCCGGACTGAAAGAGCGCGACGCAGCCAAGCTCGCCGTCCAGGGCTTCGAACCCGATCTCGCCAAGAACACCGCGATCCTGACGGTCGCCGGCAAGCGCTATGAATGCGCCCTGGTCCAGCCTTATGGCTGCAAGGAAGCCGCGGCGCCGAACGGCGGCCAGGTTGCAGGCTATCTTGCCCAGCGAGGCCCGGCGGGCGCCGTCCTCTCACCCGACGGCAAGCGTGCGGCCTTTGTGCGCGACTGGAACCTCTGGGTCCGCGACGTCCGCACCGGCGCGGAGCGGCAGCTGACCACGGACGGCGTGAAGGATTTCGGCTACGCGACGGACAATGCGGGCTGGAAGCATTCCGACCAGGCAATCGTCATCTGGTCGCCGGACTCCAAGAAGCTGGCGACCTTCCAGCAGGATCAGCGCGCCGTGGCCGACTTCTCGATCACGACGACGCAGGTTGGCCATTCGCGCGTCGAGACCTGGAAATACCCGTTCGTCGGCGACAAGGAGATCATCCAGATCCAGCGTGTCATCGTCGACGCCGACACGGCGCAGGTCCTTCGCCTGAAGATGCCCGCGGATCCGCATCGCTCGTCGCTGTGCGACGATGTCGTGTGCGGTGCAGGGGCGCAGGACATGCAATGGGCGAAGGACGGCAAGACGCTCGCCTTCGTCTCCACGTCGCGCGATCACAAGGTGGAGACGGTGCGCATCGCCGATGCCACCAGCGGCGCGGTGCGCGACCTGTTCACCGAGACCGTGCCGACCTGGTTCGACAGCGGGTACAATGACGAAGAGATCAACTGGCGCTATCTCTCGGAGCGCGGCGAGATCCTTTGGTGGTCGCAGCGCGACGACTGGGGCCATTATTATCTCTACAGCGCAGCCACGGGCAAGCTGATCCGACAGGTCACGCAGGGGCAGTGGAATGTCGACCATGCGGTCCATATCGACGAGCGCACGGGCAAGATGCTGGTCGCCGCCGTCGGGCGGGAGACGGGCGCGGATCCTTATTATCGCAGCATCTACGCGATCGACCTGAAGGGCGGCAAACCCAGGCTGCTGACCCCCGAGAAGCAGGACCATATCGCGATCCCGTCGAGCGACGGGCGCTATTTCGTCGACATCTACTCGACGCCGCAGGAACCCCAGACCGCCGTGCTGCGCCGCGCCGACGGCGTAGTCGTCGCGCCGCTGGCGAAGGGCGACGCGACGCGGCTGCGGGCAGGCGGTTGGCAGCCGCCGGAGAGCATCGCCGTCACGTGCAGCGACGGCAAGACGCTGTGCCACGGCCTGCTGTTCAAGCCGGCGGCGCTCGATCCGCAGCGCAAATATCCGGTCATCGACTATATTTACCCGGGCCCGTTCATGGGGACGATCGCCTCGCGGCAATTCTCGCCGGCGATGGGGGACGCAGGCGCGCTGACGCAGCTGGGCTTTGCGGTTGTCGAGATCGACGGGATGGGCACGCCGCGTCGTTCGAAGACCTTCCAGGACTTCTATTACCGCGACATGGGCAAGCAGGCCGTTCCCGATCAGGTCACCGGCATCCGGGATCTTGCCGCGCGGAACCCGTGGATGGACCTAAGCCGGGTCGGCATCTGGGGCCATTCGGGCGGCGGCAATGCGACGGCGGCGGCGATGTTCCTCTATCCCGACTTCTTCAAGGTCGGGATCGCCGAAAGCGGCAATCACGACAATCGCAACTATGAGGACGATTTCTACGAGAAGTATCTCGGCCTTCTGGAGCGTACCGGCGACAAGACGAACTATGACCTGCAGGCCAATCAGGACATCGCCAAGAACCTGAAGGGCAAGCTGATGCTGGCGCACGGCATGCTCGACGACAACGTGCCCGTTTCCGCAACGCTGCTGGTGGTGGATGCGCTGCAGAAGGCCAACAAGGACTTCGACCTCGTCCTCTTCCCGCGCGCGCACCACGGCTATGGCGACCAGTCCAATTACATGATGCGGCGTCGCTGGGACTATTTCGTCGAGAACCTGCTGGGCGCGGCGCCGCCCAGGGAATTCCGGATCGGGCGGCCCGGCGCCGGAAACTGACGCCGCGCAACCGACAGGTGCGCGAAGCCCCCCGGACTGCGGCGAGCGCTGCGGTTCGAGGGGCTGCGGGAGGGCAATAGCCCAGGCGCGACGCGATATGGACACGCGAAGGCCCCTCGGCACCGCGGATGCGCGCACAGGTTGCCGTAATGGCATCCGATTTCCATTCCTGGGCTGACGCGCACCCGCCCCGGCCGGTGCGGCGCCAGAGGACGATCGCGCCGCCGTCGTTGCCCGCCACCAGGTGCTCCCCTATGGCAAGGCGCACCGCCTGCTCGACGGTGCCCGGGCTCGAAACCCAGCAGAGCGGCGATCAAGCAGAATCCATACCGGTGGCAAAACTGCTTCCCAAAGCCTTCCCACAAAGGACCCACGCCGGACCCACGGGAAAGCCCCTTCCGCAAGGGCTCGGCGAGTTTGCTTCTGAGAGGGATGGTGCCGCTTACAGGACTCGAACCTGTGACCCCCGCATTACGAATGCGATGCTCTACCAGCTGAGCTAAAGCGGCACACGGTGCTGCCGGGCGCTGGCTTGCCCGGAGGACGGCGCGCTTACCAGTGGTTTTTGGTGCTGGCAAGCACCTCCTGTCATCTCCGCCGTACTTTCTTCGCCGCGCAAGCCGCGCGCGCCTTCGCGCCGTGCGCCTCCGGCGTTTCCCGCTGCCCGCTTTTACGCGCCATTTACCATGGAGCCTGCACAACGCGCCGGATCAGCGTTTTCGGGCAGTGCCCGCAGTGGAGCATTCGCATGAACATGGCTCGCGGCATTCCCTCTCCGGCCGACTCGGAGCCCGCACCCGCCGCCGACGAGGCGATCGACGAGCGCCCCGTGGCCATCGGCGGCGACGAGCGCCGCATGCATGTCCGTGCGTACAACCACTGGGTCGCGCTGCTGCGCGGACGCCCGTATCCCGCGATTCAGGATCTCGACCCCGAGAACATCGCCGACTTCGGCCCCAACAGCGTCCTTCTCGACTTCAGCGACGGCATCGAAGATCCGGCGATCCGCTATCTCGGCACCGCGCTGCGCGCGGAATGCGGGATCGAGGGCGCGATCGCGCGGGTTGGCGAGGTACCCAGCCGCTCGCTCCTCTCGCGACTCACCGACCATTATCTCCAGATCATCGCCAACCGCGCGCCGATCGGCTTCGAGGCCGAGTTCGTCGGCCAGCGCGGCCATCAGATGTTCTATCGCGGCATCCTGATGCCCTTCGCCTCGAGCCCGGAGAAGATCGACTTCATCTACGGCGTGATCAACTGGAAGGAAGTCGTCGATCCCGCGCTTCAGGCGCAGCTCGATGCGGAGATCGAGGCCGCACGCCGCACCTCCCCGCCGCCTGCGCCGCCAGTCCAGTCGGTCTGGGCGGATGGGCCTAGCGCCGGGCTCGAAGCGCCGGCCAGCGCCGATCTGCCGCATACCGAGATGCTCTCGCCGCTGGCCGACCAGCTGATGCTCGCGCGCGAGTCGGCCGCGGCGGCACGGGCGTCGGACGTGCGCGGACGCGCGGCGCTCTACCGGGCGCTCGATCGCGCCTATGGCTTCGCGCTCGCGACCGCCCAGGATGGCGCGGGCTACGCGGCGCTCCTCGCCGAGGCCGGGCTGACCGCGCAGGCGCGTGCGCCGATGACGCCGATCGTCAAGCTCATCTTCGGCGCCGACTATGACAAGACCCGGCTGGCCGAGTTCGCGACCGTGCTAACCCATGCGCGGCGACTGGCGGTGCCCGCCGGCGGGCTGGACGCCTTTCTCGAGATCACGCCCGGCGGCATCAAGGGCGTGGTGCAGGCAGAGCGCGAGCTTCGCGCCACGCTGGCGCAGGATCGCCGCCCCGCCGCGCTGTCCCGCGCCACCGACATGCTGCGCCAGCGCACGCCGCTGGCGCGGGTGGACCTCCACGCAGGCGAGTCGGAATTTGTACTGCTGCTCGCCCGCGCGGGGGCACAGGGACTGGATATCGTCGCGCGCCTGGAAGACGATGCTGCGCTTACCGACCGCGCCGTACGCAGGGCCGCCGGCTGAATCGCGCGTCGGCGGAGGGCGCTTCTGCGCCATTCCTCCCGGTTTTTCCAGACTTGAGGTGCCTTCCGCACGGGAGCATAGCCCACCCCATGAAGAACCTAGAAAAAAAGATCATGCAGGCTTTTGAGGATCGGATCTTCGAAGGCGCGCTACCCGGAGAGCTGGAAGGACTGGACGACGCCGAGCGGACGGAAGTCGCGCGGTTCGTCGCGGAGACGGCGGCAGAGCGCCCGCCGCGTACCGTGCGGCTCAATCTCGAAACCTATCAGGACGATGCCAGTCGAAAGATGCGGCTCGCCGTGATCAACGACGACATGCCGTTCCTGGTCGATTCGATCGCCGGGGCGATCGCCGCTTTCGATCTCGGCATCTTCCGCATCATCCACCCGATCCTCCCGATCGAGCGCGACTCCGCGGGCCTCGTCACCGACATCGGCGAGAAGGCGAAGGATGCCTCGCCCGAGTCGATGATCTACATCGAGATGGAGCGCGCCGACGCCCGCACCCGCCGCGCGCTGACCAGCGAGATCGAGCGCGTGCTGGAACATGCTCGCGACGTGGTGTCGGACTGGCGGCCGCTGCAGCAGGCGATGTCGATCGACGGCGCCCGCGTGCCCTCGCGCGAAGGCGAAGCGCTGCTCCGCTGGTTTGCCGACGATGCGATGACGCTGCTCGGCCATGAGAAATGGACCATCGGCGGCGAAAGCAGCGACCAGATCGGTCTTGCCCGCTACACCCATGAGGTCCCGCTGCTCGCGGATACCTCGCGCCGCCTCGCGGTCGATTATTTCGAGATGGGCGGCGAGATTCCGCTGCTCCTCAAGTCCAACGCTACCTCCACCGTGCACCGCCGCGTGCCGCTGGACATCGTCGTGACGCCGATCATGACAGGCCAGGACGTGACCGGGCTTTCGATCCACTATGGCCTGTGGACGAGCCAGGCCCTCAATACGCCCCCGGCGATGGTGCCGATGCTGCGCGGGCGCATCGAGATGCTCGAATCGAAGTTCGGCTTCGATCCGGCCGGCCATACCGGCAAGGCGATGACGCACGCGCTGACCGGCCTCCCGCACGACCTGACCACCGCGTTCGACCTCGAGGCGCTGGAAAGCCTGGTGCTCACCGCCATGTCGGTCGCGGACCGTCCGCGCTCGAAGCTGGTGCTGGTGCGGTCCACGCTGGGCCGCCACCTGTTCGCCTTTGTCTGGCTGCCGCGCGAGCAGGTCGCCGCCGGCCACCGCGAGACGATCGGCACCATGCTGACCGAGGCGGCGCACGCCAAGATGATCAACTGGTCGATTGCGCTGGAAGACGGCGTGCTGGCGCAACTGCGCTACACGCTCGACCTGCGCGGCGACACGACCATGCCGGACGAGGCCGAGCTCGACGCGCGCATCGCCCGCATGGTGCGCGGCTGGGCGCCGGCGGTGGAAGCCTGCCTCAACGAGCTGGCCGGCAGCGGCGCGGCGCGCCTGTCGCTGCGCCTCGCCAACGCCTTCCCGGACGTCTACCGCCTCACCCACACGCCCGAGGAAGCTGCGCAGGACATGGTGCGGATCGGCGGGCTGGAGGACGAGCATGCCCGTTCCGTGCGGATCGTGCCGCTGCGCGAGGAACCGGGCAAGTACCGGATCAAGCTCTACCGCCTGGGCGGCGCGCTCGCACTGTCGGACGCGGTGCCGGCGTTCGAGAATTTCGGCTTCCGCGTGCTCGAGGAAGTGCCGACCGAGCTGACCAACGGCGCCTTCATCCACGATTTCAAGGTGGAACCGGCGAACCGCAGCGACATGCTGGACCGCGACCCGGCGATCGTCGAGGCCGCCATCGCTGCGGTGCTCGAAGGCCGGGCGGAGAACGACTTGTTCAACCGCCTGATCGTCGAAGCGGGCATCACGCCGGACGCGGTGGTACTGCTGCGCGCCTGGTTCCGTTATCTCCGCCAGACCGGCATGCTCTACGGCCTCGGCACCGTGGTCGACGCGCTTCGCCGCGCGCCGCTGGTGGCACTTGCCCTGGTCGAGCGGTTCGAGGCGGCGCACAACCCTGCCCGCGCCGACGACGAGGAAGCCGTCGACCTGGCAGAAAAGACCATCGACGCCGGCCTTGCCCAGGTTTCGGCGATCGACGACGACCGCATCCTGCGCCTGTTCAAGGGCGTGGTGCTGGCGACGCTGCGCACCAACGCCTATGCGCCCGCGGGCGCCGAGGCGCTGGCGTTCAAGCTCGATTCCGCCAAGGTGCCGGGCCTGCCGGCGCCGCTCCCCTGGCGCGAGATCTGGGTCTACAGCCCGCGCGTCGAGGGCATCCACTTACGCGCCGGTCCGGTCGCGCGCGGCGGCCTGCGCTGGTCCGATCGCCGCGACGACTTCCGCACCGAGATCCTGGGCCTGATGAAGGCGCAGCGCGTGAAGAACGCAGTGATCGTGCCGACCGGCGCGAAGGGCGGCTTCTATCCGAAGCACCTGCCCAGCCCCGCCCTCGATCGCGATGCGTGGCTGGCCGAGGGTACCGAAAGCTACCGCATTTTCATCCGCGCGCTGCTGTCGATCACCGACAACATCGTATCGGGCGAGGTCGTCCACCCGCAGGGCGTGACGGTGCTGGACGGCGAGGACCCCTATTTCGTCGTCGCCGCCGACAAGGGCACGGCGACCTTCTCCGACGTTGCGAACGCGCTGGCCATCGAGCGCAACTTCTGGCTGGGCGACGCCTTCGCCTCGGGCGGCAGCGTCGGCTACGACCACAAGGCAATGGGCATCACCGCCAAGGGCGCGTGGGTGTCGGTACGCCGCCACTTCCTGGAAATGGGCACCGACATCCAGACGGAGCCGGTGACCGTGGCGGGCGTGGGCGACATGTCGGGCGACGTGTTCGGCAACGGCATGCTCCTGTCCAAGGCGATCCGGCTGGTCGCCGCATTCGACCATCGCCACATCTTCCTCGATCCCAACCCGGATCCCTCGACCAGCTGGGAGGAGCGCGCCCGCATGTTCGCGCTGCCGCGTTCCAGCTGGGCAGACTATAATCCGGCGCTGATTTCCGAGGGCGGCGGCGTGTTCCCGCGCACCGAGAAGTCGATCCCGCTCAGCCCGCAGGTGAAGGCGCTGCTCGATCTCGACGTCGACAGCATCGATCCCAACGGGCTGATGATCGCGATCCTCAAGGCCCGCGTCGGGCTCCTCTGGTTCGGCGGCATCGGCACCTATCTGAAGGCGGCGAGCGAGAGCAACGGCGAGGTGGGGGATCCCGCCAACGACCGCATCCGCATCAATGCCGAGCAGGTGCGCGCGCAGGTGGTCGGCGAAGGCGCCAATCTGGGCGTCACCCAGGCGGCGCGCATCGCGTTCGCGCGGAACGGCGGCCGTCTCAACACCGACTTCATCGACAATTCGGCCGGCGTCGATTGCTCGGACAACGAGGTCAACATCAAGATCGCGCTCAACCGCGAGATGATCGAGGGCCGCCTGGCCTTCGAGGACCGCAACACGCTGCTCGCCTCGATGACCGACGACGTGTCGCACCTGGTGCTGGAAGACAACCGCCTCCAGACCCTGGCGCTCTCTTTCATGGAGAATGACGGCGCGCTCGACCTGCCCAGCTATGTGCGGGTGATCGAGATCCTCGAATCCAGCGGCCGGCTCGACCGCGGCGTCGAAGGGCTCGGCTCGAACGAGGATCTGCTGCGCCGTGCCCAGGAAGGCCGCGGGCTCACCCGGCCGGAACTGGCGGTGCTGCTCGCCTCGGCCAAGCTGGCGCTGCAGGACGCGATCGAAAAGGGCGATCTCGGCCATGATCCGGCGCTGGTCGGCGATCTCCACGCTGCCTTCCCGAAGGCGATGCAGGAGCGGTTCGGCAAGGCGATCGACGAGCATCGCCTGCGCAGCGAAATCGTTGCGACCAAGCTGGCGAACCGGGTGGTCAACCGCCTGGGCGTGCTGCACCCGTTCGAACTGGCCGAGGAAGAAGGCGCCGCGATGCGCGACATCGCCGCGATGTTCGTGGTCGCCGAACAGCTGCTCGGCCTGCCGGCGCTGTGGGAAGCGGTGGAAACCGCCGAGATCAGCGAAGGCGCCCGCGTCGCACTGCTCGACGAGCTTGCGGTGGCAGTGCGCGGCCAGATTGCCGACCTGCTGCGCATCACCCGGCCCGGCGCGAGCCCGGCGGAGGTGATCGAGCGCCTGCGCCCGGGCATCCAGGCACTGGGCCGCGAGGCCAAGGGCCTGATGCTCACCGAGGTGCGCGCGCAGGCCGACCGGATCTGCGGCAAGCTCACTGCCGCCGGCGCGCCGCGCGAGCTGGTGGACCAGGTGGTGCATGTGTTCGAGCTGGACGGCTGTATCGGCCTTGCCGATCTCGGCCAGCGCCGCGGCATCGACGAGCTGGTGCTCACCCGCGCGTTCACCGCGCTGGGACAGGCGCTGGGCCTCGACTGGGCCCAGGCGACGGCCGCGCGGATCACCACCGGCGATGTGTGGGAGCGCCTGCTGATCGCCGGCCTCGCGCGCGATTTCCAGCAGCTGCGACTCGACTTCCTGGGTCGCGTCGAGGGGCAGGATCCGCAGGCCACGGTGGATGCGTGGCTCGCCGAGCACCGCGCACGCGTCGACCAGTTCAGCGCGTTGGTGCGGCGTGCCCGCCAGTCCGCGGTGCCCAACGCTGCGATGCTCGCGCAGATTGCGGGACAGGCCCGGGTGCTGCTCGGCCGCGAATGACCGGAACCCGCCGCCCTCTCTTGGAGAGGGCGGCGGGCCTTCCCGCTCGTCGGTTCAGACGGGCTCTGCGGTGCTCGCCTCGGGCTGGCGCAGCGCCGTGAGCGACGGCGGCACGAGCTCGGGATAGTTCCACCACGCAAAGCCGCCCCAATTGGCTTCGGCCGCGGCAATCGCCGCCGCCGCGGCGAGCACCTTCGCTACCGATTCCTGCCCGCCGCACTGTGTCGGCGCGACGCCGATCACCACCGCGTCACCGACAGCCGCCGGCCGATGCGTGCCATACCATCCGGCGATGAGTGCCAGATTGGCCTCGAAGGAGCCGAGGCTCGGCGTTTCGCAATATTGATAATATTGCACGTTGAACCATTGCGGATAGGCATAGCCGCTCGCCGCCAGCAGCTCGGGGAAGAAACTGTGGGTCTGCATCTGCGACAGCATCGGCGATCCCGAGACGATCAGCCCCGGCACGCGCGCGGCGAGATCGGCGAGGAAAGCGGCAACCGCGCCTGGGTTGGCCGAATTTTCCATGTCGATATCGACACCGTTCAGGCCATAGGCCGTCAGGAACGCGGCGACCTCGGCGGCACAAATGTCAGGCGCGCTGCCGATATGGGTCCAGTCGTCGGGGTTGTCGGCACCACCGATCGACAGCAGGAACGTGGCGCCGTTGGCCGCGGCCGCCTTCACCGGCGCCATCGCCGCGGCCATGGACGGGTCGGTCGCGGCGACGTTGTTGATCACCAGCCCCCAATCCTGCTGCCCGGTCGCCCCCTTGGCGTTGAAATGCCCGAAGCAGAGAATGAACACCGATGCCGGCACCGCCAGCACGGGCGTCCAATATTGCACCGGCGTCTCTGGCACCGGCGGCGACGCGTTGGTCGAGTAGACGATCGGCTGTCCGCTCGAATTGAAGTTGTAATAGGGCCCTTGAACGTAGATGACGTTCCGTTGTGGCAATGATGCAGCATCCCCTGCCATGGCAATCCTCTCCTGTTTTTCTCGCATCGCATCGCGAAAATTCTCGATCGATGCGGCGAGGAGTGTACCGCTGCCTCGCAGGATGGGGAAATTTACGCCCGACAAAGCAAGGCTTTGATCCAGGCCATGATTCAGCATTTGCCGCCATTTTGGAGACGACTTCTACCGTGCGGGCGCTATCCATGCGGCCAGCCGGTCCAGCATTTCCACCAGGTCTTCCGGGAAGATCGGCTCGGCATGGCCGGGGATCTCGTCGCGCGTGAACCAGCGCCAGCCGCGCATCACCCGCTGCTCGAGCGCCGTATGGCCTGCGGTGTCGATCGCCTCTGCATCGGTGCGGACGAGGAAATAGCGCTCGTCTGCCCAGACCGGCACGCCTTCGATGGTCACGAACTCGACGATGCGCTGTGCAACCTCCGGCCCCGTATCGGCGCGAATGCCGGTCTCCTCCCACAGCTCGCGGCGCGCTGCATCGGCATAGCCTTCGCCCGGATCCACCGCGCCGCCCGGCGTGCACCAGAAGGGCGGTCGGTCGCTGGGATCGAACCGGAACAGCAGCACCCGACTGTCTTTGTCGAGCAGCAGGATCCGCGCCGCCGGGCGGGCGATACGCGACGTCACTCGCCCGGCGCCGTCGCCTTGATCGCCAGCGCGTGGATACGGGTGGCGAGCAGGTCGGCGAGCGCATGGTTCACCTTGCGCTGGCGGGCGACACGGTTCAGCCCGGCGAATTCGGGGCTCTCGATGGTGACGGTGAAATGGCTTTCGCCCGTGCCGTCGTCCCCCAGATGCCCGCGATGCTGGGCGCTGTCGTTGCTGACATGAAGGTGCGACGGGGCGAGCGCGGTGCGCAGGCGATCGGCGATCAGATCGCCCAGAGGGCCAGTGGCGAGGTCGGTCATCGCGCCTATATAGGCGGTTTGTTCGAGGGAGTCGCGTGGCTAGCCATCAGCCGAGAAGGGATCGTCCGAATGCCCGTTTCCACGGTCGCGTGGAAGCGGAGGGAAGGTTGTGCGCACAGCCGGGCTGCAACGCTCCCGGCGAGTTTCGGGCGCCCCCGCTGGAGGGCGCGCGCAGCAGCTTCGACGGGCCGCCGCCGTTTCGCTGGCTGTGCCTGGACCATGTCCGCGCGTTCAATTCGGGCTACAACTTCTTCGCGGGCATGAGCCCGGACGAGATCCACGAGGCGCAGCGCCCGATCGCCGGCTGGGAACGCGAGACGCGCGTGTTCAGCGCCAATCCCGACGTGCCGCCGCGCTGGGCCGATTTCGCCGATCCGCTGGATGCGATCGGTGCGCGCTATCGCGACCGGATGAAGGATCGCGGCGAGCGCAAGGACGGAAGGCCGCTTTCGGGTGCGGATCGCGATGCACTGAAGGTGCTCGACCTGGAGATCGACTGCGACCGCACCGCACTCCGGAAGCGCTATTCGGAACTGGTCCGCAGATTTCACCCGGATCGCAATGGCGGGGACCGCAGCCATGAGGCGCGGCTGCAACGGGTGATCGCGGCGTATCAGCAGTTGAAGGGATCGGCAGCGTTCGCTTGAGGGCGGCGCCGCGCGCGATCAGGCACGCCCTTCGGAGTCCAGGCGTCGTGCCACAGCCTCCAGTTGCTCGGCAACGGCAGACCAGCCTTGCTCGAAGCCCATCGCGCGATGCGCATCGCAGCTCTCCTGCGTCCAGTGGCGTGCACTCGCTCGGTAGCGCGTTCGCGCGCCGTCGGGCTCGAAGGACCAGGTACCGACCATGAACGGCGCCTGCGGGATCCACCCGAACCGGAACGCATCCGTGGAAACCACGCGACGCCCCGGCACGACCTCCAGAAACACGCCTTCCAGCCGCTGCTCCTCGCCGTTCGGGCCGCGCATGACGATGGCGGTTCGGCCGCCGGGCCGCAGATCCTGCTCGATCACCTCGGTGGTCCAAGGCCGCGGGCACCACCATTCCTCGAAATGTTCGGAGAAGGCACGCCAGCACGCCTCGACGGGCGCATCGATCAGCCGCTCGACCGACAATTCGCGCGTTTCACCCATGCCTACGCCCCAGCCCCGCTCAACAGGCCGAACAGCGCGCCATCCGGATCCACCGCCTGGAGCACGCGCTCCCCGCCCGGCACGTCCATCGGCCCGTTGACCACGGTCCCGCCGGCACCTTCCACCCTGCCCTTGGCCGCGTCGACATCCTCGACCCGGAAATAGAAGCTCCAGCCGGGCTTGGCCCCCGGGGGGCAGCCCATGATCGCCCCCATCGGGTCGCCGCCGTCATGGCCGATGAAGCTGTATTCGCCCAGCGCACCCATCGGCATGCCGCCCATCCGGGTGAGGCCGAACTGGCGATGATAGAAGCCGAGCGCCCCGTCGGCGTCCGGCGCGTAGAGTTCGTTCCAGCCGACATGGCCGAGGCCGTGCCGCTGATAGACGCTACTGGTCGCCCCCTCGGTGGCGCCGCGCATCACGTAGAAGGGAATGCCCTGCGGGTCGGTGACCATCGCGATGCGGCCGACACCGGGTGCATCCCAGCCAGGCACCAGCACCTTGCCCCCTTCCGCCAGGATCGCCGCGACGCTCGCATCGACATCGTCCACGCCGAAATAGGCCAGCCAGGTCGGGCTGGCCCCTGCCGCGCGCATCGCATCGTCGAGCTGGAGCATGCCGCCGGCATGGCCATCGGCCGCCCCGAGCATCCGATAATCGGGGCCGCCCGGCATGGCAGCGCCCACCTGCCAGCCAAGTACTGACCCGTAGAAGGCCGCGGCGCGATCCGCGTCCTGCGTCATCAGTTCATACCAGATGATTTCGCCCTGCCGGTTCGTCATGCCGCTCTCCCCTGCATTCAGCCGTCGCCACGATCGACGATCGGTTCGAATCCGCCCCAGAACATGCGCTTGCCGTCGAACGGCATGGTCCGCCCCTGCATCTCGGGCGCTTCCATCAGCTTGCCCCAGCCGGCATCGCGCGTCGCCTTGTCCGGCCACAGCACCCAGGCGAACACCACCGCCTCTCCCGCCTCCGCCAGCGTCGCCCGGTAGAAGTCGGTGGCCGTGCCGTGCGGCACGTCCTCGCCCCAGCCCTCCAGCACCCGAACCGCGCCGAACCGGAGGAACAGCGCTGCCGCATCGTCTGCCAGCGCGCGATAGGCGTCCTTTTCGGCCTCGGGCACCGGGATCACATATCCGTCGAGATAGGCCATCGGTCCTTGCTCCTTCCGGTCAGGCATCGCCCTCGCGTTTGGCGCCCTTGAGCAGCGCGACGATCGCCATGGCGTGGCCATGGCCGAGCCCGAACCGCTCCTTCAGATCGGCGACGATCGTCCCGGCCTTGAGGTCGCCGCGAAGGCGGCCGGCGTCGGTCCATCCCTTCTCCGCGGCATAGGCGCGAAAGTCGCCGGGGCTCTGCCCGGTCTTGGCCTGGATATTGTCGAGATAGGCTTGAAACGACACGGCTGCCCTCGTCCGCTCAGGCTTCCGCGGGCGCCATCGCGGTGGCGGCGGCGGCCATGTCCATGTAAAACGGCTCGAACACATGCCCGTCGGGATCGGTGAAGGTGCGACCGTACATGAAGCCCATGTCCTGCACCGGCCGGAGATCCCCCGATCCGCCGCTCGAAGCCGCCGTGTCGACCAGCGCGTCGACCGCAGCGCGATCATTCAGCGGCAGCGCGATCAGCACCTCTGTCACCGCGGTCGCATCGGCGACGGCACGCGGAGTAAAGGTCCGGAAGAAGTCGCGGTGGAGCAGCATGAAGGTGAGCGCCCCGGACCAGACCATCGCGCTGGCGGTGGGGCCGCTGAACTGCCGGTTCATCGTGCAGCCGATCGCTTCGTAGAAGGCAGTGGCGCGCGGCACATCCGCGACAGGCAGGTTCACGAATACCGGCTGCACCATCATTGCTCTCCCCGGCGGGCTTCGCTGAGTCGCCGCCTGCTTGATTCGTGCATCGCCCGGTCCTAAAAAACAACCGTGAAGTTAGAAAATATAACCACTATTAAACGGCGCTACGCGGATGCGTGCGGCACTGCACTGGCGCTGGAGTTCGTCGGCGAGCGCTGGGCGTTGCTCATCATCCGCGAACTGCTGCTGGGCCCGCGGCGTTTCGGCGAAATCCGCGCCGGGCTGCCGGGGCTGAGCGCCAATGTTCTCACCCAGCGACTGGCAGGGCTGGAGGCGGACGGCATCGTCGTGCGCGAGAAGCTGCCGCCGCCCGCGAGCGTGCAGGTCTATGCGCTGACGCCCTGGGGCTATGAGGCCGCGCCCGTGGTGCTGGCGATGGGTCGCTGGGCGCTGCGCTCGCCCCGCCATGATCCCAGCCAGCCCTTCTCGCGCGTGTCGCTGATGCTGGCTCTGCGCATGCTGTTGTTGCCGGACAAGGCCGAAGGTTGGGCGGGGACAATCGGCTTCCGGCTGGGCGACGAGACCTATCGCGTGACGGTCGGGAACGGCAGCCTGGGGATCACGCGCGGCCTGCTCGCCGGTGCCGAGGCGGTATTCGTGGGCGAACCCAATGATTTCCTGCCCGTGTTGTTCGGCACCATGCCGCTTGGCCTTGCGTTGTCCGCCGGCAGATTCAGCGTGGAGGGAAACGTCGCTCGTGCGGCTGACTTTGCCACGTTGTTCCTGCTGCCGCCCAAGATAGCCGCCTGACCTGCACACTGGGACATGCGGTTGCAGTGCGGCAAACAAGCCTCTAGGTCCCGTGCGGACTGAAGGATTCAAGACGATGGCCGATATCCCCAACACCCTGCCCGACAGCCGGGATTCCACGATCCTCGACGCGCCCGACAAGATGGTGAAGGTGCGCGACCTGTTCGGGATCGACATCGACATGGAAGTCCCCGCGTTCAGCGAGGCGGACGAGCGCGTGCCGGATCTCGACCCCGCCTATGTGTTCGATCCCGATACCACCCTCGCGGTACTGGCCGGCTTCGCGCACAACCGCCGCGTGATGATCCAGGGCTATCACGGCACCGGCAAGTCGAGCCATATCGAACAGGTGGCGGCGCGGCTGAACTGGCCGTGCATCCGCATCAACCTCGACGCGCATATCAGCCGCATCGACCTGATCGGCCGCGACGCGATCGTCCTCAAGGACGGCCAGCAGATCACCGAGTTCCGCGAAGGCCTGCTGCCCTGGGCGCTGCAGACCCCGACGGCGTTGGTGTTCGACGAATATGACGCGGGCCGCCCGGACGTGATGTTCGTGATCCAGCGCGTACTGGAGACCGAGGGCAAGCTGACCCTGCTCGACCAGAACCGGGTGATCCGCCCGAGCCCTTGGTTCCGCCTGTTCGCCACCGCCAACACGGTGGGCCTGGGCGATACCAGCGGCCTGTATCACGGCACCCAGCAGATCAACCAGGGCCAGATGGACCGCTGGAACATCGTCGTAACGCTCAACTATCTGCCCGCCGCGACCGAAGCGCGGATCGTGCTCGCCAAGTCCGGCGAATATGACAAGCCGGGCGGCAAGGAGACGGTGGAGAACATGGTCCGCGTGGCCGAGCTCACCCGCCGCGGCTTCATCAACGGCGACATCTCGACGGTGATGAGCCCGCGTACCGTGATCACCTGGGCGCAGAACGCGCTGATCTTCGGCGATGTCGGCTTCGCCTTCCGCCTGTCGTTCCTGAACAAGTGCGACGACGCCGAGCGGGCGCAGGTGGCAGAATATTACCAGCGCGTGTTCGGCAAGGATCTGCCGGAGAGCGTGGTCGGCCGGGCCTGAGCCCTAGCGGGTCCCGAGCCGCCAGCGCAACGCGCGGACAAACGGCTCGGGATCGTCCAGGCGGAAGGCGATGGCGCGGCGCGGGCGGCGTCCGGGAAACGGCTCGTGCAGCCGCAGGATGAGGTTGGGCCAGGCAAGCAGCCCGGCGTTGAGCGTCTCCCGATTCTTTACCTGCGCCGCGTTGAACGCGGTCTCGAGACCTGCGATCGTCTCATAGGGCACGAAGCGGTCGATCAGCAGTCCGGTACGCACCCGCACCCCGTCGGGTGTCAGCAGTACCGGATACAGGCGGAACGACTTGATCAGCGCGATCATGTAGATCAGTCCGACATCGCTCACCACGAACAGCACATAGGCGGCAAATGCGCTCCAATGCGCGAGCAGCAGGTGGTGGATCGCCATTTCGATGCCCTGCAGCACCAGCAACGTGATCGCCATCGGCGTCAGGTGCCGATGATAGGCGAAACCCTGGCAGCCCGCGGGCACCTCGGGCGCCGCGCCCCAGCGAAACAGCCCCAGATGCAACAGGCGGAGTTCCGCCGCCGCGAGACGTAGCAGCGGCGCGGGAAGAAGTTCGGACAGGGCGGCGATCCACCGCGCCTCTCCCGGGTGGCGGAGCGTGCGCCATGCCGCCGCCGCCGCCCATGCCAGGTGGACCGCGACCACCGATGCCATCGCGCCGGCAAGCATCGGCAGACCGAGCAGCGCGTCCCGAATGGCGGACGGCGCGGCCACGAGCACGGCGAAGATCGCCAAGGCCAGCCCCGCGACAATCTTCCGTGCCCCAGGCCGGCGGCGCGGCGTGCGGGCAATCAGCGAGAGCAGCCGGCTGTCGCTCGCGATCCACAGGAACAGCAACCCGGCAGGCAGCGGGTGCGCGAGTGCGAGCGGCGTTCGCACCGCCCATCCGGCGAGGGCGACCATGGCAATCGGCAGAAGCCGTATCCAAAGGCGCGAACGGCGGTGTGCAAGCGGCGTGGCGGTCATCGGCCTTCCCCCGAGGTGGCAAGGCCTTAGCACATTGCCGCAGCTCAGGTCTGCAGTCGCCCCGAGCGGTCCTGAAGCAGCCAGAAGCGCGTGTAGCGTTGCAGGCGGGGCAGGATGATCCATTGCAGGGTTGCGGTCAGCAGGAGCGACGACGGCAGCAGCTGGAGCGGAAGTGGCGCCTGGTGAAGCAGTGTTCGCGTCGCGGCGCTGAACACCAGCAGCACCGGAAACACGGCGAGCCACGTGGTGATGAACCGCTTCCACTTACTGGCGCTGGCGTCGCTGGGCAGATCGAAGGCGATGCGATCGCCCGACTGGATCTGGCGTCGCGCCGTCGACCAGCCATCGGCGATCGCAACATGGGCGCGGACCGCGGGGCTGTCGTGCCAGGCGTCGGCGCGCGCCTGATCGTCGAAGCGGAACAGCAAATGCTGGAACCCGGCGGTCTGGCCGAGCCGTATCGCGGCGCGATAGCCCGGCGCAGTCCGTGCCAGCCGTTGCAACGTCTCCACCCAGGCTTCGAACTCCTGTTCGTGCCCCGCGCGGATCGCGCGGCTGGTGACGACGGTGGCGGTTTGCGGCGGATCGGCGGGCATGGCGCCTCAACGCCGCCACCGCCGATCGCGTTGCCCCTTCAAGCAAGCCTCAGCCGGCGTTGTCGAATGTCCGTACCTCGACCGACGCCTTGTCGAACCCGTCCAGCAAACGCGCATTGACGCCCATCTTGCCGAAATCCTCGCCCAGCGTCGCCCAGTGCGTACCGCACCCGCAGGCCGGACAGTGATGGATCCCGATCAGCCGATCGCCCCAGACATAGGCGACCGTCTCCCCGCTGACGCGCACCTGCTCGGGCGGGTAATATGCGGTACGCCATGCGGTGCGGCGGCAGAGCGAGCAGTTGCAGTCCGCCACCCAGGCGGGTGCATGGGGCACCTCGAGGCGGACACGGCCGCAGTGGCAGCTTCCTTGCACGGGCATGCCCCCATGTACCCCATCGCGCCGCGCGCGGCGAGTGTCCTAGGCGTCGGCCCAGCGGCGCAGCAGATTATGATAGACGCCGGTCAGTGCCACCACCTCGTCGTGCCCCTGCCCGAGCGCTGTAGCCAGCGCCTGGATCGAGCGGTCGAGATCGAACAGGATCCGCCGTTCGCCGTCGTCGCGCACCATCGACTGGAGCCAGAAGAAGCTCGACGTCCGCGCGCCACGCGTCACCGGCTCCACCCGGTGAAGGCTGGACGAAGGGTAGAGGATCGCGTGCCCCGCCGGCAGCTTGACGCTCTGCTCGCCGAACAGCCCCTCGATCCGCAGTTCGCCGCCGTCATAGGCTTCGGGCGGCTCGAGGAACACGGTCATCGACAGGTCGGAGCGGATGCGGAAGTCGCTGCCGCGCTGGATGCGGATGGCATTGTCGACATGAGTGCCGAACGCCTGCCCGCCGGCATAGCGGTTGAACAGCGGCGGGAAGACCTTGAGCGGCAGCGCGGCCGCCACGAACAGCGGCGAGCGGGCGAGCGCATCGAGGATGATCGCGCCGGCCTTGCGGTGCGCCTCGCCGCCTTCGGGCAGCTGTTCGTTGCGCTTGGCGAGCGCCGATTGCGCACCCGAAGTGACGTTGCCGTCGACCCATTCCGCCGCATCGATGATGTCGCGGATCTGCGCCACTTCGGCGGCGCTCAGCAGGTCGGGAATGGGGATCAGCACAGGTGGGACTCCAGCTCCGGCCAGGGCGAGCGGCGGAGCCAGTCGCGGGCCTTTTCGACAAAGGCCGGGGTCGCGGTTTCGCGGCAGCGGGTCAGCCAGTGCGCCGCCGTCTCCAGCAGCCCCTCGCCCGCCAGCATGCGGGCATGGTTGAACGCGCCGCGGAAGTCGCCGCCCTCGGCCGCGCGGGCATAGCAGTCTGCGGCCCTGGCCATGTCTTGCGGCACCACCCAGCCATCCTCGTGGAAGCTGCCGACATAGTTGATCGCCTTGGCATTGCCCGTCGCCGCGGCCTTTTCGAACCAGGCGAGCGCGGTGGCCTTGTCCTCGGTCAAGCCTTCGCCGAGCGCGAGCGCCGTCGCGTAATTGTACATGCCCCAGTCGAGCCCGCGTTCAGCCGCGACGCGAAAGCATTCGGCGGCACGCACCTTGTCGATGCCCACGCCCCAGCCGAGATCATAGCAGCGCCCGAGCATGTTGAGCGCCATCAGATCCCCCGCGCGGGCGGCGCGGCCGAACCAGTCGAATGCCTCCGCTTTGCGGCCCTGGTCGAGCAACATCTGCCCCCACACCGCCTGCGCCTCGGCGATGCCGGCCTCGGCCCCCTCCCGAATCAACGCCGCCCGCGCCTCCGGCGTACCGGAGAGGCGGGCGGCGATATCGTCGGCGCTGAGGGCGTCGAGCGAGACGCGCATCAGAACTTTACGTTCAGCGTCGCGAAGGCCGAACGGCCCGGCGCGATCGTCGCATAGTGCGAAGTATAGGCCTGGGTGTAATAGGTCTTGTCGGTAAGGTTCTGGATGTTGGCGCTGATCCGGATCTTGTCGGTCAGCTGATAGCCCGCCTGCGCATCGAAGCGCCAGTACGAGGGCACGGTGCGCACCAGAAGCTTGGTGGCCGGACTGACCGTCACCACGCCCGCCGCATTCTGGGTAGCGGTGCGGTTGTCCTGATAGCCCCCGAACACCCGGCTCATATAATAGGCGCCGCCGCCGAAGCTGAACCGACGCGTCGGCTTGATGTTGGCCGACAGGGTGAAGCTGTCCCTGGCGGTCTGGGTCGCCTGGCGCCCGGTGTTGACCGAGGGGACGAGCACCGTCTTGGCCGCCTGGGTGCCGACCGCCGCCGCCGTGAGCGCGGTGAAGCCGCCATCGACGATCTTCGGATCGAGGTGGGTATAGCCGCCGAACACGGTCAGCCACTTGGTGACGTTGCCGTTGAAGGTCAGCTCCACGCCGCGGATCCGACGCTTGCCGACAAACTCCACGGTGTTGTCCGCGCTGGTGACACGGGCATTGTCGGTGTCCGTCTGGAACAGTGCCAGGCCCAGCGCGAGTTGCTCGCGGAACAGGTTGGCCTTGGCACCGATCTCATAGGACTTGGTCTTTTCCACCTTCAGGCTGTCGAGCAGCGCGAGGGCGGTGGTGGTGTTGGTGGTGCCGAGCGCATTGCCCTCCTGCCCTTCCCCGAGCAGGCTGTTCGGCGGGGTCGCAGCGGTGGCATAGCTGGCGTAGAGGCTGGTGTTCTTCGTCGGCTTGAAGACCAGGCCGGCCTGCCAGTTGAACAGGTTGTTGGTCTTGCTCAGGCTGAAGGTGCTGGTCGCGGTCGCCGCCTGGCCGGGGGTGACGGTCGATTCGAAATGATCGTAGCGCACGCCGAGGTTCAGGATCAGCTGCGGCACCAGCGTGATCGAATCGAAGCCATAGACCGACACCGTGTGCGCGTCATTCTGCGTCTCGGTGATCGGCGCGCCCTTCACGATCGCGGTCGGCGTCGTGGAGGTGTCGCTGGCGTAGTTCACCCACGCATCGTTCGGGTTCGGGTTGAACACGCTGGCGCAATAGAAGCGAGCGATCGTCGCACTGTTGCAGCGCGGGCTGATCGTGGACCCATTCGCCGAAACCAGGGCGCCCCGTCGCGCCTTTTCCCAGCTGATCTCGACGCCCGTCGAGAAGCTGTGCTCGATACCGCCGGTCTTGAACGTGCCGAACAGATCGGTCTGGTTGGTCAGCGTCTCGGTATAGCCGTAGCGCGTGTTGCCGCGACGCCAGACATAGCCGCCGGTGAGCACGTCGCCGCGCGCGCCCGCCTGGCCGGTCGTCGGGTTGGCCGTGGCCGTGCCGTAGATATTGCCCTGGCTGTCGTCCGGCAGCGTGAAGATGTAGGACTGGTTGGTATAGCCGTAGCGCGCAGTGTTGCGCAGCGTGACGCCGCCAAAGTCATGCTCGGCGCGCAGGGTCGCCTGGTGGACCTGCGTATCGCGGAAATCGCGGCTGGCCACGCCGTAGAAAGCGGACCGCGAAACCGTCCCGGTCTGCCCACCCATGGTGGTGAAGCTGCCCATCACCGGCTCGCTGTAGATCGTGCCGGTACCCGGCGCGTTGGCCAGCGTGTAGCGGAAGGGAATGCCGCTGTCGGGCAGTTCGTGGCTTTCGGTATAGTAATAGGCGGCGGTGAGACGCGTGTCGGTGCCCATGCCGAGCGTGATCGAGGGCGCGATGCCCCAGCGGCGGTTCCAGATCGCATCGCGGCCGGCGACATCTTGATCGTGGAACATGCCGGCGATGCGAACGCCGATCTTGTCCGTGACCCGCTCGTTCACGTCCAGCGTGAAGCGGCGGAAATTGGCGGTCCCGACGCTCGCCGAGCCCGAGACGAAGTTGCCGGCAACCGGCAGCTTCGAGATGATGTTGATCGAACCGCCGGCGCTGCCGCGGCCGCCCAGCGTCGAATCCGAGCCGCGGACGATCTGGACGCGATCGGTGGCGAACACCTCGCGGGTCTGCGCGCCGATGTCACGCACGCCGTCGACGAAGGTCGAGCCCTGGCTGTCAAAGCCGCGGATGAAGGGACGATCGCCGATCGGATTGCCGCCCTCGGCCGCGCCGAAGGTGATGCCGGGCACGGTGCGCAGCGCATCGGCCAGCGTGGTCGAGCCGGTCTGGTTGATGATCTCGTCGGTGAGCACCACCACTGAGCGCGGCGTATTGACTACCGGCGCCACCGCCTTGGGGCCCACCTGCTCGGCGGCGCGCTGGCCGTTGACGACGATCCGGTCCTGATCGTCGGGATCCGATCCCGTGCCGTCGGAATCGGCATGGGCGGGCGCGGTGGCGACAAAGCCTACACAGGCGAGCGCGAGAAAGGCGGGAAGGCGGGAAGACGACGCAGGAGAAGAGGAACGCAACGCAGGATACCCCCGAGGCATTATTGTTACGGGCCTGCTATTGCGAGCGCCTCGCAGAGTCAACGCTAATGCGAGCGGTTTGCAGAAAATCTTCCCGGGCCGCGTCGTGGCCCGGGCAGTGTTCCCTTTTCCTTATAGGTCATACAAGCGTCGCGAGGGTCGCAATCGCGCACACCAACAGCACCCCGCCCAGAGTTTCGCGCTTCGAGTGCCGGTTCCACTCCCAGAATCGATAGCCGGCGAACAGGGGCATGTTGCGCCGCAGGCCGCCGCCGTGACGCTCGATCCATTGATACTCGCGTTGCGTGATCTCCCGAGCGACGCACACCGCGATGGCGCAGAACGCGCCCAACCAGGCGCCTTGCACCATTCCCACCCCGAGCAGCCGAGCGAGCAGTACGGTTGCCGACTGGAGGGCAATAGCAAGGGGAACATGCGCGAACACGCTCTCGGTAACGCGGAAAATCGCATCCAGTTCAGCGCGCCGGGCAGGCACCTGCCGGTGGACAAGGTGCGGCGTTTCGGGAATGATGGTAACGCTAACTACAAACCAGGAGGAGAGGAGCATGCAGCAGCGCACTCCAGGCGCGCTTGCCGGACTGGGCCGGATCTTGCGGCGGGGCCTCGCCCTGTCGACGCTGATTCTGGCCGCCACCCCGGCGCTGGCGCAAAACGACAAGATGAACGCGATCGCTACGCCCGCACAGCCCGGCGCCATCCCGCTCGGCACCGGTCCGCTGCCGGGCGCGTCCGCATCTGAAAGCTGGCACAGCCAATATGGCAGCGTCTTCGCGCGCAACGTTACCGCGGCGACGCTCACGCCCTTTCTTCCCGATCCCGCCAAGGCGAACGGCACGGCGGTGATCGTCGCTCCCGGGGGCGGCTTCACCTCGCTGTCGATGCAGAATGAAGGCTGGGACGTTGCCAAGGCGCTCGCCGCACACGGCGTCGCCGCGTTCGTGCTCAAATACCGGCTGAACCAGACGCCGCAGGATCTGGCCGGGTACGAGGCGGCGATGAAGGCGCGGTTCGCGGGCGGCGCCGGTGGTCCGCCCCGGGTGGACCCCAAGGCGATGATGGCCGGCATCGCGACGCAGGTGGCCGATGCGCGCGCGGCCTTCGCACTGGTGCGCAAGCGTGCCGCCGAGTGGCATGTCCGGCCCGATCGCATCGGCATGGTCGGCTTCTCGGCGGGCGCGATGCTGACGCTGGCGACGACGCTGGACGGCCAGGATGCCAAGCCCGCCTTTATCGGCACGATCTACGGGCCGCTCAGCACGTTCGACGTTCCGGCCGACGCGCCGCCGCTGTTCGTGGCGCTGGCAGCGGACGATCCGCTGTTCGGCAATGCAGGCTTCGGGCTGATCGACAGCTGGCGCGCCGCCAAGCGCCCGGTGGAATTCCACCTGTTCGAACAGGGCGGCCACGGGTTCGGCATGTATCCCAAGACGACCACCAGCACCGGCTGGTTCGACGAGTTCGTCCGCTGGATGACCATGCACGACTGGATCAAGGCCGGGGCCTGATATCGGGGGCGGGCATGCCGATGACGATTCCGCACGCCCGCCCTTGCCGCGGAAGCATCCACCCCGCATGGCCGGCCGGGTTCGGCAACAGGGGCTGTCATCTTGCGGATCGCCAGCGTTCAGTGTTTTCCCCTTGCCGATGACGCGGCGGCCGCTTGCGCCCAGATCGTCGACCGGTTGCACTGGGCAGCGCAGGCGGGCGTCGACCTGATCCTTTTCCCCGAGGCGTTTCTGCTCGGCCACAGCTATGATGGCGAAGTGATCCGGGCGCGGGCTGCGCGGGCAAGCGACACGGCGCTGCCCCAACTGTGCCGCGAGGTGGCGGCGTTCCCGACCACCCTGGTCGTCGGCGCCTTCGAACTGGTGGACGGCGCCATGCTGAACAGCGCCCTGGTGATCGAGGGCGGGCGCATCGCGGGGCGCTATGCGAAGGCGCATCCCAACGAGCCGGGCGTAACCGCGGGCCAAGCCTTTCCGACCTTCCAGCGGTCGGAGAGACGCTATGGCATCAACGTCTGCAACGATGCCAACCATCCGGAGGCCGCCGCCCGGCTGGCGGCTGGGGGCGCGGATCTGATCCTGTATCCGCTGAACAACGTGCTGCGGCCGGAAACCGCCGAACGCTGGCGCACGAAGAGCCTGGAAAACCTGATCGCGCGCGCCCGTCAGACCGGATGCTGGGTGGTCTCGTCGGACGTAGCCGGAAGGTCGGGCGATCGCCTCAGCTATGGCTGCACCGCCCTCGTCGCGCCGGACGGAACGGTCGTCGCGCGTGTGCCGGAGATGCAATGCGGCGCGATCCTGCACGATCTGTCGTAGCGCAGCCTCCGAGCGCCGACGACTAGCGCGCGCTGCGGGCCGCACCCGCCATCAGCCAGGTGCGGATCGCGCTTGCCAGGTTCGGCGGGTCGTCGGCGCTGATCCGGGCATGGTCGATTGCCGCAACCAGCGCGCTGAGCGGCAACGCGGCATCCCCCGCCGCCGCTTCCAGCGCCGCCCAGAAGATCGGCTCCAGGCTGATCGAGGTAGGATGCCCGGCGATCGTGATCGAGCGCTTTACCGGCCCGTGAAAGCCCCCGGACGGCGGCACGATCTCCAGCGCCATCGCAGCGTCACTCGGTGTCGAACAGCGCCGCCAGCTGCTCGACCATCGTGCCGGCGAGCTGCTCGGCATCCATGATCGTCACGGCGCGGCTGTAATAGCGGGTGACGTCATGGCCGATGCCGATCGCCGCCAGCTCCACCGGCGAGCGCGCCTCGATCCAGGCGATCACCTGGCGCAGATGCCGCTCCAGATACGAGCCGGAATTGACCGACAGCGTCGAGTCGTCCACCGGCGCGCCGTCCGAGATCACCATCAGGATCTTGCGATCCTCGGGCCGCGCGATCAGCCGCGAATGCGCCCAGAGCAGCGCCTCGCCGTCGATATTCTCCTTGAGCAGCCCCTCGCGCATCATCAGCCCGAGCGACTTCTTGGCGCGGCGCCACGGCTCGTCGGCCTGCTTGTAGATGATGTGGCGCAGATCGTTCAGCCGGCCCGGCTGCGCGATCCGCCCCTCCCCGAGCCACTTCTCGCGCGACTGGCCGCCCTTCCACGCGCGGGTGGTGAAGCCGAGCACCTCGGTCTTCACGCCGACGCGCTCCAGCGTGCGGGCAAGGATGTCGGCGCTGATTGCCGCGATCGAGATCGGCCGCCCGCGCATCGATCCGGAATTGTCGATCAGCAGCGTGACCACGGTATCCTTGAACTCGGTGTCGCGCTCGATCTTGTAGCTGAGCGACTGCATAGGGTTCACCACAACGCGCGCCAGCCGCGCGGCGTCGAGCAGACCCTCGTCCTGGTCGAAGTCCCAGCTGCGGCTCTGCTGCGCCATGAGGCGCCGTTGCAAGCGGTTGGCGAGCTTCGTCACAGCACCCTGCAGATGCACGAGCTGCTGATCGAGATAGGAGCGCAACCGCTCCAGTTCGTCGGTGTCGCACAGGTCGGTGGCGGCGACGACCTCGTCGAACTGGGTGGTGTAGGCGCGGTACTCGAAACTCGGCGGCAGATCGCTCCACGGGCGGTTGGGACGCACGGGCATCACGCCTTCGTCGCCGTCATCGCCAGGCTCGCCGTCGCCATCATCCTCGGCGTCGGACTGCTGCTCCTGGTCGCCATCCTCGCCCTGCTCGGACTCGCGCTGCTCGCCGCGCGCCTCGGTCTGGCCCTCGCCCTGCTGCTGCTGGGACTCGCCTTCCTCCTCGCCTTCTTCCTGCTGCTCCTCCTGGCCCTCGTCCTCGCCGCCGCCTTCATCGGCTTCGTCGGGGACCATCTCGCCTTCGGTCAGCTCGAGATCCTGGAGCAGCTTGGCGGCGAGCGCGGCAAAGGCGTTCTGGTCGTCGATCGCGGTGGCCAGCGCGTCGAGATCCGATCCCGCCTTCTCCTCGATCCAGTCGCGGACCAGCGCGAGCCCGAGCGCGGCGCTGGACGGCGACTCGCGACCCGTCAGCCGCTCGCGGACCATCAGGCCAAGCGCGGTCGAGAGCGGCACCTCGTCGCGCGTGCGCGCGCGGCCGATCGGGTCCGAGCGGAGACGCATCGACAAGGCGCTTTCGAGATTGTCGGCAATGCCCGCATAGCCACGCGAGCCGAGCGCTTCGACGCGCGCGGTCTCGATCGCGTCATAGACGGCGCGCGCCACCGGCTCGCGCGGCGAGGTGCGGCCGTGCAGCGTCGCATCATGGTGGCGCATGCGCAGCGCGAAGCTGTCGGCGAAGCCCCGTGCCTCGGCCACCTGTTCGGGCGGCAGCGTGCGCGAGGGCGCGGGGACCTTCACCGTCTTGCCGCTCTGGAACGGCGCATCGGCGGTGAAGCCGAATTCGAGCTCGGCAGCGCCCGAAAGCGCGCGCGAAGTACCCGCGAGCACGTCGCGAAGCCGGTCGAGAGGATTGTCCTGCGCCATCCCTCCCACATGCGCCGCACGGGGCAGAAGTCAAGGAAGGCGCGGGGGAGTGGCCGAGGGGGCAGGTTTGCCTACCACCGCCCTGCCCACCCGCACCACCGTGTTCCCGCGAAGGCGGGAATCCATTTGCCAGGACGGCGCGGCAAGAACCGAAACCGCGACCCCAATGGATCCCCGCCTTCGCGGGGATGACGAAGGGCGCACGGATAAGGTGAAAGCGAAAAGGGCGCCGGCATCACGGCCGGCGCCCTTTCGGTTACTTTACGCCAAGGAAGGTGGTCGGCCCCTCGCCCCCCATATAGGTGGGCAGCTGGCCGTTCCATTTCTCCACCGCGCGCAGCTTCACGATCTCCGGGTTGGTGCGGATTGCCTCGGCCTCCACCTGGATCGCCTTGGCGTCGCCCTCGGCCTTGGCGATGCGCGCCTCGGCATCGGCCTTGGCGGTCTCGACATTGGCCTTGGCGGCAAGCGCCTGCTGCTCGTTGGCGATCTTGGCGTTGATCTGGTTGAGCACCGCCTCGGGCACCACGATGTTGCCGGCCCAGTAGATCTGCTCAACCTGCAAGCCCACCGGCGCAAAAAAGGCCTGCACCCGCCGGGTCGCCGTCGCGATCAGCTCGGCCTTGTGGGTGCCGTAGATCTCCTCCACGCCGAGCTGCGCCGCCCGCTCGACGATCGCGTTGCGGATCGCGTTGCGCAAGGGCCCCGCGATGATCTCGTCCATGTCCGTGCGGTAGCGCTGGAACAGGATCGACGCGCGCGCCGGATCGACATGATAGGAAACGCCCACGTCTGCCTTCAGCGACAGGCCATTCTTGTCCTGGAAGGTGAAAGCCTCGTCGATCGGGCTCTGCTCGGTCTGCGAGGCGGTCCAGGTGTAGGTGCGGGTAAACACCGGATACTGGTAGATATGCGTGCCGGGCAGCGCGATGTACCAGCCGACCGGCAGCGATTGCGGCCGCACGCCGCCGGCGATGTTGTTCACCCGGATGCCCACCTGCCCCGGCTCGACCCGCGCGAAGCTGCTCAGGAAGAAGATGCCCGCCGCCACCGCGACGGAGATCCACAGCCAGCTGCGCCCCAGCATCCGAAACACCCCGAAGCCACCACCGAAATTCCCCGGTTGATATGCCATGTTCTCAGTCCATGAAGATGGAGGAGAAGCGTCCTCCCGCGCCACATTCGCGCAGGGGCGACCGCAATGCCGCCCACGCGTGGAACCGCGCGGCCGAACTGATCGGACCGATGGTCGATGGTCAGGTGGAGGTCGGGCGGGATGCGCGGCCGAAGAGCTTCGGTTGCGCAGGCAGGACGACACAGCAACAGCCAAATCGCGGAACAGACGCCGGCAAGACCGGCACGCCCACAATCCTACAGCTCAAGCCAAAACGTCGTTGATCCCTGCTCCTTGTGCAGCACCGAATGTGCCGACGAATCTACGCCTTTTGTTGCGCTGCGCAAGCGAAACCGGAAGGCGATCTGCGGATTTTAGATCCCGTGGGGATCAGCCCAGCATCGCCTGCAGCACGGGCGAGATCCGCTCGGCCACGCCGTCCTCGCCGCGTGTCACCATGTGCGCGGCGAGCCCCTGCTGCTCGGCCAGCACCATGCCGGCGGGGCCGAGCACGGTGAGCGCGGTCGCCCAGGCGTCGGCCAGCATCGCCTCGCGGTGCAGCACCGACACCGAGACGACCTGATTGTCGATCGGCCAGCCGGTCCGCGGATCGATGCTATGGGCATAGCGGCGGCCATCGCGCTCGAAGAAACGGCGGTAATCGCCCGACGTCGCCACCGACAGGCCGTGCAGCGCCACGCGCAGCGGCGCGAGGCTGGTGCCGGGCACCTGTTCCAGCTCCACCCACCAGGGCTGGCCATCGGGCTTGATCCCCTCGCCGCGCAACTCGCCGCCGATCTCGATCAGGAAGTCGTCGATGCCCAGCGACACCAGCCGCTCGGCCACCGCATCGACGGCATAGCCCTTGGCGATCCCCGACAGATCGACCTGCACCGCTTCCCGCCGGCGGATGCGGCGGCCGTCGCGATCGAACTCCAGGTGCCGCACGCCCGACATGTTGCGCGCTTCGCCGATCGCATAGGCGCCGGGCAGATCGCTGCGCGGACCGGCGGGACCGAAGCCCCACAGATCGGCCAGCACGCCTGCAGCCGGATCGAACGCCCCGCCGCTCGCCTGGTGCACCTCGAATGCGGCAACGAGCACGCGCACCGTCTCCGGGGATAGCGGGTGCCAGTGGCCCAGCATGCCGCGGTTCAGGCGACCGATGCGCGATCCTTGCTCCCAGTGGCTGAACTCGGCCACCATGCGCGCCAGCACTGCCTCCACCGTCTCGCGGATGTCCTCCGGCGGATCGACGACGACGAGACGCCAGCTGGTGCCCATGGTCGGGCCGCCAAGCGTTGCCACGGGTGCGGCAGACCGCCGCCGGTGGAACGCCGCCGGCGACAGGCTTTCAGGAATGGCGATGCGCGGTTCTACGATCAGGGTGCCAGTACCTCCAGCGTGGTCGTGTAGCTGACCCGGCGGCCGGAGGGAACGCCCACCATGCCCTGCGGGCCACCCGCGCCGGGACGGCCTTCGCCGCCCTGCATCTGGGGCCGCGGCCCCTCGCCTTCCGGCTGCGGCGCAGTGGGCGTGACGTTGATCCAGTACATGCCCGCGTCCGGCCACTTGATCGTCACCTTGCCGGCCGCGTCGGTGCGCAGGTCGATCTGCTTCTGCGCGGCGCGATAGCGGCCGTTGCCGAGGATCGTGGTCACATACAGCCCCGCCGCCGGCTTGCCGTCCATCAGGAACTGGAAGGTGGCCGGCTCATTCGAGACGAGATCGTTGGGGTGCGTCACCGGCACCAGTTCGATGCCCTGGCCGGTCGGCTTGAACACCGTGTTGGTCGGTGCGCCCTGCGTCACGAAGATCTCGTTGCGGGCCAGCGTCTCGCTGGTCTGCACGTCGGTCGCGCCGGCGGGGATGACGCTCGCCAGCTGGGCCTTGGTGGTGCCGCGCGGGATCATCTTAGTCTCGCCGTTCAGCGTGTAGCGGCCGAACACGCCCTGGTTCACCACGGCGATGCGATAGGTGCCCTGCTGGGTCAGATGCACGTCGAAGGTCGCGCGGAACTGGCCGACATTGTGGTGCTCGGCCTTGCCCTCGGTCCCGTCGGGCTGGGTGATGGCGGGGATCACGCCGAGCGGGCGATGATCGAAATAGAACAGCTCGTTCGACACGGCCGCGTCCACGGTCACCCAGTTATCGGTGCCCGAGACGACGGTGGAGGACGGCAACAGCCACATGCGGTGGGCGATCGCGGCGGGTGCGGCGAGCGCCGCGACGGCGGCAACGGCGAAAAGCGGCTTGCGGAACTGCATGATGGATCTTCCCCCGATTAGCGCTTGAGCGTGAACGATACGGCGCCGAGCTCGCTCGCGCCCTTGGCGGCGGCGGTAGCGGTGCTGCCGTTCCAGCTGAACGGCAGGCGCACCAGTTCGCGGCCGCCGACTTCGCGGGCGGCTTCCACCACCAGCGTGTACTGGCCCGGCGTCAACGCGGGCATGCCGCCCTTGCCGGCGACGAGACGCAGCTTCTGCACGCCGGGCGCGCGGGTCGCGCCGCTCACGCCGTCCGCCGGGAAACTCATCGTGCGGCCCGAGGCGCGCCACCACTGGCGCAGATCGTGCAGCCACTTGGTGCCCTCGCCGCCGCGCTTGTCGACATCATACCAGACCGACAGCGTGCGGGGCGTCTGCCCCTCCTTCTCCAGCCATATCGCGACATAGGGCTTGTGATATTCGGCCACGCTCATGCGCGGCAGCTCGATCGACAGGTCCATGGTCTGGGCTGCGGCCGCATTCGGCAGCAGCGCGCCGGCGCCGAGCGCGGCGGTGGTCAGTCCGGATAGGCGAAACTGCATGAAACCCCCCTTAGTGGATGAGGAACAGCGCGATCAGCGCAGGAATGGCGAGGCCGGCCGCCACGAGCGGCCAGGTGCTCTTGCGATGCTTGGAATGCATCCACAGCAGCACCAGCCCGGTGAGCGTGAAGACAAGGCACGCAAAGGCGAAAATGTCGATGAACCACTTCCACGCCGTGCCGGCGTTGCGGCCCTTGTGGAGGTCGTTGAGATAGGCGATCCAGCCGCGCGAACTGACTTCGCTGGTCACCTTTCCGGTTCCACGCTCGATCGCGATCCAGCCATCGCCGCCCGGGCGCGGCTGGGCGAGGTAGATCTCGTCGGCGGACCATTCGGCCACGCCATCGGCCGAAAGGTCGAGGTTGGAGCGCAGCCAGCCCGCGACCGGTGCGGGCAGCGGCTGCTTGGCATCGGGCTTGTCGTCGGGCCTGACCAGCGGCAGCAGCGCGGGCGGCAGCTGCGCGGCACGATCCACCGTGCGGGCCGATCCTTCGATGTCGGCGGCGTGATTGAGCGTGAAGCCGGTGACCGCGAACAGCAGCAGACCGATCAGGCTGATCGCCGAACTCATCCAGTGCCAGGTATGAAGCTGCTTGAGCCAGAAGCTCTTGCGGCTGCGCTTGCGCGCGGCAGGCGGGGACGGGGCGTGCATCAGGGTCGAACGATCTCGCTGCGGAAGGAGGCGCCCGGATAACGCGAACGATTCGCAATTACAACGTTGGAAATGTAACAGGATGTAGCGGGGCGTGCGGAAACACAGCGTTCGCGATCCTATGCCCTGGTTTGGCTGGGCGCATCCAGCGCTAGCCGCTATTCCGGGGCGAGCAATCACGGAGACCCACGATGCGCGACGACCTGGTAACCCAGACGATCGAGCCGACCACGCACGATCTTGGCGGCTTCAAGGTGCATCGCACCCTGCCCTCCCGCCCGCGGACGATGGTGGGCCCGTTCATCTTTTTCGATCAGATGGGGCCGGCGATCCTCGATGTCGGCACCGGCATCGATGTGCGGCCGCACCCGCACATCAATCTTGCCACCGTCACCTATCTGTTTGCCGGCGCGATCGACCACCGCGATTCGCTTGGTACCTTCGCCACGATCGAGCCCGGCGCGGTGAACCTGATGACCGCCGGCCACGGCATCGTGCATTCCGAACGCTCGCCCTCGGCCGAACGGGAGAAGGGCCCCGAACTGAGCGGCATCCAGACCTGGCTAGCGCTCCCGGAAGCGCTGGAGGAGATGGACCCCGCCTTCGAGCATGTCGCCGCGGACAAGCTGCCGATCGTCGAAGCGCACGGCGCCCGCGCGCGCGTGATCATGGGCGAGCTGTGGGGCGCTGCCGCGCCCACCACCACCTATGCCCAGACCATCTATGGCGACATCGCGCTCGATAGCGGCGCGAGCATCCCCATCGACCCCGCCGCCGACGAACGCGCGCTCTATGTCGCGGCCGGCGACGCGAGCCTCGACGGGATGCCGCTGGTGCCGATGACGCTCTACATCCTGCGCCCCGGCATCCGGGCGACGCTGCGCTCCGAACGCGGTGCCCGGGTGATGTTCTGCGGCGGCGAAGCCTTCTCTACCCCTCGCCATGTCTGGTGGAACTTCGTCTCGTCCAGCCGCGAGCGCATCAACCAGGCCAAGGAGGACTGGAAGGCGGGCGCCTTCCCCAAGGTGCCGAACGACGACAAGGAATTCATCCCGATCCCCGAAGTTCCTAAGACGGTGAGTTACCCCTAGTTTTCCTGCGCTTGCAGCCCGGACTGAACCGTCGCATCGTGCCGGCGGGGCAAGTCCCGGGCAGCGTGGAGAGGACGCGGCCACGGGGTACAGGGAGCACTGCGTGACCGATATCCGACAGACGTCGCTGCCACTCTCCACCGGCGTAACACTCAATGTGGCGCTGGCGGGCAACCCGGCCAACCCGCCGGTGGTTCTGCTGCACGGCTTTCCCGAATCGCACCGGACCTGGCGCCACCAGATCCCGGCGCTCGCGGAACGCTATTTCGTCATCGCGCCGGACCAGCGCGGCTATGCCGACTCGGCCAAGCCCCAGGGCGTGGAGGCCTATGCGGCGGATCGCATCGCCGCGGACCTGTTCGCGCTGGCCGATGCGCTGGACATCGAGCGCTTCACCCTGGCGGGCCATGATTGGGGCGGCGCGATCGCCTGGATGGCGGCACTGCGCGAGCCAAGGCGCGTCGCGCGGCTGGTCATCCTCAACGCGCCGCACCCCCAGGTCTTCCAGCGCAAGCTGTTCGACGATCCCGGCCAGCGCCGCGCCAGCCAGTATATCCGCTTCTTCCGCGAGACCGATCTCGATCGTGCGCCGGACAGGACCGCGCTCGAGCAATTCCTGCTGTCGCTGTTCGGCGAGCATCTGCAGGTGACCGTGCCTCCGGAGGAAAAGGCGATCTACCTGCGGCAATGGAGCCAGCCCGGCGCGCTCACTGCCATGCTCAACTGGTACCGCGCCACGCAGATCGTGGTGCCCGCAATGGGCGAGGAGCCGCCGCGCCCGGGCTGGATCGACGGCCCCTTCCCGCTCCAGCCGCAGCCGACGCTGGTGCTGTGGGGGATGCGCGATCGCGGCCTGCTGCCGTGCCTGCTCGACGGGCTGGAGACGCTGATCCCGGACTACACGCTGGTGCAGATCCGCGAGGCGGGACATTTCCTGCCCTGGGAAGCGCCGGAGGAGGTGACGGCCGCGCTGCTCGACTGGCTGGAACGGCGCGGCGCTCAGTAACGCCGCATCACATAGGGATTCGTGTCGAAGGGCGGCGCAAGCCCTTCCACCCAGCCCCCGTGCGCATGGGTGCGCGCGACCAGTTCCATCGGCGTGTCGCCAGGCCAGCCGCGCACCCGCACCTCGTGCGCGGCGAGATCGCGATTGGGCTCCATCATCACCCAGCCCAGCGGGCGATCGGCCGTGGCCGCCGCGCCGGCGGACTCCATCGCCTCGGCAATGCGCTGCTGCGCCTCGGGCCGCAAATATTGCCAGACGACCGAGTGCATCAGCACGCGGACAACCCCCTCGGGCTGAGGCTCGGCGAGTCGTGCCTCCAGCCACGCCGCGGCGTCTCCGCGCTCCAGCGCCACTGGATCCGCGCAAAGCATGGCGATCGTCGCCTGCAATCGCGCCTGCCGCTCCACGGCATCGACCCAGCAATAGGCCTCCAGCCGCTCGGCATCGCGGGAATCGCGCAGGTCCAGCGGCGCGATATCGACGCCGCGTGCCGAGACGATCTCGACCTTAGCCGCGGGCGGCGGGCCGCCGCGCCATTCCGGCCGGATCGTCACGTGCGAGTCGGCCGGCCCCACCGCCACGCCGCCGAGATCGAAGCGGTAGCGGCCGAGCATCAGGTTCAGCCCGCCGCTGGAACCGATCTCCAGCACCTCGAACCGGGGCCTATAGCGCTGCGCCAGGTGGAGAATGCCGGTCATCAGCCCCGCCGAGCGGCCCGCCTCGTTGGTTTGTGGCGGGCCATAGAGCCACGGCATCAGCGTGAAGTCGTGCGCGCTCAGCACCGCGTCCAGCGCCGTGCCGATGCGGCCCAGGTTGATCTCCTCCCCCGTGAAGATCCTTCGCAGTTCGGGCACGCCGCGCCGGTGCAGGGCGTGCAGTCCGCCGACCAGCCGCAGCACCAGCGCATCCGCCACCGGCTCGCCCGGCCAGTCGAGCACGCGGCGGCCGGTTTCGCTGCCCCGGGTGATCCCCTGCCCCAGTGCGGTACAGATGCGCGCGGTGATCGGCGCATCCATCGCGGCACAATAGCCGGCCTGGATGGCAAAACTCTTGCGGTTCTCGGCTTCGGACGCCATGCGCTTCCCCTTTGGCGCGTGTTGCGCCCATGGCCGCCCCCAAGTAAAGCCCCCGCACCCATGACCGAGCCGTTGATCCTTGCCGTGCCGAAAGGCCGGATTCTCGAAGAGGCGCTGCCATTGCTGGCGGCTGTCGGCATCGTGCCCGAAGCGGCCTTTTCCGACAAGAACTCGCGCGCGCTGCGTTTCGCGACCAACACCCCCGCGATCGACCTGATCCGGGTGCGCGCGTTCGACGTGGCGACTTTCGTCGCGCATGGCGCCGCGCATCTGGGTATCGTCGGCTCCGATGTGCTGGCCGAGTTCGACTATTCGGAGCTCTACGCGCCGGTAGACCTGGGGATCGGCCATTGCCGCATCTCGGTGGCCGAGCCGGTGGCGCTGGCCGAGCAGGATGATCCGCGCGGCTGGAGCCATGTCCGCGTCGCGACGAAGTATCCGCACATCACCCGTGCCCATTTCGAGGCGCGCGGCGTGCAGGCCGAGTGCGTGAAGCTCAACGGCGCAATGGAGCTGGCGCCGGTGCTGGGCCTCGCCCCGCGCATCGTCGATCTCGTCTCGTCGGGCCGCACGCTCAAGGAAAACGGGCTGGTCGAGGTGGAAGTGATCGCCGAGGTGACCAGCCGCCTGATCGTCAACCGCGCCGCGTTCAAGACGCGCGCGAGCGAAGTCGTGCCGTTGGTCGACGGCTTCCGAAAGGCCGTGGCATGATCCTCCTGAACTCCACCGATGCCGGCTTTGCCGACGCTTTCACCGCGCTGGTCAACGCCCGACGTGAGGCGGATGACGATGTCGCGCGCAACGTAACCCACATCATCAAGCGCGTCCGCGACGAAGGCGATGTCGCGCTGCGCGACCTCACCCGCCTGTTCGACAAGCACGATCTCGACCGCTCGGGCTGGACGATCGACCGCGCCGACTGCCTCGCTGCCTATGAGGGGCTGAGCCCCGCGTTGCGCGACGCGCTGGAGCTCGCCGCCGAACGGATCGCGGTCTACCATTCGAAGCAGCGGCCCGAGGATCGCGACGAGACCGACGCCCAGGGCATCCGCCTCGGCGCGCGCTGGACGCCGGTCGATGCGGCGGGCGTCTATGTCCCCGGCGGCCGTGCGGCCTATCCCAGCTCGGTGCTGATGAACGCCATCCCCGCCAAGGCGGCGGGCGTGCGCCGGCTCGTGATGGTCACGCCGACGCCCAATGGCGACGTGAACCCGCTGGTCCTCGCCGCGGCGCATGTCGCTGGGGTGGACGAGCTGTACCGCGTCGGCGGCGCGCAGGCGGTGGCAGCCCTCGCCTATGGCACCGAGACGATCGCGCCGGTCGACGTCGTCACCGGCCCGGGCAATGCCTGGGTGGCGGAGGCCAAGCGCCAGCTCTACGGCGTGGTCGGCATCGACATGGTCGCGGGCCCGTCCGAGATCGTCGTGGTGGCGGACGGCAAGAACGATCCCGAATGGATCGCCGCCGACCTGCTCAGCCAGGCCGAGCATGATCCGACCAGCCAGTCGATCCTGTTCACCGACGACGCGGATTTCGCCGACAAGGTTGCCGCCGCGGTCGACGCGCAGATCGCGACGCTGGCGACCGGCGCCACCGCGCGCACCAGCTGGGACGCCAATGGCGCCATCATCCTGGTGCCGGACCTGCCGACGGCGATGCCGCTGGTCGATCGCCTCGCGCCCGAACATCTCGAACTCGCCTGCGACGATGCCGAGGCATTGTTCGACATGGTCCGCCACGCGGGTTCCGTCTTTCTCGGCCGCTATACGCCGGAAGCCGTCGGCGACTATGTCGCCGGCCCCAACCATGTGCTGCCCACCGGGCGGCGCGCGCGCTTCGCATCGGGCCTTTCGGTGCTCGATTTCATGAAGCGCACCTCGTTCCTGAGCCTGGATCCGTCCGGGCTCGCCGCGATCGGCCCCGCTGCCGTGGCGCTGGCAGAAGCCGAAGGCCTGCCCGCGCACGCGAAGTCGGTCGCGATCCGTTTAAAGTGATAGAAGTAGAATATGGCCAGTCCGCAAGCTAAGTCCCGTTCCAAGGCGCGCGCCGCCGCCCGCCTCGCCGCCGTCCAGGCGCTGTACCAGCGCGAGATGGAAGGCACCTCGATCCCCGCGCTGCTGCACGAGTTCCACCAGCACCGCCTCGGCGCGATCATCGAGGACGTCGAATATGCCTATGCCGACATCGCGTTCTTCGACGATGTGGTGAGCGGCACCGATGCGCGCCGCGAGGAAATCGACGGCATCGTTGCCGCCAAGCTGAGCACCGGCTGGACGCTGGAGCGGCTCGACAAGCCGATGCGCCAGATTCTCCGCGCCGGCACCTATGAGCTGCTCGCCCGCAAGGACGTGCCCACCGCCGCCGTGATCAGCGAATATCTCGACGTGACCGACGCCTTCTACGATCGCCGCGAAAAGGGGTTCGTCAACGGCATCCTCGACGCGATCGCCAAGGAAGCCCGCGCCTGATGCGCGCGCCTGCCCCCGGACGGGCGGGATGAACGAAGCCGCATTCCTCGAAGGTCTTCGCCGCCTGCCGCTCCATCCCGGCGCGCGCGGGCTGCGCGACGATACCGCCGTGCTCGGCGATCTCGTCGTCACCCATGACGTGCTGGTGGAAGGCGTCCATTATCTGCCGGACGATCCGGCGGAGGATGTCGCGTGGAAGCTGCTCGCGGTGAACCTCTCCGACCTCGCGGCCAAGGGCGCGGTGCCGGAAGGCGTGCTGCTCGGCTATCCGCTGGCGGGCGACGACGCCTGGGATGCTGCGTTCCTTGCGGGATTCGATGCAGCGCTCGCGACGTTCGCCTGCCCGCTGATCGGCGGTGACACGGTGAAGGCGCCGGCGGGTATGCCGCGCACCCTTTCCCTGACGGCACTGGGCCGCGCCGCCCACGCCCCCGCCCGCAGCGGTGCGCAGTCCGGCGACCTGCTTTACGTGACCGGTACGATCGGCGACGGCGGCATGGGGCTTGCGGTGGCGCTGGCGGGCGAAGGCCCGGCGTCGCTGCTCGCACGTTACCGCCGCCCCACTCCGCGCCTCGCCGAGGGGCAGGCGCTGGCGCCGGGTGTGCACGCGATGATGGATGTGTCCGACGGGCTGCTCATCGATGCCGCGCGGATGGCGGCGGCGAGCGGGCTGGCGGTGGCCATCGATCTGGCTACCGTACCGCTCTCCGCCGACTTCCAGACGGTGCGGGGGCGCGATCGCGGCGCGCGGCTCGCAGCTGCCACCGCCGGAGACGATTACGAGCTGCTCTTCGCGGCCCCCGCCGGGCTGCTGCTGCCGCTCGCGGCGACCTGCGTCGGGACCTTCAGCGCCGGCGAAGGCCTCACGCTGCACGACGCGGGCACGCTGGTCCCGCTGCCCGACCGGCTGGGCTTCGAACACGGCGCCTAGTCGAACAGCCCGTCCTGCGATCCGGCCGGCGGGTTGAGCCCCAGATGCTTCCAGCCCGGGCCGTTCAGGCACCGCCCGCGCGCCGTCCGTGCGATCAGGCCAAGCTGGATCAGATAGGGCTCGATCACTTCCTCCACCGTATCGCGCGGCTCGCTGAGGCCGGCGGCGAGCGTCTCCACCCCCACCGGGCCGCCGCGATAGACGTCGGCGATCATCATCAGATAGCGCCGGTCCATCGCATCTAGGCCCAGCCCGTCCACCTCCAAGCGGTTGAGCGCAGCATCGGCGACCTTGGCATGCACCACCGCCTCACCGAACACATTGGCGAAGTCTCGCACCCGCCGGAGCAACCGGCCGGCAATGCGCGGAGTCCCGCGCGACCGCCGCGCCACTTCGCGCGCGCCGTCCGAGGAGATGGCGAGGCCGAGCAGCCCGGCGGCGCGGGTCACCACGCGCTCCAGCTCGTCGACCGTGTAGAATTGCAGCCGCACCGGGATACCGAAGCGGTCCCGCAGCGGCGTGGTAAGCAGCCCTTGCCGGGTGGTCGCGCCGACCAGCGTGAAGCGCGGCAGTTCGATCCGCACGCTGCGCGCAGACGGCCCCTCGCCGATCATCAGGTCGAGCGCGCGATCCTCCATCGCCGGGTAGAGCACCTCTTCCACCGCCGGATTGAGGCGGTGGATCTCGTCGATGAACAGCACGTCGCCGTCCTCGAGATTGGTGAGCAGCGCGGCGAGATCGCCCGACTTGACGATCACCGGGCCGGAGGTCGAGCGGAACCCCACCCCCATCTCGCGCGCGATAATCTGAGCGAGCGTCGTCTTGCCGAGGCCGGGGGGCCCGAAGAACAGCACATGGTCGAGCGCGTCGCCGCGCGCCCTGGCGGCGTCGATGAACACGCGGAGATTCTCGCGCGCCGCCTGCTGACCGACGAAATCGTCGAGCGATTTTGGGCGCAGGGCGGCGTCGACGTCTTCGGCACGGCGACCGGCGGTGAGGAGGCGATCGGGTTCGGTCATGACAGGGCAATCACGCTGTAGCCGCCGCAACCGCGCCGGTCGATGGGAGGTACTGGCAAAGCCGCGCACGAAGGCGCATCTGGCCGGCTATGGTCGATCTCTATCTCGCCACCGCCGCCTCGGACGCGCTCCGCGCCGCGCTGGCCGCCCGCTTCACGCTGCACGAGGGCGATCCGCCCACGACCGCGCGCGCGATCGTCGGCGGGGGACAGATGCGGCTGGACGCGGCGATGCTCGGCCGGCTGCCCGCGCTGGAAATCGTCGCGATCAACGGGGTCGGCTATGACGGGCTCGACCTGGACGCCCTGCGCGCGCGCGGGGTGCGGGTGACGACCACGCCGGACGTGCTGACCGAGGATGTCGCCGATCTCGCCATCGGCCTGATGCTGGCCGTGTTCCGCCGCATCGCCGCCAACGACGCGGCGGTGCGGAGCGGCGGATGGGCGGTGCCGCTGGGCCGGCGCGCGAGCGGACGTCGCGTCGGCATTTTCGGGCTCGGCAAGATCGGCATGGCCATCGCCGAGCGCGCCGCGCCGTTTGCAGGCGAACTTCTCTACACCGCGCGTAGCCGCAAGCCGGTCGACTGGCGCTATCTGCCCGACATCGCGGCGCTGGCCGAAGCGAGCGACGTGCTGATCCTGGCCGCACCGGGCGGCGCGGCGACGGACAGGATCGTCAATGCGGACGTCCTCGCCCGGCTTGGTACCGAGGGCGTACTGGTCAACGTCGCGCGCGGCAGCCTGGTGGACGAGGTCGCGCTGATCGCGGCGCTGCAACGCGGCACGATCGCCGGCGCCGGACTCGACGTGTTCGCGGAGGAACCGCACGTCCCTGAGGCACTGCGCATGCTGGATCAGGTGGTGCTCGCCCCCCACCAGGGCAGCGCCACGGTCGAGACGCGCGCCGCGATGGCGGCGCTGGTCGTCGCCAATCTCGACGCGCATTTCGCGGGGAAGGATCTGCCGACGCCGCTGCTGTGATGGCGCGATCCTCCCCTGCAGGGGGAGGTGGCAGGCCGAAGGCCCGACGGAGGGGTATCCGCGTCCGAACCGGACTAGCGCCGCCCCAGCGTCGTTACCCCTCCGTCGCTTCGCGACACCCCCCCTTGCAGGGGAGGATCGAGATCGCATGCACGTCATCCCAGCAGGGTGCTCAGCACCTCGGGGTGGAAGGCCCATCCTGCGAAGCCGCACAGGCCCATGAACATCCCGAAGGCGCCGAACACCCAGGCAGCGACGAGCAGCCAGCTGCTTTCCGCCAGCGCCGATACCGCCGCAATCGAGATGGCCGTGGCGATCGCCGCATCGCTCGCATCGAACTGGTCGTCATGCACGTTGAGCGCGTCATACTGCGCCGCCTGCGCCTTTGCCTGCGCGGCGAGCCCGGGCGCTTCCACCTTGTATCGGGCGATATCCGCATCCAGCCGCTGCAGGATCGGCGCCACCCTGGCGGGATCGCTCGCCACCGCCGCGATCTGGGCGCGGCTGGTTTCGGCCAAATGCTGCTTGGTCTTGGTCGCCTGATATTCGTTCCAGAGATCGACGGAACGCGACTGGGCCTGTTCCATCGCCTGGACGATGTTGCCGTCCTTGATGTTGCACAGGCCGGTCGCGACCGAGAGCACCACGACGGTGATCGCAACTCGGCGGTTGAGGCGCTTGTCCTTGGCTTCGGCGGAAACTTCGATTTCCATGGCTACGCTACTTCCACTTCTGATCCTCCGCCGGCGCATGCCGTGGAGGATCGCGAGGAGCCTTTCACTTTGCCGCCTTGCGCAGCGCCAGGCGGACCAGCGCGTCGAGCGTCGCGGCGGGCCCCAGTTCGTCGCTGGCGGCATTCACCGCCGCACTCGCCTCGGCCGGGCGGAAGCCGAGATTGAGCATCGCCGAGACCGCATCCGCCGCCGCCCCGCCGCTCGGTGCCGCCGCCGCGCCGACGCCCCCTAGCGAGAGCCCGCCAGCCTTGTCCTTGAGTTCATTGACGATGCGTTGGGCGAGCTTCGGCCCCACCCCATTGGCCCGCGCGATCGTTGCCGCATCCGCGCGCGCTACCGCGGTGCGCAGTTCCTCCGGCGCCAGGATCGAAAGGATCGCCAGCGCGACCTTCGCGCCCACCCCCTGCACGCTGGTCAACAGCTTGAACCAGTCGCGCTCGTCGGCCGAGGCGAAGCCCATCAGCCGGATCGAGTCCTCGCTGACCAGCATCTCGGTATGGATGGTCACCTGCTCGCCGACCGCGCCAAGCTTGTCGAGCGTCTTGGCCGAGGCGCCAACAAGATAGCCGACGCCGTTCACATCGATCACCGCATGGTCGGCGCCGCTGGACGCCAGCGCACCACGAAGATGCGCGATCATCGACGAAGCTCCCGAACGAGAGGAGCCGGCGACAGCAAAGGAGCAGGCAGCAGCATGGCGGGTACATAAGCGGAACAGCGAAACGGAGGAAGCGATTTTCGGCGCTGCCGCCTGGCAATCCCCCAGCCGATCCCCAACTCACCGCAAACGAGGGGCGTTCGAGATCCTTCAGGCCATGCTGCTACTGTTCTGGTTCGCGCTGCTGGTGGCGGACGGCACGCCGATCGGCCGCACCCTGCGCTGGATGCTGGTCGAGGTTCCTGCCGGCTGGTGCAACCGCTGGTCGCGCGGCGACATGCTGCTGGTCTTCACCCTGCTCGCCGGAGCCGCGCTCATCCTCTGGCTGATGGAGGCCGAGGGCCGGCTGTTCCTGGGAATGCTGGGACCGGACATCGTCGCAGGCGCCAGCATGCTTGAGCTGGGCACGCTGCTCGACGTGGCGGTCATGGCGGTCACGGTGTTCGCCACGCTGCGGGTGCAAGCGGTGCGTCGGTGGGTGACGGCGCACTTGCCCCGGCGCCTGCCCCGCGCCCGCAAGCCTGCGAACGACGATAGCGATGGGCCTGTCTTTGCCCTCGCTGCCTGAAAATCAAGGCCGCCAGCGCCAGTCGCCATCGGTCTTGATCCGCGTAATCCAGATCAGCGCAAGCGCGACCGGCGTCAGCAACAGCAGGAACAGCGGATGGTCTGGTAGCGCGAAGCGGGTGATTGCGCCGACCAGCAGCACGAAGCCGGCAACGATCAGCCAGCCCTGCCACGTCGCCGGCGTCGCGCCATAGCCGAACGCCTTGGGCTTGAACCAGAAGCCCGGCCGCTCACCATCTTCGGTCATTCCGTCTCTCCTTGGATATCCTTGGGCGGGCGCCCGCGCCTGGGCCGCACCGGATCGGCCAGCTTCACCCCGCGCTTCGCCAGTGCCTCGCGCAGCAGGCATTCGACCTGCGCGTTGACGCTGCGCAGGTCGGTTGCCGCACTCCGCTCGATCGCGGCGTAGAGCGCCGGATCGAGGCGGAGGGGAAATGCCTTCTTCGGCGGGGGAACGCTCACCACCCTGCCTTACTGATAGAGCGAGCCAGCATTCACCACCGGCTGGGTGTCGCGCTCACCGCACAGCACCACCATCAGGTTGGAGACCATGGCGGCACGGCGCTCGTCGTCCAGCTCGACGACATTCTTCGCCGAGAGCTGATCGAGCGCCATCTCGACCATGCCGACCGCGCCTTCGACCAGCGCCTTGCGCGCCGCGACCACCGCCTGCGCCTGCTGACGCCGCAGCATCGCGCCGGCAATCTCCTGCGCATAGGCGAGATGGGTGAAGCCGCATTCGTCGACGGTGATGCCTGCCACCGCGAGCCGCGCGATCAGTTCGGCGCGGAGTTCGCCGCCGACCTGATCGTGGTTGCCGCGCAGCGTCACCTCCTGATGCTCGAAATCGTCGTACGGATAGCGCGAGCCGATGGTGCGCACCGCCGCCTCGATCTGGACGTTGACGAAGGCCTTGTAGTCGTCGACGTCGAACAGCGCCTGGGCGGTGTCGGTCACGCGCCACACCACCTGCGCCGCCATCTCGATCGGATTGCCACGCAGATCGTTCACCTTGATCTTGTCCGAGATCATGTTGTTCGCACGCACCGACACCTTGGTCTTGAGCAGCCATGGCCAGGACCAGCGCAGGCCGGTGGTGCGATCGGTGCCGCGATAATCGCCGAACAGCAGGATCGCCGACGCCTGGTTGGGCTGGAGCAGGTAGAAGCCGCAGAGCACGAACAACAGCACCAGCGCCGCCACGACGATCCAGCCGACCACCGCCCAGTCGGGCATCGTGCCGATCTGGGTGAAGGCCAGCCCGCCTGCGACCAGCGCGGCCACCGCAACCAGCAGCATGCCATAGCCGCTGGTGGTGTGTGCCACCGTTTCGCTGCTCTGCCGCAACGCGGGTGCGGCGCTCCGTACGTCCGTCATCGTTCCCTCCTGAAATGTGATATCACTTTTATATCGTTCCGGACGCGACGCCAAGCGAAATCGGCGGACAAGAAAAAGGCCGCCGGAGCAATGCTCCGGCGGCCCAATGCCTGTATGGCCAAGCCGAGCCTCAGTTGAGGACGATGGTCACCGCGCGACGGTTCTGCGCCCAGCTGGCTTCGTCCGAACCCATCGCGACCGGACGCTCCTTGCCATAGCTGATCGTGCTGATGCGATCGGGCGAGACACCCTGCGCCGCGAGATAGTTCTTCGCGGCATTCGCGCGGCGATCCCCCAGCGCGAGATTGTACTCGCGGGTGCCGCGTTCGTCGCAATGCCCTTCCAGCGTGATGCGGACGTTCGGGTGCGCGACCAGCCACTTGGCCTGATTGTCGAGGATCGCGCGCGATTCCTGATCGACGTCGAACTGGTCGAGCGCGAAGTGGATCGTGTCGCTCGTCACTTCGCGGCGGAACTGCTCGGAGAGCGGCGTCGCCTGCGTCGTCTCGCCATTGCCGTAAGGCTGGCTCGGGGCGACGGGCGTCTCGGTCGGGGCCGGGGGCAGCACGGCGGGCGGCTTCTTCGAGCAGGCGGCGGTGGCGACGAGCGCCACGCCGAGCATGAGGCTGGGGACGAGCTTGGTCATGTTATCCTCCTTGTCACTGGTGGTCGCGCATGCCGCGCATTCGTTACGCTGGAGTTTCTACTGCATGTCAGGGACGCACGGCGCCCCAATTCGGATCCGAACCGTCGAGCGGTGTCGGCACTTTTCGCGTCGCGCGGCCGGTAAGGTCCACGGTCCACAGATCCGGCCGACCCGAGCCCTGTGCCGAACGGAAGAACACGATCACGCGGCCATTGGGTGCCCAGCTCGGACCTTCGTCGCCCCAGCTGTTGGTCAATAGCTGCTCGCCGCCGCCCGAGGGGTTCATCACGCCGATGCGGAACGCGCCGCCGCCCATGCGGGTGAAGGCGATCTGGTCGCCGCGCGGGCTCCAGGCCGGTGCCGCATAGCGCCCGCCGCCGAAGCTGATCCGGTGCTGGTTGGATCCGTCCGCGTTCATCACATAGAGCTGCTGGGTGCCGCCGCGATCGCTCTCGAACACGATCTTCGAGCCATCGGGCGAGAAGCTGCCGCCGGTATCGATGCCGGGCGAGTTGGTCAGCCGCTCGGGCGTACCGCCGCTGGCCGGCACGCGGTAGATGTCGGTATTCCCGCCCACCGCCATCGAGAACAGCACATAGCGCGCATCCGGCGACCAGTGCGGCGCGAAGTTGAGCGCGAGGTTGGATACCAGCGTGCGATCCTGCCGCGAGCCCAGGTCGTAGATGTGGATCGAGGGCCGATCGCGTTCGAAGCTCATGTAGAGGATCGCGTTGAGCTTGGGGCTCAGACGCGGGGTGAGGGTGATCGACTGACCGTTGGTGAGGAAGCGGTGGTTGGCGCCGTCCTGGTCCATGATCGCCAGCTGCTTGCGGCGGCGGTTCTTGGGGCCCGTCTCGGCGATGTAGACGATCTGCGTGTCGAAATACGGGCCCTCGCCGGTGAGCCGCGAATAGATCGCGTCGGCGCATTTGTGACCCGCGCGGCGCCAGTCGGCCGGCGCGACGACAAAGCCCTGGCGTATCAGCTCGACCTTGGAGAGCACGTCGTAGAGATAGCAGCCCACGGTGAGGGAACCGTCGCCATTGGCGCGGACATAGCCCTGCACCAGCGACTGGGCGCCGGTGCCGCCCCAATAGTCATAGGCCGGCGCGGTCACTTCCGGGAAGGCGACGGTGCGCAGCTGCGCCGGCGGCACCGGGGTGAAGAGTCCCGAGCCGCGCAGATCGTTGGTGATCACATCGGCGAGCTTCTGACCTAGCACGTCGGTCGAGCCCGCTGGGGTGTCGACAACCGCAGAGGTTGGCATGACGGGGATTGCGATCGGCATCGGCGCGGAAATGCCGCCGACGATATCGATCACCGGCTGATCCTGCCCCTGCCCCTGCCCCTGCCCCTGTGCCTGCGCGGCCGCTTGCGGGCTGTTCGCGATCGGCGGCGGGGTGGTCTGGGCATGCGCGGCACCTGCCAGGCAGAGCGTTGCGAGGGTTGTGAGTTGGAGTTTCATCGCTTCATCCTCATCCAGGCAGCTTGTAGCTGAACGGCAGGCTCTTCCACCCGCCCGGCACAGCATAGAGATTGGCGGGCAGGCCGCGGATCGGCGTGCAGCCCTTGAACGTGGCGATCGCCAGATCCTTCACCCGGTCCACATACCGATTGTTGCTGGCATCGTTCCCTTGGACGCCAGTGATGTCAGGATTGCCCGAGAGCGACCCGTCCGCATTGAAGTTCAGGCGTACGAGGACGCGGATCCGCTCGGCGCCGGGACCGGGAGTGACCTGGCGATTGGCGCAGGGCTGGATCTGCCGCGCGATCAATCCGCGGAAGCTCGCCACCTCCTCGGCAGACGCCTTGCTCGCGGGGTTGTTCAGCGCGGTGCTGGCGGTCTTGTTGTTCGAGCGGCCGAGATCGAGCCCGGCGAGGTTGCCGGTCGGCTTGGCCGGGCGGCGTTCGCTGCCGGTGGTCGCGCTCTTGGACGCGGAGTCGCTCGCCTTCGCCGGTGCCGCCTTGGACGGCGGTGCAGGCTTGCTCGGCAGCGCGGGCTTGGCCGGCTGCGCCTTTTCGGCAGGCGCGGGCTTGGGTTGCGGCGGCTGCGGCTTGGGTGCGGGCGCAGGCTTGGGCTGCGGCGGCTGGGGCTTGGGCTGCGGGGCAGGCTTGGGCTCCGGCGGCGCGGGTTGCGGCTTGGGCTGCGGCTGGGGATCCGGTGCGGGCGGGGGTGCGCTCTCGGGCTCGACCGGCGCCTCGACCGGCGACTTCTTCGCCGCGAGTTCCTCCTGGCTCACCACCGGCGCCGTGCTTTCCAGCCCTACCTTGTCCGCGAGCGAGATCTCGATCGGGATCGCCTTGGGCGGCTCCTGCGGCGGCGTCTTCGCGAAGCTGAGCGCCAGCGCGGCGAACACCGCGGCATGCGCCGCGATGGAAACGCCGAGCCCGATCCGCTCGCTACGGTCCATGGTCTCGCTCACCTCAGCGCTGGTCGCTCGGTTCGGTGAGCAGCGAGACCTTGTTGAGGCCGGCCTGGTTGAGCTCGCCCATCACTCGCATCACCTTGCCGTAGCCGAGCGCGGTATCGCCGCGCAGATAGATGGCGGCGGGCTTGCCGTCCGGGCCCTTCCTTGCGGCGATAGCCGCCAGCTTGGCGGGCAACTCGGCATCGCTCACCGCATCGGTGTCGACGAACACCTGGCCCTTGTCGTCGATCGAGATCTGGACCGGCTTCTGCTCCTGGTCGAGCGCCTTGGCGCGGCTCTCGGGCAGGTTCACCTGCACGCCGGCGGTGAGCAGGGGTGCCGTGACCATGAAGATGATCAGCAGCACCAGCATCACGTCCACCAGCGGGGTGACGTTGATCTCGGCCATCGGCGTGCGGCGGCCGCGGCCCTTGCCGGAGGGGAGGTGCATGCCCATCGGCTTAGCCCTCCATCTCCAGGCGACGGCTGAGCGTCGCGTGGAAGCCGTCGGCGAAGCGGTGGAGCCGCGCCTCGACGCGGTTCACGGCGTGGCTGTAGCGGTTATAGGCGATCACCGCGGGGATGGCGGCGAACAGGCCGATCGCGGTGGCGAACAGCGCCTCGGCAATGCCCGGCGCCACGACGGCGAGCGACGAGCTCTGCGCCGCGGCGATGCCGGTGAAGCTGCGCATGATGCCCCATACGGTGCCGAACAGGCCGACGAACGGGGCGACCGAGCCCACCGTGGCGAGGAAGTTCAGGCGATCCGAAAGCCGGTCGATCTCCATCGCGACGGTCGCGCCCATCGCCGTGGCGAGGCGCTCACGTGTGCCTTCGCGATCGATCGTCTTGCCCGCGGTTGAGCGGCGCCATTCGCTCACCCCCGCGGCGAACACGCGCGCGATCGGCTGGTCGCGGCCGGCGGCACGGCGGTGGAACTCGTCAAAGTCATCCGCCTCGCGATATTCGGTCTCGAAGCGCTGCATTTCCTTGCGCAGCCCGCTGACCTTGAGCGCGAAACCGACAATGATCGTCCAGGTCCACAGGCTGGCGAGCAGCAGGCCGATCATGACCAGCTTCACGACGATGTCGGCTTCCAGGAACAAATGGATCGGTGACAGGACGGCACCGGTTGAGACGGACGGCATGGACGCTTAACTCTCCTTCCACACGAGCGGTTCGAACACGGCCAGCCATTCGGCCGGCTGCCGCCGAGGGCGGCCACCGGGAGCGACGAACGCCACCTCGACGGTTGCTTCGGCGACTATGGTTTCGTCCCGCATGACTCGTTGCTGAATGACGACGCTGGCGGCACGCAGTTTGACGAGGCGGCTGATCACCACGAGCGTGTCGCCGAGCTTGGCTGGCGCGCGGTAGCGGATATCGAGCCCGGCCACCGCATAGGCGCCGCCGCCCGCCTCGAACACGGCGCGCTGGTCGATCCCCGCGACGTCGAGCATGTCCGAGCGGGCACGCTCCATGTAGCGCAGGTAATTGGCATGGTAGACGACGCCGGTAAGATCGGTGTCCTCGAAATATACCCGCAGCGCAAAGCGGTGCGCGCGGCCGTCGAACCGGCCGGCAGGGGCTTGGTCGCTGCTGGTCATGGATTGGCCTCCTAGCGGAGGCGGTGCCCCAGCGGAACCCCAAAGGGGTTAACCTTTCGTAGGTGGGAGGCGTTCGCGTGCGAGGTCAGCCATCCCTAAGCCCCTCCTTCAAGAAGATGGGGCTTAGGGATGAGCCTAGAACAGCAGCCGCTGCGTCGAGCTCCCCCGCCCCACGGGCGCCCCGCCCCGCCGGCGCGCAAGTTCCGTCTCCGCGGTGAAGCGCACATCCTCGTCACGATCGGTAAGGAAGCCTTCGAGCGAATCCTCGGAGATCTCGCTCCACTCCTTGCCGCGATCAGGTCCGTAGCGCACCCGCGGCAACAGCCCCGGCTGGCTCGACCATTCCACCAGTTGTGCCACGCTTGCCTCGTTGAGCATGTCGCGCAGATGGTGCGCGGTCACATAGGCATCGGGAAACGCCCGGTGCGCCGGCAGGCCGCGCTCATGCTCCATACCCTCGGGCCGGCGCCAGTAGCGCAGCATCTGGTTGGAGAAGCCGGGGCTGTCCGGCCAGAGCCGCAGCGCGCATTTCCAGGTGCAGATCCAGTCGGCGCCGCGCGTGAGCGCGGGGGTGCAGAACTGCTCCTCGAAGCTCGCGCGGTGCGCGGCAAGCGCGATGCGGCGCGGCCAGGGATCGAGGATCGGGCGCGCGACGTCGTGCCAATAGGGTGCGTCGGCCACGTCCTCGTCGCGGATATGATGGATCGCCATGGTGAGCGGCGGGATGCCGCGGCCCGGATTGACGAGACGGTTGCCGCCCTCGCCATACAGCTCCCAGCGGCCGTCGGCGCCCAGCGCCACATCCTGCCAGCCGATCTCGCAGACGGCATGGGCGGGCGGCTTGTCGCCGGTGGTTTCTAGGTCGATGACACGGATGATCGAGGGGGTTGGCGGCGCCATGCGCGCGATGTGGGGGTTTTCGGGGCGAAATGCCAGCCGAAAGCGCGGGGTCCTTCGGCGGAGACGATGCGCTCCCCCGCACCGTCATCCCGGCGGTAGCCGGGATGACGGCTGACAGACTACCCCTTACTCCGCCGCCTTCTTCTTCGCCGGCGCCTTCTTCGCCGCAGGCTTCTTGGCCGCCCCGGCCTTCTCGCCCGCCGCAGCCTTGGCCGCCGGCTTCTTCGCCGCCGCCTTCTTCGCCGGCGCCTTCTTCTTCGCCTTCCCCTTGGCCGGCCCCTGCGCCGCCTTGGCGTCGATCAGCTGGGCGGCTTCCTCCAGGGTCAGCGCGTCCTTGTCGATCGTCTTGGGCAGCGTGGCGTTGGTCTCGCCGTCGGTGAGGTAGGCGCCGTAGCGGCCCTCCATCAGCTTGATCTCGGCCTCGGTGCGCGGATGCTTGCCGAATATCTTGAGCGGCTCGCGCGCCGCCCCGCGCGCCGGGCGACCACCGCCCGCCGCTGCCTCGGCCAGCTTGACCACCGCGGCGTTCATGCCGGTCTCGAACACCTCGGCGGTCGACTGCAGCCGGGCATATTTGCCGTCATGCGCCAGATACGGGCCATAACGGCCGATCGAAGCGGTGATCGGGTTTCCCGTCTCCGGGTGGTTGCCGATCGTGCGCGGCAGCTTGAGCAGCTTGAGCGCCCATTCCAGATCGAGATCGACGTCCTTCGGGATCGAAGCGCGCGCCGCATCCTTGCCCTCGCCGAGCTGGATATACGGCCCGAACCGCCCCGACTTGCGCTCGACATTGAGCCCGGTTTCGGGGTCCTGCCCCAGCACTTCCGGACCCGTATCCTCGCTCCCCTCGCCGCCCGGCTGGCCGAAGCGCCGCGTGTACTTGCACTCCGGATAGTTGGAGCAGGCGACGAACGCACCGAACCGGCCCCCTCGCAAGGCAAGCTTGCCCACGCCGCAATTCGGGCACAGCCGCGGATCGCTGCCGTCCGCCTTGGCGGGGAACAGATAGGGCTCGAGGAACTGGTCGAGCGCGGCGGTGATGTCGGAGGGCTTCTGCTCCATCACCTCGGTGGTGCGCGGCTTGAAGTCGCGCCAGAAGGCTTCCAGCACCGCCTGCCACGCGGCACGCCCGCCGGACACGTCGTCCAGCTCTTCCTCGAGCTCGGCGGTGAAGTCGAACGACACATACTTCTCGAAGAAGCGCTCGAGGAACGCGGTCAGCAGGCGGCCGCTCTCCTCGGCGAAGAAGCGGTTCTTCTCCACCCGCACATAGGCGCGGTCCTTGAGCACCTGGATGATCGAGGCATAGGTCGACGGGCGACCGATGCCGAGCTCCTCCAGCCGCTTGACCAGCGAGGCTTCGGAGAAACGCGGCGGCGGCTGGGTGAAGTGCTGCTCGGCGTTGACCGCCTTCTTGGCGGGCGAGGCGCCTTCGGACATGCGCGGCAGGCGGCGGCTGTCCTCGTCGCCCTCGTCATCCTTGCCCTCTTCGTAGAGCGCGAGATAGCCGGGGAAGAGCACCACCTGGCCGGTGGCGCGCAGGCCGTGCTGGCCGGTGCCATCCGCCAGATCGACCGTCGTACGCTCCATGCGGGCCGAGGCCATCTGGCTGGCGAGCGCGCGCTTCCAGATCAGGTCGTACAGCCGGGCATGGTCGCCCGAACCGGCGCGATCCTTGCCGAAATCGGTCGGACGGATCGCCTCGTGCGCTTCCTGGGCGTTCTTCGCCTTGGTCTGGTACTGGCGCGGCTTGTCCGGCACGTAGCTGCCGTCATAGCGATCGGCCACCGCCTTGCGCGCCGCCTGGATCGCCGAGGGATCCATCTGGACGCCGTCGGTACGCATATAGGTGATCGCGCCGTCCTCGTAGAGCGCCTGCGCGATCCGCATCGTGTGGCTGGCCGAGAAGCCGAGCTTGCGCGCCGCCTCCTGCTGCAACGTCGAGGTGGTGAAGGGCGGCGGCGGGTTGCGCATCGCCGGCTTGGTCTCGACCGCGACGACAGTGAAGCGGCCTTCCTCGACCGCCTTCTTGGCGGCCTCGGCGCTGCCTTGGTCGCCGATCGACAGGCGGTCGAGCTTCTCACCCTTCCACTTGACGAGGCGCGCCTGGAACGGGGTGCCGTCCGATTCCAACTCGGCGATGACCGACCAATATTCCTGCGCGACAAAGCTTTCGATCTCGCGCTCGCGCCCGACGATCAGCCGCAGCGCGACCGACTGGACGCGGCCCGCCGACTTGGCGCCCGGCAGCTTGCGCCACAGCACCGGCGAAAGCGTGAAGCCGACCAGATAGTCCAGCGCGCGGCGGGCGCGATAGGCGTCGATCAGGTCGGTATCCAGCTCGCGCGGGCGCTGCATCGCCTCGAGGATCGCCGGCTTGGTGATCGCGTTGAAGGTGACTCGCTCGACCTCCTTGGGGAGCGCCTTCTTGTTGCGCAGCACTTCCTGGACGTGCCAGCTGATCGCCTCCCCTTCGCGATCAGGGTCGGTCGCGAGGATCAGGCGGTCGGCCTTCTTCGCCTCGTCGGCGATCGCCTTCAGCTGCTTCGACTTGTCGGCATAGGTCTCCCACTCCATCGCGAACGAATCGTCGGGGTTCACCGAACCGTCGCGGGCGGGCAGGTCGCGGACATGACCATAGCTGGCCAGCACGCGATAATCCTTGCCGAGATATTTCTCGATGGTCTTCGCCTTGGCGGGCGACTCTACGATGACAAGCTGCATGGGATTCGTGAATTTCCTTACGCGTACGCGTGTAAGGTGGGGACAGGGGCAAAGGCCCGTCAAGCGGCGCGCTTCTACAGCGTCATGCCCGCGACACAATGGGGGTGAAGGTTACGCAGGGTTAACAACATGGGGAGGTTCGTATGCGATACGTGATTCAGACGGCACTGGGCGTCGCGGCGCTGCTCGTTTCGACCCAGGCGCTCGCGCAGCAAAGCCCCTGCACCAGCGGCGAACTGACGCGGGTGCGCCTGTCCAAGCTCAAGCCCGGCGCCAGCATGGCCGATTTCCGCGCGGCGGTCGCCGCGCATGTCGACTGGTACAAGACGCACGGCTTCAAGATCGACCAGCGGGTGGCGCCCGTGCTCGTCGTCACCCCGGGCAGCGACCCGACCGAGTCGAAGGACGAGGTGATGACCTTCGCGACCGGCGACAACGTGCCGCGCGACAAGCAGGACGCGGGCTGGGCCGCGTACGTCGCAAAATATCGCGCCGTTTCCGATCTTGTGCTCGAGAAGGGCGTGTGCATGCCCGGCAAGTGACGCGGACAGCATCCCCCGGGGAACGGACGGTCCCCGGGGGAGGCATATATCACGCCGGCTGTGTCGCCCGGATCCGCTCCAGCACCACGTCGATATCCTTGGCGTCGTGGCGCTCGGGGACCCGCTGGTCCTCCGGCCCGGTGCCGCGATTGACCAGCCTACCGCGCCGCACCGGCTCGCGCTCGGCGATCTCGGCCGCCCAGCGCAGCAGGTTCGGATATTCCTGCGCATTCAGGAACACATCCGCCCCCGCATAGGTCTCGCCGCGCACCACCGCGCCGTACCAGGGGAAGATCGCCATGTCGGCGATCGTATAGGTGCCGCCCACCATGTAGCGGTTGTTCGCCAGATGCGTGTCGAGCACATGAAGCTGGCGCTTGGCCTCCATCGCGTAGCGATCGATCGCATACTGGATCTTGATCGGCGCATAGGCAAAGAAATGGCCGAAGCCGCCGCCCAGGAACGGCGCCGAGCCCATCTGCCACATCAGCCAGCTGAGCGTCTGCGCGCGCTTCGCGGTGTCCGTCGGCAGAAACGCGCCGAACTTCTCGGCGAGGTGGATCATCATCGCGCCGCTTTCGAAGATCGGCAGCGCGGGCGACATCGAATGGTCGACCATCGCCGGGATCTTCGAATTCGGGTTGATCGCGACGAAGCCGCTGCCGAACTGGTCGCCCTGGCCGATGTTGATCAGCCAGGCATCATATTCGGCGCCCGCATGGCCGGCGGCGAGCTGTTCCTCGAGCAGGATCGTCACCTTCTGCCCGTTCGGCGTGCCCAGCGAGTAGAGCTGGATCGGATGCTTGCCCACCGGCAATGGCTTGTCGTGCGTGGCACCCGAAACCGGCCGGTTGATGTTGGCGAACTGGCCGCCATTGCCCGGCGCCCATTCCCACACCTGGGGCGGGACATAGCCGGCGGGAAGGTTGTTCGCGGGATCGGGTGCGTCGGCCATGCGGGTGTCTCCTCGGGAGGGTCTTGCCCGCGGCATGTAGGGGGCGGCCCGCGACTTGCCAGCCCCCGGCGCGACGAAGGGCCGGGCGCAGCTGGTGCCACGTCCGGCCCGTGTCAGGACTGCGCTACGCTTACTTGAAGCGCAGGCCCACGCCGGCCATCACGCGCTGGCGCGCGGTATGATCGTTGTACTGCGAATAGACATACTGGGCGTTGACGTAGAGCGGCATGCGGGTCTGCTCGCCGGTCAGCGAATATTCGACGCCGCCACCAACCTGGTAGCCGTCGGTGTTGAAGTGGTTGTAATAGGAGGTCTGGCCGGCCGGCGCGTCGAAGCGCTTGCGCTGCTCGTTGGTCACATAGCCACCCTTGGCGAAGATCAACAGCTGCGGGGTGGCAAGCACGCCCGCGCGCACCGCTGCGCCATATTCGTCGAACGACTTGTGGCAGACCGAACCGCCGACCGTGCCGCGGGTGCAGTTTTCCGACCAGTCATTGGCGCGCCAGTAGCTGCCTTCGGCACCGATAACGATGCGCTCGCCGATCTGACCATCGAAGCCGATCGTGCCGCCATAGCCGAACTTGTCGTTATGGTTGCCCTGCGACTGGAAGCGGTCGCCGCCGGCGTTGGCCTCGATGCGGATGCCGCGGAAGCTGGTGCCGTTGCTGCTGGTGGTGGATTCCTGGGCCTGCGCGGCCGTGGCGGTGAAGCCGATCGCCGCGACGGCGAGGAGAAACGCGTTACGCATACTGTACTTCCTTGGATTGGAGAGGCGTTACCTCCGCCGTAACCCGCCACAGCGCAAAGGTTTCCGCGGTCAGGCGCAATCAGGGGCAGCCGTTGCCGCAATGCAACACTCGGCCGATGGCGGTTGCCGTACCGTCCTTTCCGTCCCCCAACCGGCGCGCTTGCCGATCGAAGCAGCGCGGGGCAAAGGCGCGGCATGCCCCGCCTGCTCCCTTTCCTTCGACCAAAGACCATGTTGATCGCGGTGGCAACGGTGCTGCTCTGCTACGCGATCGCCCGCGTGCCCCGCGAGGTACATCCGCTGGATCTCACCTTCAATTCGATGCTCGACCATCTGCTGCGCGGGCGGTTTGACGTCGACCCGGCGATCGTCGGACGCGAGGGCTTCGCGGTCGGCGGGCAGGTCATGGCCTATTGGGGGATCCTGCCGGCGCTGCTGCGACTGCCCTTCACGCTGTTCCCGGACTGGCGCACGCTGGATTTCACCATCGGCTCCTGCCTGGTCGCGCTGGCGGCCATGCTCGCCACCAAGCTGTGGACGCTGAAGCAGATCCGCCGTGCCCGGCCGGACCTGCCCGACTGGCTGGGCAGGGCGGTGGCGGCGGTGCTGGTGCTCGCCGGAGCGCAGACCTGCTTCCTGCGCTTCAGCCTCTATCAGGAGGTGTGCCTGTGGGCGGCGCTGTGGGGGGCACTGTTCGTTGCCGCGGCGATCCACGCGCGTCTGCACGGACTCGGGCGCGGCGCACTGCTGGTCATGGCGCTTGCCGCGGGTCTGGCGATTCTCACCAGAGTCTCTCTGGGGATCGGCCTGGTCGCGGCATTCGCGGGCGTGCTGCTTGTCGAGACGATCCGGAACCGCGGGGGTCTGCGCGGATGGATCGCCGCGGCGACCCCGCCGGTGCTGCTGCTGGCGCTGCTCGGCGCCGTCACCGCTCTGGTAAATCTGGGGCGCTGGGGGAACCCGCTCACCTTTGCCGACTATCACCATTATCTTTACAACGCCTGGTACCCCGATCGGCTGGTGCGCATGGCCGAGCAGGGGCTGTTCAACCTCCACCGCGTGCCATTCGGCCTGATCTATTATTTCGCACCGATCTGGGTGCTGCACGGTGCCAACGGGCAACTGCTGCTGGAGGCGACCCGCCAGAAATGGATCGACGCCGCCGAATTGCCGCCGAGCAGCTTCCTGCTCACCGATCCGCTGCTGTTGCTGCTCGGCATCCTGGCGGTGCTGCAAGCCATGCGGCACACGAGCGCCACGCGGCTGCGCAGCGTCGTCATCGCCCTCGGCCTCGCCCTCCCCGCGCTGCTGATGCTCTGCGCGGTGAGCATGAACTTCCGCTACCGACTCGATTTCTACCCGCTGTTCGAATTCCTCGCCTTTTCCGGCCTGATCCGGATCGGCGAAGGCGCGCGGGCGCCGGGCAAGCGACTGGTGGCTGCACTGGCGGTGATCTCGGTGCTGGCCTCGCTGCTGATCGGTGCAGCCTATCTCGTCGGGCGACTGGGGCCGGGCCAGCTGCTGATCGGGGACGGCGTGGGTGCCTATTACCTTCAGGCGTTCGGGCTGCGCTGAGCGATCAGCGCAACGACACCCGCGCGCCGGCATGGCGCTCCAGCCGGCCGCCAAGCTCCAGTTCCAGCAGCACCAGCTGCACCACCGCCGGTCCGCAACCGCTCTGCCGGACGAGTTCGTCGACGCCGACGGGAACCGGACCGAGCAGGCCGGTCACCCGGCGCCGATCGCCATCGCTCGCATCCTCTGCGGGCGCCGCCCCGAATTGCCCAGCTGGAGCACGCACCGCACGCGGATCGATCGGTCGTACCGCTTCCCAGATATCGTCCGCGCTCTGCACCAGGATCGCGCCCTCTCGGATCAGCAGGTTGCAGCCCTGCGCGCGCGGGTCGAGCGGCGAGCCCGGCACCGCCATCACGTCGCGCCCGGCCTCGGCGGCCAGTCGCGCGGTGATCAGGCTGCCCGAGCGCGGCGCCGCCTCCACCACCACCGTGCCCAGCGACAGCCCCGCGATGATGCGATTGCGGGCGGGAAAGAAGCGGGCGAGCGGCTCGCTACCCGGCGGCTGTTCGGTGACCAGCAGGCCCTCGGCGGCGACGCGCGCCTGCAATTCGGCATTTTCCGGCGGGAACACGATGTCGATGCCGCTGGCGATCACCCCGATCGTACCGCCGGCCAGTGCCCCCTGATGCGCGGCGGTGTCGATCCCCCGTGCTAGCCCCGAGACGACCACGGCGCCGCGCTCGACCAGACCGATGGCGAGCTGCCGGGCGAACCGGCAGGCAGCCGCCGAGGCGTTGCGCGCCCCCACCATCGCCACGCAGGGCCTGGCCAGAAGCGCCGGGTCGCCGCGCAGGATCAGCGCGGGCGGCGCGGTATCCAGTTCGGCGAGGAGTGGCGGATAGGCGGGATCGTCAAGGAAGAGATAGCGCGCGCCGAGCCGCTCGACCGCGGCGATCTCGCGCCGCACGCTGCCGGGATCGGCAATTTGCGGCGTCCTGCCGCCGCCGCGTGCGGCGAGCATCGGCAGCGCCTCAAGCGCCGCCTCGGCCGATCCGTAGCGAGCGGTGAGCTGAGCATAGGTAACGGGGCCGACATTGGCGGAGCGCAGCAGCCTCAGCCGCGGCTCCCGCCGGTCAGCCACGCTTGCTGCCGACCCGAGGTTCCGACCCGCTGAGCAGCCGGTCGATATTCTCGCGATGCTTCCACAGCACGATCAGCGCGAGCGCGAGCAGCATCAGCACCAGATCGATGCGGCCGAAGAATGCCGCGCTTACCGGGGCACTGACCGCCGCCGCCATCCCCGAGACGGACGAGATGCGCACCGTTGCCAGCAGCCCCAGCCACACCGCGGCATAGACGAGGCCCGAAGGCCAGTAGAGCGCAAGCACCACGCCCATCAGCGTCGCCACGCCCTTGCCCCCGCGGAACTTGAGCCAGACGGGATAGCAATGGCCGATGAACGCCGCCGTCGCCGCAAGCGCGTCTGTGCCAGGCAGGAACGTGGCGGCGATCAACACCGCCACGGCGCCCTTGGCCATGTCGAGCAGCAGCGTCGCCGCCGCCAGGCCCTTGCGGCCGGTGCGCAGCACGTTGGTGGCGCCGATATTGCCGGACCCGATCTGGCGCAGGTCGCCTGCCCCCGCGGCACGGGTCAGCAGCACCCCGAACGGGATCGAACCGAGCAGATAGCCAAGCAACAGGGCCCCGGCAGGAGCCATCCAAGGAATTTCCGTGGGCAAAAGCGGCCCCCTTTCGTTCCTCCGTCTAGCCTCTTCCCTTACCCCAACGCAATGACCTGCATCAGCATGCAGACGCCGCGCGATTGACGGCGGCGCTGCGGCTCGGCCATGGCGGAGCGATGGCAGATCGTCGCCCCGTCCTGTTCTTCGACTCCGGTGTCGGCGGCCTGTCCGTGCTGGGCCCCGCGACCGCGCTGCTGCCACAGGCGCCGCTGGTCTATGTCGCGGATTCGGCGGGCTTCCCCTATGGCACCAAGAGCGAGGCGGAGATCGCCGCGCGGGTGCCGGCGCTGCTCGGGCGGCTGGCGGAGCGCTATGATCCACGATTGATCGTGATCGCCTGCAACACTGCCTCCACGATCGCGCTCCAGCATGTCCGTGCCGCGCTCGACCTGCCGATCGTCGGCACCGTACCCGCGATCAAGCCGGCGGCGGAGACCAGCCGCTCCCGCACCATCGGCGTGCTCGGCACTGCGGCCACTGTCCGCCAGCCCTATGTGGACGACCTCGCCGCGCGCTTCGCCGGCGACTGCACGGTGCTGCGCCACGGCTCTGCCGCGCTGGTCGAACTCGCCGAGGCGAAGCTGGCGGGCGCGACGATCGCGCCGGAGGTGATCGCCAACGAACTGGACGGGCTGTTCCATCAGCCGGGCGGCGACCGCATCGACGTGATCGTCAACGCCTGCACCCATTTCCCGCTGCTAGAGGCGGAAATGCGCGCCGTTGCACCCGCAGGGACGGGCTTTGTCGATGGCGGCCCCGGCATCGCGCGGCGCATCGCCTATCTCACCCAGGGCCAGAGCTGGCCCGACGACCTGCCCCCCGGGCGCGCCGTATTCACCGCCCGCGATCACCGCGCCGATGCTCTTGCGCCTGCGCTGGCCCGCTATGGGCTCAGCCGCATCGAAACACTGTAGCGATCAGGCGAAGTCACCAAGCAACAGCTGCGGGTCGCGCGCGATCAGCTTCGCCGTATAGCGTTCGGCCATTTCCTGATGCACGCGACGCGCGCTGCTGTCGTTACAGCATTCGGCACGCTTGCGCTCCTGCTGCGCGCGCCTGGCGAAATATTCCACGTCATTCCTGGCCATGGCTGCTCTCCGTTCACAAGCGGGAGCGCGATCGGCTCTCAGCCGCAGACTTGCCTGTTGAGCCGAGTCGTCCGCGATGGACTGCTCATAGCATAGTCGCGCCTCCACCGGTTCGTCTTATCGGCCGCCCCGATCAGATTGAGCAACTTTTCGCGTGCTGCACCTCGCTGAAAAAGGGATGCGCACAACCTAAGTTGCGCTATGACCGGTGCCGAGGTCCGGTCGGCAAGGCCGGGGGGGAGAGGCCAGGGCAATACGGGGGTTCACGTGCTGGAATTGCTCGAAGACAAGGCGTAGAGAACCAATCCATGCAGCGCCAAGACGCATCCGCACCCGCGATCGACTATACGCGGGTCTTCACCCAGGCCATCGACCGCCTCCATGCCGAGGGGCGCTACCGGGTCTTCATCGACATCCTGCGCAACAAGGGCATGTTCCCCAATGCGCGCTGCTTCGCCGGGCATAACGGGCCGAAGCCGATCACGGTGTGGTGCTCGAACGACTATCTCGCCATGGGCCAACATCCCAAGGTAATCGCGGCGATGGAAGAAGCACTGCACGATGTCGGTGCAGGCTCCGGTGGCACGCGCAATATCGGCGGCAACACCCATTACCACATCGATCTCGAGCGCGAACTGGCCGATCTCCACGGCAAGGAGAACGCGCTGCTGTTCACCTCGGGCTATGTCTCGAACGAGGCGACGCTGTCGACGCTCGCCAAGGTGATGCCCGGCTGCATCGTCTATTCGGACGAGCTCAATCACGCCTCGATGATCGCGGGCATCCGCAATTCGGGCTGCGAGAAGCGGGTGTGGCGGCACAACGACCTCGCCCATCTCGAGGAACTGCTGGCCGCCGACGATCCCTCGGTCCCGAAGCTGATCGCGTTCGAGAGCGTCTATTCGATGGACGCCGACATCGCGCCGATCGCCGAGATCTGCGACCTGGCCGACAAGTATAATGCGCTGACCTATCTCGACGAGGTCCATGCCGTCGGCATGTACGGCCCGCGCGGCGGCGGCATCTCGGATCGCGAGGGGCTGGCCGACCGGCTGACGATCATCGAGGGCACGCTCGGCAAGGCGTTCGGCGTGATGGGCGGCTACATCGCCGCAGACCAGGTGATCATCGACGTGATCCGCAGCTATGCGCCGGGCTTCATTTTCACGACGTCGCTGTCGCCGGTGCTGGTCGCCGGCGCGCTGGCGAGCGTGCGGCACCTGAAGGGCTCCAGTGTCGAGCGCGACGGCCAGCAGGCCGCTGCCGCCATGCTCAAGCAGCTCATGGCCGACGCGGGTCTGCCGGTGCTGCCGTCGACCACGCACATCGTGCCGCTGATGGTGGGCGATCCCGTGAAGGCCAAGAAGATCAGCGACGTACTGCTCGCCGAGTATGGCGTGTACGTGCAGCCGATCAACTATCCCACCGTGCCGCGCGGCACCGAGCGCCTCCGCTTCACCCCCGGCCCGGCGCATGACGAAGCGATGATGCGCGAGCTGGTGGACGCGCTGGTCGAGATCTGGGGCCGGCTGGAACTGCGGCTGGCGGCGTAAGCGCCGTCAGCCTCCCGAAACGCAGCGTCTCAGCCTGGCCGCCGCAGCACCGCGCTCCAGGTATAGCCGCGGAGCGACGAGCGGAATTCCGCCGTCATTCCCTGCTCGGCGGCGATCGCCTCCACCACTTCGCGCAGATCGGCGCGGGGATAGACGTGGAAGGCGTTTAATTCCTTGAAGTGGAAGCGCTTGGCCAAGCCCGGCAGGCGCTCGTACTGGCCGAAATCGACGATGTGCAGGCTGCCGCCCGGCGCCAGCGCCTTCGCCCCCAATGCGATCGCTTCCCTCCAGGGCGGGATCATCGACAGCGTGTAGCTCATGAACACGCGGTCGACTTGAGCGAGGTCGAACAGCGCGCCCACGTCGAATGCTCCGGCGTCGCCCTGCGCCAACGTGATCTTGTCCGACAGTCCGTGCTTCGCCACCGACTTTCGCGCCGTATCCAGCATCGCCTCGCTGATGTCGAAGCCGTGGAAGCGCGCGTTGGGCCAGCGCTTCGCTGCGACGATCAGGTTGCGCGCGGTGCCACAGCCGACCTCGAGCACCGTGCCGCCCGGCGGCGGCGCCAGCTCGCGGATCAGCCGGTCGCGACCGAGCAGATAGAATTTGCGCGTGAGATCGTAGAAGTGGCGATGGAGCGCATAGGTCGCATCCATCAGCCCCTTCTGATCGGCAGCCCCGGCCTTGCCGCTCATGCGTGCGGCTTCAGCGTCCAGACATGGGTCGCGCCGTACACCGACGAACGGTCACGACGCGTCCAGTCGTCGAGCTTGGCCTGGTCCTCATATTGCCACTGGTTCATCAGCTCGTCGGGGATATGGCCGCGCACCACGTCCGGCACCGCCGCCGTACGATACAGCACGCGCGCGCCGGGCTTGGCGGTGCGGGTGATCTCGGTCCAGATCCGGGTCAGCTGCTCGTCGGTCATCCAGTCCTGCGCGTCGAGCAGGATGTAACGATCCAGCGACTGGGCCGGCATCGACTCCAGATAATCGGCATAGTTGGTGTGGCGGATCTCGACACGGTCGGCGCGCTCGCGGACCAGTTCATAGTTCTTGCGCTCGAGATAGGGCGGCAGCGGCGCGCCCTCATGCTCGCCGTATCCGCGGCCGAACGCCTGCCAGGCGTAGAAATTGTCCTTGAGGTCGAAGTCGCAGGCGAGCTTGCGCAGGCGGCTGCGGAGCGCGCCGGTGATGCCTTCCTGATCGTCGACCTTCAGCAGGTCATACTGCGCCGGCGGGATGCCGAAGCCGAAAAGGGCGGCAGGCTGATCGACCATCCAGCGCAGCAGCTTCTTGTCGAAGAACGGTGCGAAGCGCGTCTCGAAGATGTGGCGCTGCTCCTCGATCGACTTGGCCGCGAGAATTTCCTTGGGATCGATCCCGTAGCGATGCGCCAGCCAGTGGACGAAGCCGATCAGGCGGCCGAGCAGACCCTGGCGGTAGAAGCCGGTCTTGAACCCGTTGATGCGGCGAACACCGTTCGGCGCACGACCTTCCCAATAGGCGCGCGCGCTGTCGTCCAGGCTGCCGCGCAGATACGTCTTGTACGCGTCGACATTCTCCGGGCGGTTGGCGAGACCGAAGAAGCGGTGGAAGGACTCATAGTCCGGCAGGCGCAGCGCAGCCTGCTGCTTCAGCTTGTTGAGCGCGATATGCGCCGGATTGAGATCCACCGCGGTGATCTTCGCCGGGTTCGCCGTCAGATACGAGAACACGTTGCAGCCGCCCGACGCGATCGTGACGATATGGCTGTCCGGCGTGATCTGCAGCGCTTCCATGTCGATCACCGGGTCTTCCCAGATCTGGGCATAGACCAGGCCGCGGAATGCGAAAGTGAAGGCGCGTTCGAGGATGCCCTCCTTCGAGAGATGCTCGTGGCGGTGCACCGCACCGCGAACCGCATCGTTCTTCGGCGCCTTGGCGATAGATGACATTTCGAAACGACTCCCGGCGTACGAGCCGGTCCGGCGCCCCGCCGAACCTGCTCTCCACCCCCCTGTGACAAAAGCTTTGCAGCCTTGTGACACTGCACCCGGGAAATCAATCCTCGGGCGCCACCAGCAGTTCGAAACCGGCGCCCACCAACACTGACTGGCAAAAAGCAGCACGCAGGGTGCAACCTTTTGCCGCCGCCACCCGAACCTATATCGACTGCTTCTATTCCACGAGGTCCGCCATGCCGTTCGATCGTCGCCAGTTGCTCGCCGCCGCCGGTGTGGGCGCCGTTGCGCTCCCGCTGTTTGCCTGCAGCAACGCCCCCGCCGCGCCGCTGCCCGACTTCCCGCTCAAGCTGAGTGACGCGGAGTGGAAGAAGAAGCTGAGTCCGGCGGCCTATAATGTGCTGCGGAACGGGGGGACGGAATATCCCTTCACCAGCCCGCTCAACAAGGAGCATCGCAAGGGCGTGTTCGGCTGCGCCGGGTGCGCGCTGCCCCTGTTCGATTCCGCCACCAAGTTCGACAGCGGCACCGGCTGGCCGAGCTTCTATGCGCCGCTGGGCAATGCCGTAGTGACGCGGGGCGATCGCAGTCTCGGAATGGAGCGCACCGAAGTGCTGTGCCGCCGCTGTGGCGGGCATCTTGGCCATGTCTTCGATGACGGGCCGAAGCCGACGGGCAAGCGCTATTGCATGAACGGGGTGGCGCTGCGCTTCACGCCGCGGGCGTGACCGGCGGCCGCTTAGTTGGCGAAGGTCAGCGTCGGCAGGCTGAGCGCGGCGACCTGGACGTTCGCCCAGTCGTTCGTCGGCGCCGAACCCGGATAGATGAAGCCATTGACCGGATAGGCCGAGGTGCCGAGGCCGGCGGTGCGGCCATACCATACGCGAACTTCGCTCCAGTCGCCCTTCGCCGAGACGTCGACGGCGCGGACGTCGCGCTCGATCGCACCAAGGGTCGACCAGTTGGCATGGGTGAGCAGCACTTCGCGGTCGCTGACGACCTGCGACACCATTGCGACATGGCCCATCGGCATGCGCGCGGTGCGCTGGAACGACATCACCGCACCGACCTTCGGGGTTTCGCCGCGCTGGTAGCGACCGGCGGCCTGGTCCCACCAGGTCCAGGCGTTGCCGCGAAGCTCGACGCCGGATGCCTGGCGCGCGAACGTGACGCACTGCCAGAAGGTGCCCTTCGCCTGTGCGGGGGCCGTGGTCATCAGGGCGCAGAACGCCATCAGCGCGAAACGCACTGCAAAACGAGTGAACAAGTTTTGGACCCCCCGGTCAGAAACGAAGCGGTTGAGGGTTGCTAGCCAAACTATAGGACGCTCGTACACCCCCGCGGTTCGCCGATCCGACGAACCGTTGGAATGTGCCGACGAGGTGCGCTGAACCGTTTCTGAATGGCGGGAACCTTCCTCCGCGGCTGTCTTGCCCCGCAATGGAAAGCCGATTGCCCATTCTGGTGCACGGCCGCCAACCTACGGGAAATTACAGCACGATATCAGTTGCCTAAGGGTTTTCCCTAGCGTCATCGTTTCGTCGCAAACCCATGTTGCGTCGCAACACATTTTAGGTTCCAATGCCTCGTGGGGATACGGAGGGGGTCATTAAGCTCTGCGTTAACCAGTGCGGAGCATGATCCATCCCACGGGCTGAAGGAACCGAGCGGGAGACGACGAGATGGCTGCACGAGCAAAACCGGCCGAAGGCGCGATGACGCTGGCGGAGATGAAGGAATTTGCGGGCTTCACCGCGGCCACCCAGCGGTATGTGCGCCGGTCGCTGGACGTGGGCCTCGAGCGCGACGACGCGCTGTCGCGCTGGTCGCGCGACGTGGTGGAAGCCGCCAGCATCCGCGCCCAGGCACGCGTCTACGAGCGGCTCGGCGATATCCGCGCCATGCTGCCCAACGACAGCGACCTCAATGCGATCGAGCCATTCATGGCGCCGCTGGTGACGCTGTCGGCGTTCGATCTCGGCCAGGGCCGGCTGACCAGCTTCTCGGCCTATCGCTTCCTCTACGAGCGGCTGCTCGGCGCGGAAGTGCGGCCGTGGCTGCCCGCGGCGTTCTGCTCGGCCTCTGCGCTTCCGCACCTCCACCCGGACCTGCGTCGCAAGCTGCTCCAGTCGATCAGCGAAGCTGCGGCCACTGCGTCGGGCTGGTCGAACCGCCAGCCGAGCTTCTTCCCGCAATGGGTCGAGAAGATCGACACCAACGCCCTGCCGAACTGATCGGCTAGCGGCACGCCCGCCACCCCATCTCGCCGCGTGCAGCCTGGTCGAGATGGAGGTGGTCCCGGTGGGCGGCGTTATAGTCGGGCGACAGCACCGTTGCGAACAAGCGACAGCCGCCATCGCGTACCGCACGGAGGAAGTCAGGCTTCTCTCCTTTCCCCTTCCAGTCGTTGAGAACGCTGACGCGCCGCCCATCCGCCAGGACGAAGGCGGCGACGTCCACGGCATTGGCCCGCGCGTGCTCACTCCAGTCGCCGGTGGTGCGGCCGTACATGCGGCGGCAGGAATAGCTGCCGAAATGCTCGATCCGGACGACCCGCGTGCCGAAATGCTTCTGCGCCTCGGGCTGGACGATATGCCATTCCCACAGCGCCAGACCCGCCGCGACCGGGCAGGCGGTGCCGAGCGACGCCGGGCTGAACGCGATCGTGCGCGACCCGCCGCTGGTGAGGCGCACGCCATTGGCATAGCCGCATTCGCCCTGCCGCCCCACCGGCGCCAGCTTCTCGTAGCGTACCCCCGCCTGGGTGAGCAGCGCGCGGCACTGCCCGTCATCGGCACCGAGCCCCGCCAGCTTTCGGCCAGTGAAGGCGCCGATCGGCTGCGAAAGGTCGAGCGGCGTCCACGGCACGTCCTGCGGGCGCGCACGTGTCCACATCAGCAACAGCAGCGCTCCGCCGGCGATCAGCGCGAAGACGAGCAGCACCCAGATCGTCTGTTTGAGCGCCTTCACGCGCGCACCGCGCGGTCCATACGTTCGGCGGTGACGGGGTAGCCGAGCCCGTCGGGGATGCACAGCCAGTCGACTCCGCCCCGCGACTCGACGAAGGGCGTGATCGGCTCGATCGGGAAGCGGCGGGCATGGGCCATGGCCGCTTCGAAACCGTCGAACTGCGCCAGCCGTTCCAGGTTGCGGCGGGTGGGGTAGATCAGCATCGCCTCGCCGCGATCGGCCGCGTCGAGGGCGCCTTGCGCGGTGATCCAGCACAGGCGGACATTCTCGCTGCCGTCGACCTGCGGGGCGGCGCCCTCCGGCGCACGGGCGAGATAGAAGAGGGTGTCGAACACCCGGTGCGGCAGACCATGAGGCAGCCAGCGGGCGAAGGGCACCAGCGCGTCGAGATCGAGCGCCAGACCGGCCTCGGCCAGCAGTTGCGCAAAGGGCTCACCCGCATGGAGGGCAGCGCGCAATTTGGCGAGCGACTCGCCGTCGCAATCGAGCCCCAGCGCCAGCCCGACTTCCTCGATCGTCTCGCGGATCGCGGCGACGCGCGCCGCCGCATCCTCGTGACGGTCGGTCAGCAGATGATCGCCAGGGTCGATCCTCCCGCCGGGGAACACCAGCGCTCCGCCCGCGAACGCCATCGCCCGCGAGCGTTCGACCATCAGCAACTCGGGCGGCCCGCTGCCCGTGTCGCGCATCACGATCACGGTGGCGGCGGGAATGGCTTCGGGCGACGACATCGCCCCGGCTCTACGCCCGGCGCGCGCGGCTTACCAGCCGGAGGCGCGCAGGCGCAGGCGGAACACCTGGTCGCTGGAGGTGATGAACAGCGTCTTCCCGTCCTCGCCGAAGCAGCAATTCGCCGCCTTCTTGCCGGTTGAGATAAGTCCCAGCCGTCGCCCGTCCGGCGCGACGACATGGATGCCGCCCGGCCCGCTGGCATAGAGATGCCCGCTGGCTGCCACCTTCATCCCGTCGGCGTGCCCCTGCAGACCGGCGGCGGTACCCGCGCGATGGTCGAGGAAGATCCTCCGCCCGATCGCCAGGCCATCGTCGCCAAGACTGTACGCCCAGGTATAGGGCGCGGCGTCATCGGAGACCGACACGTAGAGCGTCCGCTGATCCGGCGAGAGGCCGATGCCATTGGGCCGCGTGAGTTTCGATTCGATCAGATGCACCGTGCCGTTGGTGTCGAGGCGGTACACGCCGTTGAACGGCAGCTCCTTGAGCGGCGACTCGTCGCCGTCGGTTAAGCCATAGGGCGGATCGGTGAAGTAGATCGCGCCGCTTTTCGCCTGCACCAGATCGTTGCAGCTGTTGAACCGCTTGCCCTCGAAACGACCGGCCAGAACCCTCTTTTCCTTGGTCTCCAGGTCCACCGCCGCAATCGCGCGCGTGCCGCTGTCGGCGATCAGCAGCTCGCCCTTGCGGCCCTGGATCATCCCGTTCGACCCCGCCTCGCGCACGCCCTTGGGAATCGGCCCGGCGAGCCCCGAGGGGACGAGGAACGGCTTGGTCTCCCTGCCGTCCCAGCGATAGGCGATGTTCGCCGGCACGTCGGAGAACAGCAGATAGCTGCGATCGAACGCGCTCGCCCCACCCGAGGCCCCGCCGGTCACCGCCCCGTCGCGGATCCATACCGGCCCCTCGGCCCATTGGATGCCGCTCGCGATCACCTCGAGCGGCGACTCGGTGTCGAGCAGCGTGTCGAGTTCGGGATCGAGCCGTGTGATCACGCCCTCGCCTGCCGCACGCGCGAGGCCGGGCAGCAGCGGCAGCGCGGCTAGGCCGCCCAGCAGGGTGCGGCGGGTGGTGGCAGGCATCCTCTTCCTCTCACACGAACGGCCACAGCAGCAGCGCCATGGCGAAACTGGTCAGTCCCGCGATGGTGGCACCGATGGTCCAGCTGCGAAAGGTCTGCGCTTCGGTGAGCCCGAGATATTGCTTCACCAGCCAGAAGCCGGTGTCGTTGACGTGGCTCGCAATCGTCGCGCCCGATCCGATCGCGACGGTGACCAGCGCGATCCGGTCCGGCCCCAGCCCCGCCGCGCCGATCAAGGGCGCAGCCAGGCCGGCGGCGGTGACCATCGCCACGGTTGCTGACCCCTGCGCCACCCGGACAAAGGCGGAGAGCAGGAAGGCGAACACCGGAATCGATACCTGCGCCGCCTCCACCGCCAGGGTGATCTGCTTGCCCGCGCCCGATTCGATCAGCACTTCCTTGTACGCCGCGCCCGCGCCGATGATCAGCACCATCAGGCCCGCCGGCTCCAGCGCGCGGGTGCTGATCTTCGAGAGCGTCTCGAACTCCGCGCCGGCGACGAGCCGCAGCCACAGCATCGCGCCGATCACCGCGATCACCAGCGCGGTGAAGGGGTGGCCGAGGAAGACGAGCGTCGAGCGCGCCAGCCCCGGCGCCATCGCCTCGCTCGCCACCGTGCCGATCAGGATCAGCGCCAGCGGCAGCAGCATGGCGGCAAGCGCCGGGCCGAAGCCGACCGCATTGGTCTGCGGCGCGCCTTCGTCGAGCATCGGCGGCGCGCCGATCGCGCCATAGCCGGGCGCGCCATGCGCCAGCTTGGCGAACACGGGGCCCGCCAGGATCGCCGAGGGAATGCCGCAGATCAGGCCATAGAGCGCCATCCGGCCATAATCGGTATGGAGCAGCTCGGCGACCGCGACGGGCCCGGGATGCGGCGGCAGCAGCGCGTGCATCGTCATCAGCCCGGCGAGCAGCGGCAGCGCGAAATAGGTGACGCGCCGCTCGGCCCGGACCGCCAGCGTGGTGAGCAGGGGTGCGAGGATGATGAAGGCGACGTCGAAGAACAATGGCACGCCGACGACGATGCCGATCGCGGTGAGCGCCCAGGGAACGCGTTTCTGCCCGAACAGGTCGAGCAGACGCCGCGCGATCGCCTGCACGCCGCCCGAGGCCTCGAGCATGCCGCCCAGCACCGCGCCGAGGCCGATCACCACGGCGACGAAGCCGAGCGCCTCGCCGGTGCCCTTGCGGATCGCGGCGATTACCGCCTGGGGATCGTTGCCGAAGACGAGGCCGGTCGCCAGCGCCACCAGCAGCAGCGCAACGAAGGGCTGGAGCTTGAGGCGCAGCACCAAGAGGATAACCGCCGCGATGCTGCCCGCGACGATCGCCAGCGTATGCCAGGGCTCGCCCATCACGCGACCTCCACCTTGGTAGCGAGGGAGGCGGCAGGCACCTGCCCTTCGGCACCGGCGGTAATGCGGAACTTCGCCTCGCTCTTGAGGTCAGCCGAGGAGGCGCCCGCCATCAACCGGATGTCGCCGGCCTCGACGATCCACTTGCCGTCCCGCCAGAAGGCAAACTGCTCGGGGGTGAGAGTGAAGCGGACGGTGCGGCTCTGCCCCGGCTTCAGCGCCACGCGCGCAAAGCCGCGCAGCTCCGCCACCGGCCGCGAGACCGCGGCGACGGGTTCGTTGGCGTAGAGCTGCACCACCTCCTCCACCGCCATCGTGCCGCGATTGGTGACCTGCACCGAGGCAGTGATCCGGCCGCCGGGGGCCAGCGTCTCGCCACTCAGTGTCAGCTGGCCATAGGCGATCTCGCCATAGGTCAGGCCATGCCCGAAGGCGAAGAGCGGGCCGATATCGGTATCGTGATAGCGTGCGCTGTCCACCGCGAGGTCGACATTGGCCGGGCGCCCGGTGGGCAGATGCGCATAGCTCTGCGGCGACTGACCCGTTTTGCGCGGCATGCCGATCGGCAGGCGCCCCCCGGGGGCAGCCTTGCCGGTGAGAATCTCGGCAATTGCAGGACCGCTCTCGATGCCGAGCAGCCAGGTCTGCAGCACGGCAGGCACGCCGGTCAGCGCGCGCTCGAGCGCCAGCGGGCGGCCGCCCATCAGGATCGCGAGGATCGGCTTGCCGGTGGCCTTCAGCGCCTCCAGCAGCGCCGCCTGGCCATCGGGGAGTCCGATCTCCGCATAGCTGCGCGCCTCGCCGGTGCGGTTGAAATCCTCGCCGAGCGCGACCAGCACCACATCGGCGCGTTTCGCCGCTTCGACCGCCGCCGCGACATCGGTGCCCGGCTGGTACTCCGCCCCCGCCAACGCTGCCTTGAGCGTTACCGCGTCGGTCGCCTGCCCCCGCGCGCGCCACGAGCCGATCGCCGAGGAGGCATCGTCCGCCAGCGCGCCGATCAGCGCGAGCCTGGCGCCCGGCTTGAGCGGCAGCACCGCGCCGTCGTTGCGCAGCAGCACCACCGAACGCTTGGCGAGATCGCGCGCCTCGGTCCGCCGCAGCGGTGCCTTGTCGCGCGCCGGGTCGCCGAAGCCATAGGGGTCGTCGAACAGCCCCAGCCGCGCCTTGGCGGCGAGGATGCGGCCCACCGATTCGTCGATCAGCGGCACGAGGCTCGCATCGGCCGTCGCGGCTTCGGCGAGGTAGGTCGCGTAGCTGCCGCTCGCCATGTCCATGTCGACGCCGGCCTTGAGCGCCAGCACCGCGGCTTCGCGCGCATCGGCGGCGATGCCGTGGTTGACCAGCTCGCGGATCGCATTCCAGTCGCTCACCACCAGCCCCTGATAGTGCCACTGGCCGCGCAGGAAGCCGCGCACCAGATCGGCATTGGCGGTCATCGGCACGCCGTCGAGCGCGTTGAACGCGGTCATGAAGCTGCCGGCCCCTGCCCGTGCTGCTGCATGGAAAGGCGGCAGATAGACTTCGTTGAGGGTGCGGGGGCCGACTTCCGCGCTGTCATAGTCGCGCCCGCCTTCCGCCGCGCCATAGCCGACGAAATGCTTGGCGCACGCCATCATCCGCATGCCCTTGCCCAAGTCCGCGCCCTGGAAGCCGGCGACCTGCGCCTCGGCGATGCGGCTGCCGAGATAGGCATCCTCGCCCGCGCCCTCGACCACCCGGCCCCAGCGCGGATCGCGGGCAATGTCGACCATCGGGGTGAAGGTCCAGTGCAGCCCCGCCGCCCAGGCCTCTTCCGCGGCGATCCGCGCGGCCTGTTCGGCAACCTTGGGGTCCCAGCTCGCCGCCAGCGCCAGCGGTACCGGCAGGATGGTGCGATAGCCATGGATCACGTCCATCGCGAACAGCAGCGGGATCTTGAGCCGCGATTCCTCCACCGCGACGCGCTGCAGGTCGCGCAGCGGCTCTGCCCCGGCGACGTGGAGGAACGAGCCCATCTCGCCCTTGCGCACCCGGTCGAGCATCGCCGCGTCCAGCTTGGAGTTGAGCGACTTCTGCCGCCCGCCCGCGATCTGGTTCATCTGCCCGACCTTCTCGGCGAGCGTCATCTGGCCGAGCAGCGTCTGGATGCGCGCGCGCTGGTCCGCGCCCAGCGGGCGGGCGGCGCGGGCGAGCGGAGTCCAGGCGGAAGCGGCGAGCAGCGCGCCCGCCGCCAGTATATCCCGTCGATTCATGCGCCCGTTCTTCATGCCAGCGTGATGGCGCGATGTTCGCGGGCGGCGCGGTAGATCGCTTCGATCAGCCGCATGTCGCGCAAGCCTTCCTCGCCCGAGACGATCGGCTCGCGCCCGGTCGTGATGCATTCGGGCAGATGGTCGAGCTGGCGGACAAACTGGTTCTTCGCCGGCTTGGGCAGCACCACCTGCTCGCGCTTGCCGCCGATCCGGGCCCACATCTCCTGCCCCTCGTAATTGGTGGCCGGCTCCAGCTCGACCCAACCCTCCCGGCCGGTGACGCGGTAATGATTGTGGTTCGAGCTGTAACTCGACACGCAATCGGCGATCAGTCCGCTGGGGAAGCGGAACTGCCAGTCGATCCGGTCCTCCACCGTCTTGAAGCGCGGATCGCTGCGATCGGTATATTCCATCGCGGTCACCTCGACCGGCTCCTCGCCCGAGAGATAGCGCGCGGCGTTGAGGCTGTAGATGCCGATGTCCATCATCGATCCGCCGCCCGACAGCGCCTTGTCGAGCCGCCACTGGTTGGGCCCGGCATAGAAGCCGTGCTCGGCGAAAATCAGCGTCGGCTTGCCGAGCGCGCCGGACTTCACCGTCTCGATCGCTCTCAGATTGTACGGCTCGAAATGGCAGCGATAGCCGATCATCAGCTTCTTGCCGGCCTTCTTCGCCGCAGCGATCATCGCCTGGCATTCGGCGACCGAGACCGCCATCGGCTTTTCGCACATCACATGCTTGCCGGCCTGGTGCGCGCGGATCGTGTATTCGGCGTGCATCGAATTGGGCAGCACGACATAGACGATGTCGATGTCCGGATTGTCGCGGATCCTGTCATAGGTCTCGTAGCTGTACCAGTGGGTCTTGGGGATGCCGTATTCGGCGCCATACTTCTCCAGCTTGGCAGGGGTGCCGCTCACCAGCGCCTTGAGCTCGGCGAACTCGCAATCCTTGAGGTTGGGGAGGATCTGCTTGGTGGCGTAATAGCCGAGGCCGACCACCGCATAGCCGAGCTTGCGCTTGGGCGCCGCCTGCACCGATCCGCCAAGGGCACTGGCCACTACTCCGGCGCCGATCCCGCCGAGCACGTCGCGTCGCGTTCCCATGATCCTCCTCCTCGTCCACGGCGGCCTGTGGGTGCCGCGTGACCGACAGCGGTATCAACAATGCGAGAGGCGGACCAGTAGCTCGGGGTATTAGATCGAAGCGTTTGAAATCAAAGCGGAAGGGTGGCGGTCGCGCACAGCCCGCCGCCCTCGCGCCGATACAGGGTGATGTCGCCGCCATGCGCCCGCGCTGTCGCCCGCGCGCTGGCGAGGCCGAGCCCCATGCCGCCGGTATCGCGATTGCGCGAGCGTTCACCGCGGAAGAAGGGATCGAACACGCGCTCCATGTCCTCGTCGGGGATGCCGGGGCCGCGATCGCGTACCGCGATCACCGCCTCGTGCGCGCGCGGGAACAGCACCAGCTCGGCGCCGCCGGCATATTTGATGGCATTGCCCACCAGATTGGCGAGCATCGCCTTCAGCGCCACGGGGTCCGCCTCGATCACCAGCGGCTCGCCTGCCTCCAGCGTCACCGCGGCGCCGCGATCGGCGGCGTCGTCGACCACGGTCTCGGCCAGCGAGCGCAGGTCGAGCGGGCGGCGGACCCCGATACGACTGGAATCGCGCACATAGGCCATCACCGCCGAGATCATCGCCTGCATCTCGCGGATATCGCCTTCGCACGGTTGGCGGATCGCCGGATCGGCATCCTCGATGCGCAGTCCCATCCGCATCAGCGGCGTGCGCAGATCATGCGCCACCGCCGCGATCATCGTCGCGCGGTCATCGACATAGCGGTTGAGGCGCGCCTGCATGTCGTTGAAGGCGCGCGCGGCCTCGGCGATTTCCGCCGGGCCGTCGAGCTCGATCGGCGGCGCGCGCGGATCGCGGCCCAGCCGCTCGGCGGCACGGGCAAAGGCACCGATCGGCCTGGCGAAGCGCTGTGCCATCGCCCAGGCAAAGGGTGCGACGGCAAGCGCCGAGAGCACCAGCCATACCAGCACGAACAGGCGCCACGGCTCCAGCTTCTCGCCCGGCGACACGACCTGCCAGCTGCCGTCCGGCATCCTGCGCGCCGCCTCGAACCCGCCCGTGACCAGCACGTCCTGCGCGGCAGCCGCACTGGCCGGCGCCGGCGCGGGCGGCACGCCGGCCCGATCATAGACCGGGGGGCGCTGCAGAAAGCCGACCGGGAAGCGCAGGATCACCTGGTCTCGCGAAATGCCGAGCGCGGTGGCCAGCGCCGCCTCTGTCCGCTCGGCGCGCGGGTTCCAGGGCTGGCGCTCGACCGCGTCGGCCCGCAGCACCGCAAATCCCTCCGGTGCGGCGCGGGGATTGCGCATCGCCTGCGCGATCTGCCCCACGGTATGGAGCTTCGGGCTCGGCGTCTGGATGGCGAACAGCAGGCCCAGATTGAGCAGCTGCACCACCGCCACGCAGGCGAGCATGCGAACGAAGATGCGCAGGAACAGCGGCGATCGGGACGCCGCCGCTCCCGCCTTCATGCGCGCGTCACGCGCGGCACGAACAGATAGCCTTCGTTGCGCACCGTGCGGATAATCTCGTCGGCCCCTGCGCGCAGCTTGCGGCGCAGCCGGCTGACCTGGACGTCGATCGCGCGATCATAGGCATCCGAATCGGGGCCGCGCGCAGCGGCGAGCAGCGCCTCGCGAGTCAGCACCCGGCGCGGGCGTTCAATGAACACGCGCAGCACGGCGAACTCGCCGTCGGTCAGGCCGACCAGCACGCCCTCGGGATCGAACAGCTCATGGCTGCCCAGATCGATGCGCCAGCCCTCGAAGCTGTAGACATCGCCCGCCGGCGGCGTAGCGGTGCCGCCGCGCTTGCGCAGGGCGGCCCGCACCGTCGCCAGGATCTCGCGCGGGCTGCACGGCTTGGGCAGATAATGACCGGCGCCGACCTCGAGACCGAGGATCCGGTCCTGCTCCTCGCCCAGCGCGCTGAGCAGGATGACGTCGGGGCCGTCCGCGGTAGCGATGCGGCGGCAGGCGGACAGGCCGTCCTCGCCCGGCATCATCACGTCGAGGATTACCAGGTCCACCGGCATCTTCTCGAGAATGGCATCCATGTCACGCGCGCTCGACGCGGTCTCGACGCGATAGCCGCGCGCGCCCAGGCTGTTCGCCAGCAGCAGTCGGATGTCGCGATCGTCATCGACGACGAGGAGCGTGGCGGGATCGTCGGACGCGGGATGGGTTGCCATGGTGATACTCGACTCTCGAAACATGGGGCCCCCGCTTGCCGCCCCTATGGACCCGGATGCGGTTCGGTTCAACGTTCGCGCACCGGGCGGGCGCCGAAGCTGACGAGGCTTTCCGCGCCGTCGGCCGCTACGGCAGACACGCCGACAAAGGTATCGTCAACGATGATGCCCTTGAGCACCGTCTCGGTCTGGCTGCCCGGCACGTCGACATGGGCGGTCCAGGCGTCGCTGTCCGCGGGACGCCACCAGACCCGATATTTGGCCGCACCCGACACCGCGGGCCACTTCACGGTCGTGTCGGTAGAGAGCGCGCCGGTGAGGATCACGGGTTCCGGCGCGGCGGGCGCGCTGGCCAGACGGCGCAGCGTCGCGATGTTGAGCGCGGTCACCTTCGCCAGATAGGAGAAGTCCATCCGGTCGACCGTGTCGCCGTAAACCTTGCCCGCATCCGTGCGCAGGTCCTGGTGCTGCGCGTCGTAATTTTCGACGCCGACCGAGAAGCGCACCGCCGGATAGCCGAGCGTGAGGAACGGCGTATGGTCGCCGCCGCGGCCGAAGCGGTCGGGCCGGCGCACCATCAACACCTTCAGCCCCGCAGGCCCGGCCGCCGCCACCCCGCGGATCGCCTTGGCGAGCGCGCGGCTGGGACCGTCATCCTCGCCACCATCGGCACGGCGGGCCTTGGTCTCAGCGAGCGTCTCGGAATCGCGTGTGCCCTCGGAGAAGACACGCACCCGATCGGCCACGCGGCGACCGTCCTGGCCAATCGTGTTGCCGACGATGTCGTTGTTGAGCACTGCCGAGACGATCCAGCCGCGCTCCTTCGCCGTCTCGGCGAGCAACTGCCCGCCATAGAGCCCCTGCTCCTCGCCAGAGAGCGCGGCATAGACGATCGTCGCCTTGAACTTGTGCTTCGACAGGATCCGCGCCGATTCCAGCACCAGCGCGACGCCGGAGGCGTCATCATTGGCACCGGGGGCATCGGCGGTGGCGTTCATCACGTCGGTCACGCGGCTGTCGATATGCCCCATGACGATCACCACGCGGTTCGGCTCGCTGCCACGCTGGATGCCGAGCACGTCGACGATCCGCACCCCGTTGGGCGCGCGCGGGCCCTTGAACTCGCGGGCGACTTCGCTGGTCTCGATGCAGCCGCCGCAGCCGTCGCCGATCTTCTTGAGCGCAGCCCCGAACCAGCGCCGCGCGGCGCCGATGCCGCGGGTGGGGTTGTCAGGATCGGACAGCGTGTGGCGCGTGCCGAAGCTGACCAGCGTTTCGACGGTCGTCTTCAGCCGCTGCGGATCGGGGCGTTCCTGCGCGGCGGCAGGCGTGGCAAGAAGGGCGAGCGGCAAAAGAGCAAGGATGCGCATGGGCTTATGCTGGCGCGCTCCGCCGCCCGGGTCAATCAGCTCAAGCGATCGATCGCATCCATGTCGAGCGAGCCGGGAATGATCATCACCGGCACGGTCAGCTTGCCCGCGTCGGCACCGGTGAAGTGGGTGACCAGCTTGCCCGGCGCCCCGCTCGGCGCAGCGCCCAGCACCAGCGCGGCCACGTCGGGATTGGCCGCCAGCATCTCGCGGACCACCTTGGGCCCGTCGCCCTCGCGCACCGTGATCGAGGGGGTGAGCCCGGATTCGGCGAACAGCGTGCCCGCCGCGCGCATCACCAGCGCCTCGGCACGCTCGCGCGCCTCTTCCTCGATCGTCGCCATCACGCCGCCCCACTGGACGAACTCCGCCGGTGGGATCAGCGCGAGGATTTCGACATTGCCGCCCGTCTTGGTCGCCCGCCGCGCAGCGAAGCGCAGCGCGATCTCGGCCTCGGGCGAATCATCGATCACCACCAGATAGGTGCGCATGGGAAGCTTCCTTGCAATCCTGCGTTCAGTGGACCGCCGCGGGCTCCGGCGCAAGACCGGGGCTTGACCCTAGGGTTTACGGCGGCAAAGGAGAGGCCAGCCACCCCAGGACCAACGACGGGAACCTTCATGGGAATCGAAATCAAGATGCCGGCACTTTCTCCCACCATGGAGGAGGGCACGCTTGCCAAGTGGCTCGTCAAGGAAGGCGACACGGTGAAATCCGGCGACCTGCTTGCCGAGATCGAAACCGACAAGGCGACGATGGAATTCGAAGCGGTCGACGAAGGCGTGATCGGGAAGATCCTGGTCGCCGAAGGGACCGATAACGTAAAGGTCGGCACCGTGATTGCGGTGATCGCCGGCGAAGGTGAGGACGTTTCGTCTGCCAGCGCCGCCCCCGCCCCGAGCCCGACTCCTGCGCCCGCCCCGGCGCCGACCCCGGCAGCCAGCGCGCCCACGCCGGCCCCTGCCCCGGCGGCACAGCCCGCCGCCGCATCGGGTTCGCGCGTCAAGGCGAGCCCGCTCGCCCGCCGCATCGCCGCCGACAAGGGCGTCGACCTCGCCGGCGTGAGCGGCTCGGGCCCGAACGGCCGCATCGTGAAGGCCGACGTCGAAGGTGCCAAGCCCGGCGCCGCTCCGGCTGCCGCACCGGCCGCTGCCTCCGCTGCCCCTGCCCCGACCGCTGCTCCGGCCGCCGCACCTGCCGCGAGCACCGAGCCCAAGGCCGTGTGGTTCGACGACTCGATCCCGCACGAAGAGGAGAAGCTCTCGAACATCCGCAAGACGATTGCGCGTCGCCTCACCGAGTCGAAGCAGACCGTCCCGCACATCTATCTCACGGTCGACATCCGCCTGGACGCGCTGCTCAAGCTGCGCGGCGAGCTCAACAAGGCGCTCGAGGCTCGCGGCGTGAAGCTGTCGGTCAATGATCTGCTGATCAAGGCGCTGGGTGTCGCGCTGGCGCGTACGCCGAAGTGCAACGTCACCTACACGGGTGAGAAGCTGATCAAGTACAGCCGTGCCGACGTGTCGGTCGCGGTGTCGACGCCCACCGGCCTGATCACCCCGATCGTCAAGGATGCGGCGAACAAGAGCGTCTCCGCGATCGCGACCGAGATGAAGGACCTCGCCGCCCGCGCCCGCGAGGGCAAGCTGCAGCCGCAGGAATATCAGGGCGGCACCGCCAGCCTGTCCAACATGGGCATGTACGGCATCAAGCAGTTCGAGGCGGTGATCAACCCGCCGCAGGGCATGATCATGGCGATCGGTGCTGGCGAGAAGCGCCCCTACATCATCGACGACGCGCTGGGCGTGGCGACGGTGATGAGCGCCACCGGCAGCTTCGACCATCGCGCCATCGACGGTGCCGACGGGGCCGAGATGATGAAGATCTTCAAGGAACTCGTCGAAGCCCCGATGGGCATGATCGCCTGATCGGAGCCCGGCGGTGCGCGTTCTCGTAGAAGTGATCCATATCCTGGTCGGACTGATCGCGGCATGGATCATCGCGTCGCTCGCCGCCTGGTCGTACCGCCGCGCCACCCACGATATCTGGCTGGTCGCCTATGTCGTGATGGTGGCGGTGGTGGCGATGGGCATCGGCCCCCTGCGCCGTGCCTATGCGGAAGACCGCGCCCGCTTGCACGGCAGCCAGGAGGCCCGCGATGATTGATCAACAGGGTGGCCCGCCCGATCGCCAGCCGGCGATCCGGGTGACGACGATGCCGGCCGACACCAACCCGTACGGCGACATTTTCGGCGGCTGGCTGATGAGCCAGATGGACATGGCCGCCGGCCTCTTCGCCTCGCGCTATTCGCGCGGGCGCGCGGTGACGGTGGCGGTGGAAGGGATGAAGTTCCACTCTCCCGTCTCGGTCGGCGACGAGGTTTCGGTTTATGCCGAACTGGTCAAGGTCGGCCGCACCTCGATGACGATCGAGATCCAGGCGTGGCGGCGCGGCCGGCATGTCGAAGAGAGCTGCCTGGTCACGCAGGCGCAGTTCGTCTTCGTCGCGGTGGACGAGCACAAACGGCCGCGGCCGGTGGAACAGATCGCCTGATGCCCGCGCGGGGCCACGACGTGCGATGCGATGCGCCGGCCCCGCACAATTTTCTCCCCAGCCCTCCCCTGCAAGCGGGAAGGGAGCAGAAGGAAGCACACCTTGGCTGAATCCTACGACGTCATCGTTCTCGGCTCGGGCCCCGGCGGCTATGTCGCGGCGATCCGGGCGGCCCAGCTGGGCCTGAAGACCGCCATTGTCGAGCGCGAGTTGCTCGGCGGCATCTGCCTCAACTGGGGTTGCATCCCCACCAAAGCGCTGCTGCGCTCGGCTGAAATCTTCCACTATATGCAGCATGCGAAGGATTACGGCCTGATCGCCAACCAGATCAGCGCCGATCTGGATGCGGTGGTGAAGCGCTCGCGCGGCGTCGCCAAGCAGCTCAATCAGGGCGTCACGCACCTGATGAAGAAGAACAAGATCGCGGTCCACATGGGCACCGGCGTGCTCACCGCGAAGGGCAAGCTGACCGTCACCGCCGCCGACGGCAAGAAGACCGATCTCGAGGCGAAGAACATCATCGTCGCGACGGGCGCCCGCGCCCGCGACCTGCCCTTCGCCAAGGCCGACGGCAAGCGCATCTGGACCTATCGCCACGCGATGACCCCCACCGAGATGCCGACCAAGCTGCTGGTCATCGGCTCGGGCGCGATCGGCGTGGAGTTCGCCAGCTTCTACAACGACATGGGCGCGAACGTGACCATCGTCGAGATGCTCGACCGGATCGTGCCGGTGGAGGACAAGGACGTCTCCGCGCACCTGGAGAAGGCGTTCAAGAAGCAGGGGATGACCATCCTCACCCAGACCGGCGTCGAGAAGCTCGACGTGACGGCGAGCGGCGTCAAGGCGTCGATCAAGGACAAGGACGGCAAGGTCACCGTCGAGGAGTTCAGCCACGTCATCGTCGCGATCGGCATCGTGCCCAACACCGAGAATATCGGCCTGGAGACGCTGGGCGTGAAGACCGAGCGCGGCCATATCGTGACGGACGGCGCCTGCCGCACCAATGTCGACGGCCTCTGGGCGATCGGCGACGTCACCGCGCCGCCGTGGCTCGCGCACAAGGCCAGCCATGAGGGCGTGATCGCGGCCGAGGCGATCAACGGCGGCCACCCGCACGCGATGGACCCGCGCAACATCCCGGGCTGCACCTATTGCCACCCGCAGATCGCCAGCGTCGGCCTCACCGAAGCCAAGGCCAAGGAAGCGGGCTACGAGGTCAAGGTCGGCAACTTCCCGTTCATCGGCAACGGCAAGGCGATCGCGCTCGGCGAGCCGGAAGGTTTCGTGAAGACCGTGTTCGACGCCAAGACCGGCGAGCTGCTCGGCGCGCACATGATCGGCGCGGAAGTGACCGAGATGATCCAGGGCTACACGATCGGCAAGACCGGCGAGCTGACCGAGGCCGAGCTGATGGAGACGGTGTTCCCGCACCCGACGATCAGCGAGACGATGCACGAATCCGTGCTCGGTGCCTATGGCCGCATGCTGCACATGTGATCCGGCGGCGATGCCGACCGGTACCGCCACCTGCTGAAACGAAACTCCGGCCCGGGACGATTCCCGGGCCGGAGCCGTTTTCAGGGTGCACCTTCATGCGCCCTGTCGTGCCGGATGCTGGGGGAGTGCGCATCCGGCCCGCGAGGGGTTCAGGCGTCGGCCAGCGCCTGCTGGACCGAGCGTGCGAGTTCCAGGCCGATCGGGCCTTCGCCCTGATAGGTCATGGTACCGTCGATCTCGGTGCCGTTACCGCTGATCCGAATCGCGACCACACCCTGGTTGGTGCGGCATCCCAGCACCCAGGTGCCGCCCGGATGCCAGGGCGCATCGTTTCCGCCCCACTGGTTCACCACGCTGTAGGTGTTGGCCATGATCAGCGTACCGCGGAAACCGATCGGGCCCTCGCCCTGATAGGTCATCGTCCCGGCCAGCGTCTTGCCGCCATCGCCGCTGCTCAGGTCGAGCGCGACCACGGCCTGCGCCGCCCGGCAGCCGAGCACCCACTGGCCGCCGGCATGCCACGGCGCCTGGTCGCCGCCCCATTGGTTCTGCGCGTCATAGGCGACGCCCTCGGTGAGCGCGGCCTTCACGCCGATCGGACCTTCGCCCTGATAGGTCATGGTTCCGATGAGCGTGTCGCCCTGGTCGGTCGAGTGCAGATCAAAGGCGACGGCATTCTGGCCGTTGCGTGCGCCAAGCAGGAAGAGGCCGGCGTCGTGCCACGGCGCGCTGCTCCCGCCCCACTGGTTCTCGACCCGGTAGCAATTGGTCGTCACCAGCGTCGCGCGGACGCCGATCGGGCCTTCGCCCTGATAGGTCATCGTCCCGGTAAAGCTGTGGCCGCCATCGCCGGACTGGATCTTCAGCGCGATCGGCCGCTGCTCCGCGCGATTGCCGATATTGAAGATGCCGCCTTCGTGCCACGGCGCACTGTTGCCGCCCCATTGATTCTGGATCGCATAGACCGTCATTACATCTCTCCTGCCATATGGACGCACCGCTCCCATTCGACGCGCCGTCCGGCCCGTCGAGTGCAAACGACTGCAAACAGACCCGGCACGATTGCCAAATCTGTTCATATCGGTTGTTTTTATCGTTGGATGCCACCCAGCAGACGCGACGACTCGAATCTGCATCTCAATTTTACGCCACTTTCTGCATACTGCAAGGTTATGATTTTATACTTTGCGAGAGCTTTCGGAAATCGAGACCTGCGAGGGCGTTGCCTGCCATTGGGGGCCGACGAAGCGCCCCGCCACCGCGAGGGGCGCGCTGGCATCGCGTCGCATTCGCTCCTAGACTTCAGCCGCACCTTCCCACCGCAGCGCAGGAAAGCTTCCGGATGACCATGTATCGCTCGCGTTCCCAGGCCCTTGGCGGTGCGCCGCGCGGCCGGGGCGGGCGACCGATGCAGCGCGTGCCGATCGGGCCCCGCCGAAAGGCGATCTCGGCGCTGATCGTGGGCGCGCTGCTCGCGGCGATCAGCCTGGGCTTCTTCTGGCCCGGCGTCGCCAGTTACGACAGCGTGGTCCAGTATCAGCAGGTGCTGACCGGCGAGTTCGACGACTGGCATCCGCCGGCGATGGCGCGGCTCTGGGCGCTGGCCCATATGGCGGGCTGGCACGGCCAGGCCCCGATGTTCGTGCTCCAGATGCTGCTCTACTGGACCGGCTTGAGCCTGTTCGCGGGGGCACTGGCGCGGCGACGCCAGGCAATCCCGGCGCTGCTGGTGCTGCTCCTTGGCCTCTGGCCGCCGCTGCTCGGTTGGCAGATCGCCGCGTTGAAGGACGCGCAGATGGCGGGCGCATTGGTCGCCGCGGCGGGGGTTGCGAGTTGGTGGCGGCTCGACGGACGGCGCCTGCCGCTCTGGGCGGCTGCACTGGTGCTGCTGCTGCTCGGCTATGCGACGCTGGTGCGGTTCAACGCCGCCTTCGCCACGGTGCCGCTCGCCTTCGGCCTCCTCGGCGGGCTGCGCTGGGACCGGCCGCTATTCCATGCCGTGCTGGTGCTGGCTACCACCGCCGCCATAGTCGGGGCCCTCACACCGATCAACCAGCGGCTGCTGCAGGCCAAGCCCAGCGGGGTCGAACGCTCGCTACCGCTGTTCGACCTGGCCGGCATTGCCCATCATGCCGGACCGGACGCCGTACCCCTGGTCCCCGCCCGACTATGGCGCCGCGCCGAAGCCCGGGGCTGCCTGACGCCGATCCTTTGGGATCCGATCGGCGACGAAAGGGCGTGCGGCTATATCGTCGACACAATGCAACGAGCGGCGCCCGGCGCCAAGCTGCGCGACGCCTGGCTGCGGGCCATCGCCACGCACCCCATCGCCTATGCCCGGCACCGCATCGCGCACTGGAACAGCGAGATGCGGTTCTGGATGCCGGCCACCATGCCCGGCACCGGCCCACTCGCCCGATCCGAGCCCAATGCGCTGGGCCTCGGCTCGCCCGACAAGCGCGTGATCGGGTTCGAAAAGACCGGGTATACGCTCGCCACCAGCGCCGCCGGTGCCCCGATCCTGTGGTTCGCCCTCGCCTTGGGCGTGCTGTACTGTAGCTGGCCCCCGCGCGACGGCGCCGGTGGCGTGGCGGTGACGCTCGCGCTCTCGGCCATCATCACCGAGCTTGCCTTCGGCGTGATCGGCGTCGCCTCGGACTATCGCTATCACTGCTGGAGCATGCTCGCGGCGGGGCTCGCGATGCTCGCCGCAAGCGGCACGCGGGTTTCGCCGCGACGGGCGCTGCTCGCGGCGCTCGGGGTTGCGATCGTCGCCGGGTTGGTCACGATCGCCCGCTTCACGCTGCCGCCCGCACTGCCGCCGATTTAAATAGCACCCTTTTGTCGGAGTAGAATTCATGGCATTGAACCCCTGAGAAAATCTCAGGGAGGATTGCATGCTTCGAAAGACCTTGCTCGCGGGAGCCGCGCTGCTTCTCGCGCCGATGCCGGCGCTGGCGCAGGACGTGACCGTCACTGTCGATGCCGCCAAGCCGGGCTCCACGATCGATCGCCATATCTTCGGCCAGTTCGCCGAACATCTCGGCAGCGGCATCTATGGCGGCATCTGGGTGGGCAAGGATTCGCCGATTCCGAACACCCGCGGCATCCGCAAGGACGTCGTCGCCGCGCTCCGGGCGATCAAGGTGCCGGTGGTGCGCTGGCCTGGCGGCTGCTTCGCCGACGAATATCACTGGCGCGACGGCATCGGCCCGCAGGACAAGCGCAAGAGCAGCGTCAACACCAACTGGGGCGGCGCGGGCGAGCCCAACAGCTTCGGCACCGACGAGTTCATGGACTTTGCCGACCTGGTCGGCGCCGAGGCCTATGTGTCGGTAAACGTGGGTTCCGGCACCGTGCAGGAAGCGGCCGACTGGCTCGCCTATATGACCGCCGATCCCTCCACCACCGCGGGTAAGGAACGCGCCGCCAACGGCCATGTCGCGCCGTACAAGGTGAAGTGGCTGGGCCTCGGCAACGAAAGTTGGGGCTGCGGCGGATCGATGCGGCCCGAGGCTTATGTCGACCTGATGAAGCGCTTCGCCCGCTTCACCCACAATCTCGATCCCAAGCAGGGCGAAAAGGGGCCCGAGCCGATGCAGCGCATCGCCGTCGGCCCCAACGACAACGACACCACCTATACCGAAGCGGTGATGGCGGCGTGGAAGGGCCATGACTGGGCCTGGAACATCGAGGGCCTGTCGATGCACGCCTACACCACTGGCGGCTGGCCGCCCTCCTATCCCAGCACCGGCTTCGACGAGACGGGCTATGCCAAGCTGGTCAAGGCCGCGCTGGCGATGGACGGGATGATCGCCAAGCATTCGGCGATCATGGACAAGTACGATCCCGAGAAGAAGGTGCCGCTGGCGATCGACGAGTGGGGCGTGTGGCTGGCGCCGCTGCCGGGATCGAACCCGGGCTTTCTCTACCAGCAGAACTCGCTGCGCGACGCGATCATCGCCGCGCTGCACTTCAACATCTTCGCGCGCCATGCCGATCGGGTGCGGATGACCAACATCGCCCAGATGATCAACGTGCTCCAGGCGATGATCCTCACCGACAAGGAGAAGATGGTCCTCACGCCGACCTATCACGTGTTCCGCATGTACGTGCCGTTCCAGGATGCGCAGGCGGTGCCGGTGTCGCTCGACGCGGGCACCTATACGCAGGGCGACGTGACGATGCCGCGCGTCGATGCGATCGCGGCGCGGGGCAAGGACGGCAAATTGTGGCTGGCGGTGACCAACCTCGATGCGGGCAAGCCGGCGCGGATCGCAGTGAAGTTCGCCGGACTGATGGCGAAGAGCGCCAAGGGCGAGGTGCTGACCGCGGCGAAGGTCGATGCGGTCAACAGCTTCGAAGCGCCGAACACGGTGGTGCCCAAGCCGATCGGCGGGACGGTAGCCAAGGGCGCGGTGACGCTGGAACTGCCGGCCAAGTCGGTCGCGGTGGTGGAAATCGGAGGCTGACGCCTCGGTTCTTTCGCATCCCTTCCGCTTGCGGGAGGGGACGGGGGAGGGCCTGACGTTGACGAAGCGCCGCGACAGTTCAGCCCCTCCCCTAACCCCTCCCGCAAGCGGGAGGGGAACTTGGTTACAGCGTCTTCACCGTCGTCAGCCCGGTGTCTTCCACCTGCGCCAGCGGATTGCGCAGCGGCAGGGTGAAGGGGGCGGCCTCGATCTCGAAGCTGTCGCCCACTTCCGTCTTCACCCCGTCACTGAACGACAGCGTCGCGGTGCCGAAGAAGTGGACGTGCACGTCGCCCGGCTGGCGGAACAGGCCGTATTTGAAGTGATGATGCTCGAGATTGCCGATCGTGTGCGACATGTTCGCCTCGCCCGACAGGAACGGCTTCTCCCACAGCGTCTCGCCGTTGCGGACGATCCGGCTGGTGCCGCGCACGTCCGCGGGCGCCTCGCCGACCAGCAGCTCCGGCCCGAGCGCGGCCTGGCGCAGCTTGGAATGGGCCAGCCACAGATAATTGTGCCGCTCGGTCACATGGTCGCTGAACTCGTTGGCAAGGCACAGGCCGATCCGCCACGGCGTGCCGTCCGGGCCGATCAGATAGATGCCGGCCAGCTCGGGCTCCTCGCCGCCGTCCTGCGCGAAGCCGGGCGAGACCAGTGGCGCGCCCGGGCCGACCAGATGGTGGCCATTGCCCTTGTAGAACCATTCCGGCTGCTGGCCGATCGCGCCTGCCGCCGGCTTGCCGCCCTCGACGCCTTCGAGGAACATCCGCATGGAATCGGTCTTGTGCTCGGCCGCCGCGGCATCGCGGTGCATCTTGTCGCGACCCTCGGCCGAGCCGAGATGGGTGAGGCCGGTGCCGGTCAACACCAGATGCGCGCCGTCCGGATGGTCGATCGGGGCGAGCAACTGGCCCGCCGCCAAGGCCTCGGCTGGATCGACCGCACCTTCGCGACCGGCAGCCGCCACCGCCTCGGCCAGCGACTGGCCCGCTTCGATCGCCTGGAGCGCAAGGCTGCGCACATCGGTCGCGCCGCGTACGAAGCCCGCGCCCGAGTCGTCGGCGGCGATCACCCGCCGCACGCCATCCGCCCCACGATACTGCATCAACCGCAACGCCATCGAACTGCTCCTCATCCTCGGTTTAGTCCGACATATTCATGTCGCTACCGAATGGCAACGCTGCATCGTTTGCGGGACGCCCCCGCTTCGCGCTACACATGATTTTATGCAGGAGAGCGAGCGGATGCCATTGGACGATCAGATCGGGGACGCGGAGGAGGCAGGCGTACAGCCGATCACCCGCACGCCCAAGGGCTCGGGCCGCCGTCTACGCGGAGCAATCGCGCATTATCTGGGCACGCAGATCGTCTCCGGCGCGATTGCGCCCGGCGAGAAGCTGACCGGCGAGGTCGCCAATGCCGAGGCGCTGGACGTATCGCGCAGCGCCTATCGCGAGGCGGTGCAGGTGCTCACCGCCAAGGGGCTGGTCGAGAGCCGCCCCAAGGCCGGCACCCGCGTGCTGCCGCGCAGCCGCTGGAACATGCTCGATCCCCAGGTGCTCGCCTGGGCGTTTTCCGGCGAGCCCGATGTCGAGTTCGTCCGCGACCTGTTCGAGCTGCGCGCGGTGGTGGAACCCGCCGCCGCCCGCCTCGCTGCCGAGCGCCGCGACCGCGACGACGTGAAAGCGATGCGCGATGCGCTCGCCAAGATGCGCCGCCACACGCTGGCGACCGATGCCGGCCGCGCCGCCGACCGCGACTTCCACGACGCGCTGCTGGAGGCCACCCACAACAACGCACTGATCGCGCTGAGCGCCAGCATCGGCGCGGCGGTGAGCTGGACGACCAAGTACAAGCAGCGCGCCCGCGCCCTGCCCCGCGATCCGGTGCCGGATCACATCAAGGTGTTCGACGCGATCGCCGGCGGCGATGCCGATGCCGCCGCGGCGGCGATGCGCACGCTGGTCGACCTGGCGCTGGAGGATACACAGCTCTCGATGTGAGGGCACCCCCTCCACCACCGCCTTCGGCGGCAGTCCCCCTCCCCGCTTCGCGGGAGAGGAAATGCTACCCACTACCATTTTAGCGTTTCCTCCCTCGGAGCGCCGCTCCGGGGGAGGGGGACAGCGCTGCGTCGCGCCGCGCCGCCGGCATGGTGGAGGAGGCTCTTACCGCACAAACGAAAAGGGCGCCGCCCGCGGCGACGCCCCCTCCACCGCCGCCTGCGGCAGCGGTCCCCCTCCCACGCTTTCCCGAGGGATGATACGCTGTCCGATCAGTCCTCGATCGCGTTGGTCGGCTTGGCGCCCCAGATCGCGTAGAACAAGATGTAGAGCTCGCACATCGCGGTCAGCAGGAACGAGTTCTGCAGGCCATAGGCATCGGCAATCCATCCCTGCACGACGACCAGCGCCCCGCCTGCAATGGCCATGATAAGCAGCCCCGATCCTTCTTCCGTCAGCGGGCCAAGGCCCTTGATGCCGAGCGAGAAGATCGTCGGGAACATGATCGAGTGGAACAGCCCGACCAAAATCAGCGACCACATCGCCGCAGGCCCGGTCAGGAACGTCGCCCCCAACATCACGACGAATGCACCGATCGAGAACCCGGCAAGCACCGTCCCGGCAGGCACCTTCTGCATGATGAGCGAACCCGCGAAGCGCCCGATCATCATCCCGCCCCAGAGGAGCGCCAGGTAACGAGACGCCTCGTTCTGGGTGATGTTGGCGATTCCGGGCTGCGACACGAAGTTGATGAACAGGTTGGCGACGCCGATCTCGGCGATCAGGTAGATGAAGATCGCGGGTACGCCGAAGACCAGGTTGCGATGCTTCCACAACGAGTGGTTCTTGCGGTCTTCCTTGGCGACGCGACTGGTCGCCGACCCCATTGCCGGCAGCGGGAAGCGGGCAATGACGATTGCCAGCAAGACCAGGACGACGGCGACCAGCGCATAGGGCAGGATCACCGACTGCGCGTCGGCCAGACGTTCGGCCTGCGTGAGCGCCGTTGCGCCAGCTTCCGCCGTGCCGCCCTTCGAACGGCCGAGGATCAGATAACCCGCGAACAGCGGCGCCAGCGTCGTGCCGAGCGAATTGAACGCCTGGACGAGGTTGAGGCGGGACGACCCCGTCTCCGGCGGGCCGATCACCGTGACATAGGGATTGGCCGCCACCTGGAGCAGCGTGATGCCGCTGGCGATGACGAACAGCATCACCAGCGTGACACCATAGGAGGGCAGGCTCGCCGCCAGCGTCATGCCCGCCGCGCCAGCCGCCATGACCAGCAGCCCAACGACCAGCGACTTTTGATAGCCGATCCGCTCGATCAACTTTGCCGATGGGATGGAAGCGACGAAATAGGCGATGAACCACACGCTCTCGATCAGAGTTGTCTGGGTGTAATTGAGGTTGAACACGCTGCGCAGGTGCGGCAGCAGCGTGTTGTTGATCACGGTAATGAAGCCCCACATGAAGAACAGCGTGGCCAGCAGCGTCAGCGCGCGACCATATTGCGTGGGGTGAGAGGCTTGCCCGGCCCCCGCCGGAGCAGCCTTTGACGTTGGCACGACCGCCATGCTGGTGTGATCCTCTCGAATTTTGCCACGTACGACCGCGGCGGGGTTGCTCTTCGCTTTCTAGTCGGAGTATTCAACCCGACGTCCAGCGTCAACGGCCGCGTCGCCGCCCATCGCAGCGATAGCCCATAGGGAGAGGTTTTGCATGAATAATCTGATCAAGGGCGTCCTGCTCGCCAGCGCCATGCTCCCGCTGTCGGCCCATGCCGGCGATGCGACTCGCGCGGCGTTCGGCACCACCGCGGACGGCGCAAGGGTTGAGGCGATCACGCTGACCAACGGGCACGGCATGCGCGCCACGATCCTCAGCTACGGCGCGATCCTCCAGTCGCTCTCGGTCCCGGACCGGGGCGGCAAGTCCGAGGACGTGACGCTCGGCTACAACGACATGCAGGGCTATCTGGTCGCGCCGAACTATTTCGGCGCCACCGTCGGCCGCTATGCCAATCGCATCAAGAACGGCACCTTCGCGATCGACGGCAAGACCTATGCGCTCGCCAAGAACAATGGCCCGAACGCGCTGCACGGCGGCCTGAAGGGCTTCGACAAGCGGCTCTGGACGGTGGAGAAGGTCGCCAGCGGCGATATTGCCAGCGTCACCCTGCGCTATGTCGCGGCGGACGGCGAGGAAGGCTATCCCGGACAGCTCACCGTCACCGCCACCTATGCGCTGAACGAGAAGAACGAGCTGTCGGTCGAATATACCGCGACCACGACCAAGCCGACCATCGTCAACATCACCAACCACAGCTTCTTCAACCTGGCCGGCGAGGCCTCGCAGCGCTCGATCTACGACAATGTCGTGACGATCCCGGCCGAAGCAACGACGCCCGTCGACAAGACGCTGATCCCCACCGGCCAGCTCCGCTCCGTGGAAGGCACGCCGTTCGACTTCCGCAAGCCGACCGTGATCGGCACCCGCATCCGCGACGGCCGCGACCAGCAGATCGTGTTCGGCCAAGGCTATGACGAGAATTTCGTGATCGCCAAGGTCGTGTCGGCCCAGCCGGTTCTCCATGCGCGGGTCGAGGATCCGTCGAGCGGCCGGGTGATGGAGATCCTCTCCAACCAGCCGGGCGTGCAGTTCTACACGGGCAATTTCCTGGACGGCACCGCGATCGGCAAGTCGCGCCACGCCTATCGCCAGGGCGACGGCCTCGCGCTGGAGCCGCAGGTGTTTCCGGATACGCCGAACCAGCCGGCGCTGGGCTCTGCCCGGCTGAACCCCGGGCAGACCTACCGGAACGTGATCGTCTACCGTTTCTCGACGGCCAACTGACCCTTTCCTCCCGCAAGGCATTCCCATGACCAATACCCCGCCGAAGCTGCGCAGCCGCGCCTGGTTCGATAACCCCGACAATGTCGACATGACCGCCCTCTATCTGGAGCGGTATCTCAACTATGGGCTGAGCCTGGAGGAACTGCGCTCGGGCAAGCCGATCATCGGCATCGCCCAGACGGGGTCGGACCTTAGCCCGTGCAACCGTCATCACCTGGTCCTTGCCGAACGGATCCGCGAAGGCATTCGCGAGGCGGGCGGCATCGCGATCGAGTTCCCGGTCCATCCGATCCAGGAAACCGGCAAGCGGCCCACCGCCGCGCTCGATCGCAACCTCGCCTATCTTGGGCTGGTCGAGCTGATCTACGGCTATCCGCTCGACGGCGTGGTGCTCACCACCGGCTGCGACAAGACCACGCCGGCCTGCCTGATGGCGGCGGCGACGGTGAACATCCCGGCGATTGCGCTGTCGGTCGGCCCGATGCTCAACGGCTGGCATCGCGGCGAGCGCACCGGCTCCGGCACCATCGTGTGGAAGGCGCGCCAGCTGCTCGCGGCCGGCGAGATCGATGACGAGGGCTTCATCCGTCTGGTCAGCTCCTCGGCGCCGTCGACCGGCTATTGCAACACCATGGGCACGGCGACGACAATGAACAGCCTGGCCGAGGCGCTGGGCATGATGCTGCCGGGCTCGGCAGCGATTCCCGCCCCCTATCGCGACCGGCAGGAATCGGCCTATCGCACCGGCAAGCGCATCGTCGACATGGTGCGTGAGGACCTCAAGCCATCGGACATCCTGACGCGCGAGGCGTTCCTCAATGCGATCGTGGTCAACTCGGCGATCGGCGGCTCGACCAACGCACCGATCCACCTGGCCGCCATCGCCCGCCATGTCGGCGCCGAACTGTCGCTCGACGACTGGCAGACCCACGGCCACAAGGTGCCGCTGCTGGTGAACCTGCAGCCCGCCGGCGAATATCTCGGCGAGGATTATTACCGCGCCGGCGGCGTGCCCGCGGTGGTCGCCCAGCTGATGGAGCAGGGGCTGATCCACGAGAACGCGATCACCGCCAACGGCAAGACCATCGGCGAGAATTGCCGGGGCGCCGAGATCGAGGACGAGAAGGTCATCCGCCGCTACGGCGAGCCTTTGGTCGAGGAGGCCGGGTTCGTCGTGCTGCGCGGCAACTTGTTCGACGCGGCGATCATGAAGACGAGCGTGATCGGCCCCGAATTCCGCGAGCGCTATCTGTCCAACCCGGACGATCCCGACGCTTTCGAAGGCCCGGTCGTCGTGTTCGACGGGCCGGAGGATTACCACCACCGCATCGACGATCCCTCGGTCGGCATCACCGCGAACACGCTGCTGGTGATGCGCGGCGCCGGACCGATCGGCTATCCGGGTGCGGCCGAAGTGGTGAACATGCGGCCGCCGGCCTATCTGATCCGCGAGGGCGTGCATGCGCTGCCGTGCATCGGCGACGGTCGCCAGTCCGGCACCTCGGCCTCGCCCTCGATCCTCAACGCCTCGCCCGAGGCGGCGGCGATGGGCGGCCTGGCGCTGCTGAAGACCGGCGACCGCGTGCGGATCGACCTCAACCGCGGCACCGCCGACGTGCTGATCCCGGACGACGAGCTCGCCGAGCGCCGGCGCGTGCTCGCCGAGGCGGGCGGCTATCCCTATCCGGAATCGCAGACTCCCTGGCAGAAGATCCAGCGCGCGATGGTCGGCCAGATGAACACCGGCGCGATCCTGGAGGGCGCCGAGCAGTTCCAGCGCATCGCCCAGACCCACGGCATTCCGCGCGACAACCACTGATCCTTGCGGCCGGTGCGGCGGCTGGCTAGCCCCGCCGCACCGTTCCGAGGAGTTTGCCATGGCCGCCTTCCCCCACCGCCTCGCCCAGCCCGACGATCTGGCGGCACTGCGCGCGGTGATGGAGCGGGCCATTGCGACGCTTCAGCACGGCTTCCTGACCCCCGAACAGATCGCGGCCAGCCACCGGGTGATGGGGCTCGACACCCAGCTGATCACCGACCAGACCTATTTCCTCGTCGAGGACACCGACGGCACGATCGCCGGCTGCGGCGGCTGGTCCTATCGCGCGACCCTCTATGGCGGGGATGCCAGCATCGTCGCGCGCGCCCCCCAGCGGCTCGACCCCGCCCGCGACGCCGCCAAGATCCGCGCAATGTACACCAATCCCGATCACACCCGCCGCGGTATCGGCCGCCGGATATTGGGGCTCTGCGAAAACGCCGCGCGCGATGCAGGCTTTGCGCGCGCGGAGATGATGGCCACCATGGCCGGCGTGCCGCTGTACCAGGCGTGTGGCTACAGGCCCGTCGAACCAGTGCTGTCCGCCCCTATCGACGGCGTTCAGGTGCCGCTGGTGCGGATGGAAAAGCACCTCTGAGCACTCGGGGATCCCCATAGCCCCACCGAAACGCTTTAGTAACGATGCGGTCTCTAGATGCGCCACCACGCGCTGAGCTACGCACTCCAAGCTCTACGCAATAAAGCAAAATATGCATGAGGCCCCTCCTGAGCCCCAACCAGCTAAGGAGTAGTACCTATTGTGCCCAATAAATCACAGTATCGTCGCATGTACGAAATATTCATTTCACTTCAAGATCATCAACAGAGCGCCCTTCTATACTGATACTCGGTTGCCCCTCGTGGCGACACAGGATCAACAAACAGGGTTCTCCACGATGAAGATGCATTATCTGGCAGGCGCGGCATTGCCCGCGTTGTTGTTCGCCACCCCCGCACTGGCGCAGAGCACGCCCGGCGATCAGGCGGAACTGGTGAAGCTGCTGAAGGCCCAGGCCGAGGAAATTGCCGCACTGCGCGCCCGGCTCGATCGGATCGAAGGTAGCCAGGTCGCCGCGCCGGCCGCGCGCCCCGTTGCGGTGCCGACCCAGGGCGGCGTCCAGCAGGCAGCGCAGACACGCCGCACCGATCTCGCGAACGACGAAACCGTATCCGGCAGCTTCGCGCCGCAGCTTGCCGCCGCAGGCATCGCCGATCAGAGCGTCGCCCAGGCCCGCGCGCTCCAGAACGTCTCCAACGTGACCACCGAATGGCGCGGCGGCCTGCCGATCTTCCGCTCGGCGGACGGCAAGTTCCTGTTCAAGATGCGCGGTCGTATCATCAACCATGTCAGCTCGACCTTCGGATCGAACTACGACGCCCGCAACATCACCACCACCGGCGCCCGCGCGCTGCGTATCGGTATCGAAGGCGCGGTGGGCCCGCACTTCTTCTACCAGTTCGAAAACGACTTTGCCGACAACACCTCCGATGTCGGCACGATGTTCGTCGGCTGGCGCAACGACATCGGAAAGGTTTCCTATGACGTGCGCTTCGGCAACATGTTCAACGACCGCAGCTTCGAAGGATCGGGCGGGTCGGATGCGCCGCCGTTCCTGGAGCGCAACGTCGTCGCCACCTCGATCATTCCGCAGCGCGGCTTCTACGGCATCGCGCTGATGCCGCGCCTGTTCTGGAATACGGGCCACGCCTCGTTCACGATCAGCGGTGACAGCGTCGATGCCAGCCAGGCAATGAACGACAGCCGCACGGTCCTGGCGCGCGCCCACTGGAACCCGTTCAAGACGGAGCGCTCGCTGGTCCATCTCGGCCTTTGGGGCTTCGACGAGGCCCTCTCCTCGCGCGGCACCGGCTCGCTCACCCGCAACACCGTGATCGGCGGCCGCTTCAACGGCAATCTGCGCGTGCAGACCGGCACCCTTGTGGGCGGCACCGGCACCACCGGCTATGGCGCCGAAGTCGGCGGCTATGTCGGCTCGCTCTGGGTGATGGGCGAAGCGGGCAAGCGCGTCGCGCAACTGAATGCGGGCCGCCCGGACTTCGAGAGCAAGGCGTGGAGCCTTTCGACCGGCTTCTTCGTCACCGGCGATCTGCCGCCCTATAATCCGCGCCTCGGCACCTTCGCCCAGCCGCGCGTGCTGCGGCCGGTGTTCAGCGGCGGCCCGGGCGCGATCGAGATCCTCGCCCGCTACGAGAATCTCGAATATTCGGGCATCCCGAACGCCACCAAGGGCGAGGCCGCCACGGTCGGCACCAACTGGTATCTCGACAGCGTGATGCGCCTGCAGCTGAACCTGATCTCCTGGAAGACCAACAACCGCACCGGCTCGTTTACCGGCAAGGATAGCGGGCAGACGATCAGCGCCGGCTTCGGCGTGACCTTCTGACGACACCCGGCTGAGGCTTGCCAGCCCCTGTCGGATCGGCGATCCCCTGACCGCGCACCGCGCGCGGCAGGGGAGATGCAGCCATGACGACACCCTTTACACTGGTCGACGTGTTCCATGACGGCCCGTTCACCGGCAATCCGCTGGCGGTGGTTCGGGGCGGCGGCGATCTCGACACCGCGACGATGCAGGCCATCACCCGCTGGTTCAACCTGAGCGAGACGGTGTTCCTGTTGCCGCCGAGCGTAGCGGGCGCCGATTACCATGCGCGCATTTTCACTTTGGATCGCGAGCTGCCCTTCGCCGGTCACCCGACGCTGGGCGCCGCGCACGCCTGGCTGGCGGCGGGCGGACGGCCGGCAGCGGGCGACCGGATCGTCCAGCAATGCGGCGCGGGACAGATCCCGATCCGCCGGGACGGCGATCGGCTCGCCTTCGCCGCGCCGCCGCTCCTGCGCAGCGGTCCGGTAGATGCAGCGACGCGCGCAACGCTGGCTAAGGCGCTGCGGATCGATCCCGCGGCGATCGTCGATGCGGCCTGGGCGGACAATGGCCCGGGGTGGATTGCCGTGCTGCTCGATTCGGCGGAGGCAGTGCTGGCGGTGGAGCCGGTGCGACACTGGGACGGGCGGCTGGAGATCGGCCTGATCGGGGCGCACCCGGCAGGCGCCCCGATCGCCTGGGAGATCCGCACGCTGTTCACCGACGCGTTCGGCGGAATCATCGAGGATCCGGTGACCGGCAGCTTCAATGCGTCCGCGGCGCAATGGCTGTACGAAAGCGGACGCGCGACCTCGGGCTATGTCGCAGCGCAGGGCACGAAGCTTGCCCGGCGCGGCCGCATTGCCGTGGACTATGATGCGGAGGGTCAGGCCTGGATCGGCGGCCGCAGCATGACGATCGCCGAGGGCAGCCTGCCCGGCCTCAGCGCCCTCGCCTGACCAGCCGGGCGACCAGCGTCGTCGCGGTCAACTGCCCGGTGACGCTTGCGGTGGTGATGAACATGTCGGGGATCGCCGCCGTGGCGATATAGAGCGGGATGATCGCCAGCGGCGCGCCGAGGATCTGCAAGCCCGGCGCCGTGCAGGCATAGATCACCGCCGCCCCCGGCAGCCCGGGCGTGGCGATGCCCGCGATGACCGCGGTGGCCCCGGCCAGCACCCATTGCACGGGCGCCGCATGCACGCCGGCGGCATGCGCGGCGACGAACACCTCGATCAGGCTCACGCCCGCGGTCGCCAGGCGGAAGGTGGAGATGGCAAGCGGCATCGTCGTCCCTGCCACTTCCTGCGGCAGCTTGAGGCGGGTGAGCGCGACCTCCATCGAGACGGGCGCGGTCGCCATCGACGAACAGGTGCCCGCCGCCGTCGCCTGCGCCGGTACGATCGCGCGAGCGAACTGGCCGATCGGCATCGCCCGGAACAGCTGGACGAGCAGGTAGCAGAGCAGGATGGCGCTCAGCGAGAACAGGATCTCCGCGCCCACCTCGCGCGCGAGGACGCCAGCCACGCTCGCTCCGGCCGCCTTGCCCGCCCCCAAGGAGAGCACGAAGATGCCGATCGGCGCCGGCAGCAGGATCCAGTCGACGATGCGGGTCATCGCGCGGGCGAGGTCCTCGACGATCGCTGCGAAGCGATCGCCCTGTGTGCGGGCGAGCGCCGCGCCGAGCAGGACGGCGAACACCACCAGCGGCAGCATCTGCCCGCTCGCTGCCGCCGCAACCGGGTTCTCCGGCAGGATGGCGAGGATCTGATCGGTGCCGCTGGGCAGGTGCGGAATGGCGGGCGGGGCCGAACCGAGCAGGCCGGCCAGCGGATCGGGCCCCAGCGGGAAAAGCCGCAGCACGATCTCGACCACACCCCAGGCCAGCAGCACCGCCAGCACCAGCATCGGCAGGAACACCGCAAAGCTGGCCGCAAGCACCCGCCCGCCCTGTCCGTGGCGCACCGCATTGACCACGCCGCTCACCACCAGCGCGAACACCAGCGGCACCAAGGTCATGGTCAGCGCGCGGATCCAGAAGGCGCCGATCGGCGCGACCGCGTCGATCCAGGGGATCAGAAAGGCGCCGGCCGGCCAGCGTGCGGCAAAGCCCAGCGCCACACCGGCAAGTAGCGCGCCCAGCACCACGAACGTCTTGCCCATACCCCGTCCCCGAAGAAGTCCATCCACCAAAAGCAATCGGCCCGTGCATGGCCGAAGCCATGCACGGGCGCCAAGGTCATTTTTGCCGGAGGTTCAGGCGATGCGCGGCTTGGGCCGTGCGACCATGTCGGCCAGCGCCGAAGCGCCGCCTACCACGACATGGGCCGCCAGCATCAGCGTCGCGACGAACAGTACCGCCCCGGCAAGGCCCGCCGAATCCCCCAGAAGCGCCACGATCAGCGGCGCCAGCAGCGCCTCGCGCGCCGGCACGAAGGGCAGGCGCGACAGCATCATGCGCAGCGTGCCGACCAGGAACAGCGCCGCTGCCGGCACCGACGGCAGCAGCAGCTTCCACAGCAGCGCGGTCAGCACGAGGCTCAGCAGGATCCGGACGATGTGGATCCCCAGCGTCATCAGCAGCTGGCGCGGCGGCAGGGCAAACACCATGCGGCGAAAGAAGAAGATGGCAAGCGACGACAGGACGATCGTCGCGGTGGAGATCAGCAGCGTGGTGAACAGCGTGCCCTTGGCGAGGCCGTGGACGATGGGCGCGTTCAGCACCAGCATCGCCAGCGTCACCAGATTGCCTGCCAGCGCCGAGGTCACCGCCACGTCGCGCAGGGTCTCGAACGGCCGCCCCCCTGCCCCCAAGGTGCGGCGTGCCCAGACATAGAGCTGGGCATCGCCCGAATAGCCGAGCACCACTTCGTTGGCGGCCTGCTTGCGCAACAGCGCCGGGAAGGCGCCCGCGCCCACGCCCCAGATGCGGCGCAGGATCAGCCAGTCCATGAACGGCGCCAATGCATAGGTGGCCGCGAAGCACAGCCAGAACAGCGGGCTGGTCGGTGCCTGGGTCAGGATGGTGAAATCCAGCCCGTCCAGCTGGTAGAACACCGCCACCAGGATCGCGGCGGAAAAGGCAAGGCCGAGAAGGGCAAGCAGCCGCTCGCGCGTGGTAGCGGAAAGCGCGGCATAGGCAGTACGCGCCGCGGTTACAGGGGACGTCATGCGTGCGCCTCTTGGTCCAGCCGCGCGGGCTGGAGGGGGGAACGGGCTGCCGCCGCTTCGACGAACAGCGTGAGATAGTCCTGCGCCGAGCGCTCGATGGTGAAGCGCCGCAGCGAAGCGAGCAGCGCGATGCGATCGGGGGCCGCCATCGGCGCCGTGCGGATCGCGGCGGCGAGCAGTGCCTCGTCCTGCGGCACGATCGTGCCGAACCGTCCCTGGCCAAGCAGGCTGCGCAGCCCCGCCCCGCAATCGGTGGAAACCACCGCCAGCCCGGCGGCCAGCGCCTCGATCACCACCGCCGGCACGCCTTCGTAGCGCGACGACATCAGCAGCACGTCGAAGTCGGCGAGCTTGCCGGGAGCATCGGCAACATGGCCCGCAAAGGTCACGCGATCCGCGATGCCGAGCGATGCCGCCAGCGCTTCCAAGACAGGCCGTTCCGGTCCGTCGCCGAAGATCGTTAGCGTCTCGCCCGGCTGCACCGCCGCAGCGAAGGCGCGCAGCATCAGCGCAAAATGCTTCTGGGCGACCATCCGGCCAATTGCGACGAAGCGGCGTGCGCCGACGGACCGGGAGACCCGCACCGGCACCAGCTGCGTCGCACAGATCGCCGGATCATGGACGACATGGCCGCGCGCCGCCATCACCGGGGGCAGCTCGGGCGTCATCGATTCGTCCATCACCACCCAGTGGCGTGCACAGCGTGCCTGGATCCGCAACCATGCCCGCCAGAAGAAGCGCGCCACCGGATGGAGATCGCGCCGGGCGAGATCGTTGCTGATCTTCACCACGATCGGCGGGCAGCGGCGGCCGAGCAGCAGGCGCATCGCGAAGGCGACGATGGTGTAGGTGGATCCGGCGACGAACAGCACATCCGGGCGCAGGCGACGGATCACCGCCGGCAGCGTCAGGATCATCCACAGCGTTTCCCAGCCCGCCTGGCTACGGCGCGGCTGGCGCGGCATCGCATAGTCGATGTCGCCGAACTCCTCGCGCATTGCGCCATCCTCACGGCCGAGGAACAGCGGCGCATCCACCCCCATTGCCCGCCAGTGCCGCACAAGGCGCAAAGCCACCCGTTCCACGCCGCCGGGATGGAAGCTGTGGAGGAAGGTAAGGACGCGAATGCGTCCGCTGCTAAACTGTGGCGACAATCGCGGGTCCCCTGTCATCGTTGCGACATCGTTTCGCTCTTGTATTCGCTCTTCTTGGCCACCGAAAGTAAGCTGCGGTGCCGCTGCACCAAAACTTCCGGCCGACTTGGCGACTATTTAGCGATAAAGATGTCCATGTGTAAGACGACACGGATCGCCCATACCCACACCGCTTCACCAAAATTATTTTTGCGCCGCGCCGCGCCGAGGGCCGAACAGCAAAAAGCCCGCCGGGCGATGTACGCCGACGGGCTCTTTGATGGTGGGCGCGGCAAGGATTGAACTTGCGACCCCTGCGATGTCAACACAGTGCTCTACCACTGAGCTACGCGCCCGAAACTCGGGAAGCGCGCCTCTAGCGGGGGGCGACACCCCGCGCAAGCGCTAATTTCAATTCTGCCCCACATTTTCGGATTCGAACATCCGGTCGACCTCCAGCACCAGGTCGCGCAGGTGGAACGGCTTGGACAGCACGCGCGCCTGCGGCACCTGCTTGCCCGCGCGCAGCGTCACCGCCGCGAAGCCGGTGATGAACATCACCCGCATGTCCGGCGCGATCTCCGCAGCGCGCTGGGCGAGTTCGATCCCGTCCATCTCGGGCATGACGATATCGGTCAGCAGCAGGTCGAATCGCTCGGCTTCGAGCAGCGGCACCGCCGCCGTGCCGCGATCGACGGCGCTGACCGCATAGCCCGATCGTTCGAGCGCGCGGGTGAGGTACTCGCGCATTACGCGGTCGTCCTCTGCCAGCAAAATCCGGATCATCTTCACCCCACTCGATACGAACCGCCCCTTCCTTATGGGCCAAGCCCTTAAGATTTTCCAGCTTGGCGGCGCGCGCGCGTTGCCCACCGGGGTGCCGGCGCCTAGTCTGCACGCCGTGACTCGCGCCCTCAGCTTCGACCGATACGGGCCGGTGCCCCCGGAAAGCCCGGTGGTGCTGTCCGCGCCCCATGGCGGTCGCGACTATCCGCCGGCGCTGATCGAGGCACTGCGCGTCCCCGCCGATGCACTGCGCGCGCTGGAGGATCGCCACGTCGATTCGCTGGCACTCGCCGCGCGGCGCGACGAGACATTGTTCGTCGCCACGCGGGCGCGCGCCTGGATCGATCTCAATCGCGCCGAACATGATCGGGATCCCCAGATCGACGAGGGCGCGCACCAGAACGGCCGCCCGCTTTCCACCAAGGTTCGCAGCGGATTGGGGCTGGTGCCGCGCCGCGTCGGCACGCTGGGGCAGTTGTGGCGCGGGCGGTTCAGCGCCGAGGACGTCGCCTCCAGGATCATCGAGGACCACCGGCCCTATCATCTGGCGCTGGCCGAGGCGCTGGCGGCCGCGCAGGCGCGCTTCGGCGTAGCGGTGCTGCTCGACGTGCATTCGATGCCGCCGCTGGGCGCGCCGGAGAGCGCGCCCCGGCTGGTGATCGGCGACCGCTTCGGCCGCTCGGCGGCGGCACGGTTCGGCGCGCGGGTGGAAGGGGTCGCGCGGCGACACGGCATCGCCTGCGCGGCGAACACGCCCTATGCCGGCGGGCATATCCTGGAGCGGCACGGCGATCCGCGGCACGGGGTTCATGCGCTGCAACTCGAATTCGATCGATCGCTCTATCTGGATGCAGCGCTCGACGCGCTCGGTCCCGGCGCACCGGCGATCGTCGCGGTACTGCGCGACATCGTGGAGGCGGTAGCCGACGAGGCCCTGCCGGGCGCGCTCGCCGCCGAATGAACCGCACATAAAAAACCACCTCGCGGGATACCCACGAGGTGGCCAAGGTTCAGGGAGGAGACACGCCCGAAGGCGCATCATACGGCGTCGCGAAAGGGGGGACACGAGCCGTACAATTGAAATATAGACACGCGGCGAGCGAGTTCAAGGCAACTCGTCGTACATAATCTTCGCTTGGACGGCGGTGTGGTTTTCGGCGGGCGCGGGATGGCCGGGGATGCCCGATCGCAGCGGCATCAGCCCCCCCTTGCATCGGAGGGGTCGGGGTGTGGCAGCGCCTCCACCGTGGCAAACAGGGGACGTAGCCCCCTGTGCCGAAGCCCCTCCTCCAGGAAGGAGGGGCTTGCGGAAGGACCGGGGGCCAAACTGCCCCCGGCGCTCATCAGCCGACGAGCTGCACTTCCGGCTGCCAGCCGTTGCGGATCTGGCGCGCGAACAGCTCGCGCATCTGCGCCAGCGAGAAGAGGTGGGCGTAGATCAGCGGCAGCATGCCGTTCTGCACGATCTTGCGAAGCTGGTCGCCGCGCATCTCGTTCAGCTTGTTCTCGTCGACCATCATGAAGCCGCGATAGATGAAGGGCTGCGCCGCGCCGTCCGGCTGGATCGAGACTTCGCCGTCGATCAGCAGGCCCAGTTCCTTCAGCTCACGCATGAACTGGCTGGTGCGGGCACCCGCGGTTTCGAACTGCTCGTTGAACTGCAGGATATTCTTGGTGACGTCGCTCGGCTCGCCATTCTCGAACAGCGCCTCGCCTTCCTCGAAGTTGCCGACCACGTCCGAGGTCGGATCGAAGCAGAGCGACAGCTCGTCGGTGTCCGGGCGCAGGCGCGCCAGCAGGAACGGATAGCGGCGGATATAGGCCGGCACGTAGAAGTTCGGGTCGATCAGCTTGCCTTCGGCGTCGAAGAAGGTGTTCACGCCTTCGTTCAGGCCCATTAGCGCGAGCGGCACGGGGTCGTCCCCGACCGAGAAGACGATCGGCATGAAGCGCTGCACCAGCGGGAATTCCTCGACGGTCACCGGCACGGCGTGCTGGTTGGCGAGGAAGGCCGCGCGGTCGGTCGAACGCGTACGGAAATCGGCATGGACCTGGCTCGAAAGCGGCTCGAGCTGATTGTAGAACAAGGGAAGCGACTGCTGCGGCGCGCTGGCCATGAGGATCTCCTGAGAACTTTTTTCGTCGAAATGCGTTTCAACCGCTGCGCGGTCTATTTGCTGGCGGTTGCTGGCGCAAGCGCGACCAGCTTTCCCGGATTGAGAATCAGCTTCGGATCCAACGCCGTCTTGATCGCGCGCAGCGCGGCCATGCGCGCAGGAGGCGACAGGCGGGCGAGTTCGTCGCGCTTCATCTGGCCGATGCCATGCTCGGCCGAGATCGAGCCGCCGGCGGCGACTACCAGGTCATGCACCAGCCGGGTGATCTGCGGTCCGTCCTCGGCATACCAGCGATCGCGGTCCACCCCCTTGGGCGCCCGCACGTGGAAATGGACATTGCCGTCGCCGAGATGGCCATAGGCGATGGCATGCGTGCCGGGGAAGCGCGCCTCGGCCTCGGCACCGCCCTCCACCATGAAGCGGGGCATGTCCTCGACCGGTACCGAAATGTCGTGCTGCACGGCGGGACCCGCCGCACGCTCGGCTTCGGAAATGGAGTGACGAATGCGCCAGAAGCTTTCGGCCTGCGCCTCGCTCGCCGCGATCACCGCATCCTGGGCAAGTCCCGCCTCGAACGCCCCCGCCAGCATGCGTTCCAGCACCGCCGCGGGGGCCTCGGCCGTGGCATCGCCGGTCACGGCCTCGATCAGCACGTGCCAGCGATGGCTGGCCGCCAGCGGCACGCGCGTCCCCGGCACATGCTCCAGCACCAGCGCCACGGTATCGTCGGGCATGATTTCGAAGCTTTCGATCATGTCGGTCGCGGCCTGCAGGCGGCGCAGCAGGGCGAGTGCCTGCGCGGGGCTCTCCAGCCCGACCCAGGCGACCGCACGCGCGGCCGCCGCCGGCACCAGCCGCAGCGTCGCGGCAGTGACGATGCCGAGCGTCCCCTCGGCCCCGATCAGCAGCTGGTTGAGGTCGTAGCCGCGATTGTCCTTCTTCAGCGCCGAGAGGCCGTCATGCACCGATCCGTCGGGCAGGACCGCCTCGACGCCCGCGACCAGCGCGCGCATCGTGCCGAAGCGGAGCACCTGCACGCCGCCGGCATTGGTGGAGACGAGGCCGCCGATGGTGGCGCTGCCGCGCGCGCCGAGATCCAGCGGGAAGCGGCGTCCGGCCGCCTCGGCGGCGTCGCGGAAGGTCGCGAGAATCACGCCCGCTTCGGCTACCGCCAGGTTCGCCTCGGCATCCATTCGCCGGATCGCATTCATCCGGCGGGTGGAAAGGAGCAGGGCAGAGCCGTCGGGCGGGGGCACTGCGCCGCCGACCATGCCGGTGTTTCCGCCCTGCGGAACCAGCGGCTGGCCGAGATCGTGCGCGAGCGCCACCAGCGCGCACACTTCTTCGGTCGAGGCGGGAGACAGGATCGCCGGCGCGGCGCCATGATACCGGCGGCGCCAGTCGGTCAGCCAGGGCGCGATGTCCTGGGGATCGGTGGTGACTGCCTTGGGGCCGAAGCGTTCGGCGGCAAAGGCCGTTATGCGGTGCTGCGCGGGAGTCATGATGCTTGCGCGATAGCATGGGCTGCGGCAGTTCATCCACCGTTCAACCCTTGGTTCCTACCATCCCGTCCCACGATGCCGAATCTGCCGATCGCCGCCGCAGGCCTGATGCTGATGCTCGCCGTTCCCGCGGCGAGCCCGGCCGTGTCCGCCGATCCGGCGGCAGAAGCGCCGTTCCAGCAGCATTTCACCATCCATGTGCCGCGGATGAGCGTGACGACGACCACGGTGATCGTCCGCCGCGAGGCCCCGACAGCGCTGATCGAACGCAAGGCGAAGAGCTGTGTCGAGGTGGATCGCATCCAGGGCTTCACGGTCAATGCCGGCGACAGCGTCGACCTGATCCTGGAGGACGGATCGCTGCTGCGCGCGAAGCTCGGCTCGGAATGCCCTGCGCTCGGCTTCTATTCCGGCGCCTATCTCAAGCCGACCAAGGACAGCCGCTTTTGCGCCGGCCGGGACGCGCTCCATTCCCGATCGGGCAGAATCTGTCCCGTTCAGGCCTTCAAGAACCTCGTTCGCGCACGCTGAAGCTTGACTTTTGCGGTTGAATCCGCAAGCGCGATGCCTTCTGCTGCGGCGGTGTGAGCGCCCTATTTCCGGACACATGCATGAGCTTTGCCGATCTCGGCCTTTCTGACGACCTCCTCCGCGCGGTGACCGACGCCGGCTATACAGAGCCGACTCCGATCCAGCGCCAGGCGATCCCGTCGGTGCTGATGGGCAAGGACCTGATCGGCATCGCCCAGACGGGCACCGGCAAGACCGCGGCCTTCGTGCTGCCGATGATCGACGTGCTCGGCGAAGGGCGCACCCGCGCGCTGATGCCGCGCTCGCTGATCCTCGAGCCGACGCGCGAGCTCGCGGCGCAGGTCGCGGAGAATTTCGAAAAGTACGGCGTCAACCACAAGCTCTCGATGGCGCTGCTGATCGGCGGCGTGCAGATGGGCGACCAGGTCAAGGCGCTCGAAAAGGGCGTTGACGTCCTGATCGCCACGCCGGGCCGGCTGATGGACCTCTATGGCCGCGGCAAGATCCTGCTTACCGGCTGCAGTCTGCTGGTGATCGACGAGGCGGACCGGATGCTCGACATGGGGTTCATCCCCGATATCGAGGAAATCTGCACCAAGCTGCCCAAGGTCCGCCAGACGCTGCTCTTCTCGGCGACGATGCCGCCGCCGATCAAGAAGCTGGCCGACCGCTTCCTCACCGATCCCAAGACGATCGAAGTGGCGCGCCCCGCCACCGCCAACATCAACATCACCCAGCGCATCGTGCAGGTGCCGGCCACTGCGCATGTAAAGCGCGACGTGCTGCGCCGCCTGCTGCAGCAGGATGAAGTGTCGACCGCGATCATCTTCTGCAACCGCAAGACGACCGTGCGCGACCTGAACAAGAGCCTGAAGAAGCACGGCTTCCGCTCGGCCGAGATTCATGGCGACATGGATCAGTCGGCCCGCATCGCCGAGCTGGACCGGTTCAAGAACGGTGACGTCAACATCCTCGTCGCCTCGGACGTCGCCGCGCGCGGCATCGACGTGAAGGGCGTGAGCCACGTCTTCAACTTCGACGCCCCCTGGCATCCGGACGATTATGTCCACCGCATCGGCCGCACCGGCCGCGGCGGCGCGACCGGCACGGCCTATACGCTGGTGACCCCGGAAGATGCCGAGAACATCGCCGAAATCGAGAAGCTGACCGGCCACAAGATCGAGCGCGTGCCAAGCCCCGTGGCAGTCGACGGCGCCGAAGATGCGTCTCCGCCCAAGCGTGCGCGCGGCGGCAAGCGCGACACCAAGAAGCCCGAGCCGCGCCAGGGGGAAGCCGCTGCCGAGGCACCGGCCAAGCCGCGGTCTCGCCGCGCTGCCCCGGCGCGCGAGGACGCCGCCCCTGCCCCCGCCCCGCGCGAGGAGCAGCGCAGCCGGCCGCCGCGCGACGAGCGTCAGGCCCGCGAAGAGCGGCCCGCCCGAGACACGCGCCCGGTACGCGACGAGCGCCCTGTACGTGACGATCGCCGCCGTCGCCGCGACCAAGACGACGGACCCGATGATGGCTGGAACGGCCCGATCCCGGACTTCCTCAATTACACGATCGAGGCCTGACCGCGCAGGGGTGCGGCTTAGCCGCTCCCCGCCCGTGCGACGTGATCCGCCAGCAGTTGGGCGGCGGATCGGTACGGATCTGGATCGTGCCGGATCCCGCGCTTAGGTAATGACGATGGCGCGACCGTCCTGATCGACGGTGCTGCAGCGCCTTCAGCATCGTGACCGGCGATCATGTCGCCCGCGTTCCGCACACGATCTGGCCGCGCGGCGATCGCCCGTCGCCCGTGCCGCCAGGGTAGGGCGGCACGGGCGACGGCGCATTCAGCCTAGAACTTGGCGCCCGCGCGGATGCCGATCGTGCGCGGCGCGATCGGCACGATATAGCTGCGGCTGCACGACCCGCATTGCTGGAAGCGAGAGAGCTGCCCGCGCTCGTCGGCAAGGTTGGTGACGAACAGCTCGAGGTTGAACCGGGCGAACTCCGCGCCCGCCGCGAGGCCGACGGTGGTGAACGCCTCCAGCCGCCCGAGCAACTGCGCCGGGCTGACGATCGCACCGGTGCCGGTCTGATACACGGCGGTGCGGATGTCCGATGCGGCCGAACTCTGGTGCGATACCGTTGCCTGGCCATAGCCCTTTGCCGCACCCACCGGCACGGTATAGCGCGCCGTGCCGCTCAGCTTCACCTGCGGCGTGATCGGCAACCGCGATCCGCTCGGCGCGGAGATCAGGTTCCCGTTGCCGGTGTCCTTGCAGCTATAGGTGGGATCGTCGAACAGGCAGAGATTTTTGGTCGTCTTGGCGTCGGTGTAGCTGCCCGCCGCGGTCAGCGACAGTCCGCCGCTGGTGAACGCTGCATCGGCCTCGATCCCGCGGATCCGCGCGTTCGGACCGTTGTGTATCTCGGTGAAGCTGTTCGCGCCAAGGAAGGAGAACTGGAACTTGTCCCAGTCCTGCTGATAGACCGCCGCGTTCAGCTTCAGCGCGCCGCCCAGCAGCGTGGTCTTCGCGCCGAGCTCGTAGTTGGTGAGGAAGTCGGCCTGGTACGGGTCGACATCGACGCGGCGGTTGATCCCGCCGGGTCGGAAGCCGCGCGACACGGTGCCATAGACCAGCACGCCCTTGGTCGGCTTCCAGCTGAGGTTGAACCGATAGGTCGCCCCCTGCCCCTGGGCGCGCACCGGAAGCAGGCCCGCGCCCACCGCATAGGTGGCGAGATTGGTACATGGCCCCCCCGCCACCGCTGCGGGCAGCAGCGTGGTCGATTTGCCCGCGGCGATCGCGCTGCGCAGTCGCAGCCCGTCGGTGGTGAAGCACTGCGCCACGCCGGTGCGCGAGCTGCCCGCGCCGTTATAGGGCGTGTCGGTAAAGCCGTTGCCCGGATTGCGGCCGAAGCCGAAGAAGCCGATCAGCGTGTTGTCGTAGATATAGGCACGGCCGCCCGCGGTGGCGGTGAGCGTGTTGGTCAGATCGTAGCTGAGCTCGCCGAATGCCGCATAGTCGCGGTCGACGCGGTGCTGCTGGGTAAGCCACAGCGTGCCCGGATGACCATTCACCGACAGGTTGTCGGCAAGGCCGGTGACCCGATAGTCCTGATGGATGTCGTTGGACTGGCGCTGATAGAACAGGCCGGCAACCACCCGCAGCCGCTCGCTGGAGGGAGACGCGACGCGCAGTTCCTGGCTGGTCTTCTTGAAATGATCGGTGCCGACGATGCGCTGGCGCGGATCGATCGCCTTGCCCGCATTGTCCGAGAAGTAGAAATAGCCGGCAAGCCCGCCTACCGAGGAATAGAGCGAGTCATAGGCCTCGGCATAATCGGTATAGTCGCTCGACTGGGTGGCGCGACGGTCGAGGTAGGCGCCCGCATAGGTCAGGTCCCAGTTGCCCAGCCGCCCCTCGATGGTCAGCGCAGCCTGGATGAAGCGATCGCGCCGATATTCTGGGAAGAAATGCTGGACCTGCAGGTCGCCGACCTTGGGATCATAGCCATAGGCGCCGTGGCTGCGCGTCTCCTGATAGATCACCCCCGGTGTGACCGTCCAGTTGTCGTCGAGATCCACCTTCAGCGCGGCACGGCCGCCCCAGATGTCGGTATCGTTGTAGTCCTGCTTCACGAAGGGGCGGTTGTTCACGACCACGCCGCCCTTGCTGGAGGTGCACGAGGTCGCGCTGGTCTCGGGCAGGAAGCTGCGGCAGCCTGAAACATTGTCGATATAGCCGGCGTCGTGCTGGTAGAAGCCGACCAGGCGGATCGCCGCGATTTCGTTGATCGGCAGGTTCAGCATGCCTTCCAGCTTGCCGCCGATCGCCCCCTTCTCCACCGAGTTCACCTCGGCATCGACGCGGCCATAGGTGCCCTTGTGATCGGGCTGGTTGGTGATGATGCGGATCGTGCCCGCTTCCGAGGAGGCACCATAGAGCGTGCCCTGCGGGCCCGCCAGGCTCTCGATCCGGGCGATGTCGTAAACGTGCACGTCGAGATTGCCGCCAATCGTCGTGACCGGCTGCTCGTCGAGATAGACGCCGACCGAGGGCAGCGAGCCCGAATGGTTGCCGTCCCCGCCCGAGGCGACGCCGCGCATATAGACGACGTTGGTGCCTGGCGTGCCGCCCAGTGCCTGGAACGATACCGAGGGAAGCTGCTGCACATAGTCGCTGAAATTGCTGACGTTCAGCTCATCCAGCCGCTGGGTGCCCAGTGCCTGGATGCTGATCGGGACGTTCTGGATGCTTTCGCTGCGCTTCTGCGCGGTGACGACGATCTCGTTGGGGTCGCTGGCAGCCGGCGCGGCGGGTTCTGCCTGCTGCTGGGCCAGCGCAGGCGCGGCGGCGAGCATGGTGGACGCGAGCAGAATAAAACGAACCCCGTACCGGTTGAGCGGCATCACAACCCCCTTGTTTGTTGCGCCGCAGCGTCCCGCGCTGCTGCCGCTCCGTCAAGCGGAGGCAATGCGAGATTGCGGTTGGACGCAAGGATTGTTCAACACCTGTGACAATCGAGCAACGAACCGATGGCACAGGACAATAATGCCGACGCGTATCGGACCGCACGCCACGGACGCTTACCGAGTGCGACGGGCATGCGCCGCCGCGGACAGGCGACCGACCAGCGAGGCGACCATCGCAGGGGGGAAGGCAAGCACGGCGAGAAACGGAAGGCCGATGCCGATCATCGGGCCGATCCCGGCCTGCAGCCACCAAAGCGGCAGCTGGGAGAACGTCATGGCTAGGCCCGCCAGCCAGCCTCGATGACCCAGACGGCATCCGGCGATCCCCGACCCCGCAATCGACAGCGGATACCAGACATAGGCAAAGCCGGACGCGTCCCAGGGCTCGCGCACATCCGACACCCCACACACCATTGCCCAATAGAACATGCCAAGGCCGAAAAGTGCGGGCAAGGTCGTCAGGATGCGGGGAATGCGGGCACCCCCGGATAGGCGGTGAGCACGTCGCTCAGCGCGGCCTTCAGCGGATCGAGCCAGGGCTCGAACGGCTTCCACCCCTCCACGCCGTCGCGAAAGATCGGGCGGCGGACCTGTTCGGAGCTGGCGGTGCGTACCGCCCGCTCGGTCTTGTAGAAGGACAGGCAGGCGGGTTCGAAGTCCAGCCCACAGGCCGCGAGCAACGCCCGGACCTGTGCTTCCGTATCTTCCACCATGGCCTCGTAGAACACGCGGTGGACGCGCCCGGGCGCCACCGCATCGACATGGGCCATCAGCCGCACATAATCCGCATAATAGCGGCCCATATCCTCCAGCGCATAGCTGAAGCCCTGGCCGCGCGCGAAATGCTGCTTGAAGTTTGAAAAGCAGCAGCCGAGCGGATGGCGCCGCGCATCGATGATGCGCGCATTGGGCAGCGCCTGCAGGATCAGCGGCACATGCGCCCAGTTGTTCGGCAGCTTGTCGATAAAGAAGGGCCGATCCGTGCGCCGCTGGATACGGGTGCGGCGCAGATAGGCTTCGCCGAGCGCGCGGAGCTGATCGCCGGTCAGCTCGGCAAGGCCGGCGGGATAGCCGGCGATCTCGCGCGCAAGCACCGGCAGGTCGGCGAGTTCGGCGGTGCCCTCCACCAGGCTGTGGCTGGACAGGATCTGCTCGACCAGCGTCGATCCGGCGCGGGGCATGCCGAGGATAAAGATCGGGTCCGGCGCCGGGTAGCCCTGTCCCGCCCGGGCCGCGAGCAGGCCGGGCGTGAGGTGCGCGATCTGGGCGTCGACCAGCCGGGCCGTATCCGCCGCCGCATAGGGGAGCGCACGGCGGCGCAGCGCATTGCCCGCGGCATAATGCGCGAATGCCGAAGCTGCCTGACCGCGCTCCTCCAGCGCCTTGCCCAATGCGAAATCGAGGTGGAAGCGATCTTCCTCGGCGAGTTCCGCCCCCGCCAGCGCGGCATTCATCGCGGCAAGATCGGCATCGTCAAAGCGCACGGTCTTGAGATTGGCGAGGCTCCACCACGCCTCGCCAAGCGCCGGCATCAGCGTCAGCGCGCGCCGATAGGCGGCAACCGCGTCTGCCTGGCGTCCCACGGTCTTGAGCATATGCCCGTAGCTCATCCAAACCCGCGGCTGATTGGGCGCCTGTTCCAGCACGCGCTCGTACAGCCCGATCGCGGCATCGAAATCGCCGAGCCGCGCATTCGCCGCCGCTTGCAGATTGGTGTGCGTTAGGTTGTCCGGCTCGTCGGCGAGGACACGATCCAGCTCGGCCAGCGCGTCCACGGGGCGATTCAGCCGGTACAGCACCAGCGCCAGGTTGGCGCGCGCGGGCGTGAACGACGGCGCCAGCTCCACGGCGCGACGGAGCAGCGACTCCGCATCGCGATAGCGGCCGATCCGCCCGGCGAGTTCCGCGAACATCCGGATCGCGGCAACGTCGAACGGATCGTCCTTGAGGTGCGCGCGCAGCAATGGCTCGGCGACGTGCAACTGGTTGTCGTGCAGCGCCAGCGCTGCGTCGATCAGCCGCGGCGGATATCGCCCGGCGGTGGCAATCCAGCTGTCTGCCATAGCCGGAGCGTTGCCGTTTCCGATCCGCTCGTTCTGCAATCCAATCCCGCTCACCGCACAACCATCGGCGAGCGGGACGTGGGGATCAAGCCGGTTCGGACGCCTTTTGCAGCGCTTCGGCATCGGCGTCGTCCAGCGTCCAGGCACGCTGATATGCCGCCCGCGCCTGCACCCGCTCGACATAGGCGAGGAAGGAGTCGCGGCCGGGCAGCATCCCGAAGCGCGTCAGCCACCCGATCTGAGACCCCAGATAGACATCGGCCGCGGTGAAGCGTTCGCCGGTCGCATAGGGCCGCGACGACAGAAGCTGGTCCAGCACCTCGACGACAAGGTCGTAGGTGCCATAGCCGAACATCCGGCTCTTGTCCTCGGCCACAACGAACGCCGCGGCCTTGTTGGTCGCGGCCTGCTCCACCGGGCCCGCCGCGTAGAACAGCCAGCGATAATAGTCGGCGCGCTCCTCCGGCAGCGGTGCAAGGCCGGCCTCCGGAAACGCTTCCGCGAGATAGGCACAGATCGCAGCGCACTCGGTGACCACCTTGCCGCCGTGCACGATGGCGGGCACCTTCCCCATCGGATTGACCGCGCGATAGGGCTCGCCCTTCATCGTGGAGGCATAGTCGAGCAGCTCGACCGTATAGGAAGCGCCCACTTCCTCCAGCATCCATCGCACGATCCGGCCGCGCGATTGCGGATTGGTGTAGAGAATCAGTTGGTCCGTCATGGCCCCGTACCCCTGTTGCTCCCGACTCGATCCGCCGGGAACAGGAAGGGAACATGAACGGGCGGACGGGTCAACCGGTCAGAGGCCGGCCAAGGTCGCGAGCAATCGATCCCATGCTCGATCTGCCTGCGCTGCATTGTAGACCCGGCTGTCGGGCGGGCACCAGCCATGCATCGTGCCGGCATAGACTTCGATTTCCGCGGGCACCTTGGCGGCGACGAAGGCGGTGCGCAGCGCCACCTTGTCGCCCGGCGCGCGAGCATCGTCATTCTCGGCGATGGCGAACAGGTAGCGGCCCTGCAGCTGCGGCACGAGCTTGTGCGGGCTATCGGGCGCCTCGGTCACCAGCGGCGCACCGTGAAAGCTGCCGCCGGCACGGACCCGACCCGGCAGCGCGGCGGCGGTGCGCACCACGAACGGCCCGCCCATGCAATAGCCGGTGCTGCCCATGCCGCGCTTGGCGTCGACCTCCGGCTGGGCATCGAGAAACGCCGCGAAGGTCGTGGCATCGGCGGTGATCGCGGCCGGGGTCAGCGGCTCGCGCCACGGCATGATCATCGCGCGCACTTCGGGCTGGTCAAACGACTGGCCCGGCTTCAGGAACGGCGCCTTGGTCGAGCGGTAGAACTGATTGACCGTCAGCACCGCATAGCCGGACTGGGCGAGCCGGTCGGCCATTTGCCGGAAGGCCGGCCGCAGCCCCATGATGTCCGGCCACACTAGCACGGCGGGATGCTTGCCGCTGGTCGGCGCGACGAAATAGGCATCGGCAGTCCCGTCCGCGGTCTTGATGGTGACGTCACGGCCCTTGACCGTGGCGGCATTGGCGGGTGTCGGCAGGATCGCCATCATGCCGGTCGCGGCGGCGGCGGCGGTAAAGCCGCGGCGGGTGATTCCGCCCAGCGCGCGGTCGTTATCGGCTGCGGTATGTTCGTCACACATGGCGATCCTCCTCCGGGGCCCCCGCCCCGCTGCCGGTCTAGCCCAGTGCAACGTCGACGCAAAGCTGCCCCAAGAAACAGAACGGGCCCCGGCACATGCTGCGCCGAGGCCCGTCGATTCACGCCCGGAAAGGCGATCTCAGTGCTTGAACAGGCTCTCCGCCGTGTGCTCGATCGGGGCGCTCTCGGCCTCCTGCACATGGCTCGCCGCATAGCGCTCGGCGCGGAGCTGCTCGATCAGCGCCTCGCGGTCGCCCTCGAGGCGGGTGTCGGTCGGCGCCTCGATTCCGGCGGCCTTGGCGGCCTTGGCGACCAGTGCATCCAGCTCGCGCTGCGAGCACAGGCCGAGCGTTACCGGATCCTTCGGCACGATGTTGCCAATGTTCCAGTGCGTGCGGTCGCGGATCGCAGCGATGGTGGTGCGGGTCGTGCCGATCAGCTTGCCGATCGCGCCGTCCGAAACCTCGGGGTGGTTGCGCAGGATCCAGGCGATGCCGTCCGGCTTGTCCTGGCGCTTGGAGACCGGCGTATAGCGCGGGCCCTTCGTACGGCGGACCTGCTCGGGGCCCTTCTGCATCTTGAGGACGTAATTGGGGTTCGCCTGCCCCTTCTCGATCTCGTCCATCGTCAGTTCGTGCGCGCGCACCGGATCGCGGCCGGTGAGCTTGGTCGCGGCGGTATCGTCGGCGATCGCCTGCACTTCGAGGATGTGGAGCCCGCAGAATTCGGCGATCTGTTCGAACGACAGCGACGTGTTGTCGACCAGCCAGGAAGCGGTCGCGTGCGGCATCAGCGGCTGGGCCACGGTGGATCTCCGGAACTTGAAACAATAAGGGCCGCCCATCACGGGCGGCCACACATGGTCTTGATGTAGGGGAGCTTGCCCGCTTCGGCAAGCGTTTCCGCGATTCAGGCGGCGGCCTTCTCGCAGCCGATCGGCACCAGCGCGGTAAGGAACTGGCGGGCGCTCGCCTCCCAGGTGAAGCTGCGTCCGTAGTTGGCGCAGGCAGCACGATCCAGCGTCAGCGCCCGGTCGATCGCCGTGCCGAGATCCTCGTCCATCGCGCCCGTCTCCGCCGTCAGCACGTCGACCGGCCCGGTGACCGGGTAGGCCGCAACGGGCGTACCGCAGGCCAACGCCTCGATCATCACCAGCCCGAAGGTATCGGTGCGGCTGGGGAAGACGAACACGTCGGCGCTGGCATAGGCACTCGCCAGATCTGCGCCAAACTGCGCGCCGAGGAACCGTGCTTCGGGATATTTGGCCTCAAGCATCGCGCGTGCCGGGCCGTCGCCCACCACCACCTTGGTGCCGGGACGATCGACGCTGAGAAAGGCTTCGAGGTTCTTCTCGACCGCCACCCGGCCGACATAGAGCATCACCGGCCCGGGCAGTTCCGCCATCTCCGGATGCTTGGGCAGGCCGGGCTGGAAATGGGCCAGGTCCACGCCGCGGCCCCAATGCCGCACCTGGGGCAGGCCATGATCGACCAGCGACTGGCGGATCGATGCCGTGGAAGCCAGGATGGTCGCGCTCGGCGTGTGGAACCAGCGGATGTAGCGCCAGATCCACTCGGCCGGCACCCCGGAGCGCGCCGAGACATAGTCCGGGAACTGGGTGTGATAGGCGGTGGTGAACGGCCGCTTCTGACGCAGGCACCAGCGGCGCGCCGCGACGCATAGCGGTCCTTCGGTGGCGAGGTGGATCGCGTTGGGCGCAAACTCCTCCAGCATGGCACCGACGGCCGCCACGCTGGTGATCGCAAGCCGGATTTCCGGATAGGTCGGGCAGGGCAACGAGTAGAATTTGTCAGGCGAGACGACCAGCACCTGATGGCCCTGGCTCTCCAGCACCCGCCGCACGGACTGGAGCGTGCGGACGACGCCGTTGACCTGGGGTTCCCAGGCATCGGTCACGATGGCGATACGCACGGTCTCGGTCCCCCCCGCTGCCGTCACGCCGCCGCCAGTCTGACCTCGGACTCCGGCTGCGACTCGCGCGCTGCCATCTCGTCGGCCCAGTGGAGAATTTCCATGGAACCGTCGTACTGCTCCACCAGCGCCGTGCAACCCTCTACCCAATCGCCGTCGTTATAATATGCGATGCCGTCGATCGCGCGGATCTCCGCCTTGTGGATATGCCCGGCAATCACGCCGTCCACCCCGCGTGCACCCGCCTCGCGCGCGACGATCTCTTCGAACTTGGAGATGAAGGACACCGCGTTCTTGACCTTCTGCTTGGCATATTTGCTGAGCGACCAATAGGGCAGGCCCATCCAGCGACGCACCGCGTTCAGCCACCGGTTGAGCGTCATCATCATCTCGTAGGCGGCATCGCCCAGATGCGCGAGCCAGCGGTGCGACATGGTGATCGCGTCGAACTCGTCGCCATGGAGTACCAGCAGGCGCCGGCCGTCGGCGGTGGTGTGGATCGCCTGACGCTTGATCTTCACCCCGCCGAAATCCAGCCCGGTGAACTGGCGGAACATTTCGTCATGATTGCCCGGAATATAGACGATCTCGGTGCCGCGCTTCGCCCGCTTGAGCACGCGCCAGACGATGTCGTTGTGCGTCGCCGGCCAGTAGAAGCGCTTCTTCATCGCCCATCCGTCGATGATGTCGCCCACCAGATACATGATGTCGCTGTCGACATGGTCGAGAAAATCAATGAGCATCTCGGCATTGCAGCCGCGCGTTCCGAGATGCACGTCCGAAATCCAGATCGCGCGATACTTGCGGCGCGTACCGATCGGCCGTTCCGGAATCGTCGGAGTCGCCGCGTGGAAGTCCGCGAGCCCCGCGACATCGAACGAAAGCTTGGTGATCGTGGCCATGCCCGAGTTCCCGTGCAGCTACCCAGATGCAGAGACTCGCCTATGGCGCGACATTGTTACAAATCGAATCGTTGGGATTTCATGGGATTGTCATACTGGGCCGGCGACGACGCCGCCGCCGGCCCGCATGGCGTCATTCCGCCGCTTCGGATTTTGCCGGGTGCGGACCCGCGCCGGCCGCAGCCCCCGCCACCAGCGAATCCAGCGTACCGCCCTCGAAGCCCAGCTCGCGCATCAGCCCGTCGATCACCGGTGCCTGCGCGCGGTAGCGCAGCGCGGCCGAGACCGCGGCGTTGGCAAGGTTGCGATCTCCTCCTCCGTCATTGGCGACCCCAGCGACGGCACCGGCTCCGCCGCCCGACAAGCCGTCGACCTGCACGATCCGGATCGAGTCGATCGCCTCCATCGGCTTGGCGGCCTCGCGTACCAGCTCCGGCAGGACCTTCAGCAGCGCGAGCTTGGTCTGCAGCGACACCTGGTCGGAGGAGAGCAGGTTCGCCGCCTCGTTCACCGCGCGCTGGCCGGCTGCTTCGACCTCGAAGCGGACGCGATCCGCATCGGCGCGCAGCTTGGCGGCTTCCGCCTCGCCTTCCGCCGCCAGGCGTGCCGCCTCGGCCCGATCGGCCGCCGCAGCCTTCTCCGCCTCGGCCTGCGTCTTGATGGCGATGGCCGACCGTTCGGCCTCACGCGCCGCGTCGATCAGCTCGATGCGCTTCTGGCGCTCGGCCACCTCGGCATCGCGGGCGGTGCGCACGGCTTCCTCGGCCACCACGGCCTGCGCGCGCGCCTGATCGGCGACCGCCTTGGCCTGGCTTTCCTCGCGGCTCTTGTTCTGGACCGCAATCTGCTGCTCCTGCCGGGCAAGCTCCAGCGCCTGCGCCTGCGCGATCTTCGCTTCCTGGATCGCCCGATCGGCCTCGATCTGCTGGGCGTCGATCTGGCGCTTCGCCTCGATCCGCGCCTGCTCTGCCTCGCGCTGACGTGCCGCTTGCTCGCGGGCGACTTCCGAGGCCTGCTCGGCACGCCGGACTTCCAGCTCGCGCTCCTGCTCCAGCCTGGCGAATTCGGTATCGCGCCCGATCAGGAAGGACTGGCGCTGCGCCTCGAGGTTCTTGGTCTCGATCTGCACGCGCGTATCCTGCTCGATGTCGTTGCGCGCCTTCTTGCGCAGCTCGATCTGCTCGGTCAGCTTGGTCAGGCCCTCGGCGTCGAAGGCGTTGTTGGCGTTGAAATGCTCGATCGAGGTCTGGTCGAGCCCGGTCAGCGAGACGCTTTCCAGTTCCAGTCCGTTCATCGCCAGATCGGCGGAGCTGACCTGCTGCACCTTCTGCACGAAGTCGCTGCGCTGCTCGTGCAGCTGCGCCATCGTCATGCCCGCGGCCACCGAACGGAGCGCGTCGACGAACTTGCCTTCGACCAGTTCCTTCAGCGCCTCTGGATTCATCGTCCGCAGGCCCAGTGTCTGCGCGGCGGTGGCGATCGACTGCGCATCGGGCTTTACGCGTACGTAGAATTCGGCCTTCACGTCGATCCGCAGGCGGTCCAGCGTGATCAGCGCATCCGAATTCTTGCGCTCGACGGCAAGGCGCACCGTATTGAGATTGACCGGCATCGTCTCGTGAAACACCGGCAGCACCAGCGCGCCCCCGTTGATCACCACCTTCTCGCCCCCCGCGCCGGTGCGGACAAAGCCGACTTCCTTCGACGCGCGCTTGTACAGCTTGGCGAAGGTGATGCCGATCACCAGCAGCACGACCAGGGCGATGCCGGGATAGACGAGATAGGGCAGCACCGACGTGGAGCCCTGCGGAACGATCGATTGCATGGGTTTCACCCCTCCAGACGGGGCAGACGATGGTCGCCCCAGGAAATCGCGCGAAAGCCGTCGCCCTCGCGCCGGATCAGGAGGACGCGCTCGCCCTCCTCGAATTGCTGGCCGTCCCCGTCGGGCTCGACCATCACGTAATGGATCTGGCCATGCGCATCCTGCGCGCGCGCCCGGGCCGGAAACCCTGCGCGGGCCCGCCCGATCACGATCTGCGCAGTCGTGCCTACCAGGCTTTCGATCGGCACCGCGGTCGTATGCTCTCGCGGCAGGATCCGCGCGACGCCGCGTGCGGCCAGCGCGGAGAGCGGCAGCGCCGCGAGTGCGGCGGCAGGAACCGCGATCCAGCCGCTGAGCGTGGCGCCGGCCCAGTCGTGCGCGACCTGCTGGCCGAGCAGACCAAGCAGGCCGAAGCTGCCAAGATACAGGATCAGCGAGACAAGCAACGGCACACGCCCGACGCCCATCCAGTCGAGCGCGTCGAACGATGCGTCGGCGTCGACGTCCAGCTCCGGCGAGAGCTCGGCCCAGTCGCCACCCAGTCCCAGAAGCTGCACGATACCGATCAACAGCATCAGCACGATCGCCGAGACAAAGGCAACGCTGCCCGGCGCAGTAATGACCTCGAGCACGTCCCCCTCCCGATCCGGTGCGAGGCTAGCCCCGTCCACCGGCAGAATGAAGCGAAATCGAAGGGAGGCCGGCCTATTCCATTGTCTATAATGGCAGGGTGGAAAGGATCGCCATGCCCCTCGACTCGCTGCGCAGCGCCGCCCGCCGGATCCTGGGAATGATCGAGGATATTCTTCGTGCCTGCGAACCGCCGATCGATCCGCAGCACCTCGCCGATCTGCGCAAGCGTCTGGCGCTCGCGCAGAGCCACTTCTTCGCCGAGCAGGAGCAGGTACTGCTGGTCCCTTTGCGCGGGAGCGGCGACCCGGCGCTCGCGGCCATTGCCCGGTGCTGCGTGGAACGGGATCTCGACATCCGCCGGATGGGGCTGGTGCACTATCAGCGCTGGCCGCTGAGCAAGGTGGTCGAAGATCCCGCCGCCTATCGCGCCGGGCTGCAGAACATCCTGCGCACCATGGAGGGGCGCGTGCTCTACGGCGAACAGACCGCCTATCCGGCGCTGACGCGACTCATTTCAACGCCACAACAATCCGCAGATCGCTGATTTCCGCCTAGAATGGCATCAGGAAGGATCCTGATGCAAAACACGTCGCTTGTTACCCGTACCCAAGACGTCCTCACCGCCATCCGCGCGCTCGCCATTCTGGCCAAGACCAGTGTCTCCGCCGTCGCGCTGGATCTTGCTCGCAATCAGGCCGACGAGGCGGTACGGGCGCTGCACCTCGCCAAGGAGTCCCTGCTGCTGGCCCCGCTGCGCGACAGCGACGATGGCGTGCACCACGCACTCGCGCGCCGGACGGTGCAGCAGGACCTGGAATGGCGCGAACACATGGTGGCGCACCGCGCCGCCTGGCCCGCGGCCGCGGTCCGGGTCGATCCGCAGGGCTATCGCACTGCCGTGCAACAATTGCTGCGCATGGCCGAACGGCGCATCGCCTATCAGGACCAGGTGCTGGAGCCGATCGCGCGCGAGGCGCTCGCCGCGTGCCGCCGCGCCGCCTGAACTTCGATCAGGCGGGCTGCTCGCCGATCGTCAGCACGATCTTGCCGACATGCTCGCCCGCCTCCATCCGCCGGTGCGCCTCGGGGGCCTGCGCGAACGGATAGGTGCGGTCGATGATCGGCTTGAGCTTACCCTCGGCGACCAGCGGCCAGACGTTGCGGCGGAGCTCGTCGGCGAGCAGCGACTTGAATTCCACCGAGCGCGGCCGGAGCGTCGAGCCGGTCAGCGTAAGGCGCCGGCGCATCACGTCCCACACCGGGATGGTCGCACTAGCCCCGCCCTGGACCGCGATCGAGACGTGGCGGCCGTCCTCGGCGAGGCACTGGAGATTGCGGGCGACATAGTCGCCGCCGACCATGTCGATGACGATCTCCACGCCCTTGCCCTCGGTGAACGTCTTCACTTGCTCGACGAAATCCTGGGTCTTGTAGTTGATCGCAAGATCCGCGCCCAGGCTGCGCGCGGCGGCGCATTTCTCGTCCGATCCGGCGGTGACGAGCACGGTGAGCCCGAATAGCTTGCCGAGCGTGATCGCCATCGTGCCGATGCCGCTGGTGCCGCCATGGACCAGCACGCTTTCGCCCGGCTGCGCCCAGCCGCGATCGAACAGGTTCGACCAGACGGTGAACAGCGTTTCGGGAAAGGCGGCCGCCTCGACCATGGTGAGCGACGGCGGCACTTCCAGGCACTGGCCGGCGGGCGCGACCGCATATTCGGCATAGGCACCGCCCGCGATCAGCGCACAGACCTGCCGGCCCATCAGCGACTCATCGGCGCCGTCGCCCAGCGCAACCACCGTGCCGGCGATCTCCATGCCGAGGATCGACGGTGCCCCCGGCGGCGGCGGATATTTGCCCTGACGTTGCAGCACCTCGGGCCGGTTCACGCCGGCTGCCGCGACTCGTACCAGCACCTCACCGGCCCCAGGCTGGGGTACCGGGCGCTCGACGGGAACAAGGACTTCGGGTCCCCCCGGCGCATCGGGATCGATGGCCAGCATCATTTCGCCTGCTGTCATTCGGTTCGTCGCTTTTTGACCCAAGGGGAACTCCGGGGCCTTATTGACATCGCCCCCCTCAGGGTCAACGTTTCGTCGCATGGACGCCGACGAAAATCTTCCCCGTCGATCCGACGATCTCGCAGGTCAGCTCGCAAAGCAGGACCTCGATCCGTTTTCGGTTGCCGAACTGGAAACGCGAATCCAGCTGCTGGAAAGCGAAATCGTCCGATGTCGAGAAAAGATTCAACGCGCCGTTCACCATCGCGCAAGCGCAGACGCTCTATTTAAGAAATGAGCGTCAAGGCACCGGAACGCGGGCGATATGCCACGATCCTCCGGTGCGGGGCCGCGGCGCTTGATGCGGGGCCCGCCACTCCCGACATAGGGGAAGACGGGCTCAGCACCCTTTCGGCCCGACTGGAGTTGTATCCGAATGCCTAGTTTCGCCTCCGCTCTCGAAGCCACCCTCCACAAGGCGCTCGAGGCTGCGTCCTCGCGCCGGCACGAATATGCGACGCTCGAGCACCTCCTGCTCGCGCTGATCGACGATGAACATGCCTCGAAAGTCATGGGCGCGTGCGGGGTGGACCTGGGCGAACTGAAAACCACCGTGGCACACTATCTCGATACCGAGCTGGAAGCGCTCAAGGTGGACAACGCCACCGACCCCTCCCCCACCAGCGGGTTCCAGCGCGTCGTTCAGCGCGCGATCCTGCACGTCCAGTCCTCGGGCCGCGACGAAGTGACCGGTGCCAACGTGCTGGTCGCGCTGTTTAGCGAGCGCGAGAGCTATGCGGTTTATTTCCTGCAGCAGCAGGACATGAGCCGGCTGGATGCGGTCAGCTTCATCAGCCACGGCGTCGGCAAGGGCGGCAACACGCCGACCGAGACCAGCACTCCCAAGGGCGCGGCCGAGGAAGACAAGTCGAACAAGCAGGAGGCGAAGACGGGCAAGGGTGAGAGCGCGCTCAAGCAGTTCACCGTCGACCTCAACGAGAAGGCGAAGATCGGCAAGGTCGATCCGCTGATCGGCCGCGCGTCCGAGGTCGACCGCACCGTCCAGATCCTCTGCCGGCGCAGCAAGAACAACCCGCTCTATGTGGGCGATCCGGGCGTCGGCAAGACCGCCATCGCCGAGGGCCTGGCGCGCAAGATCGTCGAGGGCGAGGTTCCCGAGGTCCTGAAGGACGCGGTGATCTACTCGCTTGACATGGGGGCGCTGCTTGCCGGCACGCGGTATCGCGGCGATTTCGAGGAGCGCCTCAAGCAGGTGGTCAACGAACTCGAAAAGCTCCCGCACGCGGTGCTGTTCATCGACGAGATCCACACGGTGATCGGTGCCGGCGCCACCAGCGGCGGCGCGATGGACGCGTCGAACCTGCTAAAGCCGGCGCTGTCGGGCGGTTCGATCCGCTGCATCGGCTCGACCACCTACAAGGAATTCCGCAACCACTTCGAGAAGGACCGTGCGCTGCTCCGCCGCTTCCAGAAGATCGACGTCAACGAGCCGTCGGTCGAGGACACGGTGAAGATCCTGGCCGGCCTGCGGTCGGCGTTCGAGCAGCATCACTCGGTGAAGTACACGCCCGACGCGATCAAGTCGGCGGTGGAGCTGTCGGCGCGCTACATCAACGACCGCAAGCTGCCGGACAAGGCGATCGACGTGATCGACGAAGTCGGCGCGATGCAGATGCTGGTGGCGCCGTCCAAGCGCAAGAAGGTGATCACGCCCAAGGAGATCGAGCAGGTCATCGCGACCATGGCGCGGATCCCGGCCAAGACCGTATCGTCGGACGACACCCGTGTGCTCGCCAATATCGAGCAGGATCTGAAGCGCGTCGTGTTCGGCCAGGACAAGGCTATCGAGGTCCTCTCCTCGGCGATCAAGCTGAGCCGTGCTGGCCTGCGCGATCCGGACAAGCCGATCGGCAACTATCTGTTCTCGGGTCCGACCGGCGTCGGCAAGACCGAGGTGGCGAAGCAGCTTGCGACGCTGCTCGGCATCCCGCTGCAGCGCTTCGACATGTCCGAGTACATGGAACGCCATTCGGTCAGCCGGCTGATCGGTGCGCCTCCGGGCTATGTCGGCTATGACCAGGGCGGCCTGCTGACCGACGCCGTTGACCAGAACCCGCATTCGGTGCTGCTGCTCGACGAGATCGAGAAGGCCCATCCGGACCTGTTCAACATCCTCCTGCAGGTGATGGACAACGGCAAGCTGACCGACCACCACGGCAAGACCGTCGACTTCCGCAACACCATCCTCATCATGACCACCAATGCCGGTGCGTCGGACATGGCGAAGGAAAGCGTGGGCTTTGGCGAGCTGAGCCGCGAGGACGTGCAGGAAGAAGCGGTGAAGAACCTCTTCACCCCCGAATTCCGCAACCGCCTCGATGCGATCGTGCCGTTCGGCTATCTGCCGCCGGAAGTCGTCGCCCGCGTGGTCGACAAGTTCGTGTTGCAGCTGGAACTGCAGCTCACCGATCGCGGCGTCCACATTCACCTGGACGAGGAAGCCAAGGCGTGGCTCACCAAGCGCGGCTATGACAAGCTGTACGGCGCGCGCCCGATGGGCCGCCTGATGCAGGAGAAGATCAAGCAGCCGCTCGCCGAGGAGCTGCTGTTCGGCAAGCTCGTCCATGGCGGCGAGGTGAGCGTGAAACTGAAGGACAACGCATTGGCCTTCGAGATCACGCCGGCGGCGCCGAAGAAGCCGAAAAAGGGCACCAAGACGGAGCCTGCGGGCGCCTGATCGTCCTGATCGTCGGAAACACAAGCGGCCCGGGGGAGCGATCCTCCGGGCCGCTTGCATTCTGGGGAGACTTCGAACGGTGCCGCCGGAGCGGGCTCAGGCGCCGCGACGGCGGGGTGTCGACGCTGCAGCGGCGTGCTTCGCTCGCAGCAAGGACACCCTTCCGCCACGCCCCGGGGCGATGGTTTCCCCGGGAAGATGCGATGGTGTCAGCGGTTCGCGCTGGCGACCAGCGCGCCCTGGTTCGCCGCGAGGATCGCACGATCGGCAGCCTTGCGTGCGTTGGCGAGCGCCACCCGGCGGCAGTTGAGCTCGTCGGTGCTCGGCAGGATCATGCCGGTCGCCGGATCGAAGCGACAAACGCGGTAGCTAGCGGCGGAAACGCGGCGCTGCAGGCGGGCGCGGCCTTCCGTGGTGAGCAGATCGGACGGCTGGTAGGAAACGCGGATGGTCTTGTCCTGACGGACGGCGACCTGGGCCTGGGCAGGGACGGCGATCGTGCCGAGCAGCGCGGCCATCACGATGACATGCTTCATGACTGGTCCTCCTGGGATGCGGGTTGGTCGCGACCTTGTCGCGGCCGGTCTCCGCCGGCTGACCGCGCCTCTACTCTCAATTTGGGTCACCCAAATGGAGCGGACGTGACACTATCGCACAGGAGAAGTGACACTAATATTTACCTGCAGAGCAATACTGCGAGGCAGACATCTGGGACGTAACTATATTACTGCAACCGCGTCCCAACAAGAACCGCCGGACTATATCGCAATTATCGTTGTACTTGCCCAACCCGATTCGCCACGATCACCGGCCGATCGCAATCCGCATGCCGGACCACGGGGCGATAGGCGTTGGCCAGAGGCTCCTCCGCCAGCGACCGCAGAGCCGGCGCCTTGGCCCGGTCCTGATCCACATTCTGGGTGCGCGCATTCTCGCAGCGGGCGGCACGCGGCGCCATTACCGGCTTCGCCGCCGAAAGGAGCGGCGCGGAAGGGGCATCCTCACCCGCGATCGACAGCAGCAACAGGACCATCAACATGGCAGCCTCCCGACGCTCCCGCCGCCTTGGCGGGCGAGGTCAGAGCATAGCAGTCGATCCGCTGGCTGCCTATCGGCCCATTTCGCCGAGCTTGCGCTCCCAGGCGAGCGCGTCGCGGACGATGCCGTTCAGATCGGCGTGCTTGGGCCGCCACGGCAGCGCCGCGAGGATCGCGCTGTTATCCGCGACGAGCGCATCGGGATCGCCGGCACGGCGACCTTCCAGTTGCCGCTCGATCGTCCGGTTCGTCACCCGATCAACTGCATCGAGCACCTCCAGCACCGAGAAGCCGCGGCCATAGCCACAGTTCAGCGTATGGCTTTCCTCGGGCCGTGCGATCAGCAGGTCGAGCGCGTCGACATGCGCGGCGGCGAGGTCGCTGACGTGGATATAGTCGCGCACGCCGGTGCCGTCCGGCGTGGCAAAGTCGGTGCCGAACACCGAGACATGGCGTCGCTTGCCCGTCGCCGCTTCCACCGCGACCTTGATCAGGTGCGTGGCACCCGCCGTCGACTGGCCGCTGCGCCCCTGGGGGTCGGCGCCCGCCACGTTGAAGTAGCGCAGCGCGCAATAGTTGAGCGGGTGCGCCGCGGCCACGTCCTTCAGCATGATCTCGGTCATCAGCTTTGACATGCCATAGGGGTTGATCGGCAGCTTCGGGCTGTCCTCGCGCACGGGCACCTGCGCTGGAATGCCATAGGTTGCCGCAGTCGATGAGAAGATGAAATGGCGTACGCCTTCGGCCACCACGCTCTCGATCAACGCGCGGCTGGCAACCGTGTTGTTGCGGTAATATTTGAGCGGGTCGCTCACCGATTCCGGTACCACCACCGATCCGGCGAAATGCATCACGGCGACCACGCCATGCGCGCGGATCGCGCCGCGCACGGCCTCCGCATCGTCGATGTTCGCGACCACCAACGTGGCGCGGGGATCGACAGCCCAGTCGAAACCGGTCATCAGATTGTCGACCACCACCACGCGCCAGCCGGCATCGAGCAGCGCCAGCACCGCATGGCTGCCGATATAGCCTGCTCCACCCGTTACCAGCACCGCACCGTCGCGCATCGCACCATCCTCTTTGTTCTGCCCCGGCTCCACCCTATCTTGCGCGCACAAGCAAGGAGTTCCTCGACATGACCATCGAAACGGCGACGCTCGCCGGCGGTTGCTTCTGGTGCACGGAAGCCGTGTTCAACGACGTGATCGGCGTGCAGGGCGTCGAAAGCGGCTATATCGGCGGCACCAAGGACAACCCGACCTATAAGGAAGTCTGCACCGGCAGCACGGGCCATGCCGAAGCGATCCGCGTCAGCTTCGACACCGATGTGGTGAGCTATGGCGAGATCCTCGACATCTTCCTCGCCACGCACGATCCCACCCAGCTCAACCGCCAGGGCAACGACATCGGCACCCAGTATCGCTCGGCGATCTTCCCGCACTCGGCGGAGCAGGAACGCGAGGCGCTGGACGCGATCGACCGCGCACGCCCCGATTGGCCGCAGCCCATCGTCACGTCGATCGAGCCGCTGGGCCAGTGGTGGCCGGCCGAGGACTATCATCAGGAATATTGGCAGGGCGAAGGCCAGCGGAACCCCTATTGCCTGGCGGTGATCCCGCCCAAGCTCCGCAAGCTGCGGAAGAGCTTCGCCAATAGGGCGAAAGAGGGCGCAGCCGCTTAAGGCCGCGCCCTCCCACGGGGGTATACGAGACCGCGGCCGGCAGCGACGCTGGCCGCGGATTACGAAGGCGCCACACAATGTGGGGGCGACACCAGGACGCCTTCGGGTTCCGCATGTTGTATGACAGGCAAGTGAGGCGGGCTTCAGCCCGCAATCGGACGATCGTCCCAGCGCCCACAGGCTGCCAACCACCGCCATGCTCGTCTTTTCTCGCGAGCTAACCGGCTGGGCGACCCTAGGAAAATGCGGCTCGCTGTAAAGAATAGAACGTATACGGGTTACTCAAATTGAGATTTTATACATATGATTGCGCTGACATACGGTGCGCATAGTATCAAATGCCGCATGCGAATGGCGCGACGCAATTGCTGCATGCGTTTCCCGGACCAATCTCTTCCTTCCGCCCCCGGCAATGCTGCCGAGATTCGCGCTGATCCATGAAGGGAAGATGAAAATCTTCCGTGACGCGAAGAAGTGACACGCAAAGCGTACGTTTCTTCGCCGTACTAGGGTGGGCGGCCCTGGGCTCAGCGCCGGGGATAGGCGGCGCGCGCCAGGCGGTCCCGAATGGCCCTGCCTAGCCCCGCATCCGGAACAGGCGCTATCGCGATGCGCGGACGATCCGACGCATCGGCGAGATGCAGCGCATCGAACAGTCGTGCCGCCGCCTCCCTGGTGTCACCGGCGGCGGACAGCGTGTCGTCGCCAGCCACGGCACCAAAGCCGATCAGCCACTCGCCGTCGACCGGCGCCACCGCGTCCAGCCGGACGGGCTTGGACGGCGCATAATGGCTGGCGAGCTGCCCCGGGGCCGTGATCGCGCCGGGGGTCGCGCCCGCGCCGTAGCCGGGCAGTTGCTCCGCCGTGACCGGCCCCGGCCGCAGGATGCGTCGGAGGGCAGGGTCAACGATCGTGGATTCGATGCCGTCGGTGGTGGCGCCGTCGTCGATCACCAGCGGGATCCGGCCGGCAAGGCTCGCCGCCACATGCGCCGCGCGGGTGGGGCTGATCCCGCCGCTGGCATTGGCCGACGGTGCCGCGAGCGGGCGACCGCTTGCCCGGATCAGGCCCTGCATCGCGCGGTGATCGGGCATGCGCAGCGCCACCGTGGGCAATCCCGCGGTGACCAGGCTTGCGACGGGCGCGCCCTCGGCGAGCGGCAGCACCATGGTGAGCGGGCCGGGCCAGAACCGTGCGGCCAGCGCGTGCGCCTCGTCATCGAAGCGTGCGATCGTCTCCGCCATCGCCATGTCCGCGACATGCACGATCAGCGGATTGAACGACGGACGCCCCTTGGCCGCGTAAATCCCCGCCACCGCATCCGAATCAGTCGCGTCGGCGGCGAGCCCGTAGACGGTCTCGGTCGGCACCGCGACCGATTCGCCACGCCGGATCAGCGTGGCGGCCTCGCCAAGTGCAGCCTCGCCGTAGGGTAAGATGCGCGGATTTGCTGGGGTCACCCGCAAGGCGCTATATTGCTGCCAAGAAGATCACAAGAGAGAGGCCTGATGTTCACCCCCGCCACCGCCGAGCAGCGTTTCGTGCTCGACCATATCGTCCGCCTGTCCGAGATAAGCGAAGAGGCAACGCCAGACCTGCTCGATGCCGTGCTGGAAGGCGCTGGCCAGTTCGCTGCGGGCGAATGGGCGCCGCTCGAACGTCTCGGCGATACCGAAGGCGCGCGCTGGACCGAAGACGGCGTGACGATGCCCGAGGGCTTCGCCGCTGCCTATCGCGCCTATGTCGAGGGCGGCTGGGGCACGATCGGCTCCCCGGCCGACCATGGCGGCCAGGGGCTGCCGGTGAGCCTCTCGGTCGCGGTGCTGGAGACGCTGGGCACGGCGAACATGGGCTTCTGCCTGTGCCCGGTGCTCACCGTCGGCGCGGTCGAGGCGCTGCACCATCATGGCTCGGCGGAGCAGCAGGCGCTGTATCTGCCGAAGCTTGCGACCGGTGAATGGACGGGCACGATGAACCTCACCGAGCCGCAGGCGGGCTCGGACGTCGGCGCAGTGAAGGCCAAGGCCGAGCCGGCGGGCGACGGCAAGTGGAAGATCAAGGGCACCAAGATCTACATCTCGTTCGGCGACCACGACATGGCCGACAATATCGTCCATCTGGTGCTCGCCCGCACGCCCGGCGCGCCGGCTGGCACCAAGGGCCTGTCGCTGTTCCTGGTGCCGAAATACCGGCTGAACGCGGACGGTACCCCGGGCGATTTCAACGACGTCAAGGTCGTCTCGATCGAGCACAAGATGGGCCTGCACGCCTCGCCCACCTGCGTGCTGAGCTTTGGCGACCATGACGATTGCATCGGCGAGCTGATCGGCCCCGAACTGGGCGGCATCCGCGCGATGTTCACGATGATGAACAATGCCCGGCTGAATGTCGGCCTGCAGGGCGTCCAGGTCGCCGAGCGCGCCACCCAGCGCGCGGTCGCCTATGCCCGCGAGCGGGTACAGGGCATACGGGGCGGCGCACCCACCGCGATCATCGAGCATCCCGACGTTCGCCGCATGCTGCTGCGAATGAAGGCGCAGACCCAGGCGGCGCGCGCGTTGGTCTACTATGCCTTCGGCCAGCTCGATCGTGGCCGCGCCGGCGACGCCGAGGCGGACAAGCGTGTCGAACTGCTGACGCCGCTCGCCAAGGCGCATGCGACCGATATCGGCAACGAAGTCGCCAGCCTCGGCCTGCAGGTGCATGGCGGCATGGGCTATATCGAGGAGACTGGCGCCGCCCAGCATTTCCGCGATGCGCGCATCACCCCGATCTACGAAGGCACCAACGGTATCCAGGCGGCCGATCTGGTGGGCCGCAAGCTGAGCATGGACAATGGCGCGACGCTGCTCGGGCTCGTGGCGGACATGCGGGCCGAGGCGGAGGATGCCGGGCTTCGCGCGCTGATCGACGCGTGCGAGGAGGTCGGCCGGAACCTGTTGGGCAGCGATGCCGACGATCGCCTCGCGGCAAGCTATCCATTCCTCACCATGCTGTCGGTGGCGGTGTGCGGCTGGCTGATGGAGAAGAGCGGCCGCCTCGCGGCACAGGGGGACGGTGAGCCCGGCTTCCGCACGATGAAGCAGGCGGCGGCACGCTTCTATGTCGAGCAGATCGTGCCGGAAGCGCTCGGCCTGCGTGCGGCCGCGATGGCGAAGGCGGCGGTACTGTACGCAGTCGACGCAGAGGCGTTCGCGGCGTGATCGGCGTCGGAAACCGGCCGCGCCTTGGTGGCGGCCGGTTTCCGACACAGGATGTCAGAACTTCCGCTGCTGGTGCCCGATCGTATCGCATGAGCCGCGGAAGCCGTACTCGGACAGCCCCTGTACCGAGATCCGTCCAGACCGGCGATCGATCGTTACCTTAGGCTTATTGAATCCGTTCAGTCGATAGGTCGCGCGAATCGTATCGGGGCTGACGAACAGATCGTAGAGATCCCACCAGCCGTCCTGACCGCCCGAATGGATCGGCGGGACGAGCGAGCGCGGCAAGCGGATCCGCCCGCCGCCATTCCAGGTCTGCACCATAAGCGACGCATCGAAGACCTCCGTTTTGGAGGTCGTGTAGCTCCCATATTCATAGCGCTTGCGGTCCCGGTTCCATGTCCAGGTCGTACCGCTGGCGATGCCGTCCTTCGATCCGTCCCCGAAGCAGACCAGCCCCAGTTCCACATTGCGACCGTCCACGACGGGCCCCTCGTCATTGCCGGGTCGACCATAGCCGGGATCGACGGGATAGCCGCTGCCTGGTCGCGTCGCCGGACGCTGCGTGTAATTCGGGTTAGGACGAAGATTGCCCGACTTGCGACAATCCGGCGGCAGTGTCGGCTGGATCGAGGCATAGCGCCCGTCCATCGTGGCGATGGTTACGCACTGGCGGCGATCCTCGCTCCACCAATAGGTGTAGGAACGGTCGTCGCTTTTCTCGACACGGATGAAGCCATATCCGCGGCGCTGCAGTTCGCCCTCCGCCTGGCCGCCCCGCGCGCCGACCAGATCTTCCAGACCCGTCGTCTGCGCCTGTGCGCCTGCCGATGCACACGACGTGAAAAGCCACACAGCGACTAGCGCCTTCGCCCGTACACGACTCATCACAACCTCCCTGTTCACCGAATTTCATCGATTGTGAAGATGTTACGCGTGCAGTGACGGGCTGTCCACAAATGCCGGCACCATTGCGCGGACGATGCCGTTCGCCCATGCTGCCGCCATGGACTTCATGAAGTGGCTCAACTCGCTCGATGAACTTCTCTACGAGGTGATGAGCTGGCTGTTGTTCTTTCCGCTGACTTTACTCCGGTCGGTATTCCGTCCGATGGGCATCATGGCCGAGATCGACGCCGAAGCGGCCCTTCCCGACGACCAGCGGTACAAGGCGGTGCTCAGCCCGCCACTCTTCCTTGCCCTGGCGCTGTTGCTTGCCCATGCCGTTGCCACGGCACTGGGCCAGGTCGACACGATCATCCTCAGCCGCCACGGCCTTGCCGGTCTCGTCAACGACAATGCGAGCGCGCTGATTCTCCGCGTCATCGTGTTTGCGGCCTTCCCCCTGTTCCTGGCGGCGCGTCTGGTGCGACGCAGCGGGAAGAAGCTCGACCGGGACTCGCTGCAGCAGCCATTCTACGAACAATGCTATCCCGCCGCAGTGTTTGCGCTTGGCCTGGGCGTCGGCACCAGCCTGTCACTCGACCATCACAGCATAGCGGCCACCGTCGGGCACTGCATCGTCCTCGCCAGCATCGCCTATTACTGGCTCGTGGAGACGCGCTGGTTCGCGCGGGTTCTCGGCATCAGCCATCTGCTAGCGGCGGGCAATGTTTTCCTCGGCCTGCTCGAAGGCACGGCCTTCCTCATCGTCGTGGCGATCCTGTTCTCCGGGTAAAGCCGCCTGCGCTCAGAGGCTGCCGAGGTCAGTCGCAGCATCCTTGTCCAGCCAGGTCCCCGCTTCGGGCAGCGGATATTTGAGCCCGGTCGCGCAATTGAACAGCACCGTACGCTCCTCGGGATCGACCAGCCCGTCGCGGATCGCCTGTCGGTACGCCGCCAGCGTCGCCCCACCCTCGGGGCAAAGCAGCAGGCCGTCCTTGCGTGCGCAATCGTCCACCGCCTGCAGGATGGCGGGATCGCCCACCGCCAGCGCGCGGCCACCGGACTCGCGCACCGCCCGCAGGATCAGGAAATCGCCCACCGCGCGCGGCACGCGGATGCCCGCCGCCACCGTCGCGGCATTTTCCCAACGCTCGGCATGCTCGGCGCCCGCCTCATAGGCGCGGACGATCGGCGCGCAGCCGGACGCCTGCACCGCGTACATGCGCGGGCGCTTCGATCCGATCCAACCCAGCCGCTCCAGCTCGTCGAACGCCTTCCACATGCCGATCAGGCCGGTGCCGCCGCCGGTGGGGTAGAAGATCGCATCGGGCAATTCCCAGTCGCACTGCGCGGCCAGCTCCAGCCCCATCGTCTTCTTGCCCTCGATCCGGTACGGCTCCTTGAGCGTCGAGAAGTCGAACCAGCGCCCCTCGGCAGCACCCCGCCCCACAATCGCGCCACACTCGTCGATCTGGCCGTTGACCCGGTAAACGCGCGCGCCCTGCGCCGCGATCTCGCGGACGTTTACCTCCGGCGTTTCTTCCGGACAGAGGATCACTGTCTCGATGCCGCAGCGCGCAGCATAGGCGGCCAGCGCCGCGCCTGCATTGCCGTTGGTCGGCATCGCGATCCGGGTAACGCCCAGCTCGCGTGCCATGCTCACGGCCATGACGAGGCCGCGCGCCTTGAACGATCCGGTCGGAAGCCGCCCCTCGTCCTTAACGATCGCGCCCGCGCCGCCGGATTTGGGGATCGCGATCAGCGGCGTCTCGATCTCGCCCAGCGATACGATATTTTCGGCCCGTCGCACCGGCAGCAGCTCACGCCAGCGCCACAGGTCCGTCGGCCGCGCCTCGAGCGTATCCCGCGTCAGGGCTTGGGTCACGCCCGGCAGATCATAGCGGACGAGCAGCGGGCGCCCGACGCGGGAGAGCTGGTGCAGCGCGTCGGCCGCATATTGCTCGCCGGTCATCGAGCATTCCAGATGGGTGACGAAGCTCGGCCGGTCGGCCCGGATATTGTCCTGCATGGGCGGCAGCTTAGGAACCGCCGCCGCCCCTGTCGATGGCAGGTTGCGCCTAGAGCAATGCGCCTACGCGTTCGCCGGGTGCGCGGCGCTGCCAGCAGATGCGGTTCGGCAGCGTCTTGGTCATCGCCGCGGTGGGCACATACCCCATCGCATGCGGCGCCGTGCGATCCGGGAAGCCAAATACATAGCCCGAACCGCGACCGTTCACGATATTGGCGGCGGGCATGGGAATGCTGCTGTTGTTGGCACGCTCCGTCCAGCAATTATCGAGCAGGAATCCGCTCGCATCAGGCCATGCGCCGACTTGCGTCACGGAGTGGAACAGCGAGTCCACCAACCGCAAGTCCCACAGGCCACCGCCGGCGGGACCGCTGGCGCGGATCCACAAGGTCTGTTCGCTGATCGTCCAGCCGGGGAAGCTCGAGCATAGAATGGCCGAATCGACGAGGCACGGGGTCAACTGGGCGAGATGATAGGATTCGCCCGACTTGTTGTAGATGCTGTTGACGACGTAGAGGCCGACAATCGCCTTCAGGCACTGCACCGGCGCGTTCGTGCGGGCGACGGGGAATGGCTGGTGCACGGTCGCCTGCCCCGTGGCGGAATCGATCGACGTCACGCAGCGAAGCACCGGCCCCGGCGAACCATCGGTGGGAGTATAGCCGATCCAGTCATACCGCTTGAGCCAGGCCGGGATGACACCGCCATCGAACTGCACGACGTCCGATCCGCCAGCGACGGTGACGCTGACGTCGGCGATATCGACCAGCTGGCCGTTCCCCGCGCCGCCGGCCGCGCCCACCGTGCCGCCCTGCGGAAGCAGCGGCTGCCAGCTATGCCCCTCGAACACGCAGTCGACGAACGTATAGTTTTCGCGGGTCTTGTTCACGGTGGGGCGGCCATTTTGGACGAACTGGCCAGCATCGCCGTGCGCGACGGTGTAGGCGAACACCTTGTCGCCTGCCGCCAGTGGAATGCGGCCGGCAATGCGCACCGTGCGATTTTCCGAATCCCAGCCCCAGCCCGGGGGGAAGCTGTCGAGATTGTTCGGTTTGATGCGGTGCCCGAGATACGGAAAGTCCCGCGTCCCGTCGCAATTGATCGGAAAGGGGTTCTGCAAGCTTATCGCGACCGCATCGGCCGACTGGAGAACACGAAGAAACGTGTTGCCGTCCTCCACCGTCCCGCCGGTGGCGTTGGCCCACACCGGCCCCGCTTCGAACGTCAGCTCCGTATAGCCGCCATACTCATCGAACTGCTGTGCCGTCGCGACTACCAGATATGCGCCCGAGTGCAGGCTAGCCTCGAGATTGCCGAACTGGCGGGCATGGTTCCCCTGATGCGCCCAGTCTCCGGAGTCGCCGACCGTGACGACATCGTAGGAAACATTGAGCGTACAGTTCAGCCGTTGCTGGATCGTGCCGCACTCGCCGAGCACCACCTCGCAATCCGACATCATCCAGCGCGGATAGTTCAGTGCGCCGTCGGGATTGTCGCGAAAGCGAAGCGAGCCTCCCGGACTGAACCCCGAAGGGAAGCGGCCGCTCAGCGTGTCGTCTCCCCTCGGATAGCCTAGAACGCGTGGGCGGTTCTGCCCCCAATCGTCGGTGATGCGGCAATCGTGGAACCAGGCGCCCCCGCGCTTCTGCAGCACTTCCTTCAGGTCCAGCGTGAGTGCCTCGATCTTCGGGGCGCGCGCGCTGCCGCCGGTGACGGTCCAGTCATAGGCGTAGGAAACGGGATCGACGGTCAGCACCGTCGCATCCCGCCCCCGCCCCCGCACGACCCACTGATAGGCAAAGGCGCGACTGACCCCCGGCGTCGCATTGCCGACGTCGCGCCCTTCCACCTTCGCCCATAGATGCTCGTCGCGTGCGCCGGGGCCGATGTCGAACACCCAGATCGCATTCTTGGTGTTGACGGCGCCGGTAAGCGGCGCGGAATCGACTGCAGCCTTGAGCGTCCGCTTGGCCGTTTCCGGGGTTTGCCCGTCCTGCACATCGTTGCCCTCCAGGCGGACATAGCGGGTGGCAATCGGCACGAACCCCGCGCCCGTGGCTTCGGTATTGAGGTGCAGCCCGATCGAAAGGGTCTCTGCCATGCCGCCATAGGCAGGCGTCAGCACCGCCGAAAGCGTTGCCCAGCCATTCTGCCCCGCAGCAGATGCCACGCGTACCAGGTGGCCATAGCTCCCGTCCGCCGGATTGCAGCCGAACGGTGCCATCACGCTGTTCCCTTCGCAGCTCACCGGAATGGCGGAGGTCGTGCCCACCGCCTGGATGGTGATGATCGTCGCGGTGCCGATCGTGGCACCGGGATAGACGTTCAGCCAATATCCACGGGTGCGGCGGCACGCGGGAACGGGATAGACCTGGGCATCATAGACCATGTCCGATCGGGCAGGCGCCGGGCCCGCCACGCCCTGCCCACTCACGATCACCCAATTGGCGCCGGGCATGAGCAAAGGAATGTCGGCTTCGGCGAGGAAGGTGGCCGCATCGCCCGGAACGGGCGAGGGTGCTGCGAGGATGGCGGCGTCCGCAGATACGGTTTCGGGGGTGTGCATCGAACAGCTCCTGATCGTTGAACCCATGCAGCGGACGGGCCGTGCCCCAATGCGACATGTGCATTGTTCCGCATATATAGGGGTCAGGCTTCCATCCCCGTCGATGCACGGAACGCGAGCAGACCGGTGTTCCGCATCGCACTTCGCGCGGAAATCCGGTCCGGTTCAGGTAAGCAATGATTGGCAAGCAGCGGAAATTGCAGATCTTGTCGCCACGGAATGCCAGCATATTCTACGCGTCCCGAGTCTGCCTCTAAGAAACATAAGCAGAACATACACGAAGAGTCAATACGACTCAGTGTTACGTCGCCTGCCTTATCTCCGATTTAAGCAGGAATATCGGATATTCTATATCGACTTAGCGCGTTAGACTATTTTTGAGCCCGCATGTACCCTTGCGCGATCCCATAGCCTTTTTTGGATTCACTCGGTTGCCTGGGCCTCGACTGGGCGAACAGATGGCCGAACGCGAGTTCCCAGCAGCAGCAACATCGCCGTGCCCGCCCTACCCCGGCCATGTCGGCGTGCGCGCCGGATCAGCAACGGGACGGTGAGCAGGATGACTGCCGTCACGCCCCGTTGCAGCAGCAGGCTCAATCCGCGTGCGTCGGCCGTAGCGAACCCGCGGTGCGATCCCAGCGGATCGAGGCGAGATATGCGAGCGGGTTCAGCCACGATCCCTCGCCGTCATAGCTGAGCGTGACGAACTCCGCGCGACCGGCGATCGTCTCCAGCGGCACGGGGCCGCCGAGGCCCAGTTCGTCCGATCCGAAGCGGCTGTCTGCCGACTGATCGCGATTGTCGCCCATCAGAAAGACATGGCCGGCCGGCACCGTGACCGGCCCATAGGTGTCCCCGGGACTCCGATAGCCGTTCGGCAGCGCGGTATCGCCCAGATCGATGACATCGTAGCTGGCGCCACCCGGCAGCGTCTCGCGGTACAGCGGCGGCTGGCAGTAGAGCCGACCGTCCGGACCAGGTTTGCGGTAGGCTGCGATCGGTCCCTCGTCGCACGGCAACGCGGCGTCGACCGGAATCATCGCATGTCCGGCCGCCACGCGCGGCACCGCCTTGCCGTTCAGGATCACCACGCCGTGGCGGACCGCGATCGTGTCCCCCGGCAGGCCGATGACGCGCTTGATGAGATCCTCCCCATCGCCGCGGCGAACGACGATGACGATGTCGCCGCGCGCCGGAGTGCCGCCGAACAGCCGCGTCGCCGCGATATCGCGGCCATGGAGCATCAGCGAGGCCTGCGAGAAGCCATAGGGGAATTTGCTCGCTACCAGCCGATCGCCGGTTCGCAGGCTTGGCATCATCGATCCCGAGGGAATGTAATAGGGCCGCGCCACCGCACTCTGGAACAGGAAGAAGATCCCCAGCGTGGCGGCCCAGCCGCCCAGGGTGCGGAGCCAGCCCTGCCGGGGTTCGTCGGCCATGGCGTCAGGCGATCTCGTGGCTGCCATCAAGCAGTTCGCGAACGTCCAGCCCGAGCAACGCGATATGATCCTTCACGCGCGGCCAGAAGCCGGTGAGGAAGCGCTCACGCTCCGCCGCCCGCAATCGCTCTACCGCACCGGCGACAACGAACATGCCCACGCCGCGGCGCACCTCGACATAGCCGTCGTCCTGAAAGCTCTGATAGGCCTTGGCCACCGTCAGCGGGTTTGCACCATGTTCCGCGGCGAGCGCGCGAACCGACGGAAGCTGGTCTCCGGCGCGGTACTGGCCGCGCAGGATCGCTGCGGCGATGATCGCGCGCAGCTTGAGGTAGACCGGGCTGTCTTCGTGCTCCAGGGCTGTCATGCTGCCATAATACAGCAGATACCCTCAGAGTCCATACTCAGGGATTCCACCGGTAAACGATCCGGGACAGGTCGCCGCGCGGACGCTCCTCCAGAGGACGCGCCGGCGTCCCGAGGAAGACGAAGCCGGCGATGCGCTGGTCCGCGCTGCCGAACAGGTCTCGCACGCCAGGCGAATAGGCCGGCCAGCCGGTCAGCCAGCCGCCGGCAAATCCCATCGCATGGGCCGCATGGAGCAGGTTCATGCACGCCGCACCGGCCGACAGCTCCTGCTCCCACAGCGAGATCTTGTGCGGCTGCACCGGCGCGGAGAGTACCACCACCAGCGCGGGAGCCTGGGTGGCGAACTGCGCCGCGGCCTCCTCGTCGCGCGCGGTCGCTTCCGCGTTTTCGGCGCGCAGGATTTCGACCAGCTTGAGCGCCAACGCCGGTCTTGCATCGTCGGGCACGATCACGAAGCGCCAGGGGGCGAGCTTGCCGTGATCGGGCGTGCGCGCGGCGATTGCCACCATCTGATCCAACTGCTCCGGGCTCGGCCCCGGCGCGGCGAGATCGCGCGGCTTGCCCGAGCGGCGGGTCTGAAGGAGCGTGAGCGGCGTCGTGCGATCGTTGAAGGTCATGGGCGCCATCTAGGACTCTGTCCGGCCGCCGCCAAGCCGCACGACTTTACAGCAGCGATGCAGGCTCTAGTCTGCGCAGCCATGCACCGGACGCCTGCGTCCGGCATCCAAATTCCAAGGACACCTGCATGGTCGAAACACCCACTGCCGATTCCCCGGCAGAACCGGATATCTCCCACGTAAACCCTGCCGACGAAAAAACCTGGTTCGGCCATCCCCGCCAGCTGGCGCGGCTGTTCTCCACCGAAATGTGGGAACGCTTCGGCTTCTACGGCATGCGGGCACTGCTGACGCTGTATCTTACCCAGCATTTCCTGTTCGGGGACCGCGCCGCGACCGGTCTGTATGGCGGCTATACCGCGCTGGTCTATCTGACCCCGCTGATCGGCGGCTATCTTGCCGACCAGTTCCTCGGCTCCAAGCGCGCGGTGAAATTCGGCGCGATCCTGATGTCGATCGGCTATTTCGTGCTGTGCTTCGGCGGCCAGACCGCCACGCCCTATGCCAAGATCGACGGCCAGCGTTATGAAGTCTCGATCGAAAAGACTGCTGCCGGCGAGCAGCGCTATGTGCTCGACCAGGGCCACAAGCAGCTGATCAAGGGCAATGACGACGGCTCGATCACGCTCAGCGAGAACGGCCAGACGGTGCGCACCATCGCCAAGGGCGGGTTCGAGTCCGAGGCCGATCGCAGCCCCTTCTACGTGATGGTGATGCTGATCGCGCTGTCGATGGTCTCGGTCGGCAATGGCTTCTTCAAGCCGAACATCTCGACGATGGTGGGCGAGCTTTACCGGCCCGGCGACAGCCGGCGCGACGCGGGCTTCACCATCTTCTACATGGGCATCAACCTCGGCTCGATGCTGTCGCAGGCGCTCTGCCCCTGGCTCGCGGTGGCCGTCGGCTGGTGGGCGGGCTTCGGCCTCGCTGCGATCGGCATGCTGTTCTCTTGGGCGCTGATCGCGCTCGACGGCGGCAAGCTCGACGGCATCGGTGAGCCCCCGGCCAAGGCGGCGACCGGCCGCCAGCAGATCCTGATCTACCTCGGCGCGATCTGTGTCGTGCCGCTGTTCTACCTGCTCTACATCAACCTGATGGCGGCCGAGCCAGCACCGGCGGGTTCGGGTCTGCTCGGCTATGTCGCCTCGCTGTCGCTGATGGGCAAGCTGCTGTTTGGCACCTTCCTGATCGGCGTGCCGGCAATCCTCGTCTGGTCGTTCTTTGCCGGTGACCGCCGCGAGTTCCAGATGATGCTGGCCGCGATGGTGCTGATCGTCTTCAACGTGGTGTTCTGGACGCTGTTTGAGCAGGCGGGTTCGTCGCTCACCCTGTTCGCCGATCGCAACACCAACCTGTCAATCTTCGGCTGGTTCACCATGACGGCCGGGCAGACGCAGAGCTTCAACGCGCTGTTCATCGTGCTGCTCGCGCCGCTGATGTCGGTGATGTGGGGTGCGCTGGGCAAGCGCGGGCTCGAGCCGAGCATCCCGGTGAAGTTCGGCATCGCGCTGGTCGCCGTGGGCTGCGGCTTCCTGTTCCTAGTATGGGGCGCCAACTGGGCCGATGACAGCTTCAAGGTCTCGGTCTGGTGGATCGCCGGCCTCTATTTCATCCACAGCTTCGCCGAGCTGTGCATCTCGCCGGTGGGCCTGAGCATGATCACCAAGCTGTCGATCGCGCGGATCGTCGGCATGATGATGGGTGTGTGGTTCCTGTCGATCTCGGTGGCGCAATATGTCGCCGGCGTGATCGCGCAGTTCGCTAGCGTCGAGACGGTCGGCGGACAGGTGACCAACCTGAAGGTCAGCCTCGACACCTATCTGCAGGTGTTCACGCTGATCTCGGAGTGGGCGATCGGGCTCGGCGTGGTCCTACTGGTGCTCAGCTGGCCGCTCAAGCGCTGGATGCACGGCGTCAAGTAACGCCGGCGGTAGTGGGACGGGGCGCCGCGTAATTGGGGGGAACTGCGGCGCCCCTGTCGTCCGCCCGAGGGGGAGTGGGCGAACGAGTCTCGAATTCAGGCCGCGAGCGGCAGTGCCACCACGGCGTGCTGCTCATTGGCTGCCGCGAGCGCGCGGCCACCTGCCACGACCGGCTGGGCCGCTTCAGCGGCCAGGCGACGATGGGCGAAATAGAGCGCGATCAGCGAAAACATGGGCAACCTCAAACATCATTGCTGCAATGCAGCGTGCGCGGCGCATCTGGTTTTGCGCGCCTGATTCCGCAACTGCAAAGCCGGTCCCCGCCGATTGCATGTCACGCAACTGACATGATTCCCCCTCCCAGAACGCAAAACGGCCCGGTGTTTCCACCGGGCCGTTTCCGTATCAATACGGATGGCGCTTACCAGATGTGCACGCGCTGCTCGGGTGCGAGATACAGCTTGTCGCCCGGCTGGATGTTGAACGCCTTGTACCAGGCATCGACATTGCGGACGACGCCGTTGACGCGGGCAGTCGCGGGCGAATGCGGATCGGTGAGCAGCTGCTGGCGCAGCGCATCCTCGCGCATCTTCACCCGCCAGGCCTGCCCCCAACCCAGGAAGAAGCGCTGATCGCCGGTCAGCCCGTTGATCACCTTCCCCTTGCCATGCTTGGCCTGGTACTTCTGATAGGCACCGTACGCCGCCTCTACGCCGCCAAGGTCGCCGATATTCTCGCCCAGCGTCAGCTTGCCCTTGATCTTCATGCCGGGCAGCGGCTCGTAGGTGTCGTACTGGCCGGCCAGCGCCGCGGTGCGCGTGCCGAAATCGGCCTTCGCCTTGGGCGTCCACCAATTTTCCAGCTTGCCGGTCGGCCCGAACATGCTGCCCTGATCGTCGAAGCCATGGCCCATCTCGTGGCCGATCACCGCGCCGATGGCGCCGTAGTTGACTGCCGGATCAGCGTTCGGATCGAAGAACGGCGGCTGCAGAATCGCGGCCGGGAAAGTGATCTGGTTCGACAGCGGATTGTAATAGGCGTTCACCGTCTGCGGCGTCATCGCCCAGAGCGAGCGATCGACCGGCTTGGGGAAGCGCGCCAGCGCCAGCTGGTGCTGGAATTCGCCCGAGCGTATCACGTTGCCGAGCACGTCGCCGCGATCTACCGACAGCGACGAATAGTCGATGTACTTTTCGGGATGGCCGATGCGCGGCTCGAATGCGGCGAGCTTGACCAGCGCCGCCTTGCGGGTCGCCTCGTCCATCCAGGTCGATCCCTCGATCCGCTCGCGATAGGAATCGCGCAGATTTTCGATCAGTTCGGCCATCTGCTTCTCCGCCTCGGGCGGATAATATTTGGCGACATAGGCCTTGCCGACCGCCTCGCCGAGCGCGCCGTTGACCATCTGCACGCCGCGCTTCCAGCGCTCGCGCTGCGCCGGCACACCGGAAAGCGTCTTCGAATAGAAGTCGAAGCGCGCCTGGTCGAACGCCTTGGGCAGATAGGTCGCGTGATCGCTGACGAAGCGATAGGCGAGATAGTCCTTCCAGGTGGCGAGCGGGGTCTCGGCGAAGATCTTGCCCAGTGCGATCAGCGCGGTGTTCTGCGCCATCAGGACATAGGGCGAGCTGTCGACGCCCGCGGTCTTCAGCATCAGCGCCCAGTCGAATTCAGGCGCCTTGGCCTTCAGCCCGGCGATGGTCTGAGGATCGTTCAGCTTGGCGATGTCGCGGCTCTGCTCCGGCGACCACTGGACCTTTGCCATTGCCATTTCGAGCGCGACGATCGCATCGGCCTTGGCGCTGGCATCCGGGATGCCGGCCAGTTCCTGGATGTGCTGCACATAGACGCGATAGGCCTTGCGGAACGCGTCGAACTTCTCACCCGGATTGAGGAAATAGTCGCGCGGCATTCCCAGGTTGCCCTGCCCCACCGCCGCCATGTAGCGAGTCGGATCGACAAAGCTGGGGGAGATCTCCACCTCGACCGGCGTCGCGTAGCCGGTGCTGGCGAACAGCACCTGCAGCGCGGCCTTGTCCTGCACCCCGGCGATGCGGGCAAGATAGGGCCTCAGCGGCGCAGCGCCGCGTGCCTCAATGCCTGCCTCGTCCATCCAGCTGGCGTAGAAGTCGCCGATCTGCTTGCCGCTCGCGCCATAGGCCGCAGGGTTCTTGGCCATGTCGTCGAGCAGCGTGCGAACGTTGTTCTCGGCGGCCAGTGCCAGATCGACGAACGGACCCGCCGAGGTGCGATCGGCGGCGATCTCCGTGCGATCGGCCCAGCTGCCGTTGACGTAGCTCCAGAAATCGTCACCCGGCTTCACGCCCGCCTTCTCGGCGGTGACGTCGACGCCGAAGCTGCCATATTTCGGCTTGCCGGTCTGGGCGAGCGCAGGCGCGGCAACGAGCAGCGCAGCGGCGCTCGTCAGCAACAAGGAACGATGCAATTTCATATTCTTAGGCTTCCCCACCACCATGTGTGTTATCGAAATGTAACGGCGCATTTCGGGGGCCGCAATGGAATTTTGTTACAAGCGATACTGCCCCGATGTGCAGTACTCCCCTCCGTCGGAGGGGGAGCCGCATGCGGTCACCCCACCCGATTGGCCACCAGGTCGTCGACGACCGACGGATCGGCCAGGGTCGAGGTATCCCCTAGGCTGCTGACATCGCCCTCGGCGATCTTGCGAAGGATCCGTCGCATGATCTTGCCCGAGCGCGTCTTGGGCAGGCCGGGCGCAAACTGGATCGCATCGGGCGTGGCGATCGGGCCGATCTCGGTGCGGACCCAGTCGCGCAGTTCCTTGCGCAGGCCTTCGCTCGATTCCTCGCCCGCATTGAGCGTCACATAAGCGTAGATGCCCTGCCCCTTGATGTCGTGCGGCATACCGACCACGGCGGCCTCGGCGACCTTGTCGTGCAGCACCAGCGCGCTTTCCACCTCGGCGGTACCCATTCGGTGGCCCGACACATTGATCACATCGTCCACCCGGCCGGTAATCCAGTAATAGCCGTCGCCGTCACGACGGCAGCCGTCGCCGGTGAAATACTTGCCGCGATAAGTGGTGAAATAGGTCTGGAAGAAGCGCTCATGATCGCCCCAGACGGTGCGCATCTGCCCCGGCCAGCTCCGCGCGATGACGAGATTGCCCTCGGTGGCCCCCTCCAACAGCGTTCCGTCGCCATCCACCAGCTGCGGCTCGATCCCGAAGAAGGGCATCGAGGCCGACCCCGGCTTGAGTGCGGTCGCGCCCGGCAGCGGGGTGATCATGTGGCCGCCGGTCTCGGTCTGCCACCAGGTGTCGACGATCGGGCAGCGCCCCTCGCCCACCACCTCGTGATACCAGCGCCACGCCTCGGGGTTGATCGGCTCGCCGACCGAGCCCAGCAGCTTGAGCGACTTCCGGCTGGTCGAGGTGACGTAGCTGTCGCCTTCCTTCATCAGCGCGCGCAGTGCTGTCGGCGCGGTGTAGAGGATCTCGACCTGGTGCCGGTCGACGACCTGCCACATGCGGCCGGCGTCGGGCCAGGTCGGCACGCCCTCGAACATCAGCGTGGTGCCGCCGTTCGCGAGCGGACCATAGACGATATAGCTGTGCCCCGTGACCCAGCCGATATCGGCCGCGCACCAATAAACCTGCCCCGGCCGGTAATCGAACACGGTTTCGTGGCTATAGGCCGCCCAGAGCAGATAGCCGCCGCTGGAATGCAGCACGCCCTTCGGCTTGCCGGTGGAGCCCGAGGTGTAGAGGATGAACAAGGGATCCTCGGCATCCATCGGCTCGGCCGGGCAGTCGGCGGAGACCTTCGCCGCCGCCTCGTGATACCAGAGGTCGCGGCCCGGCTGCATCGCCACGTCGCCGCCGGTCGCCTGCACGACGATCACCTTCTCCAGCACCGGAGCGTGCTTCTGGGCCGCGTCGACATTGGCCTTGAGCGGTACGCGCTTGCCGCCGCGCCGGCCCTCGTCGGCGGTGATGACGATGCGACTGTCGCAGTCGACAATGCGGCCGGCCAGTGCCTCGGGCGAAAACCCGCCGAACACCACCGAATGGATCGCGCCGATCCGCGCGCAGGCGAGCAGCGCCACCGCGGCCTCGGGGATCATCGGCATGTATACGGTGACGCGGTCGCCCTTCTTCACCCCTTCCGCCTTCAGCACATTGGCGAAGCGGCAGACCTCTTCATACAGTTCCAGATAGGTGATCCGGCGCGGCTCCTCGCTGGGATCATCCGGCTCCCACAGGATCGCGGTCTCACCACCGTGGCTCGCCAGATGGCGGTCGAGGCAGTTGGCGGCGACGTTGAGCTGGCCGTCGGCGAACCAGCGGATACGGAAATCGGCCTCGTCGAACGACCAGTCCCCGGCGCTCTGCGGCGGCACGATCCAGTTGAGCCTTTTGGCTTGCTCAAGCCAGAAGCCGTCCGGATCGGACAGCGACTGGGCGTGGAGACGTTCATACGCTGCGGCGTCGACACGGGCATGGCGCGCCCAGGCTTCCGGCACCGGATACAGATTCTCGCTCATCAAGACCCCTCCTGGTCGGCGGGCATCTAGGAGCGCAAAGGGCGACTAGGCAAGGCATCCACCGGCGCAACATCGTTACGCGCCGCAAACATATTTTAGTGGATCGGGGCGAGCGTATCAGCAATATACAACGCTATGGCACGACCTGCGATTGCTCTGTTGCTCAGTGCGGCACTGCCGCTGGCAGCCTGTTCCACCGGTTCCGCCCCCCCGCCACAAGCCGCCGCGCAGGTGGCGGTGCCCGATCAATATTCGGTCGATCCCGCGCGGCAGGCCCGCGAGGACCTGTCTCGCTGGTGGGACAGGTTCGATGACCCGATGCTCGGTCAGCTGATCGGCCAGGCGCAGACTGCCAATCTCGACCTCGCCCAGGCAGTGACGCGGCTGCGTCAGGCGCGCGAGTCGCTGATCCAGTCGCGCGCGGCGCTGCTGCCGACGCTCAGCGGATCGGCGGGCTATTCGCGTAACGAGCCGCTGCGCGGCGGCAGCACCACGACGCGTCTTTCGGACGGGACCATCGCCTCCTTCTCACAGGGCGGAACGAGCAACTTCTCGCTGGGACTCGACGCCAGCTACCAGGTGGATCTGTTCGGCGGCGTTCGCAGCAGCGTGCGGAATGCGGCGGCGACCTATGAGTTCGTGGCGTACAACCGCGCGGCGGTCCTGCTCTCGGTCGAATCCGAAACGGCGCGCAACTACATGCTGGCACGGCTTGCCCAGGCACAGCTCGCCAATGCCCGCGAGAGCCTGTCGATCCAGGACGAAAACCTCAGCATCGCGCAGTGGCGCGTGCAGGCCGGGCTGGTCTCCTCGCTCGATGCCGAGCAGGCGCGATCGCAGCGCGCCCAGACCGCTGCCACCATTCCCCAGCTGGAAAGCAGCTATGCCGGCTATGTCGCGCGGCTCGGCGTGCTGACCGGGCAGGCACCGGGCGCCCTGCGCGGTTCCCTCGAGGCACCCAAGCCGATCCCGCGCGGCCCCGCCAGTGTAGGTGCCGGCATCCCCGCCGACGCGCTGCGCCAGCGCCCGGACGTGCGTGCGGCCGAGCGCAGCCTTGCCGCGGCCACCGCGCAGATCGGCGTCTCGCGCGCGCAGCTCTACCCGAGCCTGAGCCTGGGCGGCAGCATCAGCATGGGCAGCGCCTCGCTCGGCTCGCTGTTCGACGTGATCACCGGCCGCGCCTTTGCCAATGTCGCGCAGACCATCTTCGATTCCGGCCGGCTGCGCAGCCAGGTCCGATCGGCCCGCGCCGGCGCCGACACCGCCTTCTATGCCTACAAGGCAAGCGTGCTGAAGGCGCTGGAAGAGATCGAGAACGCCCTCGTCGCGCTCCGCGCCGCCCAGCTGCGCGAGGCGGAGTTCCGCACCGCGCTGGAAGCCGCCAACAACCAGGCGCTGCTCGCTCGCTTTCGCTATCGTTCGGGCCTCACCGATTTCACCACGCTGAACCAGTCCGAAAGCGCACTGCTTTCGGCCAAGAACGGCCTTGCCCAGGCCGAATCCGAACAGGCGACCGCGCTGGTCCAGCTCTATATCGCACTCGGCGGCGGCTGGGATGAAACCGCGCCGATTCCCTCCCTCCCTCCAAGAACAGGCAGCGCCACCGATGGCCAGTGAACCTCAGGACCTCAACGCCTTTCTGGGCACGAAGCGTCGCCCGTGGTGGCGGCGGAACCTGCGCTGGATCGTCATTGCGCTGGTCGTGGTGGTGCTGGGGCTACTCGTCTCGCGCTGCTTCGCGCCGAAGCCGCCGCCCAGCTACATCACCGTGCCGGCAGAAAAGGGTGCGCTCGCGGTCACCGTCTCCGCTACCGGCCGGCTCGCGCCGACGCGGCAGGTGACGGTGGGCTCCGAAATCTCGGGCCTCGTCCTGAAGGTGCTGGTCGACGTCAACGACCACGTCACCGAAGGCCAGCCGATCGCGATCATCGACCCGTCGCGTTTGGACGACGCGATCACCCAGAGCCGCGCTGCGCTCGCCGCCAACCAGGCGGCGGTCGCGCAGGCCCGCGCGACGGTGGACGAATCCACCGCCCAGCTGCGCCGCATGGAAGAGGTCAGCCGCCTCTCCGGTGGCAAGGTACCGGCCAAGACCGAGCTCGACACCGCCCGCGCCGCGGTGGCCCGCGCCGTCGCCAATCTGCGCTCGGCGGAAGCGAATGTCGTCTCCGCCCAGGCATCGCTGTCGTCGAACCAGACGCAGCGCACCCGGTCCGTGATCCACTCGCCCGTGGACGGCGTGGTGCTCGCCCGCCAGGTTGATGCCGGCCAGACCGTCGCCGCCTCGTTCAGTACGCCCACCATGTTCGTGATCGCGCAGGACCTGACCCACATGAAGCTGGAAGTGGCGATCGACGAGGCCGATGTCGGCTCGGTCAAGGTCGGCTTGCCTGCGAGCTTCACCGTGGATGCCTTTCCGGGGCGGACCTTTCCCGCGCAGATCACGCGCGTCGACCTGGGTTCGAACCTGACCGCATCCACTGCGTCGAGCAGCAGCACGACCAGCAGTACGACGACCGCCAACCAGGTGGTATCCTATGCCGCGGTGCTTTCGGTCGCCAACCCGGACCTGATGCTGCGCCCGGGAATGACCGCGACGGCTACGATCGGGGTGGAGAAGCTGGAAAACACGCTGCTGATCCCGAACGGCGCGCTGCGCTTCACCCCTGAAGAGAGCGGCGCCAAGTCCGGCGGTGGCGGCATCCAGTTCGGCCCGCGCCGGCAGGACCAGCAAAAGGCGATCGGCCGCGGCAGCAAGCAGACCATCTATGTGGTCGGCAAGGACGGCAAGCCGGACAAGGTGGAAGTCGTCACCGGCCCGAGCGACGGCAGCCGTACCGCGGTCACCAGCGCCAAGCTGACGACCGGCATGAAGGTGATCGTCGGCGTCCAGGCCAATGGCCCGGCCAAGCCCGCCAAGGACGACCAGAACTGACATGGCCGAGCCGCTGATCCAGCTCCGGGGCATCACCAAGACGTTCGGCGAGGGGCCGACCGCCTTCCAGGCGCTGAAGGGCGTGGATCTCACGATCGAACCCGGCGCGTTCCTCGCGGTGATGGGAGCCTCGGGCTCGGGCAAGTCGACGACGATGAACATCCTCGGCTGCCTCGATGTGCCGACGGGAGGCAGCTATCTGTTCCGCGGCGTGCATGTGGAGCAGCTGGACCGCGACCAGCGCGCCTATCTGCGTCGGCGCTATCTCGGCTTCGTGTTCCAGGGCTTCAACCTGCTCGCCCGCACGACGGCGCTGGAGAATGTGGAACTCCCGCTGCTCTATCGCGGCGAGCACCGCAAGGCGCGGCGCGAGGCGGCGATGGCGGCGCTGGAACAGGTCGGGCTCGACCGCTGGGCGGACCATACGCCTTCGGAACTCTCGGGCGGCCAGCAGCAGCGCGTCGCGATTGCCCGCGCGATCGTGACGCAACCCGACGTGCTGCTTGCCGACGAGCCGACCGGCAATCTCGACAGCGAACGCTCGGTCGAGATCATGAAGCTGCTCCAGCGATTGAACGCCGATCTCGGCATCACGGTCCTGATGGTCACCCACGAGCCGGACATGGCGGCGTTCGCCAAGACGATCGTGCACTTCAAGGACGGGCTGGTCGAGCGGACCGAAATCCCCGCCGGCATGGGGGTCTGAGGCGATGCTGTTCACCACCCTCCTTCTGTCGCTGCGCGAGATCCGCCGGCACATCCTGCGCTCGTTCCTGACGACGCTGGGCATCATCATCGGCGTCGCCGCGGTGATCACCATGGTGACGCTCGGCAACGGCGTCTCGGCCTCGGTACAGGCTTCGATCAGCTCGCTGGGCAACAATACGCTCACCGTCTTCCCCAGTGGCGGGCGGCGCGGCGGCGGCAATGCGCCGCCCAGCTTCGAGAATGCAGATGTCCTGGCGATCCGCCAGCAGGTGAGCGGCGTCAGCGCCGTCGCACCGCAGGCCTCGTCCTCGGCGCTGGCGGTCCGCAACGCGCAGAACTGGACCGCTTCGGTCACCGGCACGAGCAACGACTATTTCGACGCGCAGAACCTCGAATTCGCTGGCGGCCGCCGCTTCACCGATGCCGAACTGACCGCCGGCAAGTCGGTCTGCGTGATCGGCGACACGATCCGCACCAACCTGTTCGCCAACGAGGATCCGGTGGGCGAACGCTTCCGCCTAGGCACGGTGAGCTGCGAAGTGATCGGCGTGCTGAAGAAGCGCGACAATGCCGGGTTCAGCGATCCCAATTCCACGGTGGTGCTGCCGCTCAAGACGGTGCAACGCCGTTTCGTCGGCAACCAGAACGTGCTGGCGATTCAGGTCGCGGTGGCCAAGGGCTATGACACGTCCACGGTGAAGCAGTCGCTGACCGGCCTGCTGCGCGAACGCCGCCACCTCGCCCCCGGCCAGCCGGATAATTTCGACATCTTCGACAGCGCCGAATTCGCCTCGACCATTCAGAACCAGACGCAGCAGCTGACACTGTTCGTCGCCGCCATCGCCGCGGTGAGCCTGCTCGTCGGGGGCATCGGCATCATGAACATCATGCTGGTGTCGGTGACCGAACGCACCCGCGAGATCGGCATCCGCCTCGCGATCGGCGCGCTCGGCAAGGAAGTGCTGCTGCAGTTCTTGGTCGAGGCCGTCGCGCTTTCCTGCCTGGGCGGCATGATCGGGATGGTCCTCGCCTTCTTCGCCTCCTGGGGGCTGGCGACGCTAGCCACCCTCCCCTTCCAGTTCGACCTGTCGATCAACCTGATCAGCTTCGGCATCTCGGCGCTGATCGGCATCGTGTTCGGCTTCTTCCCGGCGCGGCGCGCCGCGGCGCTCAATCCGATCGACGCCTTGCGGCACGAATAGCCGCGGCCGCCTCGCGCGCGCGGAGATCCTCCAGATCCTCGCGCGTGTCGATGTCGACCAGTTCTTCGGGGCGGGTGATGACATGGTGGCCGCGCAGGATCAGCGTCCGCGCGCCGGCGTCGCCGTCCAGCCCACGCAGCGCGCCGAAATGGTCGCGGCCGATAAGGGCCGGCGGCATCGGCCGCACCCCGTCGCTGGAGGCAACCAGCGTGGCGCCATTCTCGGAAGCGTCGAACAGCCGGTAGCAATGCGCCACCGTCACGCGCGGCATGTCGGCCAGCGCGATCAGCACCGCTTCGGCGCCCGCCGCCTCGGCCGCTTCCACCCCATAGCGCACCGAACGCGCCTGGCCGAGCGCGCGATCGGGATTCTCCACCACCTGGAAGCCACGCGCGGCGAAATCGAGCGCAGTATCCCACACCACCGCGATCCGCGCGAGAAACGGCATCTTCTCCAGCGCGGTCACGACGTGAAAGGCCAGCGGCTGGCCAAGATAGTCCTCGGTCAGCTTGTCGCCATCGGCGAAGCGTTCGGAGCGGCCCGCGGCGAGCAGGACAAGCGCGGTCTTTTCAGGCGTCAGCATGGAAGGTCTTCACCATGGCGGCGGCGATGGACAGGGCGATCTCGGACGGACCGATCGCACCGATCGAAAGCCCCGCCGGTCCCTCGATCCGCGCGAGATCCGAAGGCGAGACGCCCGCCGCGGCCAGACGTTCCAGCCGCGCCGCATGGCTGCGTCGCGAACCGAGTGCCGCGACATAGCCGGCGGGATGCGCCAGTGCGGCGAGCAGCGCGGCGTCGTCGATCTTTGGATCGTGGCTGAGCGTCACCACCGCCGTGGCCGGATCGGGCCGCAGTGCGGTTACCGCCTCGTCCGGCCAGCGATCGTCCAGCGTGACGCCGGGAAACCGTTCCTCGGTGAGGAACCGGCCGCGCGGATCGATGACCGTGGTCGCGATACCCAGCTCGCGAGCGAGACCTGCAAGCGCCTGCGCGATCTGCACCGCGCCGACGATCAGCAGCCGACGCGGCGGATCGTAGCGATTGACGAAGCCCGCCCCGCCGATCGCGCTCTGCCCGGTGGCAAGATCGGTCCCCACTTCCAGTGGACGCCCCGCAGCACGCGCATCGCGGATCGCATCGAAAAGGTCGGCGGGAAAGCCATGTGCGGCTACCGGCTGCACCAGCACCGCGATCTGCCCGCCGCAGGGCAGGCCCACTTCCCATGCCGCCGCATCACCGACGCCATAGTCCTTCACCACCGCCGGCGCCCCCGCGATCACCTCGGCGGCCGTCTGCAGGATATCGGTCTCGACACACCCGCCGGAGACTGAGCCCTCGAACCGCCCGTCCTCATGCACCAGCAAATGGCTGCCACGCGGGCGCGGGGCGGAACCCCAGGTGGTCACCACCGTCGCCAGCGCCATCCGCGCGCCGCGCCACGCCTGGGCCGCCGCAAGTACATGATCGTTGTCGGCCATTTGTCTCGCTCCCGTCACATCCGCTGCCTAACCGCCTAGCCGAAGGAGAGTTTCGTGACGAGATGGATGCTTTTGGCGATGGCCCTGCTGGCGCCCGCCGCCGCCTTCGGACAGGATCATGCCATGCAGAAGCCCATGCCCCGCATCGTCGTCATCGGCCATCGCGGCGCCAGCGGCGAGCGGCCCGAACATACCCTGCTCTCCTATCAGCGCGCGATCGACCTCGGCGCCGACTTCATCGAGCCTGACCTTGTCCCTACCAAGGACGGCGAGCTCGTCGCCCGGCACGAGAACAACATCACCGACACGACCGACGTGGCGGCGCACCCCGAATTCGCGAGCCGCAAGGTTACCAAGACGATCGACGGCCAGACGCTCACCGGCTGGTTCACCGAAGACTTCACCCTCGCCGAGCTGAAGACGCTGCGCGCCAAGGAGCGGCTGCCCAAGCTTCGCCCCGGCAACACCGCCTATGACGGCCAGGCGACGATCCCGACGCTCGACGAGATCATCGCGCTCGCCAAGAAGGAATCGGCGCGGCTCCACCGCACCATCGGCATCTATCCCGAGACCAAGCACCCGACCTATTTCGCCTCCATTGGTCTGCCGCTCGAGGGCCGGCTCGTCGCGAAGCTCAAGGCGGCAGGCTGGGACCGCGCCGATGCCCCGGTGTTCATCCAGTCGTTCGAGGTCAACAACCTCAAGCAGCTCCACACCATGACCAAGGTGCCGCTGATCCAGCTGATGGCGGGCAGCGAAGGCCCGGCCGACCATGCCTATGCCAGCTACCAGGAGATGGCGACGCCGGCCGGCCTGAAGGCGGTGGCGCAATATGCCTATGGCATCGGCCCGGAGCTGACCCAGATCATCGCCAAGGACGGCACGTCCTCGACGCTGGTCGCCGACGCGCATGCGGCGGGGCTGAAGCTCCACCCCTGGACCTTCCGCGCCGAGAATTTCTTCCTGATGCCCGCCTATCGCACCGGCACCGAGCCGGCCGCGCATGGACGCCTGGCCGAAGAGATCACCGCCTTCCTGAAGGCAGGGATCGACGGGTTCTTTACCGATTTCCCTTCCATCGGCGTGCCGGCTCGGGATAGCTATCTGAAGACCAGCGGCAAGTAAGGCTTCCACCATGCGCATCCTCCCCGTTCTGCTCGTGCTGCCGCTGCTGGCGGGGGGATGCCTGGTGAAGACCGCGGCCAATATCGTCACGCTGCCGGTGAAGGCAGGTGCGCAGGCGGCCGACTGGGCCACCACCAGCCAAGACGAATCCGACCGTAACTACGGCCGCAAGATGCGCGAGAAGGAAGCACGCGAAGGTCGCGAGCGGCGCAAGCGCGACAAGGAATGCCGCAAGCATCCCGATCGCTGCTGAGCCGCACCGCGCCGTCGACTTCCGCACGGCCGGACTTGATCGTGACGCTATCTCGGGATTTCGTCGGGACGGGTCCTGGCGGACCCGAAGGGGCGGGCCGCTGAGGCGTCCGCGTCGACGTAAGAGGAACGGTGCCGGCGCTCAGCCGGCAAGGACGCCCAGCCGTACCAGCTCGGCGCGGAACGCAGCGGCGCCGGTGAACAGCACGCCGTGAATACCTTGGGCGCACGCAGCTTCCACATTCGCGGGCAGATCGTCGACGAACACCGCCTCCGGACCCGCAAGGCCGAATCGCTTCAGCGCCAGCGTGTAGATAGCGGGATCGGGCTTGGTCAGCTTCTCGTCGCCCGACACGACGATATCGCGGAAGCGGCCGAACAGCCACTCGACCTGCGGCATCCAGTCGCGCCAGAATTCGCCCGAGAAGTTGGTGATCGCGTACAGCGGCACGCCCGCCGAATCGAGCTCCTCGATCAGCGCGACCATGTCCGGGAAGGCGGGCCCCAATTGCTCGGCAAAGCGCGGCCCCCAGAGCGCGATCTTGTCGGCATGCTCCGGGTGCAGCGCACTCAGCTCCGCCGAGGTTTCGGCGAAGGGGCGGCCAGCGTCATGCTGGAAATGCCATTCCTTGGTGGCGACCTGCGACAGAAACGCATCGAGCGCCTGCTCGTTGTCGAACAGGCGCTCGTATACGAGTCGCGGTTCCCAAGGGAAAAGAACGTTGCCGACGTCGAAGATGACGGCGTGCGGCGCGGTTCCCACGGGGGCGATCAGCCCTGGCGTGCCTTGAAACGCTTCTGCGTTTTGTTGATCACGTAGATCCGGCCACGGCGGCGGATCACGCGGTTGTCGCGGTGCCGCCCCTTGAGCGACTTCAATGAATTCACGATCTTCATGACCGATTCGCTTCTCAAATTATCTGGAATGCCGGAAAGAGCGGCTCGCCTATAAGCGTGGGGCACGGAAGTCAAGGCCGGGTCGTGCGAATGCGTCTGATCGCCCTGCTCGGGCGTTTCACCGGCGAGGGCGCGGCCAAATCCGCTCGACCGGAAGCCGGTTGGCAGGATACAGCCATTGCGCCCACGAAACAGGAGTATGTGTTCGTGAATTCGTATCTGCGCCTTGCCCTCATCGCTACCCTGCCCGCGCTGGCCGCGGGCTGCACCACCACCGGCGCCCGGACGCCGATCGACGTCACCCGCTATCATCTCGGCCAGCCGCTGGAGCGGACCACCGTCAGCATCATGCCGATGTCCGGCGCGATGGACGTGACGCCGGAGTATCGCGTCTACGCCGATGCGGTGCAGGCGGAGCTGAACAAGCTCGGCTATGTGCCCGCCACCAGCGAACGACCGGCCGGCTATATCGCCTCGGTCTCGTTCACCCGCGCCTCCCGCGGCGTGATCCAGGATCGCCCGCCGGTCTCGATCGGCCTCGGCGGCGGCAGCTTCGGCGGTGGCCGGGGCGGCGGCGTCGGTCTTGGCGGCGGCGTGTCGTTCGGCCTGGGCAAGGGCAAGCAGCGCGAGATCCTGGTCTCGCAGCTCTGGGTTCAGCTCCGCCGCCGCGCCGGCGATAGCGTGATCTGGGAAGGCCGCGCCGAAACGACGGGCGTCGGCCTCAAGGACAACCAGCCCGCCGCCACCGCCCAGCGGCTCGCCGCTGCGCTGTTCAAGGACTTCCCCGGCGAGTCCGGCATCACTACGACGGTGAAATGAGCATCCAGATCAGCGCCGCGTTCGACAGCGGCAACATCCGCGTGGTCGCCATCGAAGGCGACCGGGTCGACTGCGAGATCGTCCTCGATCACCAGTCGGACTTCTTCCAGTGGTTCCACTTCCGCGTCGCCGGCGCCAAGGGGCGGACGCTGACCTTCCGCATCCTCAATGCAGGCAGCTCGGCCTATCCGTTCGGCTGGCCGGGCTACAAGGCCCGCTGGTCGGCGGACCGCGAATCGTGGCGGATGACGGATACCGACTATGCCGGCGGCATCCTGAGCTTCACCCATCATTTCCAGACGGACCTCACCTGGTTCGCCTATTTCGCGCCCTATTCGATGGAACGGCACCATGACCTGGTCAGCCGCATCGCGCTGCAGGAAGGCGTGACGCACCGCCAGCTGGGCACGACGCTGGACGGCCAGCCGATCGACTGCCTGAGCATGGGCGAGGGGCCGAAGCAGGTCTGGCTCTATGCCCGCCAGCATCCGGGCGAGAGCATGGCCGAATGGTGGATGGAAGGCGCGCTGGAGTTCCTCACCGACGAGGACAATGCCGTGGCGCAGGCGCTGCGCAGCAAGGCGACCTTCCACTGCGTGCCCAACATGAACCCGGACGGCTCGCGCCGCGGCCATCTGCGCACCAATGCGGCGGGGGTGAACCTCAACCGCGAATGGCACACCCCGACGGCGGAGCGCAGCCCGGAAGTTCTGGCGGTGCGGGGTGCGATGGACGCAACCGGCGTGCACTTCGCGATGGACGTGCACGGCGACGAAGCGATCCCCGCCAACTTCCTCGCCGGCTTCGAGGGCATTCCCAGCTGGACCGACGAACTGGGCGAGAAGTTCTACGAATTCGGCCGGCGCCTGGCCGCGCACACCCCCGATTTCCAGACCGAGCTCGGCTATGACAAGTCGCCCCCGGGCAAGGCCAACCTCGCCATGTCGACCAACCAGCTCGCCGAGCGGTTCGGCGCGGTGTCGATGACGCTGGAAATGCCGTTCAAGGACCATGACGCGAACGCCGATCCCGAGTTCGGCTGGTCGCCGATCCGCAGCAAGCTGCTCGCCCATGCCTGCCTCGAGACGCTGGCAGGGATGATCGACACGCTGTGATCGCAATCCGGGACGGCGGGCTGGACGACACGCAGGTGCAGGATCTCCTGCGCCTGCACGCCGCGGGCATGCTCGCCAACTCGCCGGCGGAGAGCTGCCATTTCCTCGACCTCTCCGGCCTCCAGTCAGCGGACATCAGCTTCTGGAGCGCTTGGGAGGGCGAGGTGCTGCTCGGCATCGGCGCGCTCAAGCAGCTGGATGCGCAGCACGGTGAGGTGAAGTCGATGCGCACGGTGCCGACACGTCTCGGCACGGGCGTGGGCGCGGCGATGCTGGAGCATATCCTCACCACCGCACAGGCGCGGGGCCTGACCCGGCTGAGCCTGGAGACAGGCACCGCGCCAGCCTTCGATCCGGCGGTCCGGCTGTATAGCCGCTATGGCTTCGTGCCCTGCCCACCCTTTGGCGACTATCGCGCGGATCCGCACAGCCGGTTTCTGACGCGCGCACTATAGTCTGGCGACCCGAAACCGCCGCCCATCCCGCCACGATCAGGTCGTTGCCCTGGCACCGGAGCACCTGCGATGGCGAGCGGAAGTGGAGGAAGTTGAGGCTCGTGCGCGGTTGCAGCAGACGTCGCTCCACAGCCACATCGGAAGGCGACGTTGAGGTTCACGCGCGCGATGCTCCCGCACAAGGGAATGACACCGCCCGGATCAAAGAGCGGTCGCCCGCCGGCGACAAGACCTGTACATATGGGGAACATCGCGACTCCCGCAAGACGGTGGCGGCCGCGCCGGGCAGCGCTGGCGATGATGGGAGTGCGTGTGACTGAAGTTGGTGGTTAGCGGTCGTTCACAGGGCAGACCGGTGGTCCAAATGCGTTGGATGGCGATCCAAAATTACAGCCGCAACTCCACTCTTTGAACCGCTGCGCTTTGCGATCCCACCTGCCCGAAGCGAAAGCATGCTGGCTGTCGTCAATGATGGGCATTGTAGGTGGCTCTTTGATGAACCGACCGGCTGGTTCGTTCCTGTGCCCTGCCGGAATGTATCCAACATGGATCAAGGACTTGTCTACGCCCATCCCAATTCGCCCGACAGCTGGCTGAAAGTAAAACTCACGATGCCAGTTCGATAGCTTACCGACGCAAGCGCTACGAGCGGTGAATGCTTCGATTACCGCGACTTCACTGGCTGGGGGCTTGCCCATGGAGCATGCGGAAACTTGCACCACACCCCAAAACGTGACAGCGAGTACCTTCATCTGCGAAGTGGAGCAGGAAAGTCAGACATTCGCAAGTGGGGCGGGAGCCGCCATAACGGAACATGGTGGAAAGCGGTCATAGTAGTCGGTACCGTTTACGCATGACCTTGGACGAGGAAACAGCACGGGCGACCGAGATGTTGCGTGGCAAGATGGTGAAGCGCGTTGTTCGCCACCGAGAGGGCGAAGTGCTGATCGAGTTCGAAGATGGCGCGCGCTTCTTTGCAGATAGCAATACATCCTGCAGGATGACGATCGGGAAGTCCCAAGCGGTGGGTAAATCTGGAAAATGACCCCAACGATCCCACTTCCGATCATGTTGGCCACAGGGGCGCGATGCCAATCCCCACCGAGGCGGGTCTGGCCATCCGAACCAAGTGTTATCGATTAAAATCAGGTCTTCGTCGCCGAAACTGGCGAAGTGTGCTGCATCAATGGACGCTAGCCAGTCTTTCGCGTACCCGGAAATGCCCTGCTCGGGGAACGCTTCCCACGGAATGGGTTCCCACCTGATGGGCATCTGCGCGCGCGTTCGGAAACCACGCTCCTGCTCGTCGGCTGCGCCCGTATCCATAGGCCACGGCGAAGGCTCCCAATCGGGCGATACCTGGTCTCGTTTGTAGACGGCCATCTGTCGATTCTACCTCGCGGGGTAACGTCCGCCAGTGGGCGGCAACTGCCCTACCGGTACAAGCCGGCGAATAGGAGCAATGTCGCCGCAGCGAGGCTCGCGACAACGCACGTCCAGTAGAAGATCGGTTGCTCCTCGCGCGTGATGCCGTGGCCGTCGGCCGAGGCTGCGCCGAGGACCAACGCCTGCCCGGTCGCAAACAGGGCTACGCATCCGAGGAGCAGGGGGCCGGTCGCCATGCCCCTTTCTGCGATCATGGCGTGCCGGGGTCGACCCGGACCGGCAGGGTTCGGGCCAGAGCCGCTCGAACCGCGTTCGCCTCTATGTCGACGCGGCACCCCCGCGCGGCCCCGGCCATTCGACCCGAGGCGACTCGCCCACCAGCGACATGCCGATCCCGTCCGTCGCCCGTATCGGCAGCGCGGCGGCGTCGAAACCATCCAGGCAGAAAACGTTCACGCCGTACTGGTCCGGCGCGGCGCGCTTGCGGTGGAACAGATAGATGCCGCAGCGGCTGCAGAAATGGTGCGTCGCGCGCATCGTGTTCCATTGATAGGTGGCGAGCAGATCCGCGCCCGCCTCGATCCGCAGTGCAGCCTCGGGCACCTTCACCATCACCGCGTTCCGCTTGACGCAGAGCGAGCAGTCGCAGGTCGTCACTTCGTCGGGTTCATGGGCGATGGTGAAGCGCACGCCGCCGCAGTGGCAGGAGCCGGGATGCACCGTCACCACCGCGCCGTGCCTTCGAGGTAGAAGAGGCAGGCGCCTTCCAGATCGACTCGCTCGCCGCGCAGCCGGCACCACATTTCGCCGCCGCGTGCGGAAGCCTGGAAGGCATGCAGCTCGGTCTTGCCCAGCCGCGCCGCCCAATAGGGCGCCAGCGCGCAATGCGCACCGCCGGTCACCGGATCTTCGGGGATGCCCTTGGCCGGTGCGAAATAGCGGCTGACGCAGTCGTGCCCGCCCTCCCCCGCCGCCGTGACGATCAGGCCGGCCGTGGGGAGCCGCGCGATCGCGGCAAGGTCGGGGTCGAGCTGGCGCACAACCGCGGCGGAGGCGAGCCGAACAAGGAAGTTGAAGCCGTCCCACACGACCTCCTCGGGCTCCGCACCCAGCGCTTCTGCCAGCCCCGCCGGCGCCTCGGCCGCCACGCAGCGGCGCACGGGGAAGTCCATGACATAGCCGATGGCGGAGCGGCGCACGGTAAGCGGGCCGCTGGCAGAATGGAACACCACCTGCTCCCGCGCCGGCGCGATCCGTTCCAGCACCACCGCGGCGCTGGCGAGCGTGGCATGGCCGCACAGCGGCACCTCGACCGTGGGGGTGAACCAGCGGATCCGATAGTCCTCGCCCTGCGGCACGAGGAACGCCGTCTCCGCCAGGTTGTTCTCCGCCGCCAGCGCCTGGCAGAGATCGGGTGCGGGATCGCTGTCGAACAGCATCACCGCCGCCGGATTGCCGGCAAAGCGCTGGGTGGTGAACGCGGCGAGCTGAAAAAGACGGGCTTCCATGCCCGGCAGGCTAGCCATCCGGAGGCCGGACGACCAGTAGGCGTCGCCGTACCCGCAGCACGACCATGCTCAGGCGAACAGCGACAGCGTCCCGCTTTCCAGCGCTTCCGGGATCGACAGCCGCTCGCCGGGCTCGCGCTGGTGGGTGGTCGGCTTGGGGACGAGGTTCCACGGCGTCACCACCGCGTCGCACCAGGCGGTGAACAGGCCGGAAGACCAGGCCCGGATACTCTCTTCGGCCTCGGGCAGCATGCCCATGGCGAGGGTGGATTCCGCTTGGTTCGTCATCGTTCCCGCTCCCTGTCAGCGTGTTCGATCCCGCACTCCCCCGAGTCCCTCTGCTTATACCCCAGAAGCGCCGGGATTGCACGATACTGCAATCGTTTAGCCTGCGCCCATCCCTGCCGCGAAGGCGATTCTGAGGGCCTCGGACAGGCTCTTGGCGCCGAGCTTGGCCATCACATTGGCGCGGTGGACCTCGACGGTGCGCGCCGAGATGCCGAGGTCATAGGCGATGGTCTTGTTCGGATAGCCCTGCGCAAGCCCTTCCAGCACCTCGCGTTCGCGCACGGTGAGCGCACCGAGCAGCGTCTCGGCATCCGCCGCACGGGCCTTGACGTCCTCCGCCGCTTCCAGCCGGGCGAAGCCGCGATGGATTGCGTCGATCAGCGCGTTGCTCTCCATCGGTTTTTCGAGGAAGTCGACCGCGCCCGCCTTCATCGCCTTGACCGCGAGCGTGACGTCGCCGTGCCCGGTCAGCACGATCACCGGCAGCGCGATGCCGCGCGCATGGAGTTCCTGCTGCACCTCCAGCCCGTCCATCTCGGGCATGCGCACGTCGAGCAGCACGCAACCGGGCTCGACATGGCGTGCCTCCTTGAGGAACGCGACGCCCGAGGGCCAGGTCTGCACCGCAAAGCCATGGGTCTTGAGCATGAAGCTGGCGGAGCGGCGGACGCCATCCTCGTCGTCGACGATATGGACGAGGCGCTTGTCGGTCACGGGGGCGTTCCTTCTTCTACATGGACGAGGGTGAAGTGAAAGGCGCTGCCGCCGCCCGCGCGGGGCTCCAGCCAGATGCGGCCGCCATTGGCTTCCACGATGGTACGGCAGATGGAGAGGCCGAGCCCCATGCCGTCCACCTTGGTGCTGTGGAAGGCGCGGAACAGGTCCTCGGCGACTTCGGCAGCGACGCCGGGGCCGGTATCCGCGACCGTAACGCGAACGAAGCCGGCAAGATCGCGCCGGCTGGAAACGGTCAGCCGCCGCTCGGGCCCGTCCGCCATCGCCTCGATCGCGTTGCGCATCAGGTTGATGAGCACCTGCTGGATCTGGATGCGATCGACCAGCACCGGCCCGGCGGCGGGATCGAAGCGGAACTCGGCGACGACGCCCTTCTCGCGCGCGCCGATCAGCGCCAGCTTGCAGGCTTCGTCGACGAGGTCGGGGATGTGCTCGACGCTCTTCTCCACCTCGCCGCGCGCGACGAACTCGCGCAGCCGCCGCACGATGGTGCCCGCGCGCAGCGCCTCCTGCGCGGTATCGTCCAGCGCCTCGCGGATCATCGGCAGATCGTCCGGATCGTTCGCGTCGATCAAATTGGCGATGCCGCGCACATAGTTGACCACCGCGGTGATCGGCTGGTTGAGTTCGTGCGCCAGCGTCGAGGCCATGGTGCCCATCGCGCTCACCCGCGCCGCATGGATCAGGCCGGAGCGCAGTTCCTCGATCCGCTGCTCGGCGCGCTGCTTGTCGCTCAAGTCCCGGATGAAGCCGGTGAAGACGCGCTCGCCCTCGGTGATCGCCTCGCCCACCGACAGCTCGATCGGGAAGGTGGTGCCGTCGCGCCGCTTGGCGGTGACGGTGCGGCCGGTGCCGATGATGCGCCGCTCGCCGGTCTCCAGATAGTGGCGGATATAGCCGTCATGCTGGCGCCCCTCGCCCATCGGCATGAGCAGGCTGACATTGGCGCCGACCACCTCGTCCTCGGCATAGCCGAACATCCGCTCGGCGGCGGCGCTGAACGAGACGATGTTGCCGCGCTCGTCGATGATCACCATCGCGTCGAGCACCGTCGCCAGGATCGAGCGGAGATGATTGGCGGCGGCTGTCGCCTGGCGCTCGCTGGCGCGCTGTTCGGTGATGTCGCGGATCACCTTGCCGAAGCCGCGCAACCGACCGTCGGGGCCGCGCAAGGGCGTGATCAGCACCTGCGCGAGGAACTCGCTGCCGTCCTTGCGCAGTCGCCAGTCCTCCTCTTCCAGCCTGCCGTCGCGCAGCGCAGCGGCGAGATCTGCGCGCGGCTTGCCGGCGGCGACCGCCGAGGGCGGGTAGAACAGCGCCATGTCGCGGCCGAGCACCTCGTCCTCACGCCATCCCTTCAGCCGACGCGCGCCTTCGTTCCAGAAGGATACCCGGCCGCCGGGATCGACCGTGTAGATCGCATAGCCGACCACGCCGTCGATCAGCAGGTTGAGCTCGGCGGCAAGCTCGTCGGCGCGGTCGGCACGGCGGCGGGCATCGGTTTCCTCGGCGCGCAGCCGGCGGCGGAGCGCACGGCTGTACGACGCCAGCAGCAGGATCGCGGCGGCCCAGGCGAGCAGCACGCAGACCAGCACATCGCGCTCGCCGCTGGACACGAGCGGGGCCAGCGCCAGACCGGTGGCGAACAACAGCAGCGTGGCCAGCACCTCGGGCAGGACCTGGCGCAATCGTTCTCGCACGGTGCCGCGCGCAGGCGTGTCGAACGGCGGCAGCGGGAAGGTCATCGCGCCAGCGCGCCGAGCAGCTCGAGCCGCCCGACCGGCTTCTTCACCACATGGGCGAAGCCGGCACTGCGGGCATGGTCGTCAAGATCGGCATGGGACTGCCCGATCAGGATCGCGCGCCCCCGCCAGCCGCGCAGGGCAAGCTGGCGGAGCAGATGCATCGCATCGCCGTCGACCAGCTCGCGCGCGATCAGGAGGGTGCGGATCTGGTCGAGCGTCGCCTCCGCCATCGCCGCGGCAGCCGAGGCGAAGGCACGCACCTCCATCCCGCAGCCCTGCAGCAGCAATTGCACCGCGCGCCGCGATTCGTCCTGCGAATCGACCAGCAGCACCCGCTCGCGTGGCGCCCGGCTCGGCATGGGAACGCCCTCCTTCATGCGCGGCACCGGGGCGGAAGAGGGAGGCGAGAAAGGCAGACGCTAAAACGCATGCCGCCAAACTATGGGCTGCACATCTGCAGCGGCATGCGGATTGCTACGTATTGGCGCTCGCTTCAGCGCGAATAGCGTTCCTCGCCCCAGGGGTCGCCGCGCAGGTGATAGCCGTTCACCTCCCAGAAGCCCGGCCGGTCACGCCCGATCACTTCGATGCGCGAGATCCACTTGGCGCTCTTCCAGAAATAGAGATGCGGCACCACCAGCCGCGCCGGGCCGCCATGATCACGGTGGAGCGGCTTGCCCTCCCAGCGATGCGCGATCAGCGCGTCGGCTGCGGCGAAATCGGCGAGCAGCAGGTTGGTGGTATAGCCGTCATAGCCGTGGAGCATCACCGCCTCGGCTTCGTCGCGCGGCTCGACCATCTCGAGCAGCCGCGCCGTCGCCACGCCCGCCCAGCGATTGTCGTAGCGCGACCAGCTGGTGACGCAGTGGATGTCGCTAGTCCTTTCGTCGGTCGCCAGTGCTTCGAAGGCCGGCCAGTCGAGCGTAAGCGGGCGGGCGACCATCCCGTCGATGGTCAGCCGCCAGCGTTCGGGGCGCACCTCGGGCTGGCGGCCGAGATCGAGCACCGGCCAGTTGGTCACCAGATGCTGGCCGGGCGGCAGCCGCTCCGTCTCGGGGCGCGCGGTGCGGCCGGTGAGGAACTTGCCCGCCTCGGCCCAGGCCCGTTTGGAGCGGGTGAGCTTGCTGTCCTCGTCCATGGGGCGCTCCCTTGTCAGGCCGGATTCCGCTCGCCGGCGATGGTCGGCAATAGCTCGGAGACGGTCGGGTGGATATGCACGGCATGCGCGAGATCGGTCGCGGTGCCCTGCTTCACCATCAGGTCGAGCACGCCGTGGATCGCCTCGTCGCCGCTGGTGCCGAGGATCGCGCCGCCCAGGATACGGCCCGTATCGGCGTCGCTGACCAGCTTCATGAAGCCCAGCGTCTCGTCCTTCTCCACCGCGCGGCCGACCCGCGTCATCGGGCGCCTGCCCACCTCGATACGGTGCCCGGCCTTCTTGGCCTCGGCCTCGCCCATGCCGACCCGGCCGAGCGGCGGATCGATATAGAGCGCATAGGCGGGGATGCGGTCGGTCACCTTGCGGTCGGCGCCGTCGAGCAGATTGTCCGCCACGATCTCGAAGTCGTTATAGGCCGTGTGGGTGAAGGCGCCGCGGCCGTTGCAGTCGCCCATTGCCCAGATGCCGTCGACATTGGTGCGGAGTCGGTCGTCCACCTGCACATAGCCGCGCGCGTCGGTCTGCACCCCCGCCGCGTCCAGCCCGAGATCGTCGGTGTTGGGCGTACGGCCGACCGCCAGAAGCACATGGCTGCCGAGCACTTCGGGGCTGCCCTCGTGGCAATCGACGCCGACCAGCACGTCCTCGCCGGCGCGCGCGAAACGGATGCACTCCGCACCGGTGCGGATCGCGATCCCCTCGGCCTCCAGGATCTCGCGGACGGCATCGGAGATGTCTGGATCCTCGCGGCCGATGAGGCTCGCCCCCTTCTCGACGATCGTCACCTCGGCGCCGAAGCGGCGGAACATCTGGCCGAATTCCAGCCCGATATAGCTGCCGCCCACCACCACCAGATGGCGCGGCACCGCATCGAGCTTGAGGATCGTGCTGTTGGTGAGGAACGGCACGTCGTCCACGCCCGGCATGTCCGGTACCAGCGCCCGGCCGCCGACATTGAGGAAGATCCGGTCGGCCTCCAGCACCGTGTCGCCCACCCGTACCCGCCGCGGCGATTCGAACCGGGCATGGCCGAAGAACAGCGTGCAGTTCGCCATGCCGTCGATCCACTGGCGAAGCGAAGCGCGCGAGTCGGCGGAGATCGTCTCCGCCCGCGCGCGGACCCTCGCGAAATCGATGCCCACCTCGCCGTCGATCGTCACGCCGAAATCGGCGGCGCGCCTGGCCATGTGCGCTGCATAGGCGCTGGCGACCCAGGTCTTGGTCGGCTTGCAGCCGGTGTTGACGCAGGTACCGCCGAGCAGGTGCCGCTCGACCAGCGCGACCGACATGCCGGCATCGCTCAGCCGCCCGGCGAGCGGCGTGCCCGCCTGGCCGGCACCGATCACGATCGCGTCGAATTTCCGGCTCACAGCGATGCCACCGCAAAGGCAGCGATGCCGATCGCGGCGAGATCCTCGACCAGCGCGGCCGGCAGATCGGTACCGAACGCGCGGCACAGCCCCATCCGCGCGGCATGGCCGCCGAACGTGCCGATCACCGCACCCACCAGCCCCGCCGCGATGCACAGCGGCAGCGAACTCGCCGCCAGCCCGATCGCGGCGCCGCACAGGGCGCCCGACACCAGCCGCCCGATAAAGCCCGGCGGAGCCTTGCGGCTGGGCGTGGTGGGCAGCTTGTCCGCCACCAGTTCGCCGATCGCCAGCAGCGAGAAGATCCACGGCGTTCCCCACCAGCCCATCCAGCCGAGCCAGGTCCCGCCGAGCGGCAGCCAGCCAGCATAGGCCGCCCAGGCGATCGCCGTCGGCGCGGTCATCGAACGCAGGCCGGCGACACCGCCGATCAGCAGGGCAAGGACGAGGGGCGGCATCGGCAGGTCTCCCAACAGCGGGACGGAAGGAACGCGATTTGGCGGGCGGGCGCAACTGAACGTCGGTATGGTTCCGCCGCCAACGAAACGACGTGCCATGGGTTGCAACCCGCCACCGATTGAAGGATCAGGCGGGCCAACCAAGCCCATCAGGAGAACCGGCCATGAAGACCCGCGCCGCCGTCGCCTTCGAAGCGAAGAAGCCGCTGGAGATCGTCGAACTCGATCTGGAGGGGCCGAAGCCCGGCGAAGTGCTGGTCGAGATCATGGCCACCGGCCTTTGCCACACCGATGCCTACACGCTGGACGGCCTCGATTCCGAGGGCCTGTTCCCCTCGGTGCTCGGCCATGAAGGCGCGGGCATCGTCCGCGAGGTGGGCGCCGGCGTGACCAGCGTGAAGCCGGGCGACCATGTGATCCCGCTCTACACGCCCGAATGCCGCCAGTGTAAGTCGTGCCTCTCGGGCAAGACCAACCTGTGCACCGCGATCCGCGCCACCCAGGGCAAGGGGCTGATGCCGGACGGCACCACCCGCTTCAGCTACAAGGGCCAGCCGATCTTCCATTACATGGGCTGCTCGACCTTCTCCAACTTCACCGTGCTGCCCGAGATCGCAGTGGCGAAGATCCGCGAGGACGCGCCCTTCCAGACCAGCTGCTATATCGGCTGCGGCGTCACCACCGGCGTCGGCGCGGTGGTCAATACCGCCAAGGTGCAGGTGGGCGAGACCGTGGTGGTGTTCGGCCTGGGCGGCATCGGCCTCAACGTGATCCAGGGTGCCCGGCTCGCCGGCGCGGGCCAGATCATCGGCATCGACGTCAACCCGGACCGCGAGGCATGGGGCCGCAAGTTCGGCATGACCCACTTCCTCAACACCAAGGGCATGTCGCGCGAGCAGATCGTCGCCAAGGTGGTCGAGCTGACCGACGGCGGCGCCGACTACAGCTTCGATGCGACCGGCAATACCGAGGTGATGCGCACCGCCCTCGAATGCTGCCATCGCGGCTGGGGCGAATCGATCATCATCGGCGTGGCCGAGGCGGGCAAGGAAATCGCCACGCGGCCGTTCCAGCTGGTCACCGGCCGTGTCTGGAAGGGCACCGCGTTCGGCGGCGCCAAGGGCCGGACCGACGTGCCGAAGATCGTCGACTGGTACATGAACGGCAAGATCGCGATCGACCCGATGATCACCCACGTGCTGACGCTGGAGGAGATCAACAAGGGCTTCGACCTGATGCATGCGGGCGAGAGCATCCGCAGCGTCGTCGTGTATTGAGCAACCAAGGAGAGGAAAGCATGTTCAGCCACGTGATGCTGGGCGCCAACGATATCGAGGCGTCCAAGGCTTTTTATGACGCGGTTCTGGGTGCGCTCGGCATCCCGCCGGGTCGCATCGATCCCAAGGGCCGGGTGATCTACATGCACGATGGCGGCCTGTTCCTGCTGACCAGGCCGATCGACGGCGAGCCCGCCTGCCACGCCAATGGCGGCACGCTCGGCTTCGCGGCGGCGACCACCGAGGCGGCCGATGCCTGGCACGCCGCAGGCGTCGCGCACGGTGGCACGGCGTGCGAAAATCCGCCGGGTTGGCGCGATGGTCCGTTCGGCGCCCTCTATCTTGCCTATCTGCGTGATCCTTCGGGCAACAAGATCTGCGCACTGCACCGCAAGCCGGCCTGAAGGGGCGCGGCGTGTCGAGCTGGATCCTCACGCTCACCTGCGCCGATCGCGTCGGCATTGTCGCGGGCGTGAGCGGCTTTCTGGCCGATCGCGACGGCTTTATCCTCGACAGCCAGCAATATGCCGATCTGGAGACGGGGCGCTTCTTCCTGCGCCTCGTCTTCCAGGCGGGCGGCCCCCGCTTCCCCGATGACGAAGCGTTGCGCGGCGACTTCGCACCGCTCGCCGCCTCGCTGGGACTAGACTGGTCGCTGACCCCCGGCGATGCCCGTCCGCGGATGGTGGTGGCGGTGTCGAAGGGGTCGCACTGCCTCGCCGATCTGCTTCACCGTCGTGCGAGCAATGCGCTCGCGGCGGAGATCGTGGCGGTCGTCTCCAATCACGACACCTTGCGCGGACTGGCGGAATGGCACGGCGTGCCCTTCCACCATCTGCCCGTCGACGCGGCCAACCGCGCCGAGCAGGAAGCCGCGATCCTCGCGCTGATGGCCGAGGCCCAGGCGGAGTATCTGGTGCTCGCCCGCTACATGCAGGTGCTGTCGCCTGCGCTTACCGCGGCGCTGGCGGGACGCTGCATCAACATTCATCACAGCTTCCTGCCCGGCTTCAAGGGCGCCCAGCCCTATCACCGCGCGCATGCCCGCGGCGTGAAGCTGATCGGCGCGACCGCACATTTCGTCACGGCGGATCTGGACGAGGGGCCGATCCTCGAACAGGCGGTGGAGCGGGTCGACCACCGCGCGACGGTGGACGACCTGATCCGCATCGGCCGCGACATCGAAGCCCGGGTCCTCGCCCGCGCCGTGCATGCGGTGGGCGAGCATCGGGTGTTCCTCAACCAGGGCAAGACGGTGGTATTTCAATGAGCCTCGAGACGGTTTCCACGAACAAGGCCTTTGGCGGCGTGCAGGGCGTGTATCGCCATGACTCCACCGCCACGGGCACGCCGATGACCTTCTCGGTCTTCGTGCCCCCGCATGCGGAAGGTGCCACGCTGCCGGTACTCTGGTATCTGTCGGGGCTTACCTGCACCCATGCCAATGTGACCGAAAAGGGCGAGTATCGCCGCGCCTGTGCCGAGGCGGGAGTGATCTTCGTGGCGCCGGACACCTCTCCGCGCGGCGAGGACGTGATCGACGTACCGGACTATGACTTCGGCAAGGGCGCCGGCTTCTATGTCGATGCCACCCAGGCGCCCTGGGCCGAGCATTTCCACATGCGGACCTATATCGAGGAGGAGTTGCCCGCACTGATCGCCGCGCACTTCCCGATGGCGGACATGCATGCCCAGGGGATCACCGGCCACTCGATGGGCGGTCACGGCGCGCTGACGATCGCGCTGCGCAACCCAGGGCGCTTCCGCAGCGTCTCCGCCTTCGCGCCGATCGTCGCGCCGAGCCAGGTGCCCTGGGGCCAGAAGGCGCTGGGCGGCTATCTCGGCGAGGATGCCGCGGCGTGGCGCGCGCAGGATGCCGTGGCGTTGATCGAGGACGGCGCCCGCGTGTCGGAACTGCTGGTCGACCAGGGCGACGCCGACGCGTTCCTCGCCGAGCAGCTCCGCCCGCAGCTGCTGGCGGGTGCCTGTGCGGCCGCCGGCATCCCCCTCACGCTGCGGCTGCAGCCCGGCTATGACCACAGCTATTATTTCGTATCGACCTTCCTTGCCGAGCATATCGCCTGGCATGCCGCGCGGCTGAAAGCGTGATATAGGAATAGCACACGGGTGGAGCGCGGGGCTCCGCCCGATCGCATAATCGGGGGATGTCCGCCGTGAAGTTCAAATCGCTGTTCGCCACCGCTGCCGCGCCGCTGGCGCTGCTGTTCAGCCCGCTCGCCTTCGGCCAGGCGGCACCCGCCGCCGCGCCGGCAGCCGTGCAGAGCCGCCCGGCCGATCCGGCGCTGTGGGTGGTCAAGGATGCCGATACCACCATCTATCTGTTCGGCACCGTCCACGTCCTGAAGCCGGGCCTCAGCTGGTTCGATTCGGCGGTGAAGACCGCCTTCGACAAGAGCGACACGCTGGTGCTGGAGCTGGTCGAACCCGATCCTGCGACGATGCAGGGCCTGCTGGTCAAGATGGCGCTGGCGCCCGCGGGATCGAAGCCGATCGCCGAGCAGCTCCCGGCCGACAAGCGCGACGCCTATCTGAAGGCGATGGCCGATATCGGCGTGCCGCCGGCAGCCTTCGATGCGCTCCAGCCCTGGGTGGCGGGCATCACCCTCAGCGTCGCCGGCCTGCCCAAGCTCGGCTATGATCCCAACAGCGGCGCGGAGAAGGTGCTGACCGCCGCCGCCAAGGATTCGGCCAAGCCGGTGATCGGGCTGGAGACCGCCGAACAGCAGCTCGGCTATTTCGCCAGCATGCCCAATCCGCTGCAGATCGCGTTCCTCGCCTCGGCCGTGGAGGACTATCCGAAGCTCGGCAGCGAGCTCGGCAAGATGATCGACCAATGGGCAGCCGGCGACCCCGAGGCGCTGGGCGCCACGATGAACGAAGGCATGCGCGATACGCCCGAGCTGGCCAAGATCCTGCTGGCCGATCGCAATGCGCGCTGGGCGAAATGGATCGAGGAACGGCTCCAAAAGCCGGGAACGGTGTTCTTGGCAGTAGGCGCCGGCCATCTGGCGGGTGCCGACAGTGTCCAGGCGTTCCTCGCCAGGGATAGGGTGAAGGCGGACCGCATCCGCTACTGATCCCGTCCGGCGGGGTGCGTCATTCCTAGGTGCGGCGCCCCGCCGCATCCCAATCCGGAGCAGCGTTGCATGGCATCGAATCCCCGTCCCCTGATCGGTCTCCTCGCAGGCGTCACCGCCGGGCTGGTCGCCTCGGCCGCGATGGCCGCTTTCCAGAACCAGGCAAGCAAGCTCGTTCCCAAGGAAGACCAGAGCAAGGACGATCCCGCGACGGTGAAGGCCGCCGACATGGTGGTCGAGGCGGCAACCGGCGATAAGGTGCCGGAGCCGTACCGCGAGGCGTCGGGCCAGGCGGTGCATTACATTGTCGGCGGCGTACTGGGCGGGATCTACGGGCTGATCACCGAATATCGCCCCGAAGCCGCGTCGGGCTTTGGCGGGGCATACGGCGTGGTGACCTCCGCGCTGCTCGACGAAGGCGCGGTACCGGCGCTGGGCCTGGGCAGCGGGCCAAGCGAGACGCCGGCCTCGATCCATGCATATGGCGCGGCATCGCATCTGGTGTACGGCATGGTCCTGGAAGGCGTGCGGCGGATCATCGCGGGCGCGCGCTGAGTCCCCCCCTGTCCCCATATTGAAACCGTCATCCCCGCGTAGGCGGGGACCCATTAGGGTCGCCGGATCGCTTCTTTTCGCAAACGTACAGGCGAATGGATCCCCGCCTTCGCGGGGATGAGGGTGGTTTGGGAAACATGATCCATTTCTCTCCGGCTCCTACCGCCTTGCGCGAACCCCCTATTGCTATACCCTCCCGCCTTGCGGACGAGACTGGACACACCCGGCGCGCGCCGCGACCCGCAATAGCAGGGGAGGATGTCACTCTATGACGATCGTCTATTTCGCCATCGTCTGCGGCCTGATCGCCGTGGCCTATGGCTTCATCACCAGTCAGCAGGTGCTGCGCGCACCGGCCGGCAACGCCAAGATGCAGGATATCGCCGCCGCGATCCAGGAAGGCGCCAAGGCCTATCTGACGCGGCAATATACCGCCATCGCCGTCGTCGGCGTTGTGGTCGGCATCGTGCTGTTCCTGACCCTGGGGGCGATCCCCACCGTCGGATTCCTGATCGGTGCGATCCTGTCCGGCGTCGCCGGCTTTGTCGGCATGAACATCTCGGTCCGCGCCAACGTCCGCACCGCCGAGGCGGCGCGCAGCAGCCTGCAGGGCGGGCTCACCCTCGCCTTCCGCTCCGGCGCGATCACCGGCATGCTGGTGGCGGGCTTGGGCCTGCTCTCGATCGCGGTGCTGTTCTGGTATCTGGTGGACGTGGCGCAGCATGCGCCGGGCGATCGCATCGTCGTGCTCACCCTTTCCACCCTCGCCTTCGGCGCCTCGCTGATCTCGATCTTCGCGCGGCTCGGCGGCGGCATCTTCACCAAGGCGGCGGATGTCGGCGCCGATCTGGTCGGCAAGGTGGAAGCCGGCATCCCGGAGGACGATCCCCGCAACCCTGCGGTCATCGCCGACAATGTCGGCGATAACGTGGGCGACTGCGCCGGCATGGCCGCCGATCTGTTCGAGACCTATGTCGTGACGCTCGGCCTCACCATGGTGACGATCGCGCTGCTGCTGCGCGGCGTCGATGCGGCGCTGCTCACCCGGCTGATGGCGCTGCCGCTGCTCGTCGGTGGCGTCTGCATCCTCACCTCGATCATCGGCACTTACATGGTGCGCCTGGGCGCCAACCAGTCGATCATGGGCGCGCTCTACAAGGGCTTCTGGACCACCGTGATCCTTGCGGTGCCCGCCATCTACGGCGTCACGCATTATGTGCTGGGCGGCCGGATGCAGGAGTCGATCGCATCGCTCGGCGAGCCCTCGGCGCTGCTCGACGGCAGCACGCTGTCGGCCGATGCCGTGGCCGCCGCGGCGGCGATGCCGACCGTCACCGGCATGGGCCTGTTCTGGTGCATGATGATCGGCCTGGCCGTCACCGGCCTGCTGGTTTGGATCACCGAATATTATACCGGCACCAATTTCCGCCCGGTGAAATCCATTGCCAAGGCCTCGGTGACCGGCCATGGCACCAACGTCATCCAAGGCCTCGCGATCAGCCTCGAATCCACCGCGCTGCCTACGCTGGTGATCGTCGTCGCGGTCATCGCGACCTATCAGATCGCGGGCATTCTGGGCGTGGCCTTCGCGGCCACCTCGCTGCTGGCGTTGGCCGGCATGGTGGTCGCGCTCGATGCCTATGGTCCGGTGACCGATAATGCGGGCGGCATCGCCGAGATGGCCGGCCTGCCCGACGAGGTTCGCCACAAGACCGACGCGCTGGACGCGGTGGGCAACACCACCAAGGCGGTGACCAAGGGCTATGCGATCGGCTCGGCCGCACTCGCCGCGCTGGTGCTGTTCGGCGCCTACACCACCGATCTCGACCATTATCGCGACGCGCTGGGGCTGACCGGGCCAGTCAACTTCTCGCTCTCCAACCCGTACATCATCGTGGGTCTCTTGCTCGGCGCATTGCTGCCCTATCTGTTCGGCGCGTTCGGCATGACCGCGGTCGGCCGCGCCGCCGGGTCGGTGGTGGAGGACGTTCGCGCCCAGTTCCGCGACAATCCGGGTATCATGGCGGGGACCAGCCGGCCCAATTACGCCCGCACGGTGGACATCGTCACCAAGGCGGCGATCCGCGAGATGATCGTGCCCTCGCTGCTGCCGGTGCTGAGCCCGATCCTCGTCTATTTCCTGATCGCCGCGGTGGCGGGCAAGGAACAGGGCTTCGCCACGGTGGGCGCGATGCTGCTCGGGGTGATCGTCTCGGGCCTGTTCGTCGCCATCTCGATGACCAGCGGCGGCGGCGCCTGGGACAATGCCAAGAAATATATCGAGGACGGCAATTACGGCGGCAAGGGCAGCGATGCCCACAAGGCTGCGGTGACCGGCGACACGGTCGGCGATCCCTACAAGGACACGGCAGGCCCGGCGGTGAACCCGATGATCAAGATCACCAACATCGTGGCACTGTTGCTGCTCGCAGCGCTGGCCGCCGGCGGCACACACTAAGAAGAACGCAAATCCTCCCCGGAACGGGGAGGGGGACCATTCGCGCTAGCGAATGGTGGAGGGGCCGCGCCGCGAGGCGCGGAATATACCGCCCTCACAGGAATCACCGCCGCTATCGCGGCGGCCCCTCCACCCCCGCCTACGGCGACGGTCCCCCTCCCCTGCTGCGCAGAGGAGGATCTTGCACGCCTTGCCTTCCCACCCCGATCTCCCCACATCCAACACGAAGATGCGCGCGGATCCCGCGCCGCCTTCCCTTTTTCCTTCCAGCGCTGTAAGGGCGACGCACTTTTACGCGCGCTAATCCCTGAGAGGCATTTTTTGGCCAAAGAAGAACTGCTTGAAATGCGTGGACAGGTTGTGGAGCTTCTCCCCAACGCCATGTTCCGCGTCCGGCTCGAGAACGACCATGAGATTCTCGGCCACACCGCCGGCAAGATGCGCAAGAACCGCATCCGCGTGCTGGTGGGCGACGAGGTGCTCGTCGAGCTGACGCCCTACGACCTGACCAAGGGCCGCATCACCTATCGCTTCAAGTAAGCAGGCGCGGCCCATGCGGCTCGTGCTCGCTTCCACTTCGCCGCGACGGCTCGATCTGCTCACCCGGATCGGCGCCGCGCCCGATCGCGTCGCTGCTCCGGACGTGGACGAGGATGTCCGCGCCGGCGAGCTGCCGCGACCCTATGTGCTGCGCGTCGCCACCGCCAAGGCGCATGCGGTGACGCGTGCGCCGGACGAGATCGTCCTCGCCGGCGACACCACCATCGCCGTCGGCCGCCGCATCCTCGGCAAGCCCGAAAACGAATCCGATCTGCGCCGCATGCTGGCGTTGCTCTCCGGCCGCCGCCACCACTGCCTCTCGGCCATTTGCGTGATCGGACCCGACGGCAAGGCCCGCACCCGCGTCTCCGACACCGTGGTCGCGTTCAAGCGCCTCAGCGACGCCGATATCGACTGGTACGTCGCCAGCGGCGAAGGCATGGGCAAGGCGGGTGGCTATGCCATCCAGGGCAAGGCCGAGGCGTTCGTGCGCTTCCTCTCCGGCAGCCATTCGGGCGTGGTCGGCCTGCCGGTGTTCGAGGCCCGCGCGCTGCTGGCCGGCGCCGGCTATCCCCTTGGCTGAGTGGCTGTACGAGGCGGGGATCGGCGAGAACCGCGCCGCCCTCGTCGCGCGCGGCACCATCTGGCAGGCACGGATCGAGCTGGCGGGCACCCGCCCCCAGGTCGGCGCGATCTGCGCGGCACGGCTCGCCGACAAGTCCACCGGCAAGGTAACGCTCGACCAAGGCGGCGAGGCGCTGTGCGATCCCCTTCCCAAGGGCATCACCCAGGGCGCGGCGCTCAAGGTGAAGATCGTCCGCGAGGCGATCCCCGAACCCGGCCGCGCCAAGCTCCCCAAGGCCGTCCCCGCGCCCCCTGAGGCCCCCTTGGGCGACGGCCCGGACCTGCTCGCCCGCATCACTGCCAGCGACCACCCCGTCCGGATGCTCCGCCCCCACGAGGCCGATGCACTCGAAGAGGCCGGCTGGTCCGAGCTGCTCGACGAAGCCTATACCGGCGAGATCGCCTTCCCCGGCGGCGCGCTGCGCATGTCCCCCACCCCGGCCATGACCTTGTTCGACGTCGACGGCGCGGGCCCGCTGGAGCCGCTGTCGATCGCCGCCGCCCACGCCGTCGCCCGCGCCATCGAGCGGTTCGGCATCGGCGGCTCGATCGGCATCGACTTCCCCACGCTCAGCAGCAAGGGCGCGCGCAATGCGGTCGCCGAGGCGATCGACGCCGCGCTGCCCCAGCCCTTCGAGCGCACGGCGGTCAACGGCTTCGGCTTCCTCCAGATCGTCCGCCGCCGCACCCGCCCGTCGCTGCCAGAGCTGCTCCACGCCGATCCCGTCGGCGCCGCCACCCGCGCCGAGCTTCGCCGGCTGGAACGCCTTCCCCCGCCGGTGCCGGCCACCCATATGGTGGATGCCCGAATCGCCCGCCGCCTGGCGCGCGAGCCCGACTGGACCGAGACGCTCGCCCGCCGCATGGGCGGCACGGTCCAGTTCGTGACCCCCAAGGAGTGACCCCCATGCCCCGCGACGCCTGCCCGATCTGCGGCAAGCCCACCGCCCAGGACTTCAAGCCCTTCTGCAGCCGCGGCTGCAAGGATCGCGACCTGCTGCAATGGCTGGGCGAGGGCTACCGCGTGCCCGGCGAGCCGGCGCAAACAAATGTGCAATCGGGGCTGGACAGCCACGAATTCCCCGACTAACAGGCGCGCTCCCCGGCGGTTCCGCCGGTGTGCCCGGGTAGCTCAGTTGGTAGAGCATGCGACTGAAAATCGCAGTGTCGGCGGTTCGACTCCGTCCCCGGGCACCATCCGCCTCTCCGCAGATAATCGCACACATTAGCAGAGGCGATCTGCACGCTTACGTGCCCCTAGCGCACGTTTACGCACGATAGACGGCTTAACGAGAGCGTAGAACGCGCGTCCTGTGCGGTTTGATAATCAACGTTGCGAAGTTTTGTGGAGGGTGGCTACCGCCCTTCCACTCCTCATCCTGTATAGGCGTGAGCAACCCAAGCGATTCGTCGTAGAAAGCTTATGCCTCAACCCTTACGGCTTTCCCGCGGATTATCGCATCGCGACCGATCCGGCTCACAACCCCTATTGCGGGCGCCACAAGGGCCATTGAGACCCACATGTCGAACCCTCCGGATAGTTCAGCGGTTCGTCTCCTCACGAGCTGAGCAGACCAGGCTCTTGATCGGCGTGCACGCCCCAGGGGATCACCCACTTATCACGCCTGGTAAGGCGGGTGCAGGATGCGAAGGCGTTTTCTCTCATCGAGGTGTCGTCACAATGGCGGCGCAGCGACATTGCGGCTGAGCTGAGGCGGAGCCCTACGCGCTTGGGTCAATGGAGACCTCCCTGAGAAGCTGCCTGCGTTATCGCAGCGACAAGCGAGTCGTAGCGGCGCGCGTCATCCGGATGGCACTGGCGCGCCTGCGCGCTTCGAGCCTCGTCGATTTCCACGCTCCCCGCGATCAGCATGCTCTGCGAAAACTTCAATCTGACCCCGTCTAGCGGGTGGACACTCCTATTCGCGTCACCCTGCGTCGACGCTAGGATGCTCGCCGCCTCAGCGGCATAGGCAGAGCTCGAGAACGTAGCGCCGGCAGGGAGGATGCCGGACTCGATTGCGATACTGTCGGCCTCGGCTCTACCGGGCATCAGTGCCGCAGCGACGTCGTCGTCCGACGCGAAGGAGAGGCACCTGTAGGTGCCGTCGAAGGAGAAGAGGTTAAGCTGGCGATCACCCGCAGCGGCCTCATATCGCATCGTTGCATATTTCATGTCTCAGCTCTCCTTGCACCGTGCAACGCCATCATCTTTCTCGCCCGCCAACAGCGTTGACGGCCTGTAATTGGGATGGAGCCCCGCTCATTTCAGCAGTTCCAGGTTGGCAGGGAATTAGCAGGGTCTGCTTCGGCGATGCTCCTCGACGCAACCTCCATCCTCGTTCGTTACGCCCGTGGCCTTCAAGTTGCTCAACGGGCGAATGCACCGCAAAGATCAGTCATGCGTCTTTCGCTATGTCACCTCAAATATCAGACGATGGGACACGTGCCACACACGGGTCAGCCGGTTCACGCCGGCTGCGAGGGTGACGCCCCCAAAGGACGATACACTGTTCGCTCGCAAGCCGGTGCAAACCAATCCATCGAGATCATCAGCACGCGCCTGTGCGACGAAGGTCTCAATCGCTGCCCACGCTGCTGCGCCATGTCCGCTTCGTGCTCGAAACATGAAGGCACGATCACAGCAACATCAGCCCGTACCTGAACCGTGGAACCAAGCCCGTCCGTGAGGGCAGCATTCAGGTTGCCAGCATTTCCAGCACGACCTGAATCCGTTCCAACCGCTGATCTTCCCCGATCGCCGCTACCAGAAGCAGGCGGTCCTTCTTGGCGGTCAGCCCCGCCGCCTCAGCATCGGCGTTGAAATCGTGTCTCGGCGAGAATGCGATTGCGGATGGTCCAGCATCAACGCGAGCTATCCGGGCCGCCCTCGCCAACAGGCGCAGACGTGCGTGCGTCATCAGCGTCAGTGCTGCTTCTGGTAAAGGCCCGAAGCGGTCGACCAGTTCTTCCTCGAACGCATCGATTTCCGCCTCACTCGTCAGACGGCTGAGCCGCACATAGAGCGTCAGGCGCACGTCCGGCTCGGGTATCCATGTTTCTGGCCAGGCACATCGCGCACCCAAATTCATCTCGGGCGACCAATTCTCTTCGGCCTCGCCGCGAGCAGCCTGCAGCGCTCGCTGCAGCAGATGCTGATATAGATCGACACCGATCAGCTTCATATGGCCTGACTGAGTTTCGCCGAGCAGGTCGCCGGCACCGCGGAAGTCGAGGTCCCGTGCACTGATCTCGAACCCCGCGCCGAGACGGTCGAAGGTTGAGAGCGTTCGAAGGCGCTTGACGGTTTGCGCGCTGATCGCATCCTCACCTTGGGTGAGAAGGATCACCTGGCCGCGCCGGGTGCCACGCCCGACGCGCCCACGCAGCTGATGAAGCTGTGCAAGTCCGAATCGGTCCGCTCGCCACACGATCATTGTATTAGCGCGGGGAATATCCAGTCCAGCTTCGATTATGTTGGTAGCCAGAAGAACGTCACCTTCGCCCTCTGCGAAACCCACCATCGTGGCGTCGATCTGGGCGGGAGGCATCTTGCCATGCGCCTCCACTAGATTCATGTCGGGCACGACGCGACGCAACTTCTCGGCGAGCTTCGCCATATCCTCGATCCGCGGGACGACGATGAAGCTTTGCCCACCGCGACGCTTTTCACGAAGCAGGGCGGTACGGATGCGACCCTCGTCGAATTGATCGAGGCTCGTGCGGATCGGCTGGCGCCGTGCAGGAGGTGTAGAGATGATCGAGATCTGCTGGAGTCCCACGAGCGCCCCCTGCAGCGTACGCGGGATCGGCGTGGCGCTTAGGCTCAGCAGATGCGTCTCACCCGATCCACGAAGCCTAGACTTGTCGCTTGCCCCGAAGCGCTGCTCTTCGTCGATCACGACAAGGCCAAGACGCGCATAGCGCACGTTCTCTGCCATCACCATTCCGGTGCCTATAACTATCTGAATCGATCCGTCCGCCAATCCCGCCTTGACCGCTTTCTTCTCGGCTGCACTCGATAGACGGGAGAGCCCGGCGACCTTCAGCCCGGTACCTTCGAAGCGACGCTGAAAACTCGCCAGATGCTGGCGGACCAGCACAGTCGTAGGTGCGGCGACCACCACTTGATGTCCCGCAAGCGCCGCCAGCGCAGATGCCCTGAGCGCAACCTCCGTCTTGCCATAGCCGACGTCGCCAATCACCAGTCGGTCCATCGGCTTGCCGCTGGCAAGGTCGGTGCGCACGGCGGCAATAGCTCGAGCCTGATCCGCGGTCTCGTTGAATTGAAAGCCGGCAGTGAACTTCTCATAGGCAGACGTATCCGGATCGAGCACAGGTGCCGCCAGCTTCGCGCGGGCTTCGGCCAGCGCGGTCAACGCCTTGGCGCTGTCCAAGATAGCTACATTGATGGCTTCGCGGCGCTTCAACCAGGACGAACCATCCAGCTTGTCCAGCGTCACTGCATCGGCGTCGATACCATAACGCCAGATTCGGTCAGCATCGTCGATCGCCACCAGCCGTCGCGATCCCCCTGCATATTCCAGCGCGATCATTTCGCCGCCATGGCCACCCCCTGTGGGCGCTTGCTCCAGTCCAGTGACGATCCCGACCCCGTGGTCTTCGTGCACAACCACATCGCCGATGTGAACGTCGCCCGTTCGAAACGCCGAAACGCCGTCGATGTTCTCTGCCGAGGCACCATTGACGGCGCGGCTACCAAGCAGGTCGGCTGCCGCGATCAGGATCAATCCATCGCCTACGAAGCCGCAGTCCGCCGGCATCTCGAGGAAGCCCCCTCTTCCCGGCGGGAGTTCCAGGGCTTGGTGCCAGTTCGCGAGCTCGACCATCTCCAGGCCGAGCCGCTTACTCACGCGTGTGCGTAGAAAGCGCAGGTCGCGCACCCCTCCCGCCAGTATGAGCGCATTTTCCGCAAGCTTGGGTTTCAGGAAACGGTCGAGCGCCGCCAGTGGCGAGCGGCTTTCGACGAACCTCGGCACGGGCTGGAACCTACACTCCAGAGCGATCTCGCGCCATTCCGAAAGTGCGGCCTCCCAGGCGCTCTCCGAGACGGCATCAACCTTCTCACTCCTCCCGCAAGCAGCATCGATGGCGAGTTGCAGAAAGCGGCTTCGGCGTTTGTCAGCCCGCTCGGAGAACAGGATCACTCCGGGAGGAACGTGTTCGAGGAGGCAGGTTGAGGGCTCGCTGTCGGGTTCAGCAGCACGCCCGATCTCGAGGGCCTCAAGCTCCTCGATGCTTCGCTGTGTGTGCGGATCATAGGCGCGGATGGAAGCTACGAGGCCATTGGCGATCTCGATGCGAGCAGGTCGGCCCGCATCCGCCGGGAAGATGTCGGCGACCTCACCTCGCACAGCCATCTCACCGGGTTCGTCGACGCGATCGTCGGCGACGTAGCCGACCTCTTCCAACATCATCGACAACTGTTCCATGAGAAGCCTGTCGCCCACGGCTATCCGAGGAGGGGCGAGGTCGAATGCTGCGGGAGGCGGGTAAAACCGCGCGGCAGCCTCACCACTTGCTATGCACGCGATTTTCCGCCGGTCGCCCACTTGCTGAGCCATCCGGAGGCTATGCAGCGCTGCCACCCGTAGGCCGATGTTAGCCGGCGAGGCAGGCGCAAGATCTCCGGGCAGTGCGTCGCTAGAGGGCACGAAGAAGATCGTGGACGCAGGTAGCATCGCCCTCAGCGTGGCGGTAAGCGCCTCAGCCTGCTGATCATCGTCCGCAAGATAGACTAGATCGTGCGCCTCCAGAATGCGGGCGACGTCGGCGGCGATCGATGTGATCGATGTCATGCAACTCCTTCCAGATCTCGCGATGCGCCCGCCCCAAACGCTCCCGCGGCGAAAGCGGTGCCTGCTAACTAAAGGTTCGGAGAGGATGTCGGGAGAGCTCTGGCTGAGCGAGGAGCGGTAGAAGCGACCACGGCCGCTTCTGCCAGACAGGCCGCCAGGCGTGCCGCGGGCCAACGAGCGCTGAGTGATCAGCGGCCTCGTCTATGTGCTGCAGGCAGGCTAGCGTTGGAAGGATGCTGCGAGCGCCTAGGTCACGCGCAAGCCCCCGCGCAACGGCGTAACGTTGGTCGAAGACGGATGCCTGGCAGAGGGCCACTCAAGCGCTGGCAGTTGCTTGCGACCGCCGGCCAAGGTCCTGATCGAAAGCACGCATGTGAAAGGTCCGCCGTCCAGCTGCCTGCGAAAGGAGGGAGGTGTACGCTCCGGCAGTCAGCATCAGCCGAGAGGCGCAACACCAAGGTCGATACCGCCGGCGCCCGAGGCAATCCGCTCGCCTTCCTCCTAACACCCGGCCAGGCGACGATTTGGCAGTGGGCGTTGCTCCACGCCTCGCAGCCGCGCTGCATCGTCCATGTCGCCTCCGATAATCCCAATCGTGTCGAAACCTCGACGAGCGGCAGAGGGTCATTCCCAACCGCCAGGGCCAGCCGCCGCTGGAGAAGCTGCTGCAGGCAGAACCTCGACAAGGATCTTAGCGCCGTCGGACGTATGTTCTGCCGCCTGAAAGACCGCGGCCGCGTCGCCACGGGACATGACCCATCAACGCCATCTCGCTCGACAGCATCCACCTCGCCGCCAGCGCCATGTGAATCACTGGAGTGCCAATCCTACCGCTAGGCCGACGGGAGCGTGCGGACTGAGCTGAAGCTCGCGGGATCAGGTGAATCGCGCACCTACGAAGCGTCAGCGCTTGTTGCCCAAGGGAGCCACAAACGCGCTTCCGCGTTTCAGCCGCACAAGGAACGCAGTTAGGAACGAAGATCGATGCAACAGCCCGGCCTTCACGGTCGACACCGTGACAAGAATGGAGAAATCAGCCGCAAGCACGGCAACACCTTGGTGAGCTCGCTTCGGAAGATTTACGGAGCGTCCTTCGCTCCCTCAGCGGCACCCCACGACAAGCTGTCTGATGTCTTGGCCGATCTCGACGAGACTTCCCTTAGCCAGCTTGTGCATGATCACGAGCGCGGCCACCTCGAGCGCAAGATTAGCGAAAGGCACTCCGCCTAGTTCGCGACATCGAGGAAGAGTGATGAAGGCCAACTTCGATCATCTTGACGGCCCGAGCATCAGTTTGCGGCAGCCCGATCCGGTTCGTAGCTTCGTTCAAGCCGAGACCGATCGCCTGACCGAAGTGATTCTATGTCCACCCCACTATCTTGCACCCGTGCCATGTTGCGCAGTTACGCGCTCAAGCCTGGAGGGCGGCTTTACATCCTGCAGGTCCACGGCGCTTGAACAACACGCAGCGCTTACAGGGCTTCTTCGACGGCACGGCGTACGCTGTCACGTGCTCGAGCCCTCGCCCGGCATGGCAGACATGTGCTTCACCAGGGACATTGGCGTATCGACGCCATTCGGCCATGTGGTCCTCAACCCAGCGATGCCTCATCGACGCGGCGAGGTGGTTGCTCACATCGCGGCGCTAAATGCGGCTCGCATTCCATTCAGGCAGATCGTTCGGGGTACGATCGAGGGCGGTGACATCTGTGTCGCGCGGGAAGGGCTCCTGTTGGTCGGCATATCCGGTGAGCGGAGTTCAGCGGCGGGTGTTGAGGAGTTTGCGACGCCGTTCAGGGACGCAGGGTGGCAGGTGATCATCTGCCCTTTCCACTTCGACCATCTCCATCTCGATACGATCTTCTGCATGGTAGGGGAGCAGGAAGCCATCGGTTGCATCGACCTCCTCGACCCGGCGTTTGTGAATGCGGTGCGCTCGTGCGGAATCACGATCTTGCCGGCGCCAGCCACGGAGGCAGGTAGACTGGGCTGCAACATCCTATCACTGGGCGCGCGTCGCGTGATAGCCAGTTCTGAGATCGTCGCTACGATCCTGCGAGCGTCGCGCTACCTTGTCGACCTCGTGAATATCTCCCAGTTCGCCGCGTGCGGTGGCGGCGTTCACTGCCTGACCCAGCCCCTCCAAAGGTTGCCTGGTCGTTCTTCCGGCCGCTGATCCTGAGCAGGTAGACCGCTGACACAGCGTGCAGTGACATGCAGGCTGCGATGGTGCGGATGGGAGGAGCGCGGCACGTCAAGATATCCCATCACTCTCCAAAAGCTTCCTCAAGCTGGAAGCGAACGTAGCGGCACGAAGAAGCCATCCAGGATATCAGTTCATCCATGTTCTGAGGGCCGGACACGTGCGGGAGTGGCCGCTCCTTGCCCCACGGGGCCGTCATCCATCTGGCGTTTGCTGCCAAGTGGAGCTTCGATGACCATGACAGGTCGGGCACGTCCGTCGCAGGAATGATGGTGTCTCTTGCCCGAGGCTCTGAGTGGATGAACTTGTCCGTTCGTACCTCGGCGAAGTTTGCGAGATCCATCTGCCAATGCGGGTGTGCGATGTCGTTGTCGTAGTTCGAATTCAGGTCCAGCGCCTCCCACTCCAGCCGCATGACCTGCTTGGCAGGAGTTGATTGTGAGCGTGGCAGCCGCTCGAGGAACAGGATCAGTTGGCATCCGAGGAATCGGCTTCGGCTTGCAGTTTCGCGCGCCCAGGTGACTGAAAGACCGAGCAGGGCCCGCCAACCCCGGCCTGAGACGATCTCGAGTACGGGCAGCTCGGCGCCTCGGTCGTCGAGCGCGAGTTCTCCGTGCCGGTCGCACACGAATTGATAGGTCTTCTCACGGCCATTTGGAACGCTGACGCACTCGAACTTCACATAGTCTCGTCGGGAGAGCTCCAGCGCGCCGTGTATCTCTGATCTCAGTCGATCCCGCATCGCTTCCAGGTCTTTTGGCGTAGCGGTGAGCGTGCGCAACATCATGCTTCGATGATGAAGCCGTAGCATGCGGCTGCAAATGCGTTTCGTCGATCAAGCTCGGGGAACTGCCCGCGCCAGCCCAGAATTTCATCCAGCAGATGCGGCTTCTGAACGATGACGTCAGGTATCAGTGGAAGCGGCACGTGATTGACGTGCTTCTGCTGCAACGTGATCTGCCCCCCTCCGGCGTTTGTTGAGTACTCTCTAGCCACCCTGAAGAAGACGTCCGAGCTCATGAGCACAGTATATAGACCTAGCACTTCCACCAGCTCGCCGGCGTCAGGTGCGGCCTTGATCGCGCGCTTCAAGACAGTTGTCGGAAACCATGCGAACCCCTGGACGACCGCAAAGGCGCCATCCCTGTCGACAGCGAAGCCGTCGTTTTTGATCCACTGCCGGCTTACGATCCGCGGTTCGGTGCTAGTACGCCATTTGTTGCGAGGTTCTGATTGCCTCCACCAACGCTCGCCAGCGCGAGCGCGGCTTCCCAAAGCAGACTTTGCGGGGAGCAGATGGCGCTCGTAGTAGCACGGGGCTGCCCTTTTCAGCTCAGCCTCGGTCATGATGTCCTCGCCAACCGAGAACAGATACTCGGTCGGGTTTACCGCGCCGCCAGCAATCGACCGCTTCTCGGCGATCGGACGGAACGCGTGACGCTCCGCTGCGGGCAGATCATCGAGTTCAGCCGATGTGAGGATGAATGCCTTGCGTTCACCTGCGCGAACGCCGGTGTGCACCGTGAACAGATCGCTCACGCGCGTCCGCAGAGCCCCAAGCGCCTCGCGCTCCTCTGCTTTGAGAAGCCCGGGAGCTGGTAGCCAGTTAGGCTTGAGAAGCATGTCCTGAAGCGGGGTTGCATAGAGATTCCACGACAGTTCGCCACGCGACGCAGGCGCTGCGCTCACAAGCTCGCCTGCCATTCGCTCGCGCCTGAGCGTGCGCAACGCAGTTGATGCCGCGCCCTGGATTTCAGACGCCCACATCATCTGCACATCGTTGTCGTGCGCCACGGTCCCCGCGGCACCCTTCACCAGTGACAGAGCGCAGGCATTGACGGTCGCGAAGCGAAACAGGCTGTGATCGCCAAAGGTGCCGATCATCCTCGGCGTCGCCAGTCTCGCGAGGCTCTCGCGCCATGCGCGGCCGCTTTCGCTGGCGAGCACGCCTCCAGGAAGAAGCGCCGATATGATCGCGCCCTCTTCCGCCGACCGCACGGCGCGCTGGATGAACGCCATGCTCTTGTCGGGGCGCCCACGGTAGTCGGCACCAAGACTCGCGCGAACTGCCCTTTGTTCGGCCTTGCTCATGTCAGGCCAGGATCGAAAGGGCGGGTTCATCAGGATCACCTGAGCGGACGCGACCTCCTGCTCGTCGTCGAGGAAGTCCCTCTGTTCGAAAACGGCCTGTACCTCGAAATCGACCCCGTCGCGCTTTGCGCAGGCGATCGCAAAACGTGCTGTCGCAATCGCTGTCGGCGAGATGTCGTAACCAACCACGCGAACCTTGCTCTTCCATCCGCTGCGCTGAAGGGCCGCGATCGCTTCAACGAGGAACGACCCGGAGCCGCAGGTAGGATCCATGATGGTCAAGTACCCGTCCGCGCCGATCTTACATCCTTGCAGTGACTGTTCGGCCAGAATCCGCGCAAGTCCGACGGGCGTATAGGCGATTTCCTTGAGGCTGTGAGGGCGGACGCGCACGCCAGTCGCAGACATTCCCCAGAGCTCACCTTGCGCCGGCTGTACGGGCGGGGCAAGGTGCGCCGCCTGGAACAGCTCCGCTCCAGCGTGTCGCACCGTAAGGTCGATGCGTAGCTCTCGCCCACTACGGCTGTCCTGCAGCAGCGTTGCGAAGAACTTCCTCGCAAGATCGACGGAGAGGGTCGCTTCCTCGATGCCATCGGGGTCAAGTCCGAAGGTCTCAGCATTCTCCGCCAGCTGTCCAATCAGGTCCGGCATGTCGTCCGCTGGCACGGCTGGATTTGCCAGTCGAAGAGCAAGAAGCGCAAGGAAAGCGTTGAGCTGAGCTGTGTCAGATCCTGTCACGCGGGCGCGCAGCCCCTGGAAGCTGCCGATGACATGATCGACCACGTCCGCGGACGGTGAGCCCTTGCGCTCCAGGAAGGCAAGAAATCCCTCAAGATCGTCCTCGACAGCCCGGCGGCGGATGCGATCCGGCGAGCTTCCACTGGAGGATGTAACCGTCACATTATCCGCATCGACTAAAACATGATGCCGCATCATCGCGGACCAGGACCAGCTGCGCCCAATGTCTGAGTTGCGTACATCGTCAACGGATGATGCCACGGCATCCGAGAGAACGAAGCTGCCCGCGACCCCATCAAGCATTGCCACATGCTCGCGTCCCGCATGCGGGCCAAAAAGTGGAGTCGCGGCCAAACCGAGGCGCCGCGACCAATGCTCGAAAATCACGCTCTGCCTCCGCTTACCCTTGACTCATTCTAAAGTGTTTTACCAGCGACCACAAGCGCCGAGTCGGCTTGAGAACATAAACGGAACACACGAGGTGCGCTAGTGAGTTGGCATCAAGCGCCACCTTAGCTCACTGCCGTCGCTAGATGCTCGCTGGCCAGCGGCGCGGGCACGCCTGGCTAAACTAATTTCGTCTTTATGTGCGGCCGGTCGTCGAGAAAGGGATGAGAGATTGGCCGTCGAAGAATGCCGAAGTCTGGCGCAATCGGGAGGAACAGTTGCCCATACGAAACGTTTGGTCAACGGATCATGATGATGGATTGGGGCACCATGCAAGAGACCGTTGCAGACCATGCGAGCATCACTACGCTTTCAGATGAACAGTTCAGGGGTCAACTACAGGCTGCCATTCCCGATCTCCGCGCATTTGCGCGGGGCCTAAGTGGCGACCGAGATGTGGCCGACGACCTTGTTCAGGAGACGATGCTCAAGGCTTGGGTCGCGCGCGGCCGGTTTCAAGCGGGGACAAACTTCAAGGCCTGGACATTCACGATCCTGCGGAACTACTATTTTACGCAGGTTCGCCGCAGGCGATTCGTGGGTGAGTGGAACGATCTCGTTGCGGATCGCGTGCTGGCTGCGCCTGCTGAACAGGACAGCACCGTAGAGCTTCGTGACGTTATGCGAGCGCTTCAGCAGATCCCCCCAGATCAACGCGAAGCTCTCATATTGATCGCGGCTGCAGGCATGTCGTATGAAGAGGCGGCTGAAGTCACCGGCGTGATGTTGGGCACGGTGAAGAGCCGCGTGTCGCGGGCTCGCTCCGCACTGGAGAGGCTCCTGGAAGATGGCATCCTCAAAGGCAAACGGTGTGACGATGATATCAGCGAGGCTGCGTTGAGCAACGTTCTCACAAAGTTGACTGTCATTCAGGGGCGCTATGCGCATCAGGCAGAAGCAGCATCTCTCCCGATTGCGGCCTGACTTGAGCGAACGATCTCAGGGAATTTTCGGTTCTGGTCTGGGACGCGCGTCTAAACATTGCTTGGCGATGTTTGTGTCCCACAACATCCTCGGCCTTCTCTGACTTCATGCGAAGGGGGTATGCGTTGACCCGAGAAGATCAAATCAAGACGTATCTCATCGCTCATGAACTAATCGAGCAGTACGGTGACGAGGTAACGATCGTCATCGACGCGCAGATCAACAATCAGCAAGCGCTGGGAGACGTCGAGCGCGTGGACGCATGGCTCCACATCAAGGAGGCCGCGGTGGAGACGCTTGAGGCGTCTGCAAGGCGCCTGCACTGAGTCAAAGCGCGTCGGCAATCGCGCACCGGACGCCCCCGCCCGGTGCGCGAGAACGTCAGCCCTCCGAAGTCTCGGCGTTGCGAGCCTTGCGTACGCCCGGCTTGGCAGCAGCAGGGGCGGACGACTTGCTCTTCCGCCCCTTGGCACCAAGCCCGATCTTGTGAGCCATCGCCCGGCGAGCTTCGGAATAGCTCGGCGCTACCATGGGGTAATCAGCCCGCAGGTTGTAACGCTCGCGATATTCTTCAGGAGTGAGGCCATGCGTCGAGAGATGCCGGCGCAACGTTCGGTAGGGCTTGCCGTCGATCATGGAGATGATGTGATCTTTCGACGCGAGAGACTTGCGGACCGAGACCGCGGGTGTGAACTCGGCAGTAGCTACGCTCTCCTCCCGTTCCGGCTCAGCCTGTCGCGAACCAGACGAAAGCTCGGTTATCGTGCGGTGCATCGTGCGCAGGAATTCAGGAACCTCGTCCGCATTGATGCGGTTGTTGTGATTGGTCAGCCAAGCTACCGTGAGCTCAGTCGCAAGTTCAACGGGGCTTGATGCATTCTCTTCCGGCAACGGGCTACCCTTCCCTTTTAGGATTTCGGAAGCCAAAACCTGACCTCCGCTGGCCTTGTTAGCGGCCAGGCGACCATCGTCAACTATGTAGCGGCCGCCAATACACAATGTCCGAAATCAGGCAGCGGAGGACTTGGTGTATTCTTCATTCGCGAAGCTGGCAGCGCACTAACGAGGCGCAACCATCCGAAATAGACGTGCCTGCAACTGCGAGGCACGTTGGAAAAGACTTCGGAGCCGCTGCCGCTCTCCGCGCTTCAGCGGGAGAAGAGCGGCGCGTCGGCGCCCATGTAGCGGGCATATTCCTCCGCATACCGTTCCGTGATGCGTTGCTGGTCGGCAGCCGGTGCGGATCTGGCCAGCTTGACGTACCAGGTGCCTTCTTCCGAATACACGTGGTGCAGGACAGCGCCGCGGATGTGCTCGAGCTTGTCGTGATAGTCTTCGCTCGCGGGATCAAGGCGCTCGAGCAACCCCATTTCCATCTTGGCGGCCGATTGCTCCTGGTAGGCCAGTTCTGCATGACCGACCTGGTGATCCGCGGCCAGAGCTGGATACACTGCAGCTTCCTCAGCGACGGCATGCGCCGTCAGAAGAACCCCCAGCTGCTTCTGCTCACGAGGACGGTCTGCTGGCGCGGCCGCTCTCAGCCGCTCGAACTGCGCTTCGATGCCGCGATGATGCTCGAGGATCTGAGATAGCCAGTCACCTGAACGTGCCACGGCCTTCGCTTCCTGCGTAGCTCTGAGACGTGCATCCTCAGTCTCGGGCGGGGTGATGGCTGCGATTACGGAATCGACGATCGACATGTTCAAGTCTCCGCTTTGGATCGCTTGCACAAACAAGAGGCTGTGCCCCCCGTTCCTCCTGCGAATGGAAATCAGGTCCTTGCGGCGAACCAAGAGTCCAAGACTGACCACTCCGTCAGGCCCCTCCCCTTTCCGGTAATTGGACCGATGGCTTCGCCAGAAGCCTCTGCGGCGCAGATATCCTCGGGTCGCAAGCTCTGCACTATGCGATTCGTGGGAGACGCGAGGGCCACCGGTCCGCCGGCACCTCCGGCATTCGGTCGAATGCGTCCCTAGTTAGATTCGTCTGCACTCTTCCCGGTTCGACCGTGAAGTTCCTGGGATCCAGAGCATAGAGCGTTTCTCCCAGCCCCCCTAAGCCACCGCAGGACACGACCAGATAGACCAGACTGTTATCCTCGCTGCTCAGCATGGCGTCGACGACGGTGCCGATCGCCTGTCCCGACACTTCGTGAACCGAGGCGTTCAGGAGCGAGCCGGCGGCTACGAGGGTAGGTCCTGCCTTATGCTTGGACACTCGTGTAGCCCGCATGCTTCCGTCGGCGAACTTGGCCTGCCGCCCCAGCCATCGGTAGATTCCAAGGGCGTTGACGGCGGTCAGGAAGACGTTGGAGACGAGAAGTCCTGTCTGACCGCTGGAGGCGCCCAAGATCGACCAGCAGACCGATCCTATCGTGAAGATCACGAACCCCCAGCCCGTCACGCGGACGCTGATGTTCGCAGCGGTCATCATGGCCGCGATCATCGTCGCGGCCGGAGCTATGAAGCCAATGATGCTGTTCATGCCTCAACCTGTCAGAAGTTCGCGCTGGAACGAGAGGAGGAGGACGGTCGTTCCGCGCAGCCCAACTGCTCCTGCAGCCAACGGCTGGCATGCTCCGGTTTGAAGCAGCTTTGTTGCGCCCTTGACGTCCCGCACGCATTCGGCATGCTCGCCCTTCTTGTCGAGGGCGCGATCGCGATCTTGGTCTGCGGTCACCCAGCACGTCGGGTAGATACACGCCATGGTTGAGGAAGAGGGTCCCAACGCGAATCCGTTTGGACTGGTCGATCATAGCGCCTTCGCAGCCTTCGGCGCCGAACTTGTCTACGGCACACGTCCAGATGGATCGCTCGTGCACGTGTCGAGCGTTCCGCGAGGGCTCGCCTGTCAATGTTCCTGCCCTGCTTGCGGAGGCACGTTGATCGCACGCCGGGGCGACCGCAACATCCCTCATTTCGGTCATCACGCCAAAGGTGGAGGTTGCGGGTACGGTCCTGAGACCAATGCACACAGCTGGGCGAAGGAGGTGCTTGAAAAGGAGCTGCGCCTTCTTCTGCCACCCGTTGCCGCCAAGGTCGGCAGACGGCGACTGCAGACCTACGACGAGGTTGTGTTTTCCTTCAGCCGCGCAGAACTCGAGAAGTTCATGGGCGACATCGTACCCGACGTGGTGCTTACCGCGCCCGATGGTCGCAAGCTTCTCGTCGAGGTCCTGGTCACGCATGCGTGCGGGCCTGAGAAGATCGAGAGGCTCCAGAAGCGTGGGGTCGCGGCCCTACAGATCGACATGTCGGCTTGGCGAAAGAGCAGCGATCGGCGAGCGATCGAGCATGCCCTGATCCGGGGCGCCCCTCGCGAGTGGCTGTTCAACCCGAAGGTCGAAGAGGCGAAGGAGCGTCTCCAGCATCAGATCAACCGAGAGGCCGCCGCGGAAGAAGCGAAGAGGCGCAAGGCGGCAGAGCAGCGCGATGCGGCAGTCCGAGCACGGGAAGCGCGTGCGCGGCGTGAACTTGATGCAGAGACACGCAAGTTAGAAGTGGCTCTGCAACGTGCGCGTCACAGTAGCACGGACGCAGGCTCCGAGGAGTTGCAGGCCGTAGAAGCCGACGCGCAGCTCGCACCACTCCTTTCGCCTAGCGCCTTCACGGACGGTTTCATCGTCCCCAGCGTAAGATGGCAGGCAGCGTTGCTCATCCGACGAGTCCTCGTCCAGATTGGCGACGACTTCCATCTTCCCAACTTCGACCTCGATGCAGCAGTACGATCGATTTCCGACTGCATCGGCGAGCCGTTTGAAAAGGCGGTGCCGGAGCACGTGGCGCGCGCGCTGCGCAACACTGGACTAGTAGGGAAGCTCCCGCGGGACGCCGTCGAAGACTACCTGCAGTACCTATGCGACCAATACATCCTGCAACGGGATGGTGGCGGCGGCTTCGAGATCGCCGACGACCGCGCGGAAAGCCTCGCGAAGCAGCAGGAGCAGTGGCTCGTCAGCAAGCGTCGCAGGAAAACGGTTGACGAGTCACTGGATACTATTTTGAGCCTGATCCCAGCGGATGAGCGGGGTGCCTTCGATCGAGCCCAGTGGGAGACGCGGAACATACCGGATCTGAAGGAACCGCTTCATGCATTTCTGGAAGCGCCACAAGCCCGGTGGCAGGAACTGCGAGACGCGCTTCAGGCAATCGAACGGATGATGCAGGATGGCGCTCCCGCGAGGACACTGCTCGGCCTGCCGGTGGAGGGCGCGCTTCGCCGGGCAAGGGACCGGGAACGAAGCCGGGCGCAGGGTGAAGCAGATGCTCGAGAGCGTACGCTGAGCATCGCGGCGCTCGATGCCTTGGAAGAGGCCGCCCGGGATTGGCTCTACACACCCCCGGATGCTGATGCCCCCATCGTTCTCGCTCGAAACTCGCAGGCCGGTCTTGAGGCAGCCCTCCATAGCCTTGAGGCTGAGGCGAGGAGGCGCAAAGTCGAAGGTGCAGCTGCTCTCCTTGCAGCCCAATGTCGCAGAGAGTTGAAGGTGGCAGCGGAGAAGGGCCTGGGCGCAACGAAGTCGCGCTTCTTTCTCCATAACTACGATGCCAACCTGAGAGCTCGTCCATGGGATGTTGCCGTCAGCAAGGCTGGTCTGACCAGCGCCCTCGGTGAACTAGGAGCGTGGATCAAGCGAGAAATGCGTTCAAAGCGTTAGATCTGTACTTCCTGACCGCTCGAGGTGGTCGCCGGCCGTGATCGCTTCCATTATCCGGATGCACTACTCCCAATCGCCATGCTCTCAGGAGGCGGTGCGGATCCGACAAGCACGATTTCTGGAAGGTTCGATGCCCAGATTTTTCATTCCCCTGGTCGATGCTGCTCACCAAGAGGAGGCATACCACGGCATGGCAACCTTTGTCGGCGGCACTCCCCTGCCGACGAAAGAACGGATCTACTCGATCACGTTCAGGCATGATGGGGAAGTTTGGACCGCGACCGTCGGCGAGAGGATGCAGGGGAATGCCGCAGCTACGTCCGCGGGCGGCAGAGAGCGTGGCGAGCAGGACCCGGTCCGGTGGTCCACAGACACAGTAATCGCGATCTACGCAGGAAGCACGGTCCCGTATCTGATCGCGCACGATGGAGCCGGTCGCAACCGCTGGAACATGCCTGTCTGGGTGCGAGACGTGCTCAACGTGACGACGTTCGATTGAACATCGGACCCGTCTATCGCCACGGAGCTGCCGACACGCAGGTAGGTGGTACGTCGGCGGTCGTCGCTTGCCTGTCAACACCCGCACAGGAGATGGACCAGTGACTTGGCCATGGGCGCAAGCCCAATCTCGACTAGTTATCCCGAGCGGCAGGTCGGCCTGCCGCCGGCTGTCATCGATCCCTACGCAGGCCAGAAGCTAGAAGAGCCCGCACGCGGGGCGTACGGGCTCTTCATGCCGTCGCGCGCAGCCAGGACGGCAAGCTGCGGCGCCAGTGCGACCCGGCCATCCTCAGGGGACGTGCTTCCGGTCGCACTTCCTGCCGTGGCCTGAACGGCTCCGCAACTAGGTACAAAAACTATATGCTGGCTTCCTCAATGCGTGAGGGAAACACCTGTCGAGCGTTCTCGGCTACTGTCAGCTGCCAACTTCCGACCGCCGCATGTCGGCGATCAGGATCTACAGTCACCCACAAGCCTCTCGATTTCCCGAGAGCTAACGGATGGAACATGCTGCCGAACGCTGCTCGAGAGGTGTCCTCACCGAGGTCATGCCTGCCCCGTGAATGGTGTACCGCCACTTGCACGGCTGCTTCGGCTGCCAAGCTCCTCGCAAGCCACTTGCGAAGAGGCTCCTTCATGAGCGAAGCGGACATATCCCGATCGCCAGGTAAGCACCCCCACTTCCCTTAGAAGCTTAAGGGTTCGATTCACATGCACCGGCGTGAGGCCGAGAACGTCTGCGAGGATGTCCTGCGTGATCGGAAGCTGAAACGCCTGAGGCTGAGCCATTCCTGAGAGCAAGAGCCGATCACGCATTTCCCACATCCAGTCCTCCACACGCTCAAACGCGTTCATGCGCCCAAGGCGCGCCACTTGCCGATGCAGATAGGCCTGTTCGACATCTGCTGCCGCTGCATACGCTCTGGCGAGGGATTGCCCCTCGGGAGCCGGGCACAGCGTGGCTTGCCCTACGGAAGTGAGATCCGTCGTGATCACAGGCTTAAGCGCCATACCGGGAGAGATCACATCGCCCGGCACATAGAAGCCGATGATTTGCCGTCGGCCATCCTGGTGGGACGTCGATCGCGCAAGCCACCCATCGACTACCAGCAGCCGGCTTCGACCGGATGGGCCGCTCAGCTTCAGTGGCTTCTCTTCAGAGATGACAAAGGACGATTGCGCCGCTTCCTGCAGCTTGACGCGGTCCGAGCGAGACAGTTCAGTCAACGCGGCAAGCCGCATGACCAGCCGCTCTTCGAAGGTAGGATATGACAGCTGCATGTGCTCTGAACCAACTCAGATCAGGTTGGTTCAGCACCCAAAGCATGCGCAAACGTTCTTCAAAGCGCTAACGGTTGTATGGAGTACCGAGGCTTCCCCATCTGGGTGGGACGAGGGTCGCATAGCCTCCCGATGTTCATGTGGAACTATCCAGTAGCTTTCGGACATGTCGTGCAAGCCTGTCTCTCGTGAACGGCTTCGTCAGCAGATCGATGCGATCGTCGCCTCCGTGACTTCGCTCACCGAACTGATCCGCGGAATAGCCGCTCATGAACAGGAACCGCATCTCCGGGCGCTGCCTTCGCACGACGTCAGCAAGTTCGCTGCCACTCATTCCGGGCATGACGATGTCGCTCAACACGAGATCGACCGTTACACTCCCGGAGAGCAGCTCGAGCGCCTGCGTTCCGTCGCTCGCTTCAAGAACCCGATAACCAAGTTCCTGAAGCGTCTCGGAAGTCGCCTTGCGAACCCTGTCCTCGTCCTCGACGACGAGTATCGTCTCGCCGCCGACTGCGCGGGGAGCCGTCGTCCTGGCCGTTACCATTCTTTGGACTGCCGCGAGTGGGGCTTCGCAGCGGGGAAGATAAAGGGCGATAGTCGTTCCGCTGCCAAGGCTTGAGCGAATTTTTACGCCGCCGCCAGATTGCCTCATGAAGCCATAGAGCTGGCTAAGCCCGAGCCCCGTACCTCTACCCGGTTCCTTCGTTGTGAAGAACGGTTCGAACGCTCGCGCCTGCACCTCCTCGGACATGCCGGTCCCAGTGTCGGTCACCTCGATGACAATATGATCGTGGCCGACGAGATCTGGAGGGCCATCGGTCACATGTGATCCCGACACGTTGCGGGTTCGGATGTGGAGGGATCCGCCATCCGGCATCGCGTCTCGTGCATTTACCGCCAAGTTCACGAGAGCGCCTTCCAGTTGCCCAGGGTCCACGTTCACATGCCACAAGTCGGGATCAAGCTCGCACTCGATCGAGACACGCTCGCCAAGGGTTCGGATGAGCAGTTCCTCGATGCCCTTTATAAGTTCGTTGATCTGCGTGACCACAGGGTCGAGGGGCTGAAGGCGCGCAAATGCAAGCAGTCGGCGAGTCAGCGTCGCGCTCCGTCGCGCTCCGTCCATGGCTCCATCTATGTGACGTATTACGTCGACGTCGCCGCGATTGAGTTTTGCCTCTGCCAGTTCCAGATTTCCGATGATTACCGCGAGCATGTTGTTGAAGTCGTGCGCAACGCCGCCCGTGAGCCGCCCGATCGCGTCTAGCCGGTCAGCCTGTGCGGCGCGTGCCTCGGCTTCGCGCCGCGCATCGGCTTCGGCGAGCCGCGCCTGATTGGCTTCGGACAGCTGGTGCGTACGCTCGGCGACACGCTGCTCGAGTTGAACGTTCGATCGCGCTCGCTCCTCCTCGATGAACACCGCGCGAGCATATGCCCTGTTCATTCCGCTGACGACGAGCACGATCAGAACGGCGTTGGTGAGGAACACCCCGATGGCAATGAGGCCATGGGGCGAGGTCACCCCCGATTTCTCAAACGGAACCACGAGGAAGAACCAAGCCAAGGCCGCAGAGGCAGCGGCGCAGGCCAATCCGGCCCGCGCGCCGGCGACGTAGCCCGCAGCGAGTACCGCGGGCGTAAACGTGATGAAGGGGAAGCCGAGAAATGTGGGACCAAGGGCGAGGCGAACAAGAAGGCCTACCAGAGCCAGAGCCATCGCCACTGCGTAACCAGCGACAGGCCTCCCGCGGATCCAGATCGAACATCGATAGATCGCCGACTGCTGCATCCAGCGCGGTCTCCGAGTGCCGCACGCCGAGATAAGCCGGTATGTGCTGTTGCAGGAGTACTAGCCGTCAGTCGTACATCAGGCGACTGAGATAACCTCTCACCTCGATCAATAGTTGCAAGCCTGTGACACAGGAGCTTGTCATTATAGACGATGACGCATATTACTGCATCTTCAAAGGGTTCATCACCAAACTTCAGGAACCAACCCCCGCAGCTTGAGACCGGAATCCTAACCAGCTGCGGGAACCGACCCGATGGCCTCTATCGTTCGATTCGAATCATCAGCGCTGAGCTTCGCGGATCAGTTCGGCCGCTCTATGCGCGTCTCCGATCGCGACAACCTTGAACTCACGTCCGCGAAGCTGGTTGTACGTCTGGAAGAACAAAGCAAGGTCGTCGGTGAACGCCGAGCCCAGGATCTGCAAACTTTCGACATCGCGATACGTGTGGGATTTCGCGACCTTGCCGATCAGCCGGTCATTGCGGCACGTCTTCCCCTCCTCGGTCTGTTCGGCTTCGATCACCCCCAGCAGGCGAACCGTCACCATGCAGCCGACAGGCAGATCTTCGTCGGCGAGGACGAGAATGTCGACGGGATCCCCGTCCTCCGCCTTCGTCCCGGGTATGAACCCGATGGCTAGGGGAAAGGCCATCCCGGCCGGCAGAACGCCGGCAAGCTCGAAGAGACCGCTCTCCGGATCGTAGTCGAACTTCGAGCGATGTCCTCGCGGGGTCTCGATGATCGCGCGACAGGTATGCGCTTCGGCATCGAGACGGTGCGGCAGCTTGAGGAGGTCGGTCATGCAGGCAGATCGTCCAAATACGCGTCGCGCGGCAGCCGCCGTGCGGCGCCTGGCTTCGGCGGAAACTGCGACGGGATGCACCTGTTCGCAGGTAGCTGTACTACGACTTGCAGGGGCGCCATACCTGCCGCGCGTGCGCTGCCTTGACCATGCTGATCAGTTTGCCTCGATGATGCTGCGGATGCGCGTGGCAAGCGCATCGATCGCAAAGGGCTTTGTCATCATCGACATGCCGGGATCGAGAAAGCCGTTGGCGATGGTGGCGTTTTCGGCATAGCCGGTCATGAACAGGATCTTGAGCTCTGGACGCCGCTCGCGCGCCGCGTCGGCGAGCTGGCGCCCGTTCAGGCCAGGCAGGCCGATGTCGGTGACGAGCAGGTCGATCCGCCGTCTTGACTGCAGTACCTTCAGGCCGGAAGGACCGTCCACGGCTTCGATTGCGCGGTACCCCAGCTCCTCCAGAACATCGACGACCAGCGAGCGGACCGCGGTTTCATCTTCGACGACCAGAACGACCTCCCCTCGCTCCGCGCGAAGCTCGTCGCCCGGTTCTACGCTGTGGCCCTCCTCCCCCTCGCCATAATGCCGCGGCAGGTAGAGCTTGAACGTCGTCCTCTTTTCCACCTCCGAGTAGATCTTGGCATAGCCTTCTGACTGGCGCGCGAAGCCATAGATCATTGAAAGGGCCAAGCCGGTACCCTGGCCAATCGGCTTGGTGGTGAAGAAGGGCTCGAAGGCCTTGCTGATCGTGTCCGCCGACATGCCGACGCCGGTGAGCGAACCCCGCTTCGCCATCTTGAAGCGGCCAGGACTCGATGTCGTCATCGAAACTGCGCGGGCCGGTTCGCCAACAATACGAACGGTTGGGGCGGTGAAGCCAGGCCGGCCGTTCTCGCACAACGTAGCGGACGATCCGAACCGCGTGATTTGGCCCGTCTCATTCCATATAGGGTTAGAGCTCGGCGACGTGGCAGACGTTCGAGCTATGCATCATCGGCTGAAGCGTGACGGGTTCGTGGCGGAGACGGATGTGTTCCACCATGAGCGAGGATCTCGATTCTTTCTGCGCGCACCTGGCGGCGTCATGATCGAGTTCAACACCCGAGCCGACGCTGACGCGAAGTTCCGTGGTACATTTAGTTGATGCTGCCTGCTAAGATAAGCGGTTGCAATCCAGACGCAGGATAACTGCGCCGGCGTAAGCAGCCGCTGATTGATCGACACTTCGCCTCTGAGCTGGTGATAGCAGTCGACGATCCGGAATACCGACAGGGGTCATGCGCAGGCTGTACGCGGTGGCCAGAAGGGCCTGGCTCGCTACTTAAGGCCGCTCTCGAACAGGTTGACGGATGATCGTTTTCAGCTTCGCCGGCGAAGTCTTTCTTGGGTCCCCCAAATAGACCTCGTGATGCCGTCCGTTGAAGTTGTAGCCGCGCTCTCGCATGATGTGGTCGTGCAATTTCGCCAGGAGCGGCCCTTCTTCGTCATAGGACCCGACATGGAGCGCCTGCAGGCAGAGCCCCTCCTCCAAGGTCTCCAGTCTCAGCGTTTCCGTCAGATGCCGCAGTCTGCTGGCGCTCTTGACTTTCCCTGCCGTGAAGTGATCCTCACCGACGAAGTCGGGGACCATGATCATCATCGTCCAGTCCCAATCATCCTTCTCCCGACGCGTGAAGCTCTCCGGGTCCGAGGCTGACCAAAGCCCTTCGAGCGGCGCGACAACGAAATCCTGCCCCTCCTGCTTGCACATGAACTTGATGGCGTAGGCGGTTGCGTAGAGACTCTCCACCGCCTCTTTGTAAGCTGCGACGGAGTTTGGGTCGCCGTGCCCGTCCGCCATCAGGTAGCGTACCGCGGGCGCTTGCATGAGCTCGAAGCTGTTCAACGGCGCACTGAACAGCGCTTTACGTTCCCTCTTGAGGTCGAGTTTGCTCATCGGCAGGTCCCAGATTGATGCTAACGTCGTCGATCACGCTACCGGATCATGCAGGCCGGATCTGACGTGCGAAAAGAGCTTCGATGAAGCCTTACCACCAAGGCGCCCCCCCCTGCCAGCTCATCGTACGAGCCAGAAGATGAAAAGCGCGCAGCTATCTCTCGATCGGCGCAAGAGAGATCAAACGGAATAAGGCCTAGGCTGCCCTTGGCTGCGCCAAGGTGTCCGCGTTCCTCGCATTATGCAGAAGAATCTCCAGAATGGATGATACGAAGCGCCTCGCCTCCTCGCTCGTCAGCGAGTAGAATACCTTCTGTCCGCACCGTCGCGACGATACGAGGCCCTCCCCTTTCAGGATCGCGAGCTGCTGGGAAACAGCTGTTGCGCTCGCACCGACGGCCTCGGCCAGTGCCGTGACTGACTTCTCGCCGTCTAGAAGCTCCCAGATCAACATGCTGCGCGTCCGCCCCGCCAGAACCTTGAGGAATGCAGAAGCCCGGGTCGTGAAGTCGAGTAGATCATCCTTCATAGGCGAACACTATAAACACCTCTTGGAACATGCAAGGCTTTGCGATTGTGGTCATCCATATGCCTGTCCCCAGTCTCCGCGAGCATGAAGGTCACGGCGACCGTCGCGGCGTGGCGCGCCATCATGGAAAAGGGCTCCGGCTTCCGCTCGAGCTCAATAGATCGAGGTTAGGAATTTGGACTGCAACGATCGTCGGATCGTCACGTTCTACGCATTCGAAAAAGGATAGCGGCATGAGCGAGAGCCCGACCTATTGTCTCGAGCGAGCCCGCGAGCACCGCGAAGCTGCGGACGCAACCCAGCTCGAGAACGTGCGGCGAAAGCATAGTCTGAGCGCGGAGATGTGGGAACGAATGGCGGCAAGGAACTCCGTCCTCAGCCGCCACCTCGATGCAGTAGCGAAGTAACAGCTGCAGCGCCCAGCCGCCGGATAGCCTGTTCCTCGCTTCGATCTTCTGCAACGCGAGCAGTGCGATCGGCGCTGCGCAAGGAGCCCGGTGGCGAGCATCTCTGCGCCGCGAAGAACCAGCGCATGGCAGATTTCCTAGAACTCAACCTCGACGATTTGCTTTGCCGCTTCGCTAAGATTTTAGCTGGGTGCTGACGCGCGGGTACATTGCCTGCAACTCTCTACCTGACATGACCGTTTCTCGGTCGGCGCACGCACCGTTGTAGCCGAGGAGAGTAGCGATGTTGGATCCACGAGAGATGGCAGAAGTGCGTGCTCGCATCCTTCACGAAGCAGAGGAGCGGGAGAAGGCAATCGCCGAGAAGCTGCCCCCGGGCCTCGAGCGCGACGAACACTGGATGCTGGGCGAAAGGCTCTCGGATGCGGCTTGGGCCATCGAAGAGGAGTTCGATCTGGAATGGTCGCCGAGTGGACTTTGGCCGGTGAGCGAACACACAGCCTAAGGTGGCAGCGATCCCACACGGCTGCATTGATCCGAGTGACGGTTCGAGCGTTCGTAGGTCGAGAGGAGAAATAAATGGCAGATGATAGACTGAAGACAGGCCTTCAGGATCGTAAGCGGATCTCGCTCCACGAAGATTACGAGGTCCGAGACTGGATGGCGTCCTTTGGCGTGTCCAAGGAGAAGCTCACCGAGGCAGTGCATGCCGTGGGTGATCGCGCCGAGGACGTTCGCGAGTATCTGAAACGCTGACCGCTTCGTCGCCTCCACTCTCTTGAACATCTGAAACGCAGGAAGTTGCGTGCGAGCGGCACCGCCGTCAGTGGCACATCGCGCAAATCGGGTGCATGATCATAGGTTTGGGAGGTGCGGCCACACTCGTCGATGATCTGACCCAAAGGGAGGGAGTCGTTAAGCATCCGATCCTATAGAGGCTCCGCCGCCCCGGAAGTTCCCCTGACAATTCCGGGGTGGCAACCACGCCTCGCACCCTCACGGGTAACATTGCTACCGGACTTCCTTCGCCATGAGGAGCGCGGGGGCTCTTTCGCGTAGGCTGAAATCCTTTATGCTGCAAGCGTGCCTTCGCTCGACAACATACGTGCCCTGATCTCCCGTTTGCAGCCGGAAGCCATATGTGACCAATGCGTCGTCGAGCGCCTAGGACTCGCGCCCGATGTGGTTGTCGAGCGGGCCGTTCGGCAGCTCAGCGGAACGTGCGGCATCGAGCGACGCCGCGGCACCTGTGCATTATGCGAAAGCGAGAAGATCGTCAGCCGCCAGAAGAGCTGATGCCTCGACGCGCTGACTCGTCGATCACGAGGAGCAGAGCGCAGGAACGAGCCGCGCGACGGTCGCCTGGAGGGGCTAAGATGGACCTTCGCGCGAAGCTCAGCGGCGGTGGAGCTGATGCCTACCTACCTGGCAACCTGCAGACGTGAACGACACGTTGAGACTCGTGTGCCGCTTGCTTCAGGCTATGTAGTGCGCGATTTCCTCAGCTAGCTCCAGGCAAGTTGGGCGCTCCGCCGGACCTATCCGTAAAACTCCCGATGCCGCTGGCGGCAAACCTGCAAGCTGATGGCGCTAAGTGTCCGCAGGTGAGATCAAATTTCTATAGCCCCGCACCTTATCCTGAAGATGAGGCGTACCGCCAGCACGTCGTCCAGAGGCTGCTCGAGCGGAGCCTGCCCCTGGAACCGCTTCAAACGGCTGTGGATGCCGCGGCGGACCTCTTCCGCGTGCGCTATGCCGCCATGACGCTGCTTGACGAGGCCCGTCAGTGGCTGCCGGCCCGACGCGGTCTGGATGTTGACTTCACGTCGCGAGCGGTGGCGTTCTGTGGGCATACCATACATGCCGATGCGCCGATGATCGTCAAGGACGCTCGCGTGGACGAGCGGTTTGCCGGCAATCCCCTCGTTCTTGGCGCCGCAGAGATTCGTTCGTACGTCGGCATACGCCTGATGGTATCGGGTGCCGCGGTCGGCGCGCTGTGCGTCTTGAACGATGCTCCCCTACCCGAAGTGCCGTCGGAGCGGATCGATCAGCTACGCGAGCTGGCGTCCGGGGTCGTTCGAGCGATCGAGGATAGGCTCAAGGTTCAAGTAGGGTCATCCGGGGCGTCGGATGCGAGCTCGATCGTTCGACTTGCCTACCGGGGGAACGACAATGTTTAACTCTCTATCCGGGAAGATCTATGCCGTAGGCGTGGTCATGATCCTGGCGCTGGCCGCACTGGCATCCTTGCTCATGCTGTCCTCATCCGAGATGGAGAACGGGTATCGCTGGGTGCAGCATACGCAGCGCGTTCTTGAACTCACCTCCCATCCCGTCGACCTCGTCCGGCGGGCCGAGTCGGAACTGCGAGCCTCGATCATCAGTGATGATCCCTCGTTCTCCTCGGACACCCCTGCTCTTCTTCGCAACGCATCGAAGGACCTGAACGAGCTCGTCCGCATCACCTCGGACAACTCGCATCAAAATGATCGAGCCCAGAAGCTTCGCGATGCGGTCGGCAGGCGTATCGGCTTCATGCAATTTGGGCTCTCTCAGCTGAGCGCAGGCAAATACGCCCATTTAAGCAAGGCCCAGATGCAGGAGCGCAGCCGACAGGCCGAAGCGTTGATGGCCCAGGTCGAGAACAGCAAGAACGAGATGCTGCAGGCCGAGCGCGCACTCCTGAGTGCACGCACCTCGCGCGCGGAGTCGCTGTTCCGGTATAATCGTCGTTCGGTTGCATTCGGCGTTCCCCTCATCATCCTGCTGATCGTCGGATCCAAGATCTACATGGTCCGCGCCATACGGCGGCCGACGGCCGAGATGTTGAACGCGATGAACGCATTCGGGAGGGGCGACCTGTCCGCCCGGATGCACGATCACAAGATCGGGGCTGCTGAATTCTCCTCGATCGCCAATGGGTACAACCAGATGGCCGAGCGACTCGGTGCTGCGATGGAGCAGCAGCGAGTGAGCGAGGACCACCTGCACCTGGCGAACGTTGCCCTCGAGGAGAGATCGTCGGCTCTCGAGACAAGAAGCGCTGTGGTCGAACGATTGGACGCAATGTCGCTTCGATTGCTGGCGTCTCGCTCCGATGCGGAGTTCGCCAAGGTGATCGAGTGCTTCGTACCCCAGGTGCTGACCGGGTCGTCGGGGGGCGTCTATGCACACAGCAACAGCCGAAATCAGTTGGTTCGGATCGCGAAATGGGGTGACGCAGACGATCTGCCGGAATGGTTCGAGCCCGACGCCTGCTGGGGTCTTCGTCTGGTCCGCACCCACGTGATTGAGTCGCAGGGCACGGACCTGACGTGCGGTCACGTGCCGATGGGCTCGAAGTCGCACTGTGAGCCATTGCTGGCCGGGGGCGAGGTGATAGGGATGATCCACCTCGCCGACATTCTGCCCGCGGCTGAGCGTTTCCGGATGACCATGCTTAGCCGAGAGGTCGGCTCAGCCCTGGTGAACCACCTGCTTCAACGTGACCTGCGAGAGCAGACGATCCGCGATCCGCTTACGACGCTCTTCAACCGCCGCTACCTTGACGAGACGCTGACGATGGAGTTGGCGCGAGCGGCCCGAGGCGGGGCGCCGATGGCTCTGATCATGTGCGACGTTGATCACTTCAAGCGCTTCAACGACGAGCATGGACATGACGCCGGCGACGCCGTGCTCCGATCCGTGGCAGCGGAGATGCAGAAGCATTTTCGCGACGGAGATGTCGTCTGCCGATATGGCGGCGAGGAGTTCACCATCATAGCCCCAGGAGCCTCCGCGGAGGCGATCGCGGCCCGCGTGGAAGGCCTGAGAGCGGCGATAACGAACCTCAAGGTCCGCACCGGAAGCGTAGAACTGCCGAGCGTCAGCATGTCGTTCGGTATCGCAGGCTATACTCCGGCGATCACCAGGGGAGCCGATCTCATCGAGCTTGCGGACGAGGCCCTCTACCGGGCGAAGCGACAGGGTCGCAACCGAGCGGTCGTCGCCGAGCGGCTTGCAGCGTAGAGCCAGTCCGATGGGCCAGCTGCCCTGGCGTGACCCTCCGGTCATGGCGCCGGAGTGAATGCGCCGGCGAGTTAGCCACTGTATCCACGATCATCTGCCTTTCGCAAGTTCGGCTGCTCGCCATGCTCTCCATTTGCGCATCAATGTGTTGCGTGCCTCCGGAACGCGCTGATCGACTCGCTCCACCGCTGCAATCCGATCAGTGCGAAAGTGTCGAAAGCTCCCTCGGTGCTCGCACCACGAGATGAGAATGCGCCTTGCGTCGGAGTAGCCCAGGACGATCGGCCATACTGTGCGTTCCGTTCGCTCACCCCCCTCGGCATGATAGGTGAGGCGCAACTTGGTTCGGTGACGTATCGCGTCCCGTAGCTGCCCGATGTCGATCACCTCAACGATCTCACCAAGGCGCGGTTCGGCCGCAGTACTTGGTTCAGCTATGACCGTCTTCAGATGGGAGGGTACAGCTGCGGCAACCTTGGCGAGGACGTCGATGGCCGCGGGGGAGAGAAGAGGATCGCCGCGCTCCGCAACCCACTGGGCGCCGAGCGCAATCGCCTCCAGTTCGACATGCGTCAGCATGAGCGGTGGCATGTCGTATTCTGCAGAAAGCAAATAGCCAAAGCCGGCCTCGCCGGTGATGGGCACTCGCTGCGCCACTAGATCCGCCACGTCTCGGTAAACTGTGCGAACGCTGACTTCGAGTTCGGCGGCAAGTGCCGCCCCGGTAACCGGGGTTTGCGCCCGTCGAAGGATTTGAAGGATCTGAAAGAGGCGATCGGCACGTCGCACGTCCTTGACTCCTGCTGACAGAACGGTGTCAGCAGGAATGTGTCACAAGCGCTACGCACACAAGTGACATCTTCTCCTGGGAATCCACCGATGAAATTGGCCTCTACGCGACTCATCGCCGCGAATATGCACACTATGGTTGCCTTCTATGAGCGCCTCACCGGCCATTCCGCCGAATGGCTCGCTCCTCAGTTCGCCGAGATCGTGACGTCCTCCGCGACGTTGGCAATAGGTTCCGCTGAGACTGTCGCGATCTTCGCGGAAGGCAGTGCCGAGCCATGCGCGAACCGCACGGTGATTATAGAGTTCATGGTCGATGACGTCGACGCAGCGGTCGAGCGGATGAAGGGCAGCGCAATGCTGGTGCACGAAGCGAAGCTTCTACCTTGGGGAAATCGCTCGGCTCAGTTCCGCGATCCCGAAGGAACCCTGGTTAGCCTCTTCACGCCGACCACGGCCGCGGCGAAGGCTCGATTTTCCCCAAGGTGAACCATCGCGAGAGCAGCCGCGGTTCAGGGTGGCAGGTCGAGCCAGTTGTGGAGAGCAGCACTCCGCCGACCGCCGCGCGGCTCATCGGGCATGCCGAGAGTTCGTGACCATCCGCACTAGGTCCGACAGGGTCTTGGCCTTCAACTTCATCATGACGTTGGCTCGATATACTTCGACGGTCCGCGCACTGATGCCGAGGTCGAAGGCGATGGCCTTGTTGGCCTTGCCCGCTACCAGGCCATCCATCACTTCGCGCTCGCGACCGCTGAGAGCTTGGATCCTGCTCCGCACCTCAGCGCGCTCCGACTCCACCTGCTCGACGCCGTCGCGATCCGCAATCGCCTTGCGAATGGCCTCAAGCATCAACTCGTCGTGGACGGGCTTCTCGATGAAGTCCGCGACACCTGCATGAAGGGCCTGGATCGCCAATGGAACGTCGGCATGGCCGGTCACGACGATGACGGGAACGTTTGCTCCGCGCCTCTTCAGCTCTTCGACTAGTTCGATCCCGTTCATCCCGGGCATGCGAACGTCCGTCAGAATACATGCCCCGTGCAGCGGCGGCGCGGCGGCCAGAAACCTGTCGGCGGAAGCGAAGGAACGCACGCGAATGGACGCGGTGTCGAGCAGGAACTCAAGCGCATCGCGCGCGCCGTCATCGTCATCGATCACATAGACGATGGGATCACTAGCCACCGTTCAACTCCTGTTCGTCAACCATATGCACCGTGAAGCAAAAGCGCGCTCCGCCGCCGTCCCGAGGCTCTGCCCATATCCGGCCGCCATGCGCCTCGACAATGGTTCGCGAAATCGAGAGGCCCACGCCCATGCCTGCGCGCTTTGTAGTCACGAAAGGCTTGAAGAGCTGCTCTGCCACCTCCGGATCGATACCGGAGCCTGTATCTTCGACGCAGACCTCCGCGAGATCGCCATCGGTCGGCTTGAGCGTGATTATGAGATCACGAGACATTCCGCGCCCCGCAACCATGGAGTCGATGGCATTTCTGACAAGGTTGATCACCACCTGCTGGATCTGCACCCTGTCCGCAACGACTGGACGGAGATCGTCCGCGAATTCGTAGCGCACGCTGATCTCGTGTTCCTTGGCGCCAAGCAGAGCAAGGGCGCTGGCCTCCTCGACGAGCTTGGGCAGGCTTTCCACGGTTCGCTCGGTCTCTCCGCGAGAGACGAACTCCCTCAGACGCCTGATTATGTCGCCGGCGCGGAGGGCCTGAGCGGCCGTCCGATCGAGGGCGTCGGCTACACGATGGAGCGGTGGTTCCTCTCGTGCAAGAAGGCGCCGGCTGCCTTGCAGATAGTTTGCTATTGCCGAAAGGGGCTGGTTCAGCTCGTGCGCTAAAGCCGAAGCCAGTTCTCCGAGTGCGGTGAGCCTCGACACACGTATCAGCTCGCTCTGTAGCTCCTGCACCCGCGCTTCAGTCTTCTGGCGATCGGTCAGGTCCCGAATGAAACCGGTGAAGTGTCGCTGGCCTGTCACGTGCATCTCGCCGACAGCCAGCTCCACTGGGAACGTCGACCCATCCTTGCGCTGCCCCGCTACCACCCTGCCCTTGCCGATGATCCGGCGTTCACCGGTCTCATAGTAGCGCTGGAGATAGCCGTCGTGGGCCGCCCGATAGGGGTTTGGCATCAGGCAGCTTACGTTCTGGCCGCGCACCTCCTCCGCGTTCCAGCCGAACATGGCTTCGGCGGCAGGACTGAAGTCTCTGATCACCCCTGCCTCGTCGATCACCACGATGGCATCCGGTACCGTGTCGAGCAGAGATCGTAGATGTGCTTCCCTGCGGGCCAGACCTTCCGTCACGTCGTCAGCTTCGGCGCGAGCACGTTGAAACCATTCGCCGCCCAGAGCGACCGCGCAGCCGATGATAATGAAGGCGAGTGCCGCGATTTCACTTCCCGGGCCGATTGGCCCGGCCATGCTGTCGCAGAGAAGCCCCACGCCCGCGCCAGCGACGCTTGCGAAAATGCCCGCGATGAGACCTGAAAAAGCACCCGCCACAACCACCGCAGGAACGAAGAAGATGAAGGTCGCGCGCTGACCGAGTTCGGCAGCAAACCAGATGCGGACCCCCGCGCCGAGTGCGATCGCCACCGCCGCTAGCGCCAGAGCCGCCGCCATGGACAAGCTGGGGAGGTAGTGATGCTGGAAAAGTGGACGCCGGCTGCTCACAGGATTTCCTTCGACTGAAGGGCAATGCTGATGCCTCCGGGATGTTCCTTAGGGTATCCGCAGTAGGGGTAACATCCAAATTTTCGACTTTTTCTACCAAGCATAGAAGGAGGCAACACAAAGAGATTCTGCATACGGAGAAGCATCATGAAATCGCCCTTCATCGACCTGAGCGTTCATCACCAGCCCAAGGGGCTGTCTGACCGTATCGCGTTCGGCTTCACCAAGCTGCTGCGTTGGACGGCGGACACCTTCTTCGCCGAGCGTTATGGACATCGCGCAGTGGTGCTCGAGACCGTTGCGGCCGTGCCCGGGATGGTCGGCGCGACCATCACCCATCTCGCCTGCCTGCGGCGCATCTGCGACGACAAGGGCTGGATCCGGACGCTGATGGACGAGGCCGAGAATGAGCGCATGCACCTGATGACGTTCATCGAGATCTCCAAGCCTACCTGGTTCGAGCGAGCCGTGATCATTGGCGTTCAGTGGGTCTTCTATCTCTTCTTCTTCGCTCTCTATCTCGTCAGCTCGAAGACCGCACATCGGGTGGTCGGCTACTTCGAGGAGGAGGCCGTGATTAGCTATACGCACTACCTCGCCGAAATCGACGAGGGGCGCAGCGAGAACGTGGCGGCGCCGGAAATCGCCAAGCGGTATTGGGACCTGCCTGACGACGCGACGCTCCGCGACGTGGTGCTGGTTGTCCGCGCCGACGAAGCGCACCACCGTGACGTGAACCACGGCTTCGCCAACGAGCTCGCCGGCCTGCCGACCGGTGCTGTTGCCGAATGCCCGCCCCATGTCGCGCTTGAGCCGATCTGGAAGAAGGCTTCCTAAGGTCTGTAAGCAAGCAGACCTGGCCTGCTGATCAGCAACTAAGACCGCGCGCCCGCACAGCCCGGCGCGCGGTCTTTGATGCATCGTAGGCATATGAGAGAAGAGGTTCAGGTTCGCGATCTGGCACGATGCAATCCTGCTTTGCGCGCGGCGGAGACGAAGCTCAGCCCATCACCGTGCCTCTTCGATGACATCGGCTGTTCGTAGGCACAGCAGATCTTCGAGGCTAACCCCATCCGACAACGGACGGTACCACCGTTTGGGCGGGGAGATCACCGCGAAGTACCCAGCTCGGCGGGAACAAAGCGGCATCCCAGCCTTGTCATCCCGGACCATCAAGATGCCGGTCCCCTTCCATCCACGACGCTTCAGGGCCGGCAGAAGGTCGAACACCTCCCCGGACCACTGCACGGGGAGCGCAGTCAGCAGAACGTCAGCGCCAATGGCCTGGCGACTTCGCAGGACCGCCTCCGGTGAGCGGAACGAGTGAACGTTGCACCCGGCGCTCAACAGGAAGAGGTGCGTAGCGCGACGCGTCTGATCGTCGAGATCGAGCAACGCAACGCTGCAGTCCCGCGCCTTCCCGAGTCCTGTCATAGCCACCGCCTCCTGATCGATCGAATGGCACACAGATCGTCGACCGTCGCTACGTAGACATCCGTCAGTTCTGTGCTTCAGGATCTGGAACGCCCGATGGCAACTCGATTCGTCCAGATGCAGTTAGCAATCACCGCAGCGGTGAGGCGTGAAGGGTGATCGAAGCGGAACGTGTAGATCGAGGTCTCGAGTAGGAAGCGTCGCACGATCGAAGCAGCAACATTTCGTCACCTTTCTCGCTTTCGCGTGTTGTGACCGCCATGCCGAAGAAAGATGATGCCTCGCTCCCCTCGCCCTCCGACCGCAACGCCATTCTGACTGCCAGCCGCAACCTGAAGATGGCGCGGTCTGCACATGCGTATGTGCGAGGAAACACGGCCAAGTTCTATGACTGGCTGCGAGCTTCTCCGGTCTCCGAAAACGTGCCGCATGGGCCGTCCATCTGGATCTGCGGTGACTGCCATGTCGGGAACCTGGGGCCGATCGCCAACGGCAGCGGCCGGGTCGAGGTTCAGATCCGAGACATGGACCAGGCGGTCATTGGCAATCCTGCGCACGATCTCATTCGCCTCGGCCTGTCGCTCGCAACCGCAGCAAGAGGAGCGGACCTTCCTGGCGTCGTGACCGCGCGCATGCTGGAAGAGATGATGGAAGGATATGCTGCCGCTATACATGATCCTACCAGCGGCGATCCAGGTGTCGAGCCTGATGTAGTACAGAGCGTCAAGCGACGTGCGCTCGGCCGCCGGTGGCGGCATCTCGCCAAGGAGCGATTGGAAGCCGTCGAGCCACAGATACCCTTGGGCAAGCGCTTCTGGCCTATCGCCAGGAACGAGCGCGCAGACCTCGAGGCTGCACTCCACGAGCCCGGGGTGCTTGCGACCGTGCTCGCGCTCGAAGACGACGATCGGGCTCGAGACGTCCACCTGGTGGATGCCTCCTACTGGATGAAGGGGTGCAGCTCGCTGGGGCTGCTGCGATACGCAGCGATCGTAGCTCTGCCCGACCGAAAGGGGAGAACGGACTACGCGCTGGTCGACTTGAAGGAGGCAGTCGCACCCGTCGCGCCGGCTGCACCAGACGCCCAGATGCCGCCCGACAATGGCGATCGCATCGTCGCGGCAGCTCGCTCCCTATCTCCGCATCTCGGAATGCGAATGGCGGCCGTTGGCATGAACGGGCGCTCGCTCTTCGTCCGGGAATTAGCACCGCAGGACCTGAAGCTCGAGCTGGATCAGTTCAACCGATCTGAAGCGGTGAAGTCGGCACGATATCTGGCGTTTGTTGTCGGCAGAGCACATGCACGGCAGCTCGACACGGAGGCGCGTGCGACATGGCTTGATACCCTGAGCGCCGAGCGCCGCGGGGACCTCGATGCGCCATCGTGGCTTTGGGAGAGTGTCGTCTCGCTCGCTGGGCATCACGAAATTGGATATCTCGAGCACTGTCGGCGGTACGCGCTCGCCGCCTGAGATGCGCACGTGGCGACCAGCCACCGCATAGAAGAACCGCTTAACCAGTCGGTAGGCATGTTCTGCTATCTGGCGCCGGAGGGTTAAGGCAGGTTTGACGATGGCCACTGCTGTCACGACGTTGCTCCAGGAGCTCGATGAACGCCATGCTGCAATCGAGGCGGGCATCGGGGAAATCGAAGAGCACTGTAGCCGCGACCTGCCGGATCTCGTCGAGCTGGCCGCGGTCCGAGTGAGGCTCAGCCGAGCAAGCACCGAACGATCCAGGTTCGTTCGGGAGGTGGTCGTTCCGAAGATCCTGGAGCAGGCAGACCCTGCCCTGCTTGGTGAGCTATCTCAGATGATCAAGGCTTTCAGCGCCAAGCGCGTCGCCTCCAGCAAGCACGTCGCAGCATGGAGCTCCTGGACCATCCAGCAGAACTGGTACGGATATAAGGAGGCATCCAGGGCGATCCGAGAGATGATGCGCGCGCAAATAGAGCGTGAGCGAAAAACGCTCCGCACGCGTCTGGAGGAGCGAGGGCTATGAGCGGGTCGAACACGAGTTCCATCCTTCCGCTTCGAGACTGAAGAGCGTCGAATCGATGGTCTTTGAACGGTGTCTACTAGACATCCTCCCACCGGCGCGGAGGTCGCCGTCGTGGCCAGCAGTCAATGGACCCGAACTCCTCCGCTTGGATACAAGGTCCTTCAAGCCGTTCCCGATCGTGAAGCTGACACATCAACCTCAAGGCTTCTCGGTTCAGCTGGCTCCGTCGCCTAGAACGCTGCGTGGCGCCTCGTCGTGGTGATAGCGCTCCGAACGCGAATGGTCGGGGGTGAACGGGCTTTGATGGGGATGTGGCCCGAGCATGCACGTCTAGCGCGTGATCGAGGAACGCTTCAGCGAAGAGCAGAGCTTCAACGAGGGTGATTCAGGAATGACTTAAAAATGATCACGATCACCAGAAGCGCGAGCATGACGATCATCATCAAGCCAAGCCGCACGATGGGATCGATCTGTCGCATACGGTCTCCCGCATCGACGCAGCGCACAAAGCCGCAATTCACCGAATAGAGAAGTTCGATGCGAATGCTTGGCTCTGGCATCTTCCGTCGCTAAGTGACAAACGGACGCCCGTTGATGCTGTTCCGGACGAATTCTCAAGGGACCCGCTCGATCTCCTCAACAAAAACTCCCAAATCTCGCGTCATGTTGGGATTTATCCCGCACAAGTGTAGTGATCACACCGGAACCATCTGGTTTGCTCCAAAGGTAATTAGACAACACTCGTTGAATATTTTTCAGTGGTGGAAATGTCAAATCCCTTCATCGTCGCGGATACAGGTACAGCGATACGCGTCACTAACTGCAAGTGGCTTTAGGAACGGTCATGAAAGTTCTAATCGTAGAAGACGAGATTTTCGCAGCTTTGCACCTCGAGGCGGCAATCGAGGACCTGGGATGTGAGGTATTGGGCATTGCACCTGATGCACCCACTGCGATGGAACTCGCCAACCGACAGCCCGATCTGGCGCTTGTGGATCTGAATCTGCGGGACGGTCTCACCGGGCCGCAGATCGCGCGCGTTCTGGCGAACCGATACCGTACGAAGGTTCTAATCCTCACGGCGAATCCAGCCCAGGCCGGAGAGTCGTTCGAAGGCCTCCTCGGGGTGGTCAGCAAGCCTTGGTCCGAGGCGCAACTTGCGCAGACAGTGGAAAACCTACGAGGCGTCAATCAGGACTAGACGCCTCTGTGAAGCTGCCTTGCCTCCACTTGGATGACGACGCAGAGACCCTCCGCCCGCCATTGTTTCATGATCGATCCCCCGAGCTGTCGCTGAACGCTTAGCTCTGATAGCTGGGTGCCGAACCCTTGCCTACTTGGCTCCCCTTCTACGGGAGGGCCACCAGCTTCTTGCCAGGTTATGAAGATCGTATCACCCTGTCTGTCGACAGCCACATCCAGGTCGCCAGATGGCGTAGACAGCGCACCGTATTTAGCGGCATTGGTCGCCAGCTCATGGACAACCAGTGCAATGGGAGTCGCGCCCTTGTCGTCAAGGATCGTATCCACTCCGTGAATGTGGATGCGACCATCGGCGTCATACGGCTTGAGCAGTTCGGCAAGCAGCCCAAGCAATGAGCTCTGTCCAAGATTCGGCTTCGATTCCGGGCTATGCGGACGAGCGAATTCGTGGGCGCGCCCCAAAGCGGCGATACGACCTAGAAGCTCGTTCATTAGCGGGCGCAACTCGCCTGCCCGGCGGCCGGTCAGGTTCACAAGGCCCGATATCACTGCGAAGATGTTCTTGATCCGGTGGCTCAGCTCTCGACTCAGAAGCTCATTGCGCTCCGCCGTCAGCTTGGCGTCGTGGATGTCCGTGCAGGTTCCAATCCAGCGGATGATCTCGCCGTTGGCGCTACGGACCGGAAGTGCTCGGCCAAGCACCCAGCGGTATTCGCCACTGTGGTGCCGCAGCCGATATTCGATCTCGTAGGGCTCCCCGCTTGCAAGACTGGCCTGCCATCTCTCCCAGGCCCGAGCCTGGTCCTCGGGATGGAATACGTCATTCCAGGCGTCGCCATCCGTGGACCCCGCCGGCATCCCCGTGAATCGATACCACTGCGCATTGTAGTAGTCGTGGTAGCCATCGGGGAGCGTCGACCACACCATTTGCGGCATGGCGTCGGTGAGCACTTCATACTTCGCTTCGCTGGCAGCCAGCGCCGCCTCAGCCTGAATTTGCGCACCGATCTCCGTGTTCACGCCCAGCCAGCGAACGATCTCCGAGCCTTCGTTGCGAACGGGCACGATGCGGGTGAGGAACGGTCGGAAGCGCCCGTCAGCGCCTTTAAGGGGGAACACCATCTCGAATGGAGCACCATCCGCGATTGCCGTCTCCCACCTCCGCATTACCTCAGGAAGACGTGCTGGGTCATGGACGCTGGTCCAGCCCCAACCCTCCATCTGTTCCGCCGTGGTCCCGCAATAGTCGTGCCATCGGCGGTTATACCACACGATGTAACCGTCGCCCCGCGCGATCCAGCATAAGGTAGGCAGATATTCGGCTAACGCAGCGAAATCGCTCGTCACCTTCGCGGCGTCAGTAGAACCCGCCATGTGCGATATGACCGCAGGTGCTCGCCAATAGGCTTGGCCGTGATCAAGCGGCAGCTCCTTACGCTCTTCAACCACCTGCCCGCCCCCGATACGACATTTCTGCGACAGCCCTCAGACGACATTGATTTCGAAGGAGGCGATGACAATAACGATTGATGACGGCTTATCGACAACGCTGCAACTATGCCGAGTCCGTGTAGCCAGCTCCGCCAACATGATCCGCCGCGGCGCTACTAAACGCAGCTATTGCCATCCAGGTGATGCTAGCGGTGACCCCAATCAGCGCGGCGATCAAAACCCAGAACAGCAGCGGCTGCCTGTCGCGGCTTAGCATCCGGTGGCTCGGGAACGCAGGAATCTCCCCTGACACAACACCGGCGACGCTGGCGAGTGCCCCTAGAACAGCAGCGATAGCGAAACACAACAAGCGCGTCACTCGCGTCCCCCTCGCTGGGGGGATAGCACAGTCGCGGCTTTCCTCCTTAATCTGGCTCAACATCTGGAACAAACCGGATGGGCGGACGGCGATGGCATGGGATTGCTCAGGAGGCGGAGCGAGCACCTGATGGGGTGCGACTACCAGCTTCCGACATCCCTTTGCTGTGCTGGGGCGCTGCCGCGCAAGCTCACGCCTGCACCAGCAAAGCGGAAAGGCTGAGGCCTGACGCCTCCTTCATCAGCTCTATGCTGACCACCGAGGATCCACCCTCTTCTCAGGCTAGACCGCGAGCTGCGCCTACGTGGCAGTCAGGCTGGTCAGCATTGCTTCGAGTTCATGTTGACGGAAGGGCTTGATGAGGCGCGGAAGATCCGAGTCGATGCCCGCATCCTCGGCATAGCCGCTGATTACGAGGACGGGCACGTTGGGCCTACGGCTCCGTACGGCGCTGACGAGATCCGTGCCCGTCATTCCAGGCATCAGGTGATCCGTTATCAGCAGATCGAAGGCGATCCCGCCACTCATCAGCTGCAGCGCGTGTTCCGCTGAGATCGCCTCCTCGACCTCATATCCCATGTCGGTGAGCATATCGGCAGTGCTCGACCTGACGAGCTGATCGTCATCGACTAACAGGACGGTGCCCACGCCGTGAGGCTTCAGCTTCGCCGGCTCGACATCTTCGTTTTGAGCGCTGCCGTCCGCCGCAGGGAGCCAGAGTTCCACGCTGGTTCCGTGTTGCACGCGACTGGCGATGGTGAGTGCGCCGCCGAGCTGAGAAGCGAGACCATGCACCATGGACAGGCCCAGGCCTGTTCCTTTTCCCACTCCCTTGGTGCTGAAGAACGGCTCGATGGCGCGCTTTATGGTAGCCTCGTCCATTCCTGCGCCAGTGTCGATGACGGCCAGCCGTAGGTAGCTTCCAGGGCTGAGCTTCGTCGGGTGTGGGCCCTTCACGACCACGCTATTGCAGCTTATAGTGAGCCTGCCGCCATTTGGCATCGCGTCGCGCGCGTTCACGGCGAGGTTCAGTATTGCCATCTCCACCTGATTGCCATCGGCACGCGCACAGGGCAAATCGCGTTCTATGTCGGTGACGAGCTCGATTTGAGGGCCAAGCGTACTGGCGATCAGCTCGGAAATGCCGATGACAAGTGCCTCCATGTCCACGGCAGTGGCTTGCAGAGGCTGTCGTCGCGCAAACGCGAGCAGCCGCTGAACGAGGGTCTTGGCTCGCTCTGCGGACTGGAGGGCGCCGTCGATCTGTCGACGTGCACGATCATCGCCAAGTCCGCGGCGTTGAAGCATGTCGAGGCTGCCGATGATGGGCGTGAGAAGATTGTTGAAGTCGTGTGCGACGCCTCCGGTCAGCTGGCCCATCGCCTCAAGCTTCTGGCTCTGGCGGAGCGCCTCCTCAGCATGCTGCAGCTCCTTCGTGCGTTCCAGAACACGCTGTTCCAGAGTTTCGTTGAGCGACAGCAGCTGATCCTGGAGCTGCTTGCTCTCCGTGATGTCTTCGGCAAGGCCGACGGCGCGCACGAGCTCACCATCGGCCGAACGGATGGGGAAGAAGCGGTCCCTGATCCACCGGACGGCGCCGTCACCCCTGATGATGCGATACTCGAGTTCGGCCGAGAGGCCGGCCATCTGGGATGGCAGCACGGAAGCTACCTGTTCACGATCGTCCGGGTGGATCGTGTCGAAGAAGAAGGACAGGTCCGCGACGAGATCTTCGACAGGTCGTCCCCAGACCTTTTCGTACGCAGGGCTCAGATAGGAGAGGCGACGCTCCTTCAGCTCCGTCACGTAGAACACCTGGTCAAGCGTCTCGGCAAGCTGTCGAAAGCGCTCCTCGCTCTCGCGCAGAGACGTCTCGATAGCCTTGCGGTCACTGATGTCGACGAAGGCGGCGACGGCACCTCGGACATCTCCGCGCTCGTCATGAAGCGGCGTGGCGTTGCCGAGCAGGTGGATTACCGAACCATCGTCGAAGATGATCTGCTCTTCGAAATTGCGGACCAGGTCGCCACGCGCGGCCCTCTGCACCGGCATCTCGTCCGGCGTCAGCTCGGTTCCATCTGCACGGAATACCTTGAAGTGTGTAGGTGCTTCGTCCGCGGGCGCACTCTTCGACATGTTGGAGCCAACCGGCATGCGAGTGAGCGCGTGCGCGACCTGGTTGCCTACGATGTCACGGCAGCTCGGATCCCGGGCGATCCAGATGCCGGCCGGGACCGCGTCGAACACGGCGGCGAACTCTTCGCTTTGCGCTCGCTGCGCGGCTTCGGCCTGCCGACGACGAGTGACATCTAGCGCGGTACCGAGCACCCGCACGCAAGTGCCCCTGTCGTTGAAGATGCCTCGCCCCTTCGCGGCGACCCATCTTATCATGCCGTCGTCGCGCCCAATGGTTCGATATTCGACATCGTAGAAGGCGCGCTTCTCGGGATCTATGGCATCGTTATATGCCTGCTCGACGAATGGCCGGTCGTCGGGGTGAAGCCCCTCCAAAAAGTCGTCCATAGCCACATGCGCGTCGGCCGAGACGCCAAACATTGCCCGCATCTGAGGTGACCAGGACCGGGTCTGACGCTGGAGATCAGCATCCCATAGACCCACTTCGGTCAGCTCGGTAGCGAGCCGAAGGCGCTCCTCGCTTTCTCTAAGCCTCTCTTCGCTGCGCTGCGCGGCTTCTTTCGCACGATAGGCTTCAGTGACGTCGAAGCCTTCACAGAATATGCCCGTCGTTCTTCCCTGCGAATCCGTGACCGGCTGGTAGATGAAGGTCAGGTACAACTGCTGCAGGGTTCCCTCTGGCCCCTTCAGGGTGATCGGCAAATTCTCAGCGACCAGCTGCTCGCCGGTGCGGTAGACCTGGTCCAGCCATCGAAAGAAATCCTGCCCTTCCAACTCGGGGAACACGTCGCGCACCGGACGCCCGATGAATTCCCGAGGCCCAAACAGCTTCTCATAGGCTGCATTGACGAACTCGAAGCGATGATCGGCGCCGTTCAGGATGGTGATGAAGCCGGGCGCCTGCTGAAAAAGCTGGTGCTGACGATCCGCCTCCCAAGCCAGCTTCCGTTCGGCTAGAACTTGCCTCGTGGTCTCGGTGCAGGCGCAGAAGAAGCCTGCCACTTGAGCATCCAGGCGAATCGGCGTGTAGGAAAAGCTGAAATGCGCCTCTTCGAGATCGCCGGTCCTGTTGATCAGGAACGAGATGTCACTCATGTGAACCGACTGTCCGGCATAAGCGCGATCGACGATCGGCCGCAGATCGTCGGCAATCTCATCCCAAACCTGCAGGATATCCTTACCCAGCGCGGCAGGGTGCTTCTTCTCCAGGAGCGCGGCGTACTGATCATTGTACAAGAGGGTTCGATCTTCCCCCCAGCAGATGAACATGGGCTGGTTCGCTCCGAGCATCAGGTCGACCAAGGTGCTAAGCGCTGCGGGCCAATGGCCGCGCCCGCCTAGTGCGGAACGCGACCAGTCACGCTCTTCGATCATCGCGGCCATTCCGCTAAGCGAGGGGATCATCATCAGTCCGCCCAGTACACCTTCGAGATTGTTCATCAATTTGCGCCTGGCGCTCGCCTTGGGTGGCGGAGCACTCTGGGCACTATCCAATGCCGCCGCGAGGTGGAAGGTGAATACACGCGATATCGGCACTCCAGTGCGTTCCGTTGCGGGATCGCTCAAGGGCGGGTAGTCGAACGTCCACGACGAGCTGACCACCGCAAGCAGCAAGGGAGGCGCGAGAGCCTCTCATATGCGAATGTTGCCAGCCCGTCCTTCAACTGTTGGGCGAGGCAGAACTCCCACACTACAGAGCAGGGTTGATAGCGATGTGGAAGAAGATGAACGAGGCGGGAAGCCGTCTGGCCGGCAGAACTGCCGATCTGGCAGGTGCTCCCATAGCCATCATTCTGGTGGCCTTGTTCTGCGCGGGTTGGTTCGTCGAGGCCGGCGAAGCGGGAGAGAACAGCCTCACGCTCATCCTCTCCGTCGCGTCGATATCGCTCACCCAGATGGTCCTCAACGGGCAGCGCCGCAGCGAGCAGGCGCTCCACCTCAAGATCGACGAGCTCGTCTACGCGATCAAGGGAGCGCGGAACGAGGTGGCCGGCATTGAAAGCAAGACCACCGAGGAACTTGAGGCCCTTCGCCGGACGGGGGATGCAGCCGAGGAGGTTCTTCAGGAGCGCGGATCTGCCAAGAACGACCTAGGGTGACCTCGCTTGGCGGACACGCTGCAACAATTGGACAGCCGCGGCCCGCGAGATGTGTCTGGGCGGGTGATCAACTCAGCTGTACCAGCACGCTTGCGAGACCGCATCGAATCTGGATTACGCGCGACCTTAGGGATTCACCGTTGTTTAGGACGAACACCCTACAATGGTAAATCATGGAAATGAAACGAATTTGCAGCGGATGCCGTAGCGGAACTGGCTTCGAAGTTCCTTTCACGATGGCGTTTCAGCCTATCGTCGATGTTCCGGCTGCGACCGTGTTCGCCTATGAGGCACTGGTCCGAGGCGTCGACGGAGCAGGAGCTGCTGCAATCCTTTCTTCAGTGACCGACGAGAACCGCTACGCGTTCGACCAGGCGTGCCGCGTCAAAGCCATTGCGTCCGCAATGTGCGCGGGGCTCGCAGACTCCGGCGCGATGCTCTCGATCAACTTCCTTCCCAACGCCGTCTACTCCCCCTTGGCTTGCATTCAGCTAACGCTCGCGGCTGCCGCGAGCGCCATGCTGCCGGTTGATCGGATCATATTCGAGTTTACCGAAACCGAGATGATGACATCCACCAAGCACGTGATGGACATCATCGAGACCTACAAGAACATCGGATTCAAGGTCGCGATTGACGACTTCGGCGCGGGGCACTCCGGGCTGGACATGTTTGCGAACTTCGAACCGGACGAGGTAAAACTCGATATGGAGCTCATTCGCGGCATAGCTACCGATCGGAGACGCCAAGCCATTGTTCGCGCGATCGCGCGCATGTGCGACGAGCTCGAAACAGTCATGATCGCCGAGGGAGTGGAGACGCACGATGAGGCGCAGGCGCTTCTCGATCTAGGCGTCAGGTATCAGCAGGGATATCTCTATGGGAAGCCCCTCATCGAGAAGCTAGCTGAATTGCCGGGCTGGCTCCTTCAGTGACCAGTCGGAGGCGCTGCCATCGTATATGCGTTCACATGCCTTACTAAGGGGTCAGACGGCTTGCTGAGAGCTCTCGGCCTGTCGCAATGTGTATGCCGCGCTTGCAGCCAGTCGAGCATCAGCCTCCCCGAAGACCTGAGCCACTCTCCGTGCACCGCACCACAGCTCCCAAAGCTCCGCCGGCATCTCGCTGGCTTGGCGGATTGCGTCCGTATCGTCTGCAGCATCAAGATCCACGCCCGTCACGATCCGCGCGTCTCGATCCAGCGAGTAACACCGATAGTGCATGATCGATCTCCAATAGCGAGGCTGTAATAGCAGCATGCCCACCACGGGGCTGCACGACCCGAAACTCACCCATCGCGCCAGATAGCTGGCCTATGAAGCTCTGCGCGCCTGCGGACGACAACAAGGTCACGACGCAAAGTCGAATCGAAAGTGTTACAATTTCGCCGACGTCAAGCGTACGGTCTCTCTCGTTAAGACGCATTAAAACAAAAATCGCTCCCCTTCTCAAGTGACTTATCTGCCGAGATTTGACATGACACCGGTTATTGAGGAACTTAGATCATCACCATCCGCTAAATGCCCAGGAGAGGCATATGAGCGTAGACCACACTTCGACGGTTCTAGTCGTCGAGGACGAGATGTTCGTCAGGATGATAGCCGCAGACGCGCTTGAGGAGAGCGGCTTCACCGTGCTTGAGGCGGCAGACGCGATACAGGCTTTGGAACAACTGGCAACGCACCGAGTCGCGGTCCTGTTCACTGACATCAACATGCCAGGAGAGATCGATGGCCTTCAGCTCGCTGACATCGTGGCCGTTCGATATCCGCACATCAAGGTGATAGTCACGTCTGGCCGCCATTGGCTCGGCACCGAGGATCTTCCTGATCACGGTATCTACCTTCCAAAGCCCTACCGCGCGGATCAGCTGACGCAGCTGGTACAGTTGCAGGCGAGCCGAACCAAGTAGGCAGCGACGAGTTGGACTACGAAGACTCACCCTTCGACGCATTGGCAAAACCACGTCTCGGACCGACTGGCGGGCCCTCGCGGAATTTTTGCAATTCGTTGCGGGAGCCAAGAACTGGGGATCGTTAATCTGGCGACAGCGTTGCTCCCCAGTCCTCCTGACGAGCGACCGCTCGGCTGTGACGGCCACCTGTTCCCGGAGAGATTTCATGGCGATCTTCAACAAGGATATCATCGAAGCCGCAAACAAGAACAAGAACTTCCAGAAGGAGGTCTACTACGACGAAAACTGCCAGATCGTGCTTATGAGCATCGAGCCCGGTGACGACATCGGCGAGGAGACGCATGACGCCGACCAGACCACCTTCTTCGTATCTGGCGAGGGGCAAGCGGTTGTCGATGGGAGCCGCACCAAGGTTTCGACTAACCATATGATCGTCATTCCCAAGGGAGCCAAGCACAACATCATCAACAAGGGCGAAGAGCCTCTGAAGCTCTTCACCGTATACTCTCCGCCAGCCGAGGAAGAAGGCGTCAACCACAAGACGAAGGCTGATGCGGAAGCCGCCGAGGCAGAATGACGAGGATCTTCGCGCACATAGGGTAGGAGACTGATCGACAGGTCGCCACCTGCGAGCCGTAAGGCGCTCGTAGAGGCGAGGGCCAGTGCAATCCTGGCCCTCGCCGGCATCTCAAGGAATGTGCGCGTCGCTCGCCCTTTGACAAAATTGCCGCATCGGGAACGCAGCGGTGTGCCATGCTGCGGTGTGCTGTTAAATGTCCGCGGTTGCAGAAGTCAGAGAGTTGCGCTGCTCCTTTGTATCGCACCAAGGCTCGCTGCGATCGTCGTGAACGCTCCTCACCGCTCTACATCTACATTCGCGCACCCTTTCCTATCCGACGTGAAATCAAGACGGCTCGTCGCTGCGCTGCAACACCCATGGCATAATCGAGTTCTGGTATCGCCATCGTGCGCCTAAGGACCGACAATTGATGCCCGCTGCCGCGTTCAAAGATGCCGTTTATCCGCTTGCATTGCAGGCGCTGGATGCACTCGAACACGTTGCCCAGGCGCCCGAGCCAAGTTCCCTGGAGGCACGTGAGAGAATGGTCGGTCGGGCCGAGGTGGAACTCCTTCGCGCTCTCAGAAGCGTGCTCTCGTTCTGCGCCGCGCCAGCGTTGACGTCACAGTGGCCGGAAGAGACAGAGCTCCATCGCACCCGCACCGCGCAACTCATGGGGAGTGTGGAACGGCATATCGACACCTGGGAGAAAATGGCACTGCCGATATTTTGGCCCGCTTACCGGCTTTCGGTCAGGCGCCTTCTCGAAGCGGTATATGACTACCTCCTTCTTCAGGATTTCTTCTGCACTTGTCTCATGAACGAATCTCTCACACCGGGAAGCCCACTTGGAGAAGAGCGCTAACTACAACGAAATTTTCAAATACCGACAATCGCGAGTGGAAGCCTGCTCACTTCAACGCGACCAAGACGGTCGATCAACTTCACCACTGCCGCTTTTTGGCCATTGGGCCTATTCAGCCGCGATCCGAACCTTCCCCATGCGCCAGGTAAGCTTGCCAGATAGACGCAAGTCCTTCAGCGTTCGGTTGGTGTGAACGGCGGTAAGCCCCAAGATGTCAGCAACAAGATCCTGTGTGACAGGGAGCTTGAACTCATTGTCCGCCGCGAGACCTGCGATACGCAGGCGGTCGCGGATCTCTATCATCCAATCGTACATGCGTTCCGATGCCGTCATTCGACCCAGGCGGTAAATCTGCCTCAGGAGCCGTCCTTCATCCATTTGCCGGCAGAGTTGAAAGGCATCCCTTAACGTGTCTCCTGGGGACGCCGGAGTGAGGCAAAGGGCGACATCTTGTAACGCGACGATCGCACCGGCCACATAGGGATCCACCCTGGGAGTCGGAGTGATGATGTCGCCCGGCACATAGATATCGAGAATCTGCCTCTTGCCCTGTCGGCCTTGACGGACACGGGCGAGCCAGCCCTTCAGGACGATGGCGGACCTAGAGGTCACCTGGCTAAGTTTGATGAGCTCCTGTCCTGCCGAGAGAGCGAAGACCTGGTTACTCGTGGCTCGAAGACTCTCGACGTCACCATCCCCAAGAGCGATGAGTGCGGAGAGCCGGTTGATAGCCGGCTGAAGATCGGCTGGATTAGCCCCCTGTTTCATACATCCATTAACAGGCCTTTGGCGTCGAATTTCAACCATTTCATTGCAGCATGTGGCACTCGCCAGCCGGGCGCCCCAACGAGCGGTCAGGACCCCGCGCCGCGCCGGCTGATCGACTAGCCATGTCTCGGCCGGCCAAGGAACTTCGCGCAGGCGGAGGGGTTTGCGGCGGCGAGGAGATACAGTGATGAGAGCAGCTTGGCAGCGGGCGCGCGACCTTCGTTCGTCGAAGTTCTTGACCGATGGCTTTCAACGCGAGCTTGCCCTCTGGAACCGGGAACGGTTGGAGCCCAGCTTCGTCGAAGAGGATTGGCGAGCGCGATTCGAAATGGACGCTCGAATGCGTCGCCTGGAAGGTGCTTTCCTTGAAGAGCTTCGAGCTGAAGTCGCGGAGGAGGCAGCCGCGGTTCCCACTGACGCAGACGAATTCATCAGATGGTTCGAAGGGCTTAGGGAGGCAGGGCCGGGGCAAGGCGACCCTCTTTTTCCGTGGCTGGCTGCTGAGGCTTCGCGAGACGATCTGCGGTGGTTCTTCGAGCAGGAAGCTGCGGGCGAGGCTGGCTTCGAAGATCTCGTAGCCCTTACGCAGGTAAAGCTCCCAACCCGACCAAAGCTCGAACTCGCCAGGAACTACTGGGACGAGATGGGTCACGGAACGCGAAAAGGCATGCACGGTCCGATGCTGGAGGAACTCGTCGTTACCCTCGCGGTCAACCCCGTCATCGAGAACACCGTCTGGGAGAGCCTCTGCCTCGCCAACGCGATGACCGCCATGGCTACCAACCGCAGGTACGCATGGCATTCCGTCGGGGCTCTTGGTGTCATCGAGCTGACTGCGCCGGCTCGTTCTGCGATGGTTGCAGAAGGGCTCAAGCGCATTGGGCTCAGCCCGAAGGAGGCTAGATACTTCACGCTGCACGCTGTGCTCGATCTAAAGCACAGCGAGGATTGGAACCGCGAGGCGCTCCGCCCCGCCGTGGATGCGGATCCGCACCGCGCGACAGCCATGGCCGAAGGTGCCTTAATTCGACTTCGATGCGGCGCCCGCTGCTTCGATGCTTACCGGCGCCAGCTGTGGAGCTAGGCGCTGACGCTGCCGGGAGCAGCGGGCACGAAATCGTCCGCGTCAGGTCGGGCTTAGCCCCGCCCGGACGTGAGTAATTTGAGTAGCTTCCGCACACACAGCACGGCGACAAACCAGAAGCACCACGTCGCGACGAGCGGTCCCGGCCGCAGCACGTCCTCCAGGCCTATCTTGTGCGGAATCGATGTGCCCGGGTCATCAGCGAGGAAGGGAGCCGGCCAGCCCGCTACCTCACGAGGCAGATCGTAGCGCTCAAGAGTGCCTTCATGACCATATAGTGCTTTCTCACCGGAAGCCGGATGGATCCAGATGCTGGCCAGCGTAAGCACAACCGCGAGGCATGGGGAGATCAAGCGCCTAGGCATCGCACCACCTTGCGGACGTCGCCTCCCAACGCAAGCTGGCATAAACAGATTCGCTTATTCGCGAATCCTGGTAGTCGAAGCAAATGTCGGCACCGACCTACCGGTCGCAATGCTATGCCGCGAAAGCCAGACGATCTCGGCCGTTAGCCTTGGCGGTATATAGGGCTCGATCCGCCTCAACGAGCAGGGTCTCGGGCGAGGAACTGCGCTCATAGACGGCAACTCCTCCACTCACCGTCACGCGGATGAGCTTACCTTCTACGACAAGTACCGCGCTGGACATGGCTTCCCGAAGACGTTCGCAGACCGCCTGCGCCTGCAGCCGGGACGCGCCAGGAAGGATGATCGCGAATTCCTCTCCTCCGGTTCTAGCCACCGTGTCACCTTCTCGCACGCACTGACGCGCCTGCAACGCGAAGCTTTTTAAGACTTCATCACCCGCCGCATGACCATAGCGATCGTTGATTTGCTTGAAGTGATCCAGATCGAAGAGGGCAACGCAACCGAACACCTCGCTCTCGCTTGAAGTGGCAGCTCGAAGCGCTGCGTCGAAGGTCCGCCGGTTCACCAGGCCGGTTAGCGGGTCGGTCGCAGCCGCATGGGCCAACTCTTCTTCCACCGCCTTTCGATGTGTCACGTCTCGAATGGCGCAGACCACGCCAACGACCTGCTCGCAGTCGACGACGGCCCTGGCGTGCGTTTCGAACCAGCGAGCGGAACCATCATGTACCGCAGCGCGATATTCCACGATGAAGGTGCGGTCGGCATTCGCGAGTGCCTGATGATGCGTTCGCTTCACCGCCTGCCAATCTCGAGGATCGACAAGCTCTAATACGTTCCTACCGAGAACACCATCGGCGTTGAAGCCACTGATCTGGGCGATAGACGGCGATGCGAAGCAGACGTCTCCGCTCACGCTCAGGTTCAGAATGATGTCGGTGGAGCTTTCCATCAGCAGACGATACCGGGCCTCGCTTTCACGGAGTGCGCGGAAGAGCTCTCTGCGCCGGCCCAATTCAGTCGCTGCAGGCAAGATTGTCATCACCGTTGCAGCGAGGTAGAATTGCAGAAACTCAACTTGGGCACCGGGAGAAGCGTCGATCGCTGCTATGGGGCCGAACCCTTCCAGAGTGAGCCCGCCAGCGACTAGCGTGAGCATCAATACGGATGCTGCGGCCGCCAGCCGTCCGCCCCGGAACGCAGCCAGCGTCATGGGAAGGATGGGCAGGAAGAGAGTGGGGGTGGTATTCTGGAGAAAGGACCCAGTCGTCACCACGCCGACGAGCAGCGTTATGCCGACGAGTTCTAGCACGCGTCCCGTGCTCGCCCGCCGAAGCGACCTCGCGAATCCTCCACGAGCGACGAAGTGGGCTACGGGTGTGAAGGTAATGAGGCCGAGAGCATGCCCGGTGGTCCAATGCGCCAGGTTCACGGAATATGAGCCTGAGCCAAATACCGCTGCGACTGCCGCACCGACCAGTCCGCTGAGACATGGCGCGATGACCGCAGCCGCCAAGAACACGCCCAGGCGCTTATTGGTCGTGAACGCCGCACTCGGTGCGGCGACGCGCCGGATCAGAAGGGCAGCGATCACCGGCTCCGCCAGATTTGGCAGAAGCATCGGCAACGCGGCTGCAGGACCTAAACCAAACAGGGAGGTCGCCACGGCGCTTCCGACGCCGCACCACAGCAGCGGCAGCTGCCAGTGCTGCGGCCTCAACGTGAGCAGGCGGGCAAGGAGAGCTGCCGATGCAAACCATACGAACGCAACGCCTCCCTCATACCTGCTCCACATGATGGTGCTCGACGCGAGCACCCAGTAGATCAGGCCCAGCAGGGCAGAGGTGAGGAAGCGAGAGGCTGTCATGCGCGGCATAGCAGGGGACCCTACGACAACCTCGGTTATCAGTGCTTTACGGTCATTTACGGAAAAGGTGCCGAGGAGCAACAATCGGCTCATGGCGGCTGGGCGGCGTCCGCGCTCGATCATGTCGATGACGAACCTGCGTCCGCAGGAGGGACGGGCCTGCGATGAAGCTCCTCGTAGTAGCCAGCACCCTTCCTTCGACGCCTGATCCCGCCACATCATCGTTCCGGCAAGCTCCTACAAAACGCTCTATCGAGCGCCAATAGGCGGAGATGAGCACGGCCGTGAACGACGGGCTCGGATAACGCGAACGCTTTGGACCATGTGCGCTCCTCGGCTACAGCTCCACCTGCAAATCTTGGAAGGAAAAGCGCAATTCTCCATGAAGTTGAACAGGTTACGCCCCACTCCATTCAATTTCCCCGCGCCATTGTGAACGCGAATTGATCCAAAGTAAGCATTACGCCATTGTTCTTCCGGAACGATTACAGTGTAAGAGCATTAGTTTGTGACTGACACGCCATGAGAGTGGGGAATGAAGAGCAACTCTTCTCATTTACAGGCATTAATAGCCAAAATCGAACGTTTAGCTCGTGTTAATGAGGAGGACATCTCTGCTTTGCAAGCCCTTCCTCACCGGTCGGAGACCCGTATAGCTCACCAGTATATTGTGCGGGAGGGAGAGCGTCCTACAGAATGCTGCCTGCTGGTGAACGGCTATGCTGCGCGAAGTAAGCTCTCTGCGGAAGGTGGTCGGCAGATCGTTTCATTCCACGTCTCAGGCGACATGCTTGACCTGCAGCATCTGTTTCTAGAGCGCGCAGATCATTTTGTGCAGGCGATCACAGACGTAAAGCTTGTGTGGATCCCCATGCCCGCCCTGCGACACCTCATATCGAACCGCCCGACCGTCGGAACTGCGTTCTGGCGAGACGCATTGATAGACGCATCGATTTTTCGCGAGTGGGTACTGAATGTCGGGCGGCGCGATGCCAAGACGAGGATCGCTCACATGCTTTGCGAGTTCCTAGTTCGAAGCGAAGCTGCAGGTCTTGGAACCGTCGAGAATATGCGTCTACCCTTCACACAGGAGCAGATCGGTGATGCGACCGGCCTCACATCAGTGCACGTCAACCGCATGCTGAGGGAGCTTACGGAAGAGGGGCTCATTCGGCGCTCGCCGGGGATGCTACAAGTCCGCAATTGGCCCGGCTTCAGACGGTTAGCGGGGTTTGATCCAGCATACCTGCACGCAGCGGCATAGCTTAGCAGATCGAAAGTAGCGGACCCCTCCCCTATGGAGCGATTCTTCTTCCATCTTCACGACAGAGTACGCCTTCTAGAGGATAACGAAGGCATCAACTGCGAGACCCTCGATGAAGCAAGGATGCGTGCCATAGCCACCGCTCGGGACGTGATGGTCGGCGAATTACGAAAGGGCCACCTGAACCTCTCCTGGTACATCCTCATCACGGACGAACAGGGCAACGTCGCTGCGCACATTCCATTCAGAGAGGCGGTAGTGGTCTACGACGTAGCGGAGTAGCGATGAAGTCGCTTGCGCAACGTTCAAGGCAGATTTGCCGTCCAACGTCGCACTGCTCATGACGATGGCCGGCCCGATTGAAGGTTGCCGTCTTCGACTGGCAGCATACGAAGCAAAGGCGGCGGGAACCGTGTTCCCGCCCCTTCTCGCCAGTGTTCCGGATCAGAAGCTGAATCGGACGGATGCGGTAAACATCCGGCCGGTCAGCGTTTGCGCCGTGGCGACGCCCGAGGCCGGGACCGCCGCAGAGTTGACCGACACGAAGGCGAGCTTGTCGAACACGTTGTATACGTTGAGGCCGAGCTGCAGGCCCTTCACCAGGCGGACCTGCACGAACGGGCTGACGATGGTGTAGCCCGGCTGCTTCAGCAGGTTGCCGTCCTGCGCGAAGCTGCTGGTGGTGCCGATCAGGTTGGTGCCGATGGTGAAGCGCTTCACCTCGAACTGCGGAGTCGCCTGGAAGATCAGGTCCGGCTGGTGGCGCGGGGTGTTGCCGACCAGCGTCTTGTCCGCCTTGTCCGCATCGATCTTGGCCTTGGTGTAGGTGGCACCCAGCCGCAGGCTGAGCGGGCCATGCTCGAACAGGCCTTCGAGCTCGACGCCCTTGGCGCTGTAGTCGCGGTCAATCTGGAGCACCACGGTTCCGCCGCTGGCGTCGGCGCCGATCTGCAGGTTCTTGTCGGTGGTCGATGCCCAGAAGCCGGTGGCAAACAGCGTCACGCCGTTCTTCCGGAACTTCACCCCCGCTTCTGCCTGCTTGACCGGACCATAGGCCATGGCCGGATCCGTCAGCGCGCCCGAGGCGGGGTTCACTGCCGGCGAGAAGTAGATGCGTTCGGCGGTTGCACGCGCGCCGCGGCTGTAACGGGCGAATACCGAGAGCGGCTCGGCGATGCGATAGTTCACGCCGACCGAGTAGGAAGCGTATCTGTAGCTGTAATCGGCCTGGCCGGGCTGCGACAGCGGCAGGACCGCCACGCTGCGCTCGGGCAGCGAGATGGTGCCGTCGCGGTTCATGTCGACCGGAGCGGTGCCGACGCGGCCGCCGCCGAGATCGGCGCCATAGAGCGTGCCGCTGACCTTGCCGAAATCATAGCGCAGGCTGCCGCCGATCGACACCGCACCGATCTGGTAGTTTACCGAGCCATAGGGCGCGAACACGCGGTACTGCAGGTCGTAGCGGCGCCGATAGGCGGCAGTGCCCCGAACGCCGTAGGCCAGTACGCCGCCCTGGGTAACCGGAACGCCGCCGGCAGTCAGTACATCCACGAAGGCGGAGTTGCCGCCGCTCGCAACGTCGTACACGTCGTTGATGAAGTGCAGGTTCTGCACCATCGCTTGGGACGAGGCATAGAAGCCCGCGGTGGTGGTGAGCTTGCCGGCGCCCAGATTCCAGACGCGGCTCCCCCGGAAGTCGTTGGTGAAGTTGTCGAGCTTTTCGAGGTCCGAATGCAGCTCGAGGCCATACATCAGCAGGCCGTTGCCGTTCAGCGTCGACGGGTTGGTGATGGCCTGGCCGGCCTTCGGGCCGGACGCATAGCGCAGCGTCGAACCCAGGCCCGCGAACGTGGGGGCGAGGGCGGCGGCGGGCAGCAGCGCCAGCGAGCTGCTCTCGTTGTAGCTGCCCGAAATGCCTGCGTAGCGCATGCGATCGCTGAAGGTCCAACCGGCGATATCAAACTGGGCTTCCAGCCCGACCGAGGCGACCTTGCTGCGATTTCCCTCGCGGAGATCGACATTGGTCACGTTGTTGTTGCCGTCGAGCGCAAGCGCGGACGACCGGTAGCGCGAGGCAAGCGTGTCGTTGCGCGGATCGAAGCCGGGGATCGTGCCATAGACGGGGTCGGCATTGGTGCCACGCACCGACACCGGCACCATCGCATAGTTCGGCTCGCGATCGTCGAGATACTTGCCGTAGACGCGGATATAGCCGTTGCCGAACGTCTTGGTGACGTTCATCTTGATCTGGCCGCCCTTGAAGGCATCGTAACCGGTCGCGCGAGGGCCTTCGCCCTGGCGGTAGAATCCGCCGACGTTGAAGCGCACCGTCTTGCTCAGATGGCCGCCATAGTTGAAGTCGGCACGGCCGATCTCATGGCCGATGCCGGACGAGAGCTGCAGCGTGCCGCCGTCTTCCTCGCCGGTCTTCGAGATGAAGTTGACGAGGCCGCCCGGCGAGTTCGATGCGAAGGTCGACGCGGAGCCGCCGCGGATCGCCTGAACCTGGGACAGGCTGAGATCGGTACGCAGGAACGCGGTGGTCGAGGCGAAATGGATGTCGCCGAATTCGAGGACGGGCAGGCCGTCTTCCTGGATCTGCAGGAACTTGGAGCCGTCCGCCGCCATCGGCAGGCCGCGGATCGTCACGGCGGTCAGCCCGTCGGTGCCAGCGGTCTCCGCACGGATTCCCGGTATGTTGCCGAGCACTTCCGCGATCGAGCGAGTGCCGATCTTCTGGATCTGCTCCTCGTCGAGCGAACTCGCCGAAATCGCCGAGTCTAGCAGGTCGCGTCCCTTGGCGACGCCCGTGGTGAACGCCTGCTTGGGGGCGGGCGTCGCGGTCGGAGCTGCGTCCTTATGATCCGCTTCTGACGGCGCGCTTTGCGCATGCGCAGGCAGGGCGAGCAAGCTGCACGACGCAACAAGTCCAAGCCGAAGGCGACGATTCATAACAACCTCAATTCTCCAAATTCCAATCTCTCCATTGTAGACAGCGAACATTAAGATAGTTGAATGCGGCCATTAGGTATAACCACCAGCTTCAGATCCGCTCGGTATCGCAATTCGATCGGTTTGCAGCTCTCGCGAAATTGGGCGAGCAAAGCGACTATTTGCTAGGCGCAGTGGGGTTATCAGGATCGCGGCTGGCGGTAAGCGGCAGCCTTTCGATGAGCTCCTTGATCGCGATGGGTTTTGCAAGGAACTGATGGGTGCCCACGAGATTGACCGGAGGCGTGTCAAAGGCATCGTCAGGATCGAGTAGAACGGTAGCGCTGACCTTCCATTTGCGCGCAGCGGCCAGCAGCGCGGCTAGATCCGCCGATATCGCTCGATCCGCGTTGACGAGCATCAGATCTGTAACTTCCCTCGCCAGATGCGCATGTGCCGCGCCTGCCGAAACTACGGCATCTGCCGAAAATCCAGCCTGACGAAGCGCGTGAAGCGTCACTTCCCGCGATAGCGGGTTAGCTTCGACCAGCAACACCCGCTGCGGCCCGGTCGGTGATGACGCAGGTTCGACCGCTGCCACGGCGTCGGGCTCGCCGCCGGGCAAGAGCAGACGGAACGTGGCACCCATGCCAAGCGAGCTTTCGACCGTAAGATTGCCACCCATCGCTATGGCGAAGGCACGCGCGAGCGCCAGTCCTACGCCTATCCCGCCATAAGCCCGGCTGGTGCCGCCGTCGACCTGATAGAACTTCCTGAAGACAAGTGCGTGCTCAGCCGCGGCGATACCGATGCCAGTGTCGACGACCAGGATCTCGACGCCCCGTCCGTTGCTTGCGCTGCGGGCGGTGAGCGTGACTCCTCCCTCGGAGGTGAACTTGACTGCGTTGGAGAGGAGGTTGTGGACGATCTGACCAACGCGACGAGCGTCGCCGGTCAGCTTCTCTGGACATTCGGCGCAGTCCAGCGTGAACGTCAAGCCGCGCTTCGCTGCCACCGCTTTCCATCGCTGGCCACAATCCTCGAGCATTGTGCGCAAGTCGAACGCCGCCCGCTCCAAGATGATTTCGTCACCGTCCAACGAAGCCATGTCGAGCACGTCGTCCACCAGTGCCTGCATCGTTTTACCGGCATCTTGCAATACTGAGATCTTCGCACGAGCCTCGCCACCGAGCGTATCGTCGGCGAGCAGCACCTCGCTCATGCCCAGTATGCCGTTCAGAGGAGTGCGGAATTCATGGCTGGTCGTGGCGAGAAATTCACGCTTGGCTGCGAGTGCCTTGCTGAGCTGAACGTTGGTGGTGGCAAGATCGCGGTTCGCTTCGCGCACTTCGCGACGGCTTCGATGGATGTGAAACAGCGCGAAGGCAAGCAGTGCGGCACCCCCTGCAGCGATTAGAAGCACGCCTCCAGCCAGCAGGAGCTGGAACAACGCGCGATCCCGGGCGAAGCGGGCACGCTGGTTGGCCTGGCTCGTGCGCAACTTCTCGATGCGAAGTTGCTGGTTGGTCGCGTCGAACCGCGCGGCGAGCAGTGCGGTGTTGGTGTCGGTTGCAACCTTGGTCACCTCATCGTCGATTCGCTTGAGAGTCTTGAGATGCGCCAGCGCATCAGCGGGGCGTCCGGCACGGGAGTAGATGTCCACTGCCGCCTCATGCACCTCGCGCCAAACTGGGGAACTGGGATCGACGATAAGCGCCAACGCTGCCTCGATCTCGGTGACAGCCTCTTCCACTGCCCCGCGCCGCAGGGCGATCTGCGCGCGTAGAGCATGGAGGTTGCCGCCATACTCAACTTCGTGACCGACACTCGCGGCGAAAGCCGCGTCGTTATAGCGCCGTGCGGCGACCAGAGCGCTTTGGTGCAAAGCCGCGCGGGCAAGGTTGTTGAGGATTGGCACGCGCAGTCCAGTCGCCCCCGTGGCCTGGGCCAAGGCCAGCGCCTGCTGATATTCTAGCGCCGCGGCGGCGGGGCGGCCCAGGTCCAGCAACGCGTTGCCGCGATTGTTCAGGATCGACATGCGCAGGTTGCGATCGCCCGAATAGGCATCAAGAGCAGCCTGGAAATTGCGTAGAGCCGATATGTTATCGCGCGCGCGGTTGTAGAGGCTGGCTATCATCACCAGTGCTATGGCCTGCTTGCGCGGCTGATGGAGATCGCGAAAGAGATTGTGCGCCTGCTGGAACGCGTCGAGCGCTACGGCAGCATGGTTGCGGTTTTGCTGGATTCCGCCCCAGGTCATCAGCAGATCGGCATGCAGAACTGTCTTCGGCCAGCGAGTACGCGCCTCGTCGAGCGCCCGATGGGCTATTGGTTCGGCTTCGGCATCCCGATCGAGACGGGATAACGCTTCCCCTTCGAGCCAGCGGGCCTTGGTGGCGAGCAACCCACTTGCAGGATCTTGGTCCGCCTCGTGTTCGGCGGCACGCGCAGCCCCAAGCGCCTCCTCGGGGCTGCCGAACATTCGGCTGATGGCTCGGGCGATCTGCTGCTCAGCAAGCCCCGCTTCGGCGAGGGTAGGAGTTGCGACCAGCATCGCCGCACCAAGCAAGATCGCTTGTGTTCGCATTGTACCCCGAAGCGCAGAGAGTGCACTTCCAAGTTTATAGGAACATCGCCGAAGCCGGCGTCACTCCGACGAACTACGGAGGCAACGGGCGAGACTACATCGAAATGCATGCGCCTATCGAAGATCCAAGTAGTCTCACCCCGTGAAATCACACATCGGCTAGACGCGGTGCGCAAATCGGGTGCTTGCGCACTGAACATCCACGCTAGACCTCAGCGAACGCTTTGCGCCCGCTCCAGTCTCCGCAAACGCGTGCGCCATCGCGCTGTGAGATCTAGGTGCCGCCCCCCGCGGAATGGAGGGCTCCGTTCCGAATTCAGGCCCCTATTGCGGTTGGGGGGGGGACGGCGATCGGGAGTTAGTGGCCAAGTCGCGCCGTGTCCAGCTTTCTGGTCACATGTTTGCATTCGCTGCTTCAGGAGTGCAGCATGCCTCGCGATGGGCCCGTCCGACCATCTCTCACCCGCTGGAAGTTGGGTCTGCGGGAGATAAGCTGCCGCAGGACAAGGAACTCGAGCCTGTTCATGAAGCGAGTCGCTAACTGCAATGTGCTTGCTGACGCAGCGTTTCTTAACATTGCACGCATGGGCTTTCCGGCTTTCCACTTAATTGTGCGGTCGAGCGATATCGCCCATCAAGCTGACACCGGAACCGAAGGCCTTGAAGTCCGGCCCGCACGTCTCTCGGAGCTTCCGCTCCGAGCGTGAAGAGGAAGAGCCCGCTCCGTTCACCCCCTTGCGGAGCCGGGCTCTTCTGGCCCCCCGAACATGGCGCGGCCTACTGCGACTAGAGGTTTCAGAACTCGGCCGGTGGCGCGCGGCCGACGTCGTTAGCCATTTCTTGGAATAGGAGCCGATGAAGGCCAGCGCCACGACGCAACCGACATCGATATAGTCATATCCGCCGCCGATGAAGCCGGCGACGCGTCGGCGCGCCGGCTGACGTTGTTCTTCGACGCACAGCCTTGATGCGTGGCAATCTCCGCGGTTCGGTCGTCGGTGAGCAAGAGGACGGGGCTAATCTAGATCTTGCGCGATCCATGCACTGGGCCAGTACGACCTGTCGTTCCTGACTTGCGCTGCGCCTTTGACGCACCCTTCCCTACTGATTCGCGCGTTTCCATGCCTTCATTGCTGAGCTCAGCAGCTCTTCGGCCTTGTAGGGCTTGAGCAATATCGTAGCGTCTTCCACGACCTCGCTGATCCGCGAGTCATCGCCGCAGGCAAACATCACTCGCAGCTGAGGGAACCGAGCTACGGCGCTCCTGGCAAGCTCCACTCCGGACTTGCCCGGCAGGCCCACATCGGTGAGAAGTATGTCGATCCCGCTAGCGTCCAATAGCTGCTCAGCGCTTTCCGCGCTCGCCGCCTCTACGATCGAGAAACCCGCGCCCGCCAGCACCTCCGCCGCGTTCGATCGGATCAGATCGTCATCTTCGACAAGAAGTATGGTGCAGCCAAGCGGCTTCGAATGCCCCACGCCTGCCTCAGTGGTCACTTGCGCGCGCGTCGCGTTGGACGTCTGCAGGTCATTGCGCTGCGCCTGGTTGCCAAGAACGTGACGCACCTTCCGCGCCAGCGCTTCACGCGAATAGGGCTTCGAGAGCAACTCCACGCCCGGATCGAGGCGACCATGATGCACGATTGCGTTCTCGGTATAGCCCGAGGTGAACAGGACGCCCACGTTCGGCAGCCGTTCCTTGGCCTTGCGGGCTAGTTCCGGGCTCCGAAGTGGCCCGGGCATCACCACGTCGGTGAACAGCAGATCGATGGGTATGCCGCTTTCGATCACGTTCAACGCGCTCATCGCGTCTCGAGCCTTCAGCACGCGATAACCAAGCTCCGAGAGAAGCGCGACGGCGGTCTCTCGGACTCCGTCATCGTCCTCGACGACCAGCACGGTCTCGGATCCGCCACGAACGGGAGCAGCGCTGATGTCGGTGAGAACATCCTCCTCCTGGGTCTCGCGGGGCAGGTAGAGCTTTATCGTGGTGCCCTCGCCGACTTCGCTGTAAACCTTGAGATGCCCGCCGCTCTGCTTGACGAGACCGTGGACCATGGAAAGGCCGAGCCCCGTACCTTTACCTTCGGGCTTCGTGCTGAAGAAGGGCTCAAACACCTGTTCGAGGATTGCCTTCGGGATACCCGACCCTGTGTCGGTGACCGCGATCATGACATACTGCCCGGCCTTCACGTCGTCGTGCTGCCTGGCATATTCGTCGTCGAGGAACGCGTTGCTTGCCTCGATCGTGAGGCGGCCGCCATCAGGCATGGCATCCCGCGCATTGATCGCCAGGTTCAGGATCGCGTTCTCGATCTGGCCCGGATCGATCAGGGTGTTCCAAAGTCCGCCGGATACCACCGTCTCGATCTCGATGTCTTCGCCGATCGCTCGTCGTAGAAGGTCATCCATGTTTCGAACCAGCCGCCCCAGGTTCACTACCTTGGGCTCGAGCGGCTGGCGGCGACCGAACGCCAGCAGCTGGGAAGCGAGCTTGGCTCCGCGGGTCACGCCCGCCATTGCGTTCTCTACGCGCTTTTCGGCGCGATCGTTGCCAGCGACGTCCCGCGAGAGAAGCTGAAGATTTCCGCTGACCACCTGCAGGAGATTGTTGAAGTCATGCGCGACGCCGCCGGTGAGCTTTCCGAGCGCTTCAAGCTTCTGCGACTGGCGCAAGGCGCGCTCGGCCACTTCGCGCTCGCTTGCCTCGTGATGCAGACGCTCCAATGCCGCGCGAAGCTCTCGCGTTCGCTCGGTGACCCGGTGCTCCAGGGTTTCGTTCAATTGATGCAGTTGATCCTCTGCTCGCTTCTGGTGAGTCACGTCATAGCCGTCGACGAAGATGCCATAGACGGACCCGTTCGGCTCGACGATCGGCTGATAGACGAGATGAACGAAGCGAGCCTCGGGAGGCGCGCCACTGCCTCGCTGGATCGTTACCGGCATGTTTCGACCGACAAAGGGCTTGCCAGTGGAAAACACGTTCTCGAGCAGTTCGAAAAAGCCTTGTCCTTCGATCTCCGGGAGCGCCTCGCGGACGGGTAGGCCGATCAGATCGCGATGGCCGACAAGCTGGAGGTAGGCGTCGTTGACCAGCTCGAACCGCAGCTCAGGGCCGGCAAGTATGCACATGAAGCTGGGGGCCTGTTGGAAGAGGTCGCGAACGCGGTCTCGCTCCCGCGTGCGAAGCTCCATCGCTTCGGCGCTCGCCAGCCCGGCGGCGATCTGCCCTGCCAGGAGATCGAGGAAGCTCAGGTACTGCTCTTCCGCCGGTCGGAAGGCATTGAGGCCCACGACCATGACCCCACGCGCTCTTCCTCCTGCTTGGCCGGGGAGTGGAACGATGGCGACCTTAGACGGAGACCTGTTCCACGCTCCCTGCGGCAGGCCGGCTGGGGCATCCTCCACGATAATCTTGTCGAGACCTGCGCTGCGGTCCAGCCGCCAAAAGCGAGGATCGCAGTGCGCGGCATCGGCTGCAATCCCTGCAGTGGCTGCGAGCTCAGGCACCATGGCATCATCGAACAGGTACACGATGCTGAAGGGTAGGTCGTGGAGGTTACGAGAAAGCCCTGACCGCACTGCGTCCAGCACGTCACCTCGGACCTGGGCCCGCGCCAGCCCGCTCGCAAGCTCACGCAGAGAGGCGAGACGCCGCTCGCTGATCACGCGATCTGTTTCTTCGGAAACCGCGCAGAAGACCCCTTCGACAGCTCCCGTGTCGCCGATCAGCGGGCTGTAGGAGAAGGTGTGGTACGTTTCCTCGGTATAGCCGTTACGCTCGAGAAGCAGCAGCAGCGCGCGGTCCCAGGTTGCTTCGCCCCGCTCGTATACGGTCGCCAGGCGTTCCTTGATGTCGTCCCAGATTTCAGCCCAGAGCACGCGTGTGGGAACTGCCAGCGAGTTTGGATGCTTGATCCCGAGCGTGGGACGGTAGGCATCGTTGTAGAAGAAGTTGATGTCCGGGCCCCAACCGAGCCACATCTCGAAGCGCGACGTGAGCAGCAGGCGGAGTGCGACCTTCAGGCCATTTGGCCACGCGGCGGGATCACCAAGTGCGGTGGCACTCCAATCGTGAGTGCGCATCAGCCGCGCCATCTCGCCGTCGCCGACGAAGATGTCGCTATAGGGCTCCGGGCCGGTGGCAGAACTGGTCAAGGGCATGGCTCCGATTGGGACGCGCGCGAATAATCCGGGGACATCCGGATTGCCACCGTAATCTAAGCCGTCGCGGGCGCCCCGGCCGGTCGGCATCCTAACCCAAGACCCCGAGAGCGGCGCCGCGCCCGTTCCGCGTCAGCGAAGGCGAGCGGTTCATGCCAAAGAGGCTCGATCATCCTGACCGCATCGATGCTGATGGAGCCGCCGCTGCGCTGTTCCGTCACATGTTCGCACCCTCATCGCACTTCGTGCGCGGTCAATGAGGTCCGCAACGCGACCGCGGCCCCGGCGAGCTCGGGATGCAGGAGGGTCGATAGCGCACGAGGCACCATTGCTAGCTGCTTCTGATAGGGGCCGGGTACGACGAAGTGTCTGGCCAGCTCCTCCCGCGCAAGCATCTTCTTCAGGGACGCCGACACGCTACCGGTCAGGATCACGCCATCCAGCGCTCCGTAGGCCAGCGTCATGTTGCCCGCGAAATACCAGAGCGCCGAACACCAGGTCCTGAGCGCAACGACCGCATGCTCGTCAACCGCGCCGATCGCCCGCCGGATCACCTCCTTCGGATCAGAGGTGGAGGGCTTCGCGCCGGCAGAGACTGCGGTGGCCGTGTACGCTGCCAGAAGGCCGCCCGCAGAGAGAATGGACTCCGCCGAGGTAAAGCCTCCCGTGGCCCGCAGCGCGGATGCGCCCGCCATGACTTCGAGCAGGCCGGAGGGATAAGCGCAGTGGCCGGCTTCCGTGGGCATGACGGTCACACGCCCTGATGCATCTCTAGCCATCAGCGCAACGCCGAGACCACTGCCTATGCCTATGATGCAGTAGGTGCCCGGTCGCTGCGGATCCAGTTGCCCACCGCAGAGGCACTCGAGGAAATGATCACGCCTATCGCTGATGGCCCAGGCGTTCGCAGCGAAGTCGTTCAGTATCAGAGGCTCGCGCTGTAGCATGGCCGTGAGACCCGGTCGAGATATGCGCCAGCGGCCGTTGGTCACGGAGATCATGTCGCCGCGCGGCATTCCCGAGACGGCGATTGCCAGCGGAATGCGACCGCCGACCAGGCCGTGCTCCCTCGCAAGCCCGCTTATGGCGCCAGAAACTGTAGGTTCCGCCTCAGGAGAGAGCGTGCGAACGCTTTCACTCACCAGCGAGCAGGTAGCGTCCGTGATTCCGATGCGCAGTGCGGTTCGGCCTACGTCTGCAACGATCGCTTGCTCGGACATCGCCCCTCCCTTGCGGCTCTCGCACATTGCGATGTTGCCGCCACGCGGCTTCTACGAGCGGCTCAGCTGCCTGTAATCTCAGGAAATATCCGACGCGCGGGAGCAACTTGGAGCAAGTGCGGCTTTTGTGATCGAAGAGCCCGTCGGGTGTGGATGGTGTCCGCGCTCGTCACACATGCACGCCGGATGTTCCGGCCGTTGTGTAATCCATCTCCGAGACCCAGCGAGAGTGAACCCGATCGCCCCTATCGGTTGAGGCCAGCCATGCTTGCCTCCGGGTAGCGCGCGCCAATGGCCGCACCCAGCGGGAGTATCGCGTCGATGCGACGCATGTCCTCTTCCGAGAGCATCACCTGGAGAGCACCGACGTTTTCTTCAAGATAGTTGCGGCGTTTGGTGCCTGGGATCGGAACGATGTCCTGGCCTTGCGCGATCACCCATGCCAGAGCGAGTTGCGCGGCCGTGCAGTTCTTCTCGGCGGCCATACGCTCGACTTCCGAGACCAACTGCAGGTTCTTCTCGAATGCCGCTCCCTGAAAGCGCGGCGAATTGCGTCGGTAACCGTCCTCGGGCAGATCATCCTGCGTCTTGAACTGGCCGGTAAGGAAACCGCGGCCAAGGGGGCTGTACGCCACGAACCCGATCCCAAGCTCCCGAACGGTAGGCAGGATCTCATCTTCCGGATCCCGGCTCCACAGTGAGTATTCCGTCTGGAGCGCGCTGATCGGATGTACGGCATGCGCTCTGCGTAGCGTCTCGGGCGCCGCCTCGGAAAGACCAAGGTACTTCACCTTGCCCGCTGCAACCAGGTCGGCCATCGCCCCGACAGTTTCCTCGATAGGCACGCCGGGATCAACGCGGTGCTGATAGTAGAGGTCGATCACCTCCAGACCGAGCCGCCGGAGACTAGCGTCGCAGGCAGCCCGCACATACTCGGGGCGGCCATTGATGCCCCTGAAGCTGCCGTCCTCGCCCCGGACGTTGCCGAACTTGGTGGCGACAACGACCCGATCGCGTCGCTCACGCACGACCCGCCCGACCAGCTCCTCGTTCGCGCCGACGCCGTACATGTCGGCCGTGTCGAGGAAGTCGACGCCCATCTCGATTGCACGGTTGAGCGTCGCGATCGATTCCCGCTCGTCGCGACCGAAATAGAACTCGGACATGCCCATGCAGCCGAGACCGAGCGCGGCCACTTGGAGGCCCTGGCTGCCCAGCTGGCGCTTGGCCACAGTCGTCATCGGCTCAGCTCCGTCACTTCGCGAGAGTCGCCGCGTAGGGCGTCGCTCGAATGCAGAATGCGTCAACTGCCGTTCGGTTGCCTTCCCAGGCGCAGCTTCCACTCGATCGGTCGCGTGCACGCTCCCGCGCGCACCGACCCTCAGACGACTTCCGATTCTCGATCGCCACGACGACGCTGCTCCCACGATGCCGGCACATCCAAACTCCGGCTCGTCATGGGTTGTAGGATCCGCATGCGGCGCCATCAAGCCGGCGGCTGACCGCGTGGCGTCTGGCACCGTTTCGACGCGCGAAGATCCTGCGGATGGCCTTCACCCCAGGGAAGCTATGTAAATCTGATCGTTGCATGGTCTGATGAACGTCCATTGGCGCAACGCGTGCGGGTGTGTCGCACGAACGGATAAGCTTCATAGGAAGCTGCGCCTCGAAGGGTTCTCGCGCGCACACGGAGAGTCTCTCTCTTATCTAATCTAAGATTCTTAGATTCAGATTGATAGAGAGATCCGCGCGCGCGTGGATCCGTGCGCGCGTGGATCCGCGCGCGCGCGGATCCGTGCGCGCCCGCGTGCACGAGCGCACGTACGTGATCACGCGCGATAATCAAAAATCGCTTATCGTCAACTTTATTTATTCCTTGTTATACAGCATGTTGGCCATCTCCCGCACCGTTCTAACTTCTCGATTTCACGCGTTGTTATGCACACATGTGCAAAATCACGCGCTTTATGCACATGTGTGCATAACGCATTGGCCGAGTCGCTGCGGTCGCGCTTTGCACACATGTGCATAATTGGCTGTCCCGATGCACACATGTGCATAATCAACCGCCCGATGCACACATGTGCATAATCAGCCGTCCCGATGCACACAGGTGCATCTCAGCTGCCCGATGCACACATGTGCATAATCGGTCAGCCTGAGGCCCCCTCGGTCGTACGCTCCCGATCGCGGCCGTGGCCTCCAGAGGTTGCGCCCCCCTTTCTGTTGATGGTCATCCAGTCAGGAGTTTGATTAACATCACGCTCCACGCTGCTCAGCTTTAACTGGGTATTTCAGCGGCTTGCGCCTACGCTGCAGACCTATCGGCTTGGGATCGCAGCCGCCTGTGCACTTGCCGTGCGACGGTAGGCTAGCCCGATCTCCTTTCAAACCACATCCGTGCGAACTTGCGCAGGATCGACCGGCCTGATGCACACTTGTGCATAATCAGCCGCCCGATGCACACATGTGCATAATCAGCTGCTCCGATGCACACATGTGCATAACCAGCTGCTCCGATGCACGCATGTGCATACCCAGCCGCCCCGATGCACACATGTGCATAACCAGCCGCCCCGATGCACACATGTGCATAATCAGCCGCCCGATGCACACATGTGCATAATCGGTCAACCTGAGGACCCCTCGGTCGTACGATCCCGATCGCGGCCGTGGCCTCCAGAGGTCGCGCCCCCCTTTCTGTTGATGGTCATCAAGTCAGGAGTTTGATTAACATCACGCTCCACGCTGCTCAGCTTTAACTGGGTATTTCAGCGGCTTGCGCCTACGCTGCAGGCCTATCGGCTTGGGATCGCAGCCGCCTGCGCACTAGCTATGCGACAATAGGCTAGCCCGATCTCCTTTCAAATCACATCCGGGCGAACTTGCGCAGGATCGACCGGCCTGATGCACACTTGTGCATAACCAGCCGCCCCGATGCACACATGTGCATAATCAGCCGCCGATGCACACATGTGCATAATCGCCGCCCCGATGCACACATGTGCATAATCAGCCGCCCCGATGCACACATGTGCATAATCAGCCGCCCCGATGCACACATGTGCATACCCAGCCGCCCCGATGCACACATGTGCATAATGAGCCGCCCGATGCACACATGTGCATCCCAGCCGCCCCGATGCACACATGTGCATAACCAGCCGCTCCGATGCACACATGTGCATAATCAACCGCCCGATGCACACATGTGCATCCCAGCCGCCCCGATGCACACATGTGCATAACCAGCCGCTCCGATGCACACATGTGCATACTCAGCCGCCCGATGCACACTTGTGCATACCCAGCCGCCCCGATGCACACATGTGCATACCGAGCCGCCCCGATGCACACATGTGCATAGCCGAGTCCCGGGGTCGCACGCGTGTGAATGACCTGGTTCAGCCTGAGCTTCTCTGCGTCGCGTGCAAGCGTCTGTCAGAGATCCTGCACCTCTCGGATTGCGAGATTGCCGATAGCCATAAAGCTAGCGGTCGGACCCGCTCATGAATTACGGCTTTTAGCGATAAGCTGCGAAATTTTCCTGCGTACGCGCATTGATAGCCCAAAGAGTTAAGTTCGCGACGCCAAGGCTCTTGATCAGTTGACGCTCGTGTGAGGACGAAGCACGCCACCTCGGTTTCGGGTGGCCGCCAGTCGAAGCAGACCGCGTCAGACGGCGAACGTAATCCTTTCGCCAAGAGACCTTTCATGCTCCGTTTGCCGCCGAAAATTCGCTACGCGGGGCAAAATTTCTGCGGACTAGCTCCCGTCGATGCACACATGTGCATAGCCAGCAGCTTCGATGCACACGTGTGCATAATCAGCTGCTCCGATGCACACATGTGCATACCGGCCGCTCCGATGCACACATGTGCATAGCCCGATGCACACATGTGCATACCGGCCGCTCCGATGCACGCATGTGCATAATCAGCCGCCCCGATGCACACATGTGCATAATCAGCCGCTCCGATGCACACATGTGCATACCCAGCCGCCCCGATGCACACATGTGCATAATCAGCCGCTCCGATGCACGCATGTGCATAATCAGCCGCTCCGATGCACACATGTGCATACCCAGCCGCCCCGATGCACACATGTGCATAATCAGCCGCTCCGATGCACACATGTGCATACCAACGCCCCGATGCACACATGTGCATACCACGCCCCGATGCACGCATGTGCATACCGCTGGGCTGCGGCTGGCGACCGCTTTCACGCGGCGCGCCAGGGAAGCACCAACCACAAGCGATGGGGTCGCGCGGCATGCACCACCGCCTTCGAGCCGCCCGCCTGACGGTATTCAAAACAGGTCTGGCTAGGCGATCATTCTGCCTTCAGCTCTTTTGCGACCAAGGTGCTCAGCCTTCCAATTAGGGGTTCGAGCCGCGCTGTATTCGCTCGATAGAGGACATGACGTCCGGACTTCGAGGACGAAACTAGACCCGCATGCGCAAGAACAGTCAGATGGCTGGACATCGTGTTCGCTGGCACGCCCAGGCCCGATGCCAAATCGCCGGCCGTTGCCTCTCCCCTTTCGGCGAGCATGGCCATGCACCGGAAGCGCGTTGGCTGCGCGAGAGCGCTCAACAGGGTCACGGTAGCTGATAGTTCCATGGTGCGAGAATAATCGAAAAGACTGGTCGATCAACTAGCCAACGTGTGTTTGCTGAAGAGGCGCTTAACCATCAAAATTGCTACGACGTTTCCGGAATTGTGGAAATGATGTGTGTCATCTTCCTATATGAGTTTCAGGAGCCGCTCTCACGTTCCTGGATCTGGAGTCCACCACGCGCCTGAAAGGGATCGACCCATGCACGCGTATGCCAACATCGAAGAACTTCACGAATGCAGCCGCCCGCCGGTAACATTCCACTGGCCGGATCCGCTCGGTTTGGACGACCGCAACGATCCGCCCATCCTCGTCACCAGACGCCGACTGATCCGACTCGCTATCGTTGCCGCTGAAACTGGCGCGCGCTTTCAGCGCGAAGGCCTGGAGCATGACCCCGTCGCATGGTTGCTCGCGCCGTTGGCGCTCTTCGATGGCGCCGACGCCATCAACGCCTCCCTCGAGCTTGCCGGATGCAAGCGCGCAATCCTGCTGCATGGGCTGGGTATCGGCCTGGACGCCGACCCCAGCTTGCTCGACGACCTGCTCGAACAGGAGTCGGAAGAGCAGCCCTTGCCGCGGCACGTCTGAAGACAGCTACTTTGACAAGAGAGGAGACCAAGCTTGAGCGTTTCGGAAGAGGTCCCGCCGCGGAGGAAGCGATCATTTACGTCCAAGCAGCCGAACACGCGGCCGGCTGCACCCAGGAGGCGTGAGCCGCAGTGCGCACTGCCAGCCGGCGATAGCCAGCCGGATCGCGCTGCGGGTCAAGGTGCCCGCCGCCTGATCAGACCGAAGCGGGGTCGTAGCTCCCTGGCTCGCCAGCTGCCCACGCCGCGGCTCTACACCGCCACCATCATCTATGCCGACGGGAGCCTGATGATTCAGGCCTTCCACGCCTCGGTGGCTCATCATCACGCCCAGGTCGTCCAACGACTTCGTTCGAGATTCGGTGAGGATGTCGTTGCGATCGCGGAACTTCGCTGCGGCTTCTTCCCCGCCACGCCCATCGCAGCTGCGATCGTTCCCCCGGCCGTGGCTGACATGATCCGTGAGATCGAGCGCAACTGCACGGACCCCTCGGCGCTCGCGTTCGCGGTAGACATCGAGCAGCGCATCGAGATCTGACGCTCGGACGCCCGCATTAACATATTCGCGCCTGAAGCCAGGCAGGAGAAGCAAATGGATGGAATGATGGAAGTCGGACGCGACACTGCGTCCGGGAACGAAGACGTTCGCCTGCTCCACCGGGTCCGACTTCAAGTTGGACCAACGGGCGAAGGATGCGAGGTGGCTGCGAAGCCTGCGATCGCATTGAAGGTGACTACGTCAGGTTCGGAAGATGCTGGCGACCTGAGTGTCAGCGTGGTTGTCCGCCTGTTCCTCTACGATGCTGATGGCGTTGTGTCCTACCTCGGCAAGCCGCAACTCTGGCGCAACCGTGCACCCTCCGTGTGCTCAGGTTTCACTGAGGCCAGCGGCAGTCCGGAAGCCGGTCAGTTCGTGGACGATGTAATCGGTGAACAGGCGTTTCTGGACATGCTGCGCACCTCGTCCATCATCGTGTCTCACGGTGCTGCGTTCGCCCGCCCATGGATCGAGAGCCAGCTGCCGCAGGCATGCGATCTGCCCTGGGCCTGCTCGATGACGCAGATCGACTGGCGGAGCCACGGTCTTCAAGGGCGATCGCTGGGATACCTGCTATGTCAGATCGGATGGTTCATCGACCCAGAGGATGAAGCGAGCGAAGTCGACGGGCTGATCCAGCTGCTCCGCCACCGCTTCGAAAACGCGCGTTCCGCCCTCTCGCAGCTCGTCGAACAGGCGTCACACCAATCGTGGATTCTCAGAGCCTATGGCGCCTCGTTCCACGTGAAGGATGAGCTCCGCGACCGCGGATATCGGTGGGACGCGGACCTTCGAGTGTGGTGGAAGGAAGTGTCTGACGCAGAAAAGCTGCCAGAAGAGCTCTGGCTCGCGATCAACGTCTACCGCACCGGCAGGGGAGCTCGCGGCATGGGCCCTGAGTGCGAGGAACTGACAGCGAAAACTCGCTTTCGCTGACTGGGGCCGAGAGTCAGGCGATGGGGCGCGTGACTGTACGTCTGGGCCGCTCGTCCTAGCCCGCGAGAATCGATGTCGCATGCTGGCGGGAAAGGCCGTACTTCGCCCTTAGCCAATCGACTTCCGATCCGCAGGCGCCGCACGAGAAGCATTGAAAATGGTGCGCATGACGGTGCAGGTAGAATCCTCTACCTGGATCCGGATGAAGACTGCAGGTCACTCTGACCATATCTTCACCGCACGCTTCCGGTTCGCCCTTCAGGACGTCTACGACCAAGGCGTCGCGGAGATGACGTCGGCTGCCTTCAAAGGATCGGAGAGCCCGCGCCAGCCTTTCGTACCGCTTCGCGACGAAAGGCGCCGAGCGCCGCGCTTCGGCGTTGCTGCTGGAGTGGATCGCATAGAGCCCGACATCGCTGCCCAGCGCCGCGAAGCCGAAAGCGGCGCCAGAAACCCGCGAGCTGGAGCCCGAATCCCAAGTCTCGGCAGACCTGCTGGCCTTCGAAACGAACATGCTGCCCAGTGGGAGGAGGCCCCAGGAGATTGCGATCCCATCGAGGATCTGCCGCCCCGGGGCGAGAGCATCTGCGACGGCGCGTTCGTCGGCGAACAGTACCTGTCGAACGGTGCCGTCAGGCATCTCGAGTGCGAGCGCATCGCTCGCCAGCGTTCGGCGATATGCCATCCGTTTTTCCTTCGATCCGTCTTCGAGCGACCGTGTCGATCGTCGAAGGGCGACGGGGAGGTCAAGTAGCGCAAAAGGCGGGACGAGCGCCAAGCCGGTTCGAACTGCCCGAGAGGCATGGGCGTCGAATTCGAGGCACGCACTCGGCATGCGCTCGCTTTGGCCGCGGCTATAGGCCGAAGGTTCCACTTCGCATCCGCCTCGCCGGGAGTTCGACTGGCGGTCAGCGCTAAGGCGCGAAGGGGTGAAAGGGTTGAATTTGTCGGAGCGGCCTGCAACGGAGAAGTCACGTCGCGAAGAGGGCTTACATGAATAAGATCGTGCAGGTTGTCTGCGTTGTGCTCCTGGGGGCGACAGCGATATTTGGCGGCCGCTGGTACCTGTACGTAGCTTACGCAGAGAGCCCGTACGACGAGGTCGGCATTGCACTGAACAGCCATGCGCCGAAGCCGCTGCGCAGCTGGGGCTGCCATAGCCTGCGCGGACGCTTGCCGAACCAGTTGCCCCCCTATGGCTGCGCAGGGACTGACGGCCGCACTTGGCTTTGATGTCTAGCAGGTAGCGGTGAGATGGCTGCTGGCGGACGCAGATTGGATCAACCGGGAGCAACCATGAAGCCTACTATATTCTTCACGGCAGTGATGGGCGCAGCGACTCTATGTCTCGGCGCGTGCGACAAGTCGTACCGCAACGAACAGGGCAGCGCCTCTTCGGGCGCCGCGGCATCTAATCAGTTGAACGCCTTCATCGCGGCCCATAATCGCTTGCTTGGCTCTTTTGGGTACACCGAGCAGGCGGCAAAATACCGCAAGGCTGATGTGGCACACGCCGCGACCGATGGCGAGTTTCTCGTCGGCGCCGGAATGATTGATCAGGGCATCGAGCAGCTGAAGGCTGCTCGCGCGCTATCGGGTGCTTCCGCTGAGCTTGAGGGGGCGGCCGAGGCTCTAATCCGCTCCTTGACCAAAGTGCGAGCGCACCTCGCGGACCTTTCCCCCTATTATACGAGCAAGGCCTATCTGAATGATAAGCTGGCGCGGGGGCGTAAGGAAGATCCGCAGATGCTCGCCGAGCTCGATGCTGCCGATGCGGACCTGAAGCGGTTCGGCGAGATGCTCGACCGCGAAACGCTGAAGCGAGACACTGCCGCGATCGAGAAGCTGAAGGCTGACGGCGATATGCTGGGCTACAATCGCCGTCTGGCGATGTTCCGCGCCAACGGCATGATCAAGCACCTCGTCAGCTCCCCGGCTCCCGACGCTGCCCTGTTCGCCCGCAGCGATGCAGACGCTGCAATCATCGACCAGGCGATTGCCGCCGCGCACGCTGCCGCAGCCAAGTCTGACGGGAAGGACCCGCCAGAACTACACTTCCTCTCTTCGATGCTCGGGAGCTACCGGACTTTCAAGGAGACGCGCCGCTCTACGCATGCTGAGCAGATGGTGGCGAGCTACAACCACGCCGTCGAAGCCGCCAGCTGGTGAGGTCGGGGTGGGTCACCGGCTCCATGCCTTCCTCGCGACCATCTGGACCGCCTCCACGGTGGGCATGCCTACTTGACGCAGCGGACGAGATCCGACGATCGGTCGGACCCTAGCATCCGGGCGCCGTCCGGCGACAGGCGCAGGGTTCCCTTGGAGGGCTCTTCGCCATCGGTCGAGATGTACTTGCTGCTGTACGCGAGGCTGTTCAGCCCGGTCATGCGAACCTGCTTCACCTCTTCGCGTTCCTCGTAGTAGATGATGGCCTTCGCTGTAACGGTGAACCCCGCGCTGTTCTCGCCTCCCCGCAGATTGCAGTCGCCCAGTGTTCGTGCCCACTCCCCTCGGAACTTGGCCGGAATGACAGAGCCAGTCTGGCCGACGGAGCTGCTCGCAAGCGCGGCGGCTGCCGCGAGGATCATTGATAGGCTGTGCATGGTCTTCCTCAACGCGGATCGAGCCAGCCGCTATACCGGCGTGTTGGCTAGACATGAAGAGCGCGGTTCACTTGGCGGGCCGTGCAACGCGCCTGGGGCCGAGTTCAACGCCCCAAGCGTGCGGACGCGATGCGGACGGGCAACCATCAACGACGGGCAACGTCGCTCACACGGGCTCTGCTGCGACAGTTCCGTCGACGCCCGGATGAAAATGCGAGCGTTCCTGCCACTCCCGTGGCGTACAGGCGTATCGCCGTTTGAACAGTCGGTGGAAGTGTGACATGTCCGAGAAGCCAACGGAGAAGGCCGTGTCCATCACGCGCTCGTAGCGATAGCTCAGGCGCTCTGCCGCTCTCGACAGGCGGATGCCGTAGAGTTCTTGCGTGAAGCTCAGTTCCGCATCTTCAAACGCCAGATGGCCAGCGCGCTCTGAGACGCCGACTGCAGCCGCCACGTCCCGCATACAGAGGCAGGGATTGGAATAGCGCAGGGCCATGACCTCGAGCATGGCAGCGACACGAGCAGCGCCCAAGGCTGGCCGTGCTAGCCGGTCTTGTTCGTCGGGCCCGGCGGCGCAGAGGCTGGAGACGAGCTCCGCCATATGCCGCTCTGCGAGCGGATGCAGAAAGCCGGTCCTGGCTGCCTCCTCCCAAGCCGTTCGCGCATAGCTGCCGAGCAGCCGCATCACCGTAGTGTCGCCTCGATGCCGTTGCCCAAGTACCGCATCCGGCTGCACACCACCTAACATTGCGCGGCTAAGGCGAACGAGCAGCAGCCGACTTCTGGGCCAGCCGGTGTCGAGCGTCCGGTCGAAGCGTGCCAGCATGCCGTCACCAGCCTGCAGCCTCACGCGTTCTCCATAATGGTCCGTCCAGCCCTCGCCGCTCAGTGACAAAAAGAGAATGAGGTCCTCGTCACCATCACTTAGGCAGAAGGCGTCTCGATTGTTGCGGGTATCCGTAAGATCCACTGTTGCGAGACGCAGCCCAGCTCCTCCGACTGCCGCGAAATCGACGGACAACGTGCCTCCATCGAGCGACGACGGATTACAGCCGGTGAGGGTCTGCCCCATCTGGTCACGCCAAAGCGCAACCCGATCCCGTTCAGGCAGGTCGTTGGTGGAGAAGCGGATCAGCCCCGGGCTGTTCGGTTGGCTGCTCTCCCGTCCATCTTTGTTGCGGTCCTGTCCACGCATGCGGCCAACCCTTTCGCTAGGCTCACAAGATACAAGGCATTGCGAATCGTAGAAGCGACTGCAGCAGACTGGCGCCGAACTCCTGTGGAGTCACCGATAACCTGCGCCGCTGCGATGAATAGCGAGGGAGGAGCGCGAAATGGGGGTAAATCTTCAGCCCGACGACCCGATTACCAGCATTCGGGTTGTCACGCACACTGCGGACAAATTCGCCGCTGGCACCGATGACAACATCTACATTCGCCTGATCGAAATCCCTAACGCCACGAAGGCGTATCAGTTCAGACTGACCGGCAATGGATCGAACCGATTTGAGGTAAATTCGACCGACTGGAGCTGGGCTCCAGCGAGCTATTTCGCCGGCTTCGTAGTGAACGACATCAGCATCGTTCAGCTCTACAAGGACGCCGACTCCATCTACGGCGGATGGGCCTTCGACAAGATAGAGATCTATGTGAACGAGCAGCCCATCTACGCCACGCCGGAGGGCCAGGGCGTCGTTTGGCTGGAGGACGAAAGCCCGCATCGCCATTGGACGGCACCGAACTTCCATCGTGTCGAGTTCACAAAACCTAAGATCAACGGCACGGGCAAGATCCAGGCGAAGCCCGGCGGAGCCATAAGCCACGAATTCTCCGCGACAGGAGGTAGGCTCGATCTCAAGTGGAGCCTCTCCAAGCCAGCTACCAGCGGCTGGTCTCCGCCTACCATCACCATCACGGACAAGCGGCGCATCCTGATCTCAGGCGTCGGAGGTCCGGACGGCACGACCTGGCAAGGTACTCTCAGCGTCACCGACGCGGATGGCAGAAGCTCCTCCAAGACGATCAGCATCGCGAGCCTGAGCAAGCTTCCGGCTCCCACGATCTCTGACATCTCACCCGAATTTGGCTGGGTGGATGCTCCTCCCGCGGGCCCTGGCGCCACCCTTGTCACTATAACCGGTTCCAGCTTCGATGCGCGCGTCGGGCAGACGACGAGGGTCTTCTTCACTGCGGCCGCCGGTGGCACGATCGAAGCCAAGGTGGCTCCCGACATGCTATGGGAGAACATGGTCACCGTGCCGGTCCCGACCGGCGCGGCGAGTGGTCCCATCCAGGTCGTCACCGCGACCGGCACCGCCAACTCGTCTGAGACATTCACAGTTCACCCAAGCGGCTATCGCTTTGCCAGCGGATTTGCATTCGTGAACACGATGAGCGGCGGGGAGGCAGACGGCTTCCCGGACGAGTTCAGCTGGGATCGCTATGTTGAGGCTTATGGCAAGGGCGAGATGTACCTGTTCGGTGCGTTCGACGAAGTGGTGCCCAGCCCCAAAGCAGAGATCTTCTATCACGCTACTCGAGACCTGATCGGAAACGGGTGCTGCCACGGCTTCGCGATGACATCCCTTCGCTTCCGGCAGCGCATCATCTCCGATTACAGCATTCCGGTCGAAGGCAATCCGTACCCGCTGGAATGGTCTCTCTTCGACAAGTCGAACGGCGCGTCGTCACCCGCTCCCGCACTGAGCCACCTCATCCAGGTCGGCCAGCTCGCAATGATGAGCTCCGAAGCGCTCAGCTTCTATACTTCTCGGCTCGTTTCCATCGGCAATGTCGCTGGGGCACCAAACACCATGGACGCGAGGCCTATGCTCCAAGACGTGCGGGACGAACTCAGTCGCGGCTGGATCGACCCTCGCATGATTGCATTCTCCAAGGCATGGAGTCCTCTGGAAGGGCATGTGGTCGTGGCGCACGCCGAATCGAACAACCAGGTGCACGTCTACAATCCAAACAGCCCAGCGAAACGCGAGGGTCCCACGAACGATCCCATCTCCCACTTCGACATAAACCCAACCACGGGCAACTGGTCGTTCAAGTTCGACACCGTGAATGCGCCGTGGCACGGCAAATATTGCTTCACCATCCCGCTGTCGGCATACGGTCACCAGGGCCACTGGTCTCTGGTGACCGTAGCGGAGCTGTTCAACGCGGCCATAGCCTATTTCGGAAGCTGCGTTCCCGGGCCGGGCACGACCGTCGAACCTCTGACCGGCTTGCAGGCTTCCCCTGTCATGGCGCCTCGCCCCATCCATATGATGAACGCGAAGTCGGTCCGACTCCGCGTGACGTCGAGTGACAGGCCAGGTCTTGTCAGCCTGATGCTCGATTCCGGCATTGCTCTTTCCGTCGAGGAGATTCACGGCACGGTGCTGATCGACCTCGACCTGACTGCGCAGACGTTCCAGATTACGGAGGAAGCGCTTGTAAGCGACATTCGTCCGGTTGCTCGAGCAGTTCGGCACGAGAAGCTCGATCCGGTCGCGCGGACCTACGCAGTTCGCGCCTCCGCCGGCACGCCTCCCGGCCAGGTCGGTCTCGCGTGGAAGAAGGACGAGATGCGCCTTCTGGCGAATGTGGCTGCGATCGATCTTCACACGCGCCGTGTGGACCAGCTTGCTCGCGATGTCGCCGTCGAGCTGGTCGCCCTACCGAAGGACCGAGTGACCAACGCGCTCGTAACGATGTTGGACGACGGTGCTCCACATCTGACAGACGTGGGCGGACTTGCTGTCGATCTTGCTACGATCAAGAGGTACCAGCCGCGCCTTCCGTCCCATGTTTCGACCCTCGACGAGATCGCGCCTGCGATCCGCGCCAACGGCCGTGTGGATGGGTCTTCACCTGGAAGAGTGTCCCCGCTCGACCCGAAGGTCGATCCACGCAAGGTGCCCAACCCTCGCATCCCGATCGATCCGACGCATGGCCGCGTCGTCGTTCCACCTGTCGTGCCTCGAATGCCGCTGAAACAGACGGTGGATCTCGGCACAGCGAGCGGAAGCGCGATCAAGGTCCGCTCGGCCACAAAGGCTAGCGCGCAAGTTACTTCGAACGGCCGCCTTCAGCTGTCGGTACCTGCCGGCAACCGGCGCGAATTGCTCGTCGAAGAGGCGGACGGCTACCGTACCTTTCCGCGCTCGGTGATGATCAGCACACCCGATCCCAACGCTCGCTCGATGGCCGCGCATGTTATTCTGGCGGAAGCGCCTGGCATTGTTCAACCTGGTGCCAAAGCGCGCTCCGCTTCGGTGCCCCTCACCCTGGTGGTCGGGAGCGTGTCGGTGAATGCGGCCACCATCGATTTCGCGCCGAGAAAGCGGCGCTGCGGCCCGGGGGTCGACCAGCCGGCCGCTGAACCGGACTTCGCCCTTTCGCAGGCAATGCAAGCGCTCGGCGCCACAGTCACCAAGACCAGTCGCGACCGAGGGGGTGTTACGGTCGCGATCAGCTGGCCACCGGCAGCCGCTCAGTCCGGCCGCCTCGTGCTGGGAAGTCTGATCGCAGATGTACCAGATTTGCCTGGTTCGGCCTGGACCATCGGCGGGTACGCGTATGTCACGACGCCTGAGGGGCAGGAACTGGACGCACGCGTCGTGCCAATCGAGCTGCGGTGTCAAAGCGTAACGAGGGGCCGACCTCCAATACGTGACCGCGGGGGCCGGGGTCCGATCAGTCTACCGCGGGGACCTGTCATCTCGGCTGCCAAGACAGTTGCTCAAGGGGAGAAAGTCTTGCTCAGCGTCTCGCCGCTGCCTGATGGCGTGACCGCAGTGGGCTGGTGGTCCACAAGTATGGGAGGACAGATCGAGATCACGCAGCAGAACGGCACCGAGGCACAGGCGAAAGGCATCCTGGCGGGCCCGGTTCGGATCAGCGCCATGGTCGGTGACCAGATCCTCCATCGCACCATCTGTATTCAGGCCGTGGCGGGCTGGTCTCCCCTCGACGCTGAGGAAACGCCGCAGCCGCCCATTCCCAGCGTTCCCGCACGGACCTTTGACCCGAGTGTTGCCACACTGTCGCAGCGGTTTCGCGATCCCATCTGGAACCCGGACATCTTCAGCAGTCGGGTGGATCTCGGGAAGGGTATAACGTTCAACCCCGGGTCGAAAATGATCCGAGGGGGATGAAGCAGGCGGCGGCCGGCGCGCGCCATGCTCATGAGCGGGTTCGGCAAGATCGCGCAGCATCTCTCGGAAGCGCGAAAACCCGAGGCTTGCAGGTCATTTGATGCCGACAGATGGAACTTGGGGGCGGCTCAGCCTTGCCGCCCCCACAGGCTCACTTCGCCAGCGACTTCGCCATATTGAGGTGCGCAGTGACCGTCGGGATCAACTGTGTGGCGAAGGTGCGTAGCGGCTGAGGCACCCCTTGGTTGGATGCGTTGGCTTTCAGGGCATCAAGCGTTTGCTGATGAGCTTCCACCTGCGCCGTGGCATACGCCTCGTCGAATGCCGTACCATTTAGCGCCTTCAGCCCGTCGAGTTTCTGCTGCTGCGTGGCGGTCAGGGTGGGGTCCGGCGTGATCGCCGGGCTAGCGGTGCTAGCCGCCGACTTCAGCTTCGCCGTCGAATCCGTGTGCGCTTTGATCATGCCTTCTGCGAACTTCTTGATCGCAGGGCTGCTAGCCTGCTGCTGAGCGAGCTGTGAGCTAGCGATCTCGAAAGCATCGCTGGCAGCAGCTGCATTGGCGAACGACTGGCCTGCGGAGGCGGGAGCGGCCACGCCGGAGGTCGAGGTTGATCCGGCACTTGCAGCATTTCCCGTAGCTACCACCGTGTCAGTCTGATGCGTCTCGGTCTTGGATCCGCAGCCTGCAAGTGCAACGGCGGCGACTCCCAGCATCGTCCAGCGAACAGCGTACATTCTTGTCTCCCGTATCGAGCGCGAGCCGCGCAGGCGACTAGGGAACGCGGTCGAGAGGGCGCCGTTCCGCCGAACTCTCCGTCGACTAGGGCGTTGAGCGCGCGAGCGCATGAGCGCCTCAAGGAGATCCACATGAGCATTTTCAGCAGCATCCGCGACCGCATTTTCGGCCACAAACGCGTCGAGGCTCCAGCACCTTCGACCGAGACCAGTCCTTCCACCCCCGTTGCACAGGCCCCTGCGGCCGCACAAGCTGAGGCCGCGCAGCAACCAACGACTTCCGTCGACGTCGGAGCGGTCCTCTCGGAAATGGCAGCGATCAAAGGTGGAGGTGGCAACTATCAGCAGTCCATCGTGGATCTGCTCAAGCTCCTCGACTTGGACTCGAGCCTGGCCGCGCGAAAGGACCTGGCTGAGGAACTGAACGTGCACGCGGGGGCCGATGGAAGCGCCGAACAGAACATCGCGCTTCATAGGGCGGTCATGGCCAAGCTGGCAGAGAACGGTGGCATAGTGCCTGACAGTCTGCGGAACGCCTGATGGCAGGCGCAGAGGCGAGTGTGCCTCTGCGCTTCTCCCTGCAGCGCAGTCGATACGGGCTGCCTGACGGTCATTGGCCGATATCGCGTAACGCATGGACGAGGCAGCGAATTCATCGATGCGCGCGCGTCATTCAGCGGCCAGTGGGCACCTCATCGCTGCTTCCGCCGCTCCTATCCAGCCAAACGCTGAAGCAGAACTCGAACGCCATTGTTCCAAGATCAGATCAGGCGCTCCTGGCGCTATCATTTCTCACGATCGCTTCCTCAACCGAAGGATCCTGACATGAGAGTTCCGTCATCACCTCCAGCAGGGCGGAACGTAGCCTATCGCGCGTGAATGGCTTCGACACCACTCCATTCGCAAGATCGTCGCCGATCACGTCGCGAACATCGGCATTGCCACTGATGATGATCGACCGCAAACCGGGCGCTACGGATCGCACCTGCCGGATCAGCTCCACTCCGGACATCTTCGGCATCGCGAAGTCGGTGATAAGGATGTCCGATGCTCCGGGATCTCGGCGGATTATGTCCAGGGCAGTGGCGGCGTCGCCGCTATGGACCACACTATGCCCCAGATCCTCCAGCATGGCGACGGTCGTCAGCCGCACCGCGTGATGATCGTCGACGAGAATGACCCGCAATGCCTTGGGATCGGCCGCAAGGAACTCGGTCGTTGAAGGACTATCGGCCAAGCGAGCGCAAGCCTCCGGCATCCACAGCTGAACCCGGGTGCCCAGGCCCACTTCGCTTTCAACCCGGACGATTCCACCGGATTGCTTGACGAAGCCGTAGACCATGCTGAGGCCGAGACCAGTGCCTTTTCCGACCGGCTTGGTCGTAAAGAACGGCTCGAGCACCTGATCGAGCTGATGCGGGGGAATGCCACAGCCGGTGTCTCGGACACTCAAGATCACGTAGCGGCCGGGTGCGAGCGTCGTATCGTCGGCTCCCGAGACCTCTGCATTCTCCGCAGAAACAGTAATCACCCCGCCATCTGGCATCGCGTCGCGCGCGTTGATGATGAGGTTCATCAGTGCCAGCTCAAGTTGCGCGGAGTCGGCATAGACGGCTGACATACCTGGCTCGATCTCCCACACGAGCTCTACCAGGCCGCCTAGCGTGTGGGTGAGGAGCTCAGTGACCGTAGTCGAGAGGGCTGACAGCTCGATCGTTGCAGGCGCCAGCTTTTGACGCCGGCTGAACGCGAGAAGGTGCTTCACGAGCTCGGCGCCCTGTTCGGCAGCATGCCGGGTCATGTCGATGACCTTGCGCTGCCCTTCGTCCAGTGCGACGCGCCGCTCGATCATGCTCAAACCGCCAAGCATTGCTGCAAGAAGGTTGTTGAAATCATGGGCGATGCCACCCGTCAGCTGACCGATTGCGTCCATCTTCCGCGCCTGGATCAGTTGGCTTTCCAGCTCCTTGCGTTCGGTCACGTCCAACAAGGTACCCGCGAATTCCAGAGGCTCGCCGAAAGCGTCGCGCAGGAGAACCGCCTGATCCAGAAAATGCTTGTACTGTCCGTCAGCGCACTGCCACCGGTACTCGACCGCGAGGGAACGGCCTTCAGGGCGCTCCACGAGTGCCTGGGTGACCCGCTCGCGATCCTCAGGGTGCAGTCGATCCATCCACAAGGTGGGTGTCGCCTGGATTGCCTCGAAGGCAAAGCCCGTCAGCGCGGCGAAGTTGCCGCTGACGAACTTGGGGACGCGCGGCGACGCGTTCAGTTCTTCCAGGTAGAGGATGATCGGCAGGGACTCGATGATCGCCGCCTGGCGCTGCTCGGCCAGGCGCAACGCCTGCTCGGCGCGCAGCAGTTCGGCGTTCGCCCGCAGATTGGCGTCGAGCAGCGCCTGCTCCTGACGCGCCTTGCGCTGTATCTCCTTCGTCATGGTGAACAGGTCGACGAACACCGCCACCTTGGAGCGGAGCACCACCGGATCGACCGGCTTGAAGACATAGTCGACGGCGCCCATCGAATAGCCGCGCAGCAGATGCTGGTCTTCCTTGTTGACCGCCGAGAGGAAGACGATCGGCACGCGCTTGGTCTGCTCGCGGGAGCGGATGATCTGCGCGGTCTCATAGCCGTCGATGCCCGGCATGAACACGTCGAGCAGGATCACCGCGAACTCGCCCTTCAGGAGGTGGCGCAGCGCCGCCTCCCCCGAATTCGCGACGACGATCTCGGCGACATCCTCGAGCACCGTCGAAATGGCGAGCAGGTTGCGCTCGTCATCGTCCACCAGCAACACTCGTGCTCGCGCAAGCGGCGCATCTTCTCCGCCGGCCGCCAGAAGCGAATCCGCCAGCAAGGTGGTGGTGGCCGCCGTCCCGTTCGCTCGCACCTGCACCTCAGTTCGATTCCGCGACGATCAACGCGACCGCCTGCGACGCTTCGCGCGAGCGAGCGATCCACACGCGCAGCAACGCCATCAGCAGATCGATGTCGACCGGCTTGGCGATATAGTCCGACGCACCCGCGTCCAGGCATTTCTGACGGTCGCCCTTCATCGCTTTCGCGGTGACCGCGATCAGCGGCAGGTCCGTCAGCTGCGAGCGTTGGCGGATCTGCTGCATCGTCTCATAGCCGTCCATCTCCGGCATCATGATGTCGATCAGCGCGATATCGATGCCGTCGGTTGCCTCGAGGATGCCGATGCCCTCGCGACCGCCCTCGGCGTGGAGCACCTGGACCCCGTAGCTCTCCAGCACGCTGGTCAGCGAATAGATGTTCCGGATGTCGTCATCGACGATCAGGACCTTGGCGCCGGCCAGCTCGGGCACCGCGCGCGTGGCTTGCGGCAGCGGATCGGTGGCCTCCGGCAGCAGATCGATCACCTTGGGCCGGTTGCCGATCTGCGCAGCGAGATCGTTGAAGACCGCTGCCAGCACCTCCTTGCCCGCCGGCTTCTCGGTGACGCCGTCCGCCCCGAGGTCCAGCGCCTTCGCCACCTTGTCGGCACCCGAGATGACGTGGATCGGCACGTGCGCGGTCGCAGGATCATGCTTGAGCAGATCCAGCAGCACGAAGCCGTCGATGTCGGACAGGCCGAGGTCGAGGGTGATCGCGTGCGGCTGGAGCTTGCGCACCATCGTCAGCGTGCCGGCACCCGCCGCAGAGACGACCCCCTTCAGGCCGGCGCTACGCGCAATGTCGAGGAGGATCGACGCGAAGGTGGAGTCGTCCTCGACGATCAGCACGAACGGGTCTCCGCCGAGATTGTCGCGGTCGTCGGAGAGGTCGAACGCATTGGGCAGCGCGGTCGGCACCATCGCTCCCGAATTGTCGTAGCGCGCGGTGGCGCCTGGCGAAGCGGGGGTAGCAGGCGCCACCGCATTGAAAGGCGCGAAGAGCGTGAACGTCGACCCCTCGCCCGGCCGCGAACGAACCTGCAGTTCGCCGCCGAGCAGGCGGGCGATCTCGCGGCTGATCGAAAGGCCGAGGCCCGTGCCGCCATATTTGCGGCTCGTGGTACCGTCGGCCTGCTGGAATGCCTCGAAGATCAGCTTTTGCTTGTCCTCGGGGATGCCGATGCCGGTGTCGGTCACGGCGATCTCCATCGCGCTGTCGACGCCGCGCAGCACCGGATGGTTAGTGCTCCAGCCGCTCGTCGCCGCACGGACCCGCAGAGTCACCGACCCGCGATCGGTGAACTTGAAGGCGTTGGACAGGAGGTTGAGCACGATCTGCTGAAGCCGCTTCTCGTCGGTGCGGATGGTGGCAGGCAGGCTCGCATCAAACTGGACGTGGAAGTCCAGGTTCTTGTCCGCCGCCAGCTGGCGGAAGGTCCGCTCCATATGCTGCTTCATGCTGGCCAACGGCATCTCGCCGACTTCGATCGATACGGTACCAGACTCGATCTTGGACAGGTCGAGGATGTCGTTGATCAGGTTCAGCAGATCCGAGCCGGCGCCGTTGATCGTGCGTGCGAACTCGACCTGCTTGTCGTTCAGATTGCCCTGCGGATTGTCCGACAGCAGCTTGGACAGGATCAGCAGCGAGTTGAGCGGGGTGCGCAGCTCGTGGCTCATGTTCGCCAGGAACTCGGACTTGTACTTGGAAGTCAGCGCGAGCTGCTCCGCCTTTTCCTCCAGCGCGCGGCGCGCCATCTCGATCTCGAGATTCTTGGCCTCCACCTGCTTCTTCTCGTTCTCGAGAAGCTGCGCCTTCTCCTGCAGCTCCTCGTTGGTGGCGTGGAGCTCTTCCTGCTTGGTGGTGAGCTCGGTCTGGCGGGCCTGAAGCTCCTGGGTGAGCAGCTGCGACTGCTTGAGCAGGCCCTCGGTACGCATCGTCGCGGCAATCGTGTTCAGCACGATGCCGACAGACTCCATCAGCTGGTCGAGGAAGCTCTGGTGAGTCTCGTTGAACTCGCCGAACGAGGCGAGCTCGATCACCGCCTTCACCTCGTCTTCGAACAGGGCCGGCAGGATGGCGATATTGGCCGGCGACGCATGCCCCAGCCCAGATCCAATGCGGAGGAAGTCGGAGGGGACATTCTCCAGCACGATCGGGCGCTTGTCCGCAGCGGCCTGGCCGACCAGGCCTTCCCGCAGCGCGAACTTCGGCTTGAGCGCATCCTTTCGCTCGGCACCGTAGCTTGCCGCCAGATCCAGCGTGGTCTCGTCGCCGTCGCGGGTGGTGACGTAGAACACGCCGTACTGCGCGTTCACCAACGGCGCCAGTTCCGACATGATCAGGTTGGATACGGTGGTGAGATCGCGCTCGCCCTGCAGCATGCGGCTGAAGCGCGCGAGGTTGGTCTTGAGCCAGTCCTGCTCCGCATTCTTCAAGGTCTGTTCCTTGAGGTTGCGGATCATCTCGTTGATGTTGTCCTTCAGCGCCGCCATCTCGCCCGAGGCTTCCACGGCGATCGAGCGGGTGAGGTCACCCTTCGTCACCGCGGTTGCGACGTCGGCGATCGAGCGCACCTGGTTGGTGAGGTTGGCCGCCAGCTGGTTCACATTGTCCGTAAGGTCACGCCACAGGCCCGCGGCGCCCGGCACGCGCGCCTGGCCGCCCAGCCGGCCTTCGATGCCCACCTCGCGGGCCATGTTGGTCACCTGGTCGCCGAACGTCGATAGCGTGTCGATCATGAAGTTGATCGTCTCCGCCAGCGCGGCGATCTCGCCCTTGGCGTCCACCGTCAGCTTGCGCTTGAGGTTGCCCTGCGCCACCGCGGTCACCACGTCGGCGATGCCGCGCACCTGGTTGGTGAGGTTGGTCGCCATCAGGTTGACGTTGTCGGTCAGGTCCTTCCAGGTACCACCGACGCCCGGCACCTGTGCCTGCCCGCCCAGCTTACCCTCGGTGCCCACTTCGCGCGCCACGCGCGTCACTTCGGAGGCGAAACCGTTCAGCTGGTCCACCATCACGTTGATGGTGTTCTTCAGCGCAAGGATTTCGCCCTTCACGTCCACCGTGATCTTCTTGGACAGATCGCCCCGGGCGACGGCGGTGGTCACGTCGGCGATGTTGCGCACCTGACCGGTGAGGTTCGCAGCCATCAGGTTCACATTGTCGGTGAGGTCGGCCCAGGTGCCGGCAACGCCGCGCACCTGGGCCTGACCGCCCAGCTTGCCCTCGGTGCCGACCTCACGCGCCACGCGCGTCACTTCCGAGGCAAAACCGTTGAGCTGGTCCACCATGGTGTTGATGGTGTTCTTCAGCTCCAGAATCTCGCCCTTCACGTCGACGGTAATCTTCTTGGAAAGATCGCCCTTCGCCACCGCCGTCGTCACGTCGGCGATGTTGCGCACCTGACCGGTGAGGTTGGCGGCCATCGCGTTCACATTGTCGGTCAGGTCCTTCCAGGTACCGCCCACGCCCGGCACCTGCGCCTGGCCGCCGAGCTTGCCCTCCGAACCCACTTCGCGCGCCACGCGGGTCACTTCCGAGGCGAAGCTGTTGAGCTGGTCCACCATGGTGTTGATGGTGTTCTTCAGCTCCAGGATCTCGCCCTTCACGTCGACGGTGATCTTCTTGGAGAGATCGCCCTTCGCCACCGCGGTGGTCACCTCGGCGATGTTGCGCACCTGGCCCGTCAGGTTGCCCGCCATCAGGTTGACGTTGTCGGTCAGGTCCTTCCAGGTACCGCCGACGCCCTCCACCTGCGCCTGACCGCCCAGCTTGCCTTCGGAACCGACCTCGCGCGCCACGCGGGTCACTTCCGAGGCGAAGCCGTTGAGCTGGTCCACCATCACGTTGATGGTGTTCTTCAGCTCGAGGATCTCGCCCCGCACCTCGACGGTGATCTTCTTCGACAAGTCGCCCTTGGCCACGGCGGTGGTCACGTCGGCGATGTTGCGCACCTGGCCCGTGAGGTTGGCGGCCATCAGGTTGACGTTGTCGGTAAGATCCTTCCAGGTGCCTGCGACGCCGGGCACCTGCGCCTGGCCGCCGAGCTTGCCCTCCGTACCCACCTCGCGGGCGACGCGGGTCACTTCCGAGGCAAAGCCGTTCAGCTGGTCCACCATCACGTTGATCGTGTTCTTCAGCTCGAGGATTTCGCCCTTCACGTCGACGGTGATCTTCTTGGACAAGTCGCCCGAGGCCACCGCGGTGGTCACCTCGGCGATGTTGCGGACCTGACCGGTGAGGTTGTCCGCCATCAGATTGACGTTGTCGGTCAGGTCCTTCCAGGTGCCGGCGACCCCGGGCACCTGCGCCTGGCCGCCCAACTTGCCTTCGGTGCCCACTTCACGCGCCACGCGCGTCACTTCCGAGGCGAAGCCATTGAGCTGGTCCACCATCACGTTGATGGTGTTCTTCAGCTCTAGGATCTCGCCCTTCACGTCGACGGTGATCTTCTTCGACAGGTCGCCCGAGGCCACCGCGGTGGTCACCTCCGCGATGTTGCGGACCTGACCGGTCAGGTTGTCGGCCATGAGGTTGACGTTGTCGGTCAGGTCCTTCCAGGTGCCGGCGACACCGTCCACCCGTGCCTGACCGCCCAGCTTGCCCTCGGTACCCACTTCGCGCGCCACACGCGTCACTTCGGATGCGAACGAATTCAGCTGGTCGACCATGGTGTTAATGGTGTTCTTCAGCTCGAGGATCTCGCCCTTCACCTCCACGGTGATCTTCTTGGACAAGTCGCCGCTCGCGACCGCGGTCGTCACCTCCGCGATGTTGCGGACCTGGCCGGTGAGGTTGGTGGCCATGGCGTTCACATTGTCGGTCAGGTCCTTCCAGGTACCTGCCACGCCTTCCACCCGCGCCTGGCCGCCCAGCTTGCCTTCGGTACCCACTTCGCGGGCCACGCGCGTCACTTCCGACGCGAAGGAAGCGAGCTGCTCGACCATGGTGTTCACCACCTTGCCGATGCGGAGAAACTCGCCGCGCAGGGGCCGTCCATCGATCTCCACGGTCATCGACTGCGAAAGGTCGCCCTTGGCGACGGCGCCGATGACGCGGCTGACCTCCGCGGTCGGCTGGACCATGTCGTCGATCAGCTCGTTCACCGCGCGCAGCTTCGTATCCCAGCCGCCCGTCGCCCCGCGCACATTGCCGCGCTGCGTGATCTTGCCTTCCTTGCCTACGACGCGCGAAAGCCGTTCGAATTCGTCAGACATCTCGGCCTCAAGACCGACGACTTCGTTGAACAGCGTTGCGATCTCGCCATCCACCCCCGGCAGATCCTCGGGCAGGCGAACCGAGAAGTCTCCCCGGCGAAAGCTGCGGAGCGCGGCGACGAGTTGGCGACGATCCAGTGCGTCACGAGACAGTTCAGCGTTCACCAATCACTCCTCACACCTTGCTCTCCCCTGAGCGAAGATGTGCGATGGAAAGCCCCCCGGCATAGGGCAGACACATAGCAGCAGCGCAACGATAGGAAAAGCGCGCCTTCTCTGGAACTTGCGACTGTTTGCAGCCAGGCCCGAAATCGTGTGCTGGTTGGAAGCGCAGGAGGAAGCATTGATGGGAGACGCCGCCGCCGATGCCGGACGAAGAAGAGACTTCCAGGTTCATCCGATCTACGTTCCCGTCCGTATGGGCGATCGAATTGATGTGTTTGCTGCGCACTCACCGGGCACAAGTCTGGACGCGAGACGCGCTGGTAACGGCGATGCGGAGCAGCGAACTGGTGGTCGCTCAAAGCCTGCGGTCGCTCCACGCCGCCGGGCTTGTGGTCGTCGACCGGGAGAACGGCGTGCGCTTCCTACCGGCAAGCGAGTCACTCGACGCTCTGGCCGGAGCAGCCGAGGCCCTGTACGCGCAACGACCTGACTTCGTTCGCCGGACTATCGTATCCAACGCATCGTCGCCGGCACGCCGGTTTGCAGAAGCCTTCAAGCTGAGGAAGGGTTGAGCATGGAGTCGATCTTTCCACCCATCGTATATCTACTCTGCTTCGCGACAAGCACGTTGTGCGCTGTCCTTCTGGGGCGCAGCTATGCGAGGAGCGGTATGCGACTGCTGCTCTGGAGCACGGCTTGCTTCACGCTCCTTGCCGCCAACAACCTCATACTGATAGTTGATCTCGTACTCATCGACTGGGTCGACTTGCAGCTACTCCGTCTACTGCTCTCCCTTTGCGCCGTGGGAGTGCTTCTCTTCGGTTTCATATGGGACCTGGAGGAACATACGTGACGTTGACCAGCTTTCTGGCAGGCGCAGTCTCGCTCGGCTTCGCCTTGTGTGCGCTGTTCTTCCTGCGCTTCTGGCGGGATACCCGCGACACGCTGTTTCTATCGTTCTCCGCCTCGTTCCTGCTTCTCGGCATGGGACAGACGATCCTTGCTGTCAGCGGCATTTCCGACGAGCAGCGGCCTTGGGCTTATGTCCTCCGCCTCTGCGCCTTTCTTCTGCTCCTCTCCGCGATCGTGCAGAAGAATCGAAGAGGGTGAACATGGAGACTGACGGCCGATGAACCTGCGTGAAAGGTTAGCACGAGGCCGCGCAAGCTACGGTGCCGCCTACATCTGCCTACTTAGCCCCCCTGTCGATCAGCGGCTTGCGCCACCCGAAGGGTGGTCTTCCAACAATGGTCTGCGGCGACCTCATGCCGATAGCGCCCCGGTCGTCAGGCCGCGCCAGCTTCATGCCATGCCTCACCCGGGCGGGACCCGGGAAGCCGCTTCGACGGGAGCCGAGGCAGCGATACCAGTCGCTGCTGGATACGCGAGCGGGCTGGCGGGTCTGCGTGCGGTGCGCAAAGTGACGTGAGCGAAGCCGCAGCAGCGCTGTTCGCCTCTTTTCCTGCAGTCGTTACCGTCGACCGGTGGGGATCACCTACGGCGCGCTTGAGGAGCGATATCGCGGGTATATCTATGTCGCGCGCCTGAAAGGTGGCTAAAGTCCCATGCCGTTTCGCCAGGCGAGGAAGGCCGCCTTGCCACCGCCCCCGCCACCGCTGGCGATTTGCTGCATGACCTTGACTGCTTCGGATCGTAGGACGTCAGGGGCCGGTATCGGCTTGATGAAGCGTATCCTGTCCAGCCCTTCTTGAATGCGCGCATCACTGGTTTCCCGTGCAACTGCGAGCGCGCGCTGTATCGTGCTGGACAGGGGCCTCGACAGGCGTGCGATCAGGTCGGGGATTTGATGGGCGGCCTCCACCAGGTCAACATAATCGCGCACGGTGGCGCGGTCCCCCCTGTGGAAGAGCTTTTTCGCGATGATTTCGGCAGGATCGTCTATTTCGACGGTGAAACCTTCCCATTCCTCGATTGTCGACTTGGCGTCCGGCAGAATGTCGACGGCGGCCACGATGTCGATTGCTCCCTTGTCCGGACCGTAGATGAACTTGAGCGAGTTGCTGGCCTCGATGTAATCCGTTGTGCCCAGCACGCCCATGATGTCTTCGTTCAATCTAGGCGTTAGGTAGCTGATGAGCTGCAGATCGTGGGTGAACAGGTCCACATCTCGGCTGTATCGGTGCCCCCAGAGAGCCGATAGCACCGTACCGCCGCCGAGCCTGATGGCGGGAGCAGTGGCTGCGGGCTTGTCTCGTTCCCATGGAGGGCGATCGTCTTCCCCCGTCCCGTGACCATGCCTGCGGACATCATCGATCACTTTGAGGCTGCGGCGGAGAAGGTTGCGCCACGTGTCCAGGTCGGGATGCGTCTGCCTATCGAGGATACCGCTCATGCAAACCTCTCCGACCAATCGACAAGATCCGGCCGACGGACGGCGCCTTCTTGTGAAAGGCTCGAAAGCATCCGGTGTAGCTCGAGACCGCTCAGGACTCGATCGACCAGCAGGTCGGCGACTTCCGCGATCTCGGCCTCCTGCAGCGCCTGGGCTGCAACTCTGCGCCTCTCGGGGGTATTCGGCAGCTTCAGCGCGGTCAGCAGCTCCGACGCTGTGGCAACGCCGTGGTGGCTGATCTGCGCGTGATTGTGGAGATTGATCACGGAGCGTGGCGGCGGTTCCGCCGCTGCGTGTGCCATGGCTGTGCCTCCCTTATGCCGGGGACTATATATATAAACTAAAACGTTCCCCGTCACGGGTGCGATGAGCCGGGCCCAAGGTCTTTCAGGCTGGCGGAGACTTGATGCTCTAGCGCGACGAAGTCTCTCGCAGACGAGAAGACCGAAGCGGCGCTTAGCATCCCCCCGCTCCAGGAGGCGAATGAGCGCGGAGCGGTCGAGATGCGAATGATTCTGTTGGAAAAAACGAACTTAAGCGCCAGCGGGCACCACCGCCACCTTGGGGCATCTTAGACGCGCATGGCGCCCGACCAGCGACTTGATGATCCGGCCTAGATTCATCGGTATCCCGTCCCATCAAGCAGGCCTTGGATCAGGCGGAATCAACGTCGGTCAGCACTTTCCTGACTGCGTCGACGGTAAGTGCGATATCCTGAGAATCCGTGCGCCAGTTGCATACCGATACGCGCATGCAACGCATGCCGCGCCAGGTCGTCCCGCTGAAGAAGGCAACACCTGCCGCCGCCACGCGCGCGATGACTTCGTCGGTCCTGCGGTCATGGTCGGCGCTACCTGAGTTAGCTGCGGGATCGAGGAAGCGCACCAACCCCTGGTTGATCGTCGGGAGCCATTCGACGCGAGCACCGGGGAGCGCCCCGATGCCAGAAACCAGCGCACGCGCATGGTCACAGCTCCGGGCGATCAACTTGGAAACGCCGTCGCGCCCCAACTCGCGCAGCGCTGCGTAAGTCGGGAGCGCTCGCCCCCGCCGCGACCACTCGGGGTTCCACTCGATTTGATCGCGTGCGCGACCGCTCGATTGAGCATAGCTGGCCTCAAAGGAGAAAGCTCCACGATGCGCCTTGGCATCCCGAACGATGGCATACCCGCAATCGAACGGCGTATTTAGCCACTTGTGGCCATCGTTGGTCCAGGAGTCGGCTAGCTCGATGCCGGCTGCAAGGTGCCGATAGGTCGGGCACGCCTGCACCCAGAGACCAAAGGCGCCGTCGACATGCACCCATGCCCCATGCCGCTTGGCGATCGGGACGAGCTCGGCGAAGGGATCGAACGCTCCGATGTTGAGATCCCCGGCCTGCAGGACGACGATGGTCGGCATCGCGGAGCGGCTGAGCGCCTCGTCCAGAGCTTCGGGAACAATCCGCCCTTGCGAGTCGCATGGCAAGGTCTCCATGCAGCGGGTGCCTAAGCCAAGCATACGCACCGCCCTGTCAACGGACCCGTGCCTTTCGCTTCCTGTCAGCACGCGCATGGAAGGCGCTCCAATCAAGCCGTCCAACTCGACGTTCCACCCCGCTCGGTCCAGCAGTCGGTGCCGTGCAGCGGCGAGGCAGGTGACGTGAGCGGCCTGAGTGCCGGTAACAAAAGCGAAACTGGCCTCCTCCGGTAGGCCGAACAGCTCTTTCAGCCATTCTCCGGTAACTTCCTCGATGATCGCTTCGGCAGGGCTGCAAGCGTGAATTGCGGCATTCTGATCCCAGGCAGAGACCAGCCAGTCGGCCGCAAGAGCGGAAGGCAGCGTACCTCCTATAACCCAACCGAAGAAGCGCCCGCTGCCACTGCCGAGAAGGCCGCCATCAGTATCCTGCACCAGCTCTTCGATCACCTTGGCTGCCGGCACTCCAAGATCGGCCAGAGGTTTGCCCAGCCGTTCGCGCAATTCTGCCATGGACGAGGTAGTACCAATCGAGCGATCGGCCACAGACGCAAGCCAATGTTCTGCAGCGCGATAGGCAACCGCCAGCGCATCGCGACCATCTTCAACCGACATGCTGAGATCCTCCATTCTTTCCTCTGCGCATGCTTGTAGAGCTGGAAAACGGCTGGATGGTTCGTTACCCACCGAACCATGAAGGACGGGCCCAATTTCGCTCTGATCGCAGCCCTCATCGGAGATCCGGCTCGAGCCGAGATTCTTTCGCAGTTGATGGACGGTCGGGCGCTCACAGTGGGTGAATTGGCCATGTCGGCCAATGTCGGGCGGCCTACGGCCAGTGCGCACCTCGCTAAGCTGGAAGCGGCGGGTCTAGTCCTCAGCGTTCGTCAAGGTCGCAACCGCTATGTACGCCTGTCCGGTGCGGACGTGGCGCATACCGTAGAAAGCCTGATGCTGCTGGCTGAGCGCACGGGCCATCGACGCATCCGCACAGGCCCTCGCGATCCGGCGTTGCGAGAAGCCCGCAGCTGTTATGGACATCTGGCAGGTGCCAAGGGGATCCAGATGCTGAACAGCCTGCATCAGCGCGACTTTATCCTTCGCCAGGACGATCGCCTGCACCTGCGTGACGAGGGGCGGAATTTTTTAACCGGGTTTGGAATCAGTCCTGACCTGCTTTCAGCCGACGCTGCGTGTGTTGCCTGTCTGGACTGGAGCGAGCGCAAGGATCACCTTGCGGGCCGATTGGGGTCAGCCTGTCTGGATCGTATCCTCGCGTTGAGGTGGGCAAGGCGAGACACTAATAGCAGGGCGATACAGTTCAATCCAAAAGGGTTACGAGAATTCGATTCCGCCTTCCCCTTCACACCTCACCTCAACCGATGAGCTCTGAAGCGATCGAGGGGCGCCCCGTCTAGCTGTCGAGGAGGCGCAACTGCTCGCGCAGGCCCAGCAGGTCGACGAACCGGTCTGTCTAGCGCAGCAGGCTCCGCTGGCACGTGCCGCTCCGGGTTGAAGCTGTAGAGCAGCGACTCCTCCGAGTCGGTTGACGCGCCCATCTTCCGCCGGTCTCCTGCCTCCCGCCTGGAGTGAATAATGCCTTCACGTCGACTTCAATGGCAATCGCTCAACACAATCGACCAATTACGTCGTTTCGATCTCGCAACTTAACGATCAAGATGTTGTGTTGGGCAAGGGAAGAGGAGGAAGTGTCTTGCCAGCAGGGGCCAGCAAGGCGCTGCGACGGCCCTGGTGCTCGACCCAAACAACCATTCGGTGCGTAACTGCCCCGCCGTGAAGGCGATCACGCTCATCCGATCTGGACGCCCCCTACCCCCCGCAAATTTATGCAAATCTTACGCAAAGGTGTCGACTTCGATCGCGAAGCTTAATGCGCTTACGCCCTACCTCACGGTTGCTGATGACCCGATTGCCAGCACTTGTGAGGAGTATGTTCGCGTGGTGTCCGACCTCATCGAAGAGCCTGATCAAGGTGCCACCATCCTGCGAGTGGGGCAGGACCGTGATGGCCATTGGCTGGTCCAGGAAAACCATGGCTTGATGGAGGGGCGGTTCATCTCCCGCGCGGCGGCGTGGCAGTTCGCCCGCGCCGAGCGGCATTCCTTCCCCGGCGCAGCCCTTGTGGAGGCGGAGCAGCCGCTTGTCGCAATCGTCTCCTTCGATCCTCCCGCGCCGGACGAGTGCGTCCGGCGGGCTGCGTAACGGAGGGCCGCCCCTGTGCAACTTGTCCATGCCTTCGCGCTTCCGGCCGCTCCCGCGGCACCGGCGCTGGCGGCCCGACTGCGGCAGGCCCTATGCTTGGCTGCCGATCGAGCGGCGATGCAGGACCTGCGCTGGCCGGCCATCGCCGCCCGCCTTGAGGCGATGCGCGAGGAAGGACGCCGCAGCATCCGCATCGTGGACGCCGCGTGCGGAAATGCCAGCCTGCTGCTGCTGGCAATCCGATCGGCTCGCGCTTTGGGCTTTGTCGCGATCGAAGCGCGCGGCGTAGATCGCGACGGAGCGCTGCTCGCCCAGGCGCGCCGCGTCGCGGAGACAATCCGGGACCCAGCGATCGACCTACGCTTCTACATCGGCACCGCCGCGGCGGCGATGCGGGACGAAACTGCCTTCCCTGCCGACATCCTGCTCTATACCTCGCCCGCCGGCGACGCTTCGGCACTGATGTGGTTGGCTCGGCGTGCGGGGCAGATGGCTCTCGCCGGGCCGCGATCGGGAGCCACCGCATGACCCGGCCTGGCGACCGGTTCTGGCGCGGCGTCGGCGTGGCGCTGCTGATTACCGGAGGGCTGGCGGGCGCGTTCAGTGACGGAAGCGAAACGGATTTTCGCGGCCTGCTGCTGCTTGGCTTCCCGGTCGCGATGTTCGGGCTCGTTCTGGTTGTGCAGGGGCGGCGCGCAGCACTGGCGATCCGGGTTGAGTGCAGCCGGCATCGTCATCTGCCCGAAAGATTGCAGAGGCGGCGTAACGGAAGCGCCCGCTGCGGCTGAGCCATAGCAGGAACGACTGAGGATCACATATGTCTTTCAAGATGCGCGACGGCGTGCTGCACGCCGATGGTGTGCCACTGCCGAAAATCGCGGAAGTGGCTGGCACGCCTGCCTATGTCTACTCCGCCACGCAACTCCGAGCGTCGGCGGCGCAGTTTCAGGCGGCCCTCGCGCCGATACCCTGTAAGCAGATCATGTTCGCGATGAAGGCCAATCCGCATCCTGCGGTCCTGCGAACGCTGGCAGGTCTTGGGTTCGGCGCGGACATCGTCTCGGGTGGAGAACTCAAGGGCGCACTCGCCGCGGGCATTGCTGCGGAAGGGATTGTGTTCTCCGGCGTCGGAAAGACAAGCGTCGAGCTCGCCATGGCGCTGGACGCGGGCGTCGGCCGTTTCAATCTTGAGCTGGAGCGAGAAGGCGAGGTGCTGTCAGCGCTCTCCTCCGCGCGGGGCATGCGTGCCCCCGCGCTGCTCCGGATCAATCCGATGGTCGATGCTCACACACATGCAAAGATCAGCACGGCGCTGACCGACAGCAAGTTCGGCGTACCGTTCACCGAGGCGGTGTCGACATACGGCAAACTTGCGGCACTGCCCGGTCTGGATCTCCAGGGCATCGCGATGCACATCGGGAGCCAGATCACCGATCTCGCGCCGCTGACGGCCGCGGTCCGCCGTGCAGGCCAACTCGTGTCCGCGCTGCGTAAGGAAGGTCATGCCATCACCCATGTTGATCTAGGTGGCGGGCTTGGAGTTTCCTATCGCGAAGAGGATCCTGGCGCGGATGTGGTTGCCTATGGCTTGATGGTGGCGCGTGAGACGCAAGGCTGGGACGTGAGCTTGCTGTTCGAACCGGGGCGTTTCATTGTTGCGAACGCAGGCGTGCTGCTGACGCGCGTGCTTTGGGTCAAGCCGGGCCAGCCGCATCCGTTTGTGATCGTCGACGCCGCGATGAACGACTTGATGCGACCCGCGCTGTATGACGCGTGGCATGAGATCCTCGCCGTGCGCGAGAGCAGCGATAGCTTTATCGCCACCGTGGTCGGTCCGATTTGCGAATCCGGCGACACTTTCGCGCGCGGCCGCAGCATCGACCGACTACAGGAGGCCGATCTAGCTGTGTTCGCAAACGCCGGCGCCTATGGCGCAGCAATGGCATCGACCTACAATGCTCGTGCGCTTGCGCCAGAAGTGTGGGTTGACGGGGACCGCTTCGACATCGTGTCTCCGCTCGTGGAGGCGGACGTCGTTCGGCCGCAGCGACTTCCACACTGGATGCTCGAGGTAGGGTGACGTAGCCGAGGATCTCAACGCCCGAATAGCGCTACGACATAGGTCTGGCGTCAGCCAAGTGTCTCTGACAGCTGCTACCGGCGCAACGCCATCATCCGTCCGCTAGTGTGCTGGCCGGGCAACTTCATATATCCCATTCCAACCGACATGCGCCGTTCCGATCTGCGGGCGGCACGACCGCTTAGGCTTGAAGCGGCCACTGGCAACACTGATGGTTCTTGCGGCATTTGGGGGGTTTCAAGGGCGGCCGCTCAGGGCCGATATAGACCTTGCCGCAACCTGCCATTGCTGAAAGCGTAATTCATGGCCTGCACGATCGCCACGACGAACACCGCGCCTTCAAACGCAGCGGTGGCGATTCTGCTGCGAGCACTGAACCCGCGCTCACCGAGCAATTGCCCCAACCCATCCAAACGGAATTGCGAGGCCGGGAAAGCGGTGACTAGCGTCTGGAGGCTGCCAGCCATCATCCGTCCGTCCAGCAGGACTATGATCAGACCCGCAGCAGCGCCCAGCAGAGCTGCCATGCCGGCAGAATATCTGATCCGCTTCTGTGTCAGGATGAATGCCAGCCCCGTTGCGGCGCCCACGATAGAACCTTCCAGCGCCCCGGCGAATGGGCCAATCGCCTGACCGAACAGCAGTCGGAATCCATCTCTCCCGATCATGTTGGCAACCGCGCCAAGTGCGACCCCGCCCAACGCAGCGCCGGCCACTCGCCAGTGCCAGCCCTGCGGGCGAACATTGTATGACAAGGCGATCCCGAGGACGATCCCAGCCCCCGCCGCTCCGGCTGCAAGGGCCGACACGAGGACGATCACCAGCAATAGCGACACCGTTCCGCCGGCGCCGGAGTGAGCAGCCCCCGCAAATCCGTACAGCAATCCTACCAGGGTGCCTGCCAGCAGCGCACCGGCAATCCCGTATGAAGCCAGGCGACTGATGCTGTCGCGGACCAGTATGGCCTTTCGTTCAGACTGTTGGGAAGGTGTTGGCAGATCGAGCGGCGCAATGAAGCGGTAGCCGTGCTTTGGTACGGTTTCGATGAACTCTGGAGCAGCGGCGCTGTCACCCAGTGCCTTGCGCAATGTGCGGATCGCCTGCGTGAGGGCTTCGTCGGTAACCGGCACGCCGCGCCAGACCTCATGCATGAAGCGGTCCTTGGTGACGAGGGCACCTTCTGCCTGCACAAGCAGGATCAGGACATCCATGTAGCGCGCAGGCAGATCGATCGCTTCGGATCCGCGCAACAGCCTGCGATCACCACACTCCAAGCGGAATGGCCCAAACAGTAGCGCGTCGGTGCTCCTTTCAGAAATTGCTCACATCCTTCTCATGGCGCTCATCACGCGATCGATCATCGTTGGTGCTGCTGCAATGTGGAGGCAAGAACATGAACAAGGCAACTGATCAACGTCCTAAGGCATGGCTGGCACCGGCGCGGATCGTGGGCTGGGGCACCATTGTGCTGCTGATCATCCTGCCGCCGGTGGCGATGCAGTTCACCAGCGAGGTCAACTGGACGTTGGCCGATTTCGCGTTCGCCATCGTAATGCTGGGCGGCGTCGGCCTGCCGTTCGAGATGGCCGTCCGCGCAAATGGCAGCTTGGCCTACCGCGGTGGTGCAGCGATGGCCCTGGCTGCGGGCCTGCTCCTGCTCTGGGTCAATGCTGCGGTAGGGATCGTGGGCAATGAAAGCGACGACATAAACCTGTGGTTCGACCTGGTTCTGCTTCTTGCCCTCGCTTGCGCAGCGGGTGCGCGGTTCCGACCCGCCGGCATGGCGGTCGCGATGCTTGTGGCCGCTGTTGCACAGATGGCAGTGGCGACAATCCTGCAAGTGCAGGGGCACTTTACGTGGGTTTTCTCGACCGTCTGGAGCTGCGCCTGGCTGCTTTCCGCTTGGCTGTTCCGCAAGTCTGCGTTGCGTGGCTGATACCGCGATTGGGTCACCGCTCTGTCGAGCAGCCAAGCTGAATGGAGCCGGCGACCGGTCTATTGGTCGTTTCGCAATTGTGCCTGTTCGACCCACGCCAGGTGCGACATTCGGCGTCGGCACATCTCGACCAGCTCAAGACATTCATCGTCGTTGATCTGAACGTCGACTCTTGCGGCAATCCGCCATTTGGATTACGCAAACCCGGGCCAGTTCAACGACGTTGTTGCTTCCGGTTCGGCGGACTTGTAGCTTGGAACACCGGAGCTCTGAGCAGGAGACATGGGTGGTGGCCAATAGTCCTCTCTGGGCATTTGCTTACCTGCTGCAGGCGCCCGTCGGCGTCATTTCTAACCAGACAGCGTTTTCTTGGAAGGAAACGGACGAGCTTGGCACCGAATATCGCGACGAATCGGCAAGTGTGCGAGCTTGCTTGAAAAAGCCAGTAGCCACGATCGCCGCATGTCTTGCGAATGCCAGCTATCCGCCGAAAAATCAGCCGCCGCCTCCGATAGGCATCACTAAACGACAGCTGGCCCTCAGGAATGTAAGCTACCTGCTGCATCGGCAAGAGGTTTACCCTCTATACTTCGGCCTCTCCCTCACGCCTTCTTCGATCAAGGCCCTCTATGACAGCCTAGCTTGTGACCCGTCCAAGCGCCAGACATCTTTCCTGAAGGCAGAGCTGTCCGGAACTCAGCTCGCCGTTTCAACCTCCTCGCAACCGATCCCGGGAGCGTGCAGCCTTGTCCTCACGTTTGTCACTCAATACCCGGTGGATTTCACCGTTAGGCAAGCCCGTGCTCTCTTCACCCTGTACGAACCCGCGACTCCGTCCGAGAGTGGCGAGAGCTTCGATGAGTTCATCCCACTGGAATTCCAAGGTTCCTCTAGCAACGTGGTATGCTGTGTCGCGGTCGGCCCCGATGGTCCGCTGGTAATGGCACTTCGACCGGCCGATCTGCGCGAACTCAGGCGCAACCCCGACGATTTTTTCCGACCCTCAAAGCTTCGGACGCGTGTGGTCGACGACTACACGGTCAGTCCACCACGCAAGCTGACGGAATACGCGTTTGGATCGACGCTACGATACATGGACTTGGGTACGGTCGCCAATGAGGCGGAGTTTCGACAACGCGCGCTGGCCGCGCTGAGGTCCGGGAAGTGAGATGGATCGTCGCGCTAGTCCTAGCGGCTCTCGGCGCGGCCGGACCCGCCTCCGCGCAGCCGCACCGAGGTTCCTACGTCATCGTTACGTTTCTCGCGTATAACTGGGAGCGAGTTCCCGACGGCTATGTCAAATCAGATGCCCCGTTCTCGCACGCCTTCGTCGAGATCGAGCGCCTCCACGACGGGAAGCTCACCAAGGAGTATTACGGCTTCAGTCACGATGACGATGCCAACAATTACGCGATCGTATTTGCAATGGCACAAGGAAAACTTAATGAGTCTCCACCGATAAACGACCGAGAAGTCTATCCATATCTGACAAAATCAATCTCGGAAGGGCAATATGCGCAGCTAAAGGACTTCATTGCTAGTTGGAAGGAGGCGGCTCCGAACTACGGGGTCTTCACCTGGAACTGCGTGACCTTCGCTGCATACATGGCGCGCAATATAGGGCTGAAAACGCCACCGACATTTGGCAAGCCCGAGGCGTTCATGCAGGAGATGCTGAGGATCAATGGCTCGGACGTCCGAACCCCGGGCATACCCAACCGCCGTTTGACGCCCAGTGAACTGGATCGTGTCCTCAAAAACTTTCAGCGTACGTCGCCAGCGGCGTTCCGGACAGAATCCGCAGCCGTCGAAGGGGTGGTAAACGGCAGGGTCGGTAAGGCTTACGCGGAAACCACCGGCCGACGCGCGAGTGCAGTCAAGCAGATCATCAGCAACAACAACGAGGAGAGAGCGCGAATCTGGGCAACCTCCAGCGCCGACAACTCCTATGCCGCGAGCAGAACGCGGCTTGACGAAGCGCGATCGCGCGCTGCGGTGCAGGCGGACGTGGACCACGTGAGGGGCGGATCCTCCCCGGGCTTGGGCGGCGATCAGACCCTGCCGGCGCCGACGACCGGGGGTGGAAGTGGTGGCGGCGCCGCCGATCCGATCGACCCCAATTGTGGCTTCATGTGTATTCGCGAGCGGATACCCCGGCGAGCGCAGCGGGTTGGTCAGGTCGTTGCAAGTGGCTCTGGGATAACGCTCTCACTCGCCGGCAACCCCACCCCGCAAGACGGGGCGCAATTGATCGTCTACCTTGGACCGAAAGCGGCCGGCTTTCCGGCGTCCTTCGATCTGATCGTGAAGCAGACGGGAACGCAGAAGCGGATAATAGCCGCACTGCCGAGCGGACAGATTTCGAGCAGCGGCGGTGACCCTGACTTCCCGGAAAGTCGGGTCGTATTGGAGGGCGCCACCCCGAAAACGCTTCACGTCAGCCTTCTCGTTCCGCAACTGCCTAAAGCGGGCGAGTTGCTGCCCGAGACCCGCCTCGATCTAGTCGAGGGCGGGATAGTTCTGGCCAGGGTGTACGTCCTCGTCGACGTGTTCCCAGGCTGGGAACTCGACGTCGATCAGTTCCGGACCGGGTATACTAGCGGTTTCGGTAAAGCCCTGAACGAGCCTTATTATCTCGACATGGGGCCGCCGCCATGGGGTTACCACCTTCTTTCCTATTGGGGAGAACTGCGGAGCGAAGATGCTCGACATTCGCGGCATTGCGGCTTTCACGCGGAATGTGACTTCACCGATATATCGGCAGATCAGAAGCGCTTCACGTTCAAGGCGGAGGGACATGATGGCGGCATCTGCGTTTTCTGCGAAGACCCAGGAAAGCGGTCGTTCGGTTTCCAGGCGTGGCTCCACGCCCACTACAGCCTGATCAACTATACTCCCGAATGGCTTAGCGAAGGCAATGCGACGGGCCCGGTTGCCCCGGTCACCACAAACGCGTTGCGCACGCTCAGGAATCTGCACCCGATCATACAGTGGCCGGAACTCCCCAAGCCAACCCAAAACCGTCGCAACCAGAACAACTGATGCTCATCGCGGAAGCCCGGCCGATTACCTTGAGCGATTTTCGTCGTGAAATGCCTTTGGCAACGTACATTCGCGCCATCACACCCGGTCCGAAGGCAAGCGACAAAATTGATGACCAAAAGACCGGTTTCGGGAAGCGCCGGACCGGCCCGGGGAGGCCAGATATTAGTCGTTGCGCGTGATCGATTGATCAAGGAACGTCCGGTTCCTCGCGATTATACACCTATGGCTGACAGTCTGAAGGCGGCCCCCTTGCGGTCGAAAGTCGCGCCAAGCGTCGGCTTTTGGGGAGGAACCGGCCGCTATGGTCGTCGGGCTGGAATGACCGGTAAGTCCCAAACTACGGCATTCCGGATGATTGTACGAGGACACGTGGTTTCGGACCGCCTCGCGCGGGATTGGCTCCCCTGAGGAGCATGGCCGACGCAATATTCGCCTTCAGCCGTGACAGGCCATCGCGTCGCCCCGTGAGCGCCGATTGACGTCCTCTGTCAGTGGTACACGTCACGCCGCGATAGGGCACGCGCTCCCAAAATGATGGCGGATCGGGAGTTGCCAGCCTTCCCGAGACGCTGCCTTCTGCGATAATCGAGAACAAGAGGGCTACCGTCGCACGTCAGCGAAACCAATCCGGTTTGATCTTGGTGCGCTGCCAACCCTTCGTTAGAAAGCGCAGCGGGGGTGAAAATGCGTGAGTTGGTATCGATGGCGCTCGCCACCTTCGGGTGTGCGGGCCACGCAGCAGCGCAGCGCGCCGATCAGAACGCCGCGCGCGCGGCCGCGGATGCGTTCGGCGTAAGCTACGCGAACGAGTCCGTGGGGCTGTACGATGAGGAAGATGTGCGCGGCTTCTCCCCTATCGATGCCGGCAACGTCCGCATCGAGGGCTTGTATATCGATCAGCAGGCAGACCTCAGCTATCGTATCGTCGACAGCTCGATCATCCGCGTCGGTCTGACTGCGATCGACTACCCTTTCCCCGCGCCGACCGGCATTGCCGACTTCCGCATGCCGGATGCTCCCAAGGCATTGGTCCTGAGCCCCCGGCTGAACGCCGGCACCTTCGGCGATGCCAGCATCGAGTTCGACCTTCGCGCGCCGGTCGTTGGAGAAGCCTCATCGGCAGCCGGCGGTTTTGGACTCTACCGGGACAACGAACGGTTCGGGGGCACGCCGAAATCCTTCTCCGCCGGGGTCAGCTTCAGGTGGCGGCCCGCGCTGGGCACCGAGATCATCCCGTTCTGGAGCCTGGACAAGATCTGGAGCGAGGAGGCGCTTCCGACCTACTTCACCAGCGGGGCGTTCGTTCCACCTCGCGTGCGCGATCGTCGCCGCTACACCGGGCAGGATTGGGCGACTAACACAAGTCGCGGCAGCAATATCGGGATGATCGCGCGCACGAAGCTGGGGGACTGGTCGCTTGCGGGCGGGCTGTTCCGCTCGATCTATGCCGTCAGTCGCGATCGCACGACCTTGTGGCTTGATGTAGATGCGGCAGGCACCGGCACGGAAACCGTCTATGCGGCCCCGCCATCGCGCTATGCTTCCACCTCGGGGGAAGTGCGCGTGTCCCGCACCTTCACGGAAGGCCCACGGCTGCATCGCTTCCATGCGTCCGTGCGCGCGCGCGATCAGGCCCGGCTCTACGGTGACGCGGAGGCGGTGGAACTGTCACGCCGCAACATCGCAACGCGGCTTCCGGTCGCCGAACCGTCGTTCGCCTTCGTGGATCGCACGCCGGATGACGTTCGGCAAATGACCGCGGGCATTGCGTATGAGGGACGCTGGAAAGGTCGCGGCAGCCTCAACATCGGGCTTCAGAAGACCGACTATAGCAAGCATGTCCGCCCGCCTGGTCGAGACGGCATCGTCTCACGGGATCGGCCGTGGTTGTTCAACCTGATGGCCTCACTCGATATGGCGTCCGGCCTGTCGGCCTATGCCGGGGTGACGAGAGGACTGGAGGAAAGCGAAGTCGCTCCGGATATCGCGGTCAATCGCAATGCTGCGCCGCCCGCGCTCCGGACACGACAGTTCGATGCCGGCATGCGCGCCGCGTTGGGGAAGCTGCAGGCAGCGGTAGGCGTGTTCGATGTACGCAAGCCCTATTTCAACCTCGACGGTGCAAACGTCTATCGCCGGCTGGGCCAGGTTCGCCATCGCGGTATCGAGGGGTCGTTGAGTGGTGATGTTACGACATTCGCCAGTCTGGTCGCCGGTGCAGTTCTGCTCGACCCGCGCGTTACCGGGGCGTTGGTAGACGAGGGAACAATCGGCAAACGCCCTGTCGGCACCAGTCGCAGCCACATCGTGCTGGCGCTTGACGTGCATCCGCAGGAGTGGAAAGGATCATCCTTCGACCTCCAGGTGACACGGCATGGCGGATCATTTGCCGATCAGGCCAACGCCATCCGCCTGCCATCGCGCCCGACCATCGCCCTGGGCGGGCGTTACCGTTTCCGGCTGGCTGACCGCGATGTGATCGCCCGCGTGCAGGTGACGAACCTGTTCAACACTTATCGGTGGATCGCCGATTCCTCGGAAGGCCTGACGTATAGCTCGGGTCGATATGTAGGGTTCTCGCTGGCAACCGATCTGGAGAGTTAGGAGCGTGTTGGATTTGCGTCGATCAATTGTGACGATGCGGCGGAATGGGAACCACAAAGGATGGCAGCTTCTGGCCGAAGCTCTCATGAAGGCCGGGCTTGGAACGACTGCTTCGTCCCGGTTTTGTCTTTCCAGCGATCAGGAACGGCCGATTTCGAAAAGCCTAGGCAACCATGGAAGACGCCGTTGCACTCGAGGGTCCGTGTAGCCTAGGGCCACCCCATGGGCGGCGAACGACAACGTCGCGAAGCACACCGACGAGATTAGCAACCTGCACGCCGCCGGAGATAGCCAAGATGGCTCGCTGCCGCTAAGCGCGCCCGGTGCTTCAGATTTCCGATCCGGCCAACATCCCGTTCCCTCGCGTCAACGTTCTGCCGGGGGTCCCCTACTTCGTCACCGAACAGGGTGCACCCTGGACGCCGATCGGGCACAATGATGCAGTCACCTGGCCTGAACTCGCGCCGCTGTTCCGCCGCCGCGATCCGGTGGCGGTAGAGCGTCATCTCGTCTGGCTGCGCGAGCACGGCGTGACCGTGATCCGGCTGATGCTGGAATACTGCCACGGCGAGCATCGATATCTGGAGCGCCCCGTCGGGCGCTTCGTGCCCAACGTGGTGCGGTTCTGGGATGACCTTTTCGGTTTGCTCGAGAAGGTCGGTATGCGCGTCCTGCTGACCCCTTACGACACCTTCTTCATGTGGATCCGATGGCGTCATCACCCCTACAATCGGGCGAACGGTGGCGTCTGTGCGACGCAGCCGGAATGGCTGACATCGCCAGAGATGCGGGCGGCGATCAAGGGCCGGCTGGCATTTGCCAGCAATCGCTGGGGCGCAAGCCCTGCCCTGTTCGCTTGGGATATCTGGAACGAGATCCATCCTGCGCATGGCGGAGGCGATCCAGCATCCGCTGCTCCGTTCATAGACGACGTTGCCACCTGGCTTCGCGCGTATGAAAAGGCGCGGCACGGCTTTGCCAATCTGCAGACGGTTTCGGTCTTCGGCCCCGAGCTCATCAACCATCCCGAGATGACCGAGACGATCTTCCGACACCCTGCGCTAGATTTTGCAAACACGCATCTCTACGAGGCCGGTACGATCGACTTGCCTCGCGACACGGTTCAGCCAGCCTTGGCCGTGGCGCGCCTGATGCAGGCGGCGGTCGAAGACGCCGGGAATCGCCCCGTATTCGATTCCGAGCATGGGCCGATTCACAGCTTCAAGGACAAGAAGCGCACCTTGCCTGCCGCCTTCGACGACGAGTACTTCCGTCACATCCAGTGGGCACATCTGGCAAGCGGGGGTGCTGGCGGTGGCATGCGCTGGCCCAATCGCCATCCGCACGTGCTGACAAAGGGCATGCGCGCTGCTCAGCGAGCGCTGTCAGACTTTCTGCCGCTGATCGACTGGGCCCGGTTCCGGCGTCGCAACCTCTCGGACAGGCTCGGCTGCGACGATCCCGGCCTTGCACTGGTCGGATGCGGGGACGCGCGGCAGGCGCTGATCTGGGCCATCCGAACCGACAGCATCTCGCCAGAAGGCATGGTGCAGCCGCGGGATGACGCGCCACCGGTCAGGCTGATGGTTCCAGGGCTGAAGGACGGCCGCTACGTAGTGACCATCTACGACACCGTGCGAGGCGTGATCGCAGCGCATGCCGATGCGGTGAGCGCTGGCGGCGTGCTGGAGGCCGACATTGGACCCGTGCACTCGACACTTACCATGTGCATTCGAGAAGCTGCGCACGATCGAGAGGATCTCGGCAGATAGCGATGGCTGGTAGAAAACCTCCTCAGGCCAGCCCGCCTGCGCAACCTGCGCGACATGCTGAAACCGCCCTGTATCGACCGGTGAAGACGTTCCTCGAGGAACAAGGCTACGAGGTGAAGGGCGAGATCTGCGGATGCGACGTGGTGGCTGTCCGCGGAAGCGAGCCGCCGGTGCTCATCATCGCTGAACTGAAGCTCTCCTTCACCCTCGAACTGGTGCTGCAGGCCGTGGACCGTCTACGCTGCGCCGACCTGATCTACCTGGCGGTCGTCTCCAGCCGAAAGGGTCGGGATCGAGATGCACGTGCGCTGCGGCTTTGCCGCTTGCTGGGCGTCGGACTGCTCGCGGTCGACCCGAAACTACGCACGGTCTCCGTACTGGTCGAGCCTTCACCGTACCGCCCACGGCCCGATCTGCAGCGGCGTGCACACATTCTGAAGGAGCACAAGATCCGTCAGGGTGATCCCGCAGAAGGAGGATCGACGCGGAGCCCCATCATGACCGCCTACAGGCAGCGAGCGATCGCCTGCGCCGAAGCAATCGGTAGCGGCGTCGCCCGGCCACGTGACTTGAAGCACCTCGCAGAAGATGCGGGGCAAGTGCTACGGCGGAATGTTTACGGGTGGTTCGTGGGGGAGAAGCCGGGCCATTACAGACTGACCGAGGCTGGTGCGGCCATGTTGAAGCAGCGCTCTTCGACTGAATGATCATGCGGTCCCCGCGATGAGAGGTCCCGGTCGCGCCGATGGCTACGGCAAGGGAGGAACTAGCTTGCCAGCTTGCTCAGAACGAAGGCAATCAGAAATCCTGCGACAGCGATCAGGCCGGAAAACTCGTGCGTCTCCTCCGTTGCCTCCGGGATCATCGTATCGACGAGCATGGCCAGGATAGCCCCGGCAGCCACGGCGGTGGTCGCCGCAATGAGGTCGGGGCTTGCGCCGGCGAGAGTGACGTACCCGAGTGCCGCAGCGATGCCAGATGCGATCGCGATACCTCCCCAGACGCCGAATATGTAAGCCGCCGTCCGCCCCGCCTTCTTCATTCCCGCCACGCTCGACAGGCCCTCAGGCACGTTCGAGAGGAAGACCGCCGCCACCGTTACCAGGCTGACACCCGTTCCGTGGAGCAGGCTGACACCTATGACGACCGATTCTGGTATACCGTCGAGCAATGCGCCGACAGCAATCGCAAGGCCGGCTGAGTCGCTGGCCTGAGCTTGGCTCTGTTCGGGATTCGATCCAGAGCGCTTTCTATGGCTGCCGCCCGAGCGAGACACCAGGATGTTCGCTCCGGTATATACGGCGGCTCCGCCTAGGAAGCCTAGGGCGGTGGAGTCGAAGCCGCCCCGAGCATAGGCCTCGTCCATTAGCTCGAAGGCCACAGCGGAGATCAGGACGCCCGCGCCAATTGCCATCACCGCGGCAACCACTCGCTGTGGAAGCTCGACGACGTACGCGATGGCGGCACCGATCAGCAGAGCGGATCCACCGAGCAGCCCCCACAAACCCGCTACGATCACTCCTGGCATGTACGACCTCCGGTGCACGGAACCAGAAAAGCGGGAGATATATCCCGGCTCGCCAATGTCGGTCGCGAAGAAGTTCGGTAAAGCGATGAAGGTGACGCTTCAAAGCCGCGTGGCGACTATGCTCAACCACGAGGGTCAGGCCTCGCAGCCTTCCTGTTGCCGAGCGATGTATGGCTCGGGTGGGATACCGTAAACGGCCCATCGATGATTACCCGCTGCGGTGAGCCGAACGGCTCACCGCCACTCGGGAAAAAGGTGCTCGAGGGTGAGTGACCAAGGTGCGATGCTCCCGAAGCCGGTTGGACGCGACCGCTCCCGCCGAGGTACCCTACCCTACGAGCCTCGGCTGGGCATCGAAGTGCGCGATGCAAGCGCGTAAATTGAAGATTGCCGCGGTCGCACACCTCCAGCGATCCGCAGCCGCGTTCGCACATTCGTCGGCTTCATCTACCTGCAGGATCCGCTTCGAGGCGGAGAGCGGGCATGGGCAGCCGCGATAATGTGGGGTCGGGTTCTCTACTCCCCGCCCGCCGAGCTCCGTGTCAGCAAACGACGAGGCGATTTGGAGCAGCTTGGGAACTTCTTCGCCGGCGAAGGCTGAACCCGCAAATGGCGACTCCGGCGATCATCATAGCCCAATTCTGCAGCTCGGGAACGCCACTTGAAAATGCCCCGACATATGAGCCCCGCAGGAAGCCGCTTTGCTTGGTAAGCGCATCACGCGTGCCGTACTCGAAGCTGGAGTAGTAGGTGGGGCCTTGGCCAATGATGCTGTCAAGCGTCAGCGGGGTACCGTCATCAGCCTGCCGGAGAACGCCACCAATGGAAACGAGTTGAGACTTCCCCGAGGCCCCGCCGAACGGCTCGCTCGCATTGCCCGCGGACGGCTTGCCGGTCAGAAAGAAGGTGAAGGCAACGCTCTCCTCGCTCGTGCTGGACCCCGGGAAAAACGAGAAGGCACGATAAAGCTCGATGAACGGAACGTATTCAGGCTCGGCTGACAAGGCATAAGAGTAGCCACTCATCGTGACAGCTACGTTGGTGAGGGCTAGGTCATAGATCGCATAACCCTGCGAAGCCTCGAAGAGCACCGCCTTTGTAGGATCGAAGGTGAACGAGAAGCTGAAGGGGCTCCCGACTGGAACCATACCTGTCAGCGGCAGCTTGCCTGCAGCCTGCGACAGTGTGCCAGACCCGCTATATGTGACGGGAGCGGCCGCAGCCTCTGATGCCGCGGCCGCTAAGCAGGCCGCCAAAGCGAAAGAGCTGAGCCGCATCCGAAGCCTCCTAGTTCCGCCAACGTCGGATTACCATGCTTCCTGGACGCTTACACGGCAAGAGTTCCAATCTTCTCGTATCTGCCCTGGTGATCGAGAGCGTGGCGGTACCGAATTGGGACACTTCTGCGCGGACCGCTAGGATGAGTAGAAGAGCCTGGAGTGGCGGGCGAGAATTTGGCGTGCAGAATGCGCTAGCCAACAATCCACCGCAGCTCGTCAATATTCGTCAATTTGCCAGAAGCGCAGCGGCTTCCGCTACGCCTGGGGGACCTCGAGCCCCCCGAATGAAGCGTCACCTTCACACCGAGATGAAATCCCTATACTCGATGTCACATGCCACGTCGTTTCCTGATGCTCTGGGGAGAGTGTCGGACTTGGCATGAGCGGGGTATTCCATGTCGAGAACTTATCTACTTGCATGCATTCTTGCAGCTCTTTCCTGTTCCGCCGTGCAGGCACAGACCTCTTCCGGCGCAGACGAGATCCTGACTAACGACACCGTGCTTTCCCTAGCTGCTGCTGGGATCCCGGATGAAGCTCTTGTTGCGAAGATCAAGGCTTCGAAGGGGATGTACGACACATCCACCGCGAACATTCTGACGCTGAAGCAGAAGGGTCTCTCAGGCCCTGTGATTGCAGCGATGATCGGTGCGGCGGACATCGCGTCGAAGCCGGCCATGTCGATGGACGCAGCGGATCCGATGATTCCACACCCTGCAGGAGTGTACTTTGTTTCGCCCGAGTCCGACCATAAGATGGTCGTGATGCAACCGACGGTCTCGTCGCAAGCGAAGACCGGCGGCATATTCGGTTATGCCCTGACCGGTGGGCTCGCCTCGATGAGCATCAAAGCGGCAATTCCCGGCTCCGCTGCAGCGCTGAGCACGAGCAAGCAGCCGACGTTCTACTTCTTTTTCGACGACTCCAATCCCGGCACGGCTGCCCAGACCAGTGCTTGGCTCGCGGGCAGCGCCTCTGTGGTGAAGAGCCCCTCCGAATTTTCGCTCGTGCAGCTTATGGAGAAGAAGGGGCGACGGGAAGCTCGTGTCGGCAGCGCCAACATCGCTGGCGCGAAGACGGGTATTATGGACAAGGACCGCATCGAGTTCAATTATGAGCAGGTGCGGCAAGGCGTATTCAAGGTCACGCCGAAGCAGCCTTTGCAGGCGGGTCAGTATGGCTTCGTCTACTCCGTCGCCGGCGCCGCCGGCGGTGCACTTACCGCCCGGGTCTACGATTTTGGCGTAAAGTGAGGGACGGTGGAAGAGCTCTCGCTCTCCCACAAACAGCAACGTAGGGGTCTGCCGCGTATGTTCACACCGCGGCACGGCTACACGTCGGAGTCGCCGATGGGCTGCAGCTCTCGATCCCCTCCCTGCCGTACATGGCTCGGGACTTACCGAGACGGGTGCAGAATCGCTAGCGATCTACGAATCTCACCCCTCCTCGCGTCGCCATGGATGCCGCACGCCAGATGGTCGTGTTCATGCAGCGATCCGATGGTCAGTCGCAATTCAGCGTTCCGCTTGTGATGCAGTCGCGGGATCCAGCATTCGTCGAGCTTCATGCAGGGATGGCGCAGAACCTGACGGCTGATCTATCTGTCGTACGACTGCCGAGCGTGCGGGAATGGCGCCCCGGACGTTCGCACGCGCCTATACAACGAAGATTGGCCGTAACCCCGGCCAGCACGGTCGAGCTGATGCGTCTCGAGACTGCCCGCAGCGCATTGGAACTGACAAAGAAGGGGAGTTAGCTATAGCCCCGCAAGTGTAGTTCGCTTTCAGATCGACCACTCACCACGTTCAGGTCGTCGACCAGGTTCTCGCAGGCGGTCTCGTATGATCGAAACGCTCTACCGGAGCGCACTGAGAGCGGAACGTAGCTCGTCGGGATTTGCCAACCGGCCTTCTTCAGCCGCCTGCAGACCTTCCCACGTGACAACCGCCTCCGCAAGCACGCGTTGACCCTCCGCAGTCAGCGACAGCAGCTTTCCCCGTCTATCTGCCGGGTCTGTTTCGACCTCCACCAGGCCTTTACGCTCCAGCGGCTTCAGGGCGGCAGTCAGGGTCGTCCTATCCACTGCAAGAAGGTCCGCAACCCATTTTACGGAGCCAGGCTCCGGGCGGTTGAGCGACATCATCAGCGAGAACTGTCCGCTTGTGATGCCATGCCTTTTCAGGCCGGCATCGAACCTTCTCGCCACCAGCCGAGCGGCGCGCTGCGTGTGTAGACAGAGGCAAGCGCCATGAACCTGAACGGCCTTGCTGAACGGTAAGGGGTGTGAAAGAACCATACAAGTTGATATCAACCTAATGGCCACCTTTCAAGGATTTCGGATGATCACTCTCTACGCTTTCGGCAGCTGCCCTGATTTCGCGAAGGGCCTTACGCGCGATCTACGGGTCCGGTGGGCGCTTGAGGAAGCTGGCCTGCCGTACGAAACCGTCCTAATCGACTACGCAGCATCAAGAAGCTCGGCGCATCTGGAGCTCAACCCCTTTGGCCAGGTCCCTGCCGTCCAGGCCGCAGGGCTCCCGACGTTCGAGTCGGGCGCGATTGTTCTTCAGATCGCTGAGAATTCAGAGACTCTGCTCCCATCCCATCCCGGTGCGCGTGCAGCAGCCATCTCGTGGATGTTCGCCGCGTTGAACTCGATCGAGCCGATGCTCCTGGGCCTTCTCGATGCCGACATATTCCACGCCAGAGAACCATGGGCGAAGGAGATGCGAGCCGCTATGGAGGCCCGAGCGACGAAGCGCCTCGCACTGCTCGAAGCGCATCTTGAAAATCGGGAATATGTCACCGGTCAGTTCACGGCAGCGGACCTCCTCATGACCACGGTCCTGCGGATGCTCCGGCACACTGACCTGTTGAAGCGATTCCCCAGCGTCTCGGCACTGAAGGAACGCTGTGAAGCTCGTCCTGCATTTCAAAAGGCGCTTGCCGACCAGCTGAGCTCGCTCGATGAGGTGATCGGAGCACAGGCACGATGATTGCGTCACGGTAAGCGCGGTCTGCAGGCCGCAGATTATGCGGCTTGCGCGGTTGGCTGATCGACCGGCTGGTTCCAGTTCCATGGGAGGAGTTCGTCCCAGCGGCTGGCCGGCCAGTCGCTGGCGATCTTCGCGATGACGTCTGCGATATAGGCCTGCGGGTCGACACCGTTGGCCTTGCAGGTCTGGATGACGGTGTAGATGGCGGCGGCACGCTCGCCGCCCACGCGCGAGCCGGCGAACAGCCAGTTTCGGCGGCCGATGGCGACGCCGCGCAGCGCGCGCTCCGCGATGTTGTTGTCGATCTCCAGCCGGCCGTCGTCGAGGAAGCGGGACAGCGCCGCCCAGCGCTTGGTGCCATAGGCGATGGCCTTCGCCATGTCGGATTTGGACGACAGGCGGCGCAGCGCCGTGTCGAGCACCTCGCGCAGCGCCTCGACCAGCGGTTTGCTGCGTTCCTGTCGTGCCCGGTGCCGGATATCCGGCGGCTGGCCGCGCACTTCCGCCTCTACGGCATAGAGCGCGCCGAGCCGCTCGAGGATGTCGGTGGTCAGCGGCGTGGCGGTGCGGTCGTGCAAGTCGAAGATCTTGCGCCTGAAATGCGCCCAGCAGGCCACCTCGGTGGCGCCGCCCCGATACAGCCCGTCATAGCCGGCATAGGCATCGGCCTGGAGGAAGCCGCGAAAGCCGGCGAGATGCGCCAGCGGGTGCGCGGCGGTGCGGTCGGGCGTGAAGCGATACCAGGTCGCGCGCGGCGCGGTGCTGCCCGAGGCCTGGTCGTCGGCCGCGTACACCCATAGCCGCCCGGTCGCGGTCTTGCCGCGGCCGGGGTCGAGCACCGGTACCGGGGTGTCGTCGGCGTGGATCTTGTCGGCGTGCAGGACTGCGTCGCGGATGCGGGCGACGACCGGATCGAGCAACGCTGCGGCCTGTCCGGCCCAGCCGACCAGCGTCGAGCGATCGATGTCGAGCCCCTGCGCTGCCATCATCTCCGCCTGACGGTACAGCGGCAGATGGTGTTCGAACTTCGACACCACGACATGCGCGAGCGTGGCGAAGCTGGCCTTGCCGCGCGCGACGGCGCTGGCCGGCGCGGGTGCCTGGACAATCTTCTCGCAGACCCGGCAGCTATATTTGGGTCGGATGTTGCGCACGACCCGCCAACGCACCGGCACCACGTCGAGCATCTCATGCGCGTCCATGCCCAGCCGGCGCAGCGCGCCGCCGCAATCCGGGCAGGTGCAGGCACCCGAGGCCGGTTCGTGGACGACCTCCTCGCGCGGCAGGTGCGCCGGCAGGCTGCGGACCGGTGCCGGCCGCGCCGTCGCCTCCGACGCGCGCGCCTCTACCGGCGCAGCGTCGCGCTCGGCTTCCAGCTCTTCCAGCGCCAGTTCGAGCTGCTCGATCTCGCGGCCCAGCTTCTCGGACGAGGCCCCGAACTGCATCCGCCGCAGCCGGGCGATCTGCCCGCGCAAGCTGTCGATGAGCAGATCGCGGGCGGCAAGCGCGGCATTGGCCCGGGCGAGCAACGCCTCCAGCGCGGCGATCCGCGCGGTGGCATCAGCAGGGGAAACGGGCGCTTCCGACACCCGGATTTCCTAGCAGATCGAGGGAGCTCAGGCGAGCAAAAGCGACGCAAAACCGCCCGTTTCAGCCCGCCAGCGTCGGCGTGCAGGTGCGCTCCGGGCGGCGCCAGTCGATGCCCTCCAGCAGCATCGACAATTGCGCTGGCGTCAGCACCACCGTGCCGCTCGCCGTCACCGGCCAGACGAAGCGGCCCCGGTCGAGGCGCTTCGAAAACAGGCACAGGCCTTGCCCGTCGAACCACAGCAGCTTGACCAGATGCCCACGCTTGCCCCGAAACGCGAAGAGCGCGCCCGAATGCGGGTTTTCCGCCAGCACCTGCTGCACCAGCACCGCCAGGCCGTCGAACCCCTTGCGCATGTCGGTCACGCCACACGCGAGATATACCCGCGTCGGCAACGGCGCCGGGCTCACCGCAGCACCGACAACACCCGTGCCAGCGCATCTGCATCCACCCCGCCGTCGACACTGATCCGAACACCGCCGGGCAACGCAATATCGATGCGCCCAGACGAACACGGCACCGGCGGCGATGCCGGCACTGCCGGCTCGGCGAGCCGAACCTCGGCGAACACCGGCAGCGAAGGCGCAGCCCCGGCCAGCCTGCCTTCGCGCAGTTGCTTGCGCCACGTGTAGATCAGGCTGCTCGACACCTCGCGCCGGGCGATGACCTCGCAGACCCTGGCGCCAGGCCGGAACGCCTCGGCGAGAATCTCCAGCTTCTCCGCGTCAGACCATCGCCGCCGGCCAGACAAACGGCCCACGACCTCCATGCGACCAGTCATACGAGTGCTCGTAGAACTGGCCGTAGACCCCGAGACTTCCTGCACCACCACCACCCTCGTTAAAGGCGGCAAGCATCCCGGCTATCGACGATGCCGCAAGGCGGCCTGCTGAACACGCTTACGCGTCACGTGAAAGAGACTGTCATGCTCCGCCCCTTCCCGTCGCGCTGACGGACCTGCTGTCGGGCTATGAGTGGTCACGGAACTTCGTGGGTGAGTCCGGCGGTGCCGTGTACCGCCTACATGGCCGTGAGGATGGGTGCGACCTGTATGTCAAACACGGTGTCGGGCAGGTTGCGAATGACCTGGTCGCGGAGATGGTCCGCCTCCGCTGGTTGCTGAAGGAGGGAGTATCCGTACCAGAGGTACGACACTTCGAGCTCGCCCAGGGCGAAGCGTGGCTCGTAATGACGGCGTGCCGGGCAAAACAGCTTACCAGGCCCTGGTGTCGAGACCAGAACAACGAGCGGCGGTGGTAGATGCCGTCGCCGACTATCTCCGGAGGCTGCACGAAATCCCCGCGACCGCCGCGCCTTTCCGCGGTGATCATCACAGCCGGCTCGTCGTTGCGCGCCAGCGTATCGACGCCGGCACGGTTGACGTCGACGACTTCGACGAGGAGCGCGAGGGATGGACGGCCGATCAAGTCTGGAATGAGTTGCAGCACCTTCTGCCCCTGACCGAGCACTCGGTCGTCACCCACGGTGACTTCTCGCTCGACAACATCTTGTTGGTCGACGGCGTGGTGGCCGGATGCATAGATGTGGGCCGTGCGGGTCTGGCAGATCCGTATCAGGATCTCGCCATCCTGTGGAACTGCCTTCGCGAGTTTGGCAGCGCGCTTCAGGCGAGGCTGTTCACGAGCTATGGCATCGACCTGCCAGATGAGCGGCGGCTTCAATTCCATCTTCTGCTGGACGAACTGTTTTGAGATGTTCGCCCGCTGAAGAGCCATGTGAGGCAGCCGCCAAGAAAATTCTGAAAGTTTGGCAAATGGCAGGAAGGTGCGTGCGTCCTTCTCCTGCCATTCTCGCCCTCAGTGCTTCATGCGACAGATCGACGTCCGCCTCCGCGAGAGCGCTATCCCGAGCCTCGATGCCGACTAGCCACAGGCGGTGGATCAGAAGCTCGCCCACTCGCCAGCGCTCACCCGACCAGCCGGCGCGGCCTGGGCTCTGTCACTACGACGTGAGGAGCGTGCTTCGCCGGTGAAGGATGGCTGATCGCTGCGGTGTGTGCGGAAGCGGGCCGCCGTTTCGCTGAGCACGACCACCTCTTGCGCAAGCTGTCGCGCGGCGGCGGAGGTTTCCTCGACCATCGCTGCGTTTTGCTGTGTCGCCCGGTCCATGTCGGCAAGCGCAACACTGATCTCGTTTACAGCCTTAGACTGGGATTGGTTCGCGGACGCCATCGTGGAGAGTTGCGCGCGAACCTCATCTACGTCACTGGTGATGTTCATGAAGGCGTCTCCGACGCGGAGAACCATGTCCACTGCGCCTTCGACTTGAAGCTGTGTCGCGGTAAGCTGGTCTCTGGCCCGGCCGGCTTCCTCCTCGGCGCGCATGGCCAATGCTGACACGAGGTCTGCGACAACCGCGAACCCTCGACCTGCTTCCCCGGCACGTCCTGCTTCGACGGCCGCGTTCATCGCAAGAACCCGCGTCTGGAAAGCAATCTTGTCGAGGCCTTCGATGACGCTGTCGATCCCCTTGGCGCTATCATGGACCTTCCCCATGGCCTCGGCCGCTTCGGTGGCCGTGACTCGCCCCGCGTTGACGGTGTCGACCGCGGCCTCTGCCCGGGTGACGGTGTGCCGAGCGGTTGTCGCAGTCTCGACCAGCCGCTTGTCTATCTGAGATATGGCTGCGGTGGTCTGTTCGAGCGCGGCGGCGTTAGCTTCCGTCCGCTTCGCGAGGTCCTCGGATGCATGCGCGATTTCGGTCGATCCGCCACGGATCGCCGTTGCGCTTTCGTTGATCGCGGACAGAAGAGACTGAAGCTGATCGAGGGTCTGGTCGAACGCCTTTTCCAAGGTTCGGTAGGCCTCGGGAAGACGCCCTTTCAGCGACTGCGTGAGATCTCCGTCCGCCAGCGCAGCAAGCCCCCCGCTTACCGTGGTGATGATGGAGCGGAGCTCGTCGGCCTGCTGCTGGCGCTCCAGAGATGTCGCAGCCTCCGTCTCAGCTCTCTGCTGGCTCTCGAGCCGCAGTGCGTCGAGGAGACGGGTCATGCTGCCGGCCATGAGGACTAGCGCCCCAGCCTCTGCAATCAGGACGACGGCATGCAGCAGGATGCGACCCAGGCCGCCGCCATTGGTGAACACCCAGTCCGGCATAAGCATGCCCAGGAGCAGATGGTGCACCGCTACGACCACTGTTCCAGCGATCAGGGCCTTCGGATCGCAAAGCACGGCGCTCGCGGCAAGAGCTGCGAAGAAGATCATGTGCAGATCCACCTGCCATGCTTCACCCTTGAACAGGATCAGCAACAGCGCCGGCTGCGCCACGATCGTCATGGTGACCATCATGCGAGATCGCGCATCGATCGCCCCGTTCAGCGCTAGAAAGATCGGGTAGGCGACCAGAAGCGTCGCCATGATGCCAAGCGACCAGTCGCCAGTGACTGCCGCGCCTCCGACATTGGCGAGAGCCATGGTCGCCATCAGTGCTGCCAGAAAGCGCATTCCGACGAGGCGCAGCGCGTTGAGCGAAAGCGTATTCACCGCATCAATTCCCTTGGAGTTTGCCGCACAATGGAGGGGAACCGGTGACCACGAGGACCCCGCTTCTGAGCATATGAGGCACCAGGCGGAGCCGCTTGCCCTGGACGAAGCGTGAGCCAGGCAGATAACCGATGCCCGTCAGGACCGCTCCGGACTTTGCGACAAGCGAATCTATGTTCCGAGCCGCCTGAGAGGTCAAAGGCACGAGCAGCATGGGCCCGTGCTCCGGAGGCGCGAGCGCAGCAAGTGACGAGGCAAAGATGAGGGCCACTTGCGCAGCCATCGCAACGCGTCCAGCGGTCTGGCGGAGAAAGGGGTTCGAACCCATCATCATGAACGCCACTAGACCAGAGTGTCACTGCAATGCGATTAAGGGTGCACTCCCGGAAACTACGTAGAGCCTCTTCCCTCGGACGTGTGGGATTTGCCTTGTCCCGTCATTCAGAAGGCTCGCGTCCGTTGGGATGAGCTCGACATCCTACGGAGCGTGGATGCCCCTAACCGACCCTCTCCAGGCATCGCTCACTCGGCGGGCCGTGGGACTCAGCCATGAGCATTGTGAGTGGCGAAATCAGAATTAGGGTGAGCCATCCACGTTCGACCCGGCCGACCGGCTAGTCCGCTTCTAAGCTCAACATCAGTCCATCTGTTCCCCGCTTCGTTAGCATACGTCCCATGGCGTTGAGCAGCGCAGTCATGGCGACTGGCTTCACGATCACCTCGTCGGCGCCTGCAGCCATGCAGCGTTCTCGCAGATCCGTGGCGGCGTCGGCGGTCACCACGATCACTGGCAGCGCGGCCTTCTCCCCCGTCGTGGCTCGCAGATGCCGAATGGCGGTCAGTCCGTCCATGCCGGGCATGCGCAGATCCATTAGCACGATGCTGTAATCGCCGTCGGCGATCATCTTGAGGCCCGTTTCCGCATCCGCAGCCTCTTCCATATTCGCTCCTACGACTCGCAACATGTCCTTCACGACGCGGCGGTTCATGGGGTCGTCTTCGACGAAAAGAATCTGCATGGTACGCTCCGTGGATCACGCATGCCTACCACCACGGCGTAAATTGTTGATTAGGATGCTGAAGCCAGTCTGGAAAGCTCGGTAGAGAACGCTTCATCGTCATAGATGCCCTGCATCGCCGCGATCAGCTGAACTGCATTGATTGGTTTGACGATCAGCTGCGTCGCCCCCAACAGAGCCATCTCTTCGAGCCGCAGGTCGTCGCCCGGCGCGAACAGCAGACTGATCGGCGCGCCGGCCTCGCGACAGGTCGCGACGAGGGATTGCAGCGAGGCCATCAGCGGCAAGCCCTCCACCGTCGCTGAGCGCGCCTCAACCAACAGGTGATCCGCCATTCTAGTACGAATCGCGGCGATCGCGCTGTCGCCGTCAGACAGACAATCGACTACCGCCGCGGCGGGCTCGAGGATGCTGCGCATCATCCCCTGCGTCAGAGCGTTGGCCCGACCAGCCCCGCTACTTCGAGGCGCTGTGTACGCGTCCGCTCTCAACGTCGAAGACGCTGACATGCTCGTCCGCTCCGTTCCTGTAGAATCCGCACATGCGTTTCCACCTGAGCACGGCGAGAGAGGCTACCAAAGCGTTCAGATCGGCCACCTGCACGTTTGACCGATAGGGCTCGTCCTGACCGCCGGAGCCGCCAGGAATCGTGGCCAACGCCGCCGCCCTGGTGGTGTCCGTGCTGGTCGTGACCCGTAGCAGGCCAAAAACTCCTTCAGTGGTTACCTCAAGACCAATCCCCGTGTCGATGAATCGCACCCCAGCCCTCTCCAGTCGGCGACAGATGGACTGCTTCGGCTCGATCTGGTCGATGCAGAGGAAGACGAAGTCCATGGCATCCAAAACCGACAGCCCGCCACGCTGCAGGCGCTCCGGATGAGGCACTATGCCGCGGTGAATTTGCGAGTAAACGGCGGCCCAGTGGTCGACCTTGGATCGGCGGAGGCGAAGGTCCTCCAGGGAGGCGGCGCCCGGTGCACGGAAGGCATTGTGCTGATCGAAGGTGTCGTCGTCGAAGAGATGGATGGACGCGACAGGAGTCTTCGCGACGAGGTCGAGGACGTAGGAGCCCGTTCCGCCCAGTCCGACAATGGCCAGCTTCTGGCCATGGAACCTGGAGCCGAGACGTTCGGTGCCGGCGCGACTGGATGCGGTGTCGACATACTGGAAGGGCGAGCCCGCGTTGTGATCCCGCATGACACCGCCCGGTCTGGCGGTACAGCGAGGATCCAGCAGCATCGCCTGACCACTCAATGCGCCAACATATGCGGTCACCAGCTCGTGGTAGTCCATAAACTCGCGACCAGACGGCTGGTGGCAGAGTCGCCGCGTCAGTTCGCCGTCGATGTCCTTGGCATGCCCGGTCGACATGCCGGGCAGCGGCTCGCCACTCGCGGTGCAGGGCGGGCTTCCGCTCCAGCGCACGTCATGCCGAAGGGGGGCAACGGTGACGTCGCCTGCCATACGGACGGGAATCGAGAGCGTGCCGTACTTCACGGTCCGAAATCCGTCGACATAGGGGACGCGGCGGACGACGAGCAGGCCGTCGACGAGGGCTACGTCGTAGCCCTCGTCGCGCAGCCGCTCCAGGTCCGCGCTACGACGCGACGGTATGGGTGACAACGAAGGTCTCCCCGTGTGCGATCGGCGTGCGCTGACGCACAGTGAGCAGCCCTTCAGGAGCGTGCGACGGGCCACCCCTGAAGGCGATGGTCACCGCACTATCGATTGAAGTGCGCATCTGGGGGAAGGCGAGCCGCACGAGATCGCAATGCTCGATGCTGCGCCCTTCGATCAGGTGCTTTTGCCCGTTGACGATGATCTCGCATGTGTCGCCCACGTCATGGGCGGGCCGAATCGGATTCACTTTCAACGGCACAAGGCTTCGTTCGTCGTCGATCATCCACAATCTCCTTCCAGTTTAATGCCTATTGCGGGGCGCGGGCTCTCAGAACCTGAGCGCGTTCGCAGCACGGAGCAGATGCCGCGCCACCGCTTCGTAGAGCGCGCCGGCGGCCAAGCCTGACATCCGTGACCATATGCCATGGGGGTCGTCGAAGATGGTCGCCAGTGCTGGCCCGACTTCCTCGATCTCCAGATCATGGTCGGCCATCACCTCGAGCGCCATCGCGAGTGCCCGGAGCATCCTCTCGGTCGGATCGCACGGCACGCCGATCGAAAGCGGCTCAAGGCGCGTGTAGAGGCTGGTTGGGAGCGCGTGCTCGTTCGACGCCGCGATCATCCAGCTGATCTCTCCGAGGTCGATGACGGCATCCATCGATCGGCAGAGCCATCGGCGCGCGGCGTCAGGGTCGAGCATCGTCGCGATGTCGTCGCCGATCCGCGCGGCTGCTCCCCCGAGCCCAAGCACCAGGACGATCGGATTGGCGCAACACGCGCTGGCCATGGCGATCACGGGATCGGGCGGCACGACGAGTTCGGGTCGGCGCGCTCCCGAACGGCGCAGCGCGTCGGGCTGGAGCCGGCCAGCGTCCATCACGAACAGCGGCACGCCGGCCACGCGTGCCATTCGGCGCGCGACGAAGCGCGCTTCGTCGACCGAGTCTCCCACAAGGGCGAGCGGAGCGACATGAAACCAGCTTCTTTCGACATGAAGACGATGGCCGGCGTCGTTGGCGAGGAAGTCGACCAGTCCGGGCACCCACTCCATACCGATTCGCTGCGCGCAGTCGGCGGATGGCGATCCGAGCAGATTCAGCGGCCTGTCCAGACCGAAGGACTCCCCGGCTGGGGAGCCCAGCATGACCGTCATGGTCGGGTTCGCTTGGGCGCTGGGCTGGGAAATCACTGCGATGTCGCGCCAGATGGGCGCAAGTTCCGCTTCAGGTATCGTCATTCGTCACCTCGCCAGAAGCGAAGAGGGCGGCGTCCCCCGGCGGAGAGGCCGGCGAGCTTCACTCGCTTCTCGGTTTCCTGCATCTCGGCCAGGAGCTTGCGCTCCAGCGCTCGGCTTCCCTGCTCCTCGAAGAAGGCGGCAAAGTCCGCGAAGCGGTGTGTCTGCGGGCGCCACCAGTCGCGGAAGCGTTCCCGTTCCCAGTTCTGCCGGAACCAGATGACGAAGAACCCCTTGTCCTCCCCACCCCTGCGCAGGTCGATGCCGAACTCGCCGTGACGGTCGACCAGGAAGGAGTATATCTTCAGCGCTCGCGCCTTGGCCTTGCGGACTTTGGCCCGCTTCTTCAGCAGCTCGCGCGCCTGCGAACTGCGAAGCGTGGACAACTCGCTCGCCGCCATGGCCAGCAGTCGATCCGGTCCGACGACCTCTCCAAGTCGTCCCCAGAGCAGCCACTGTGCGCGCCTATCCAACATCCAGCCGAAGAGCGACGCTGCATGACGCCGATGCCGGAAGGTTCTGGTCCATATAGGGTATTCGGCAATGAGCGCTCCGTTACCTCTGATGAGGCGGAACATGCCGATCGTCGATGAAGCCGCGTCGAGCCGGACCGCGTACTCGACGAGCCCGCTTTCCGCGAGCTTCCCCTCGCGCTCACTGGGATCGATTTCAGCCGTGTCTCTCATTTGCGCAATGTGGTGGCTATACGCTGTAGCTGGCCAGCCATTCGCAGGCCCATCGACATGGCAACGAGGCCCATATGCGCGTGTATGGCTGCTCGGCGGGGATTCTGCTGCGCGATGCAGCGAGAGGTCACCCGTGTCCCACCCTTCCGCAATGTCGCAACCGCAGGCGCGGTTCCATCACGGGACTTGGTGACGGAAAGCCGGTCAATTCGGGAAGCCCTCGCTTCAAGGACTTCCCGGATCGATCGCGGCGCGCACGGATCTTCGACCGGTCGGAATGTCGATTAGGTCGCTGACGAATAACGGCCCGGGGGGTTCGAACGCGCGTGCTCGAAGTTGCAGCACTCGTCGGCGCGGAATTCAGCGACTAACGCCGCACGATGGGCTGAAGCCGTTCCCCGCGCCTGCGAGCGAGCCCCTCGCTCCGCATCGGATCGCTCGATGTCCTGCAGGACGCGCCAATAGGCATTGCCGATCGTGCCTCCGCCGCCTGCTACTCTCAGGGCATGATGATGACGCAGGTTGAGGAACGAACCTGGCGGCGCGCTTTATCGAGGAAGAAGCCTGCGACGGCATGCCGTTCTGCAGATACCCCGCCAGAGGATCAGCGGCAGATACTTGCCCGCTGAAAGCGAGGGCTGACGTAGGCCACCGCAACTCTGAGATACGCGGCGCTTTCGAAGGCTTGAAGTTACCGGCTGGAGCCGGCGGGAGGTCGAAGCGGCGCCGTGCGATTGGATGCGCCTTGGGGAATCCAACCGTAGGACTAGCCCATAGTGCGACCTGCACCGCATGAAGCGACGCTACAGATCCGCTGCCGACGCGATTTGGCGACGATAGCCGGCTAGTCGCCGTTCGATCTGGTGTCGCGGCCTCTTCCGGCCGCACGGATGCGTTGACAGTCGCGCCGGAAAGTCTCGTAGCTGAGCGGTAGGGCCCTATCTCCTCGCTCACGAGAGCTCCGATGGCTTGCGGCGCTGGTCTCGATATCCCGCAAGACGCGGCGATAACCTTCCCGGATCGTACCACCACCCCCAGCGACCCTCAGCGCATGATAACGACGTAGGTTTCGAACGACTCTGTCGGCATCGGTGAGTTGCCGCGGCTTCTTCTCGCCCGGCGTGCTCTTTCCCGCTTTCCGGCTCGCACGCCATCGCTTCACCGTTGAGGGACTAGCGGGATCGCCGAACCGTCGACGGTAATCTGGACCCCAGTGATTATGAAGCGCGATCGAGATCGCCTTCGTGCCGTTTGGGACCTCCAGCTGGTCCATCAGGTCGCAATGCGCCGCGACGCGGTTGAGGGAGGAACAACAAGTCGGGACATGGACATCCGCGCCAAGGTTGCTCGGGCTCAGCCAAACCCTCATGGTCAGCACATCCTCGGTCACCAAACCCGCATTGGGCGCAGGGGACCACCGCGCCTTGAAGGACGACTCCAGCGCCGTTCGCAGCGCGGGAAGGACGAGTTCGGCGAGCCACGGCTCGCGGCCGAAGATTATTTCGAAGTACAGCTGTTCCTTGGAGCACGCCATCCAAACCTCCATTCTCACGTCGCCACAGCGCGAGACGAGTGGAGATGGAGGTCCGCAGAGAAAGCTCAACAGCGGTGAAGAGATACATGTTAAGACGCTTCGTACATCCCAAACAGCGACTGGCGCCCGGCACACGACAATCTTTTCCTCTTTGCGGCGAAGCCGGAGGTATGGAGGTACGGAGGTACGGAGGTACAGCGCTTTTGCGAGTTCATGCTTCAGATCAATCGCTGGATAGCACCCGTGAGGCGGCTGCAGACCTTCGGATCGCTTGGCAGAAATTCACGATTGCCTGAGAAAGCGTGCGGAACGCTGGCGTAACATGACTTCCGAGCCAAGCATGTTCTCTTTATGTTCCATTGGCGATTTCCTCAGGATCGATGGACGCTACAGTGGTGCTCGGCACTGCAATCGGATGCCGCAGGCGAGATCTCAGCCGCTCTGCCTCTTCCTCGCTGGCAAGCAACGCCTCACGTTGAGAGCTGGAGCTGCCCTTGAAACGGCCCCTCAAGATTGCGTCGGCGTCATGGAGGTCGAGGGGAGTTCCGCCTTGCGGCACCTGAGCGACGCGCTCGCCTTCTGGTCGTTCAGTCAGGTCCGGCTTCAGCCTGATACCGCCTGGCCTGTGCCCTAGCAGTCCCACGATTTCGCGCCAGGACCTGGGCCGCGCCGGCATGAAGTACAGTGGCAGATTGGCTCCCTTCAACGCCTCTTCCAGATTGGACCAGCCCTCGCCAGTACCGACCAACACGCGGCATTCGTTCAACGCCTGACTTCGCGGAAGGTAGTCAGCGGACAGCGCGTCCAGCAGCGCCGCTGCGGCGCTCGACGAACTCGGAGGCTCCATCGACAGCGACATGCCGAGGACCGTAGCTTCGCGCCTGATGTCGAGAACAAGCGTCGCAATGGGTGCAACGACGCCGTGATCGGTGTGTCGCACCGGGACGTCGATAGCACAATGCGTGACTAGAACGTCACGTACTCCCTCCGCGCGCATCCCTCTCGTGCGTATCCGAGATGACCAGTTTGACGCCCTTGAGGCCGCGACGGACGAGGTCGGGCAGGAAGGTGGACCAGAACGATGCAGCCTCGCTGGAACCGATGTGCAGGTCACCGTCAGAATCAGGACAGAGATCGCAGCCGCAAGCCGCCCGCCTCTAAAAACCGCCGGCCTTCTTAAGCCACTCATGCAGTGTCTGCGGAACGCAGCCGCTCCTCTCCGCGATCGAAACCACCGCCGCCCACCGCGATGGGTATACACGCTCGTGGTCAAGCACCATCTGCACCGCGCGCTCGCGAACCTCAGGCGCGAACTTGTTCGCCGTCTAGCTCATACTGGCTCCACCTTCTCAGGAGTTGGAGCCTCCGGCGCACCCGGCGCCGTTCATCTGCAAGGATTTTAAGGCCGTAAGACGCACGTTCTGCCGTCTCGAGGATTACCGACGCCCCGGCACGTGCCATGATCGCGCCGTCGCCATCCTGCTTGAGAGCATCCGCCTCTCCGCTAGCGTCATGTGGTTTTTGCATGCTCAGCCTAGCTAGAGGCAGCGCGCTGCAATCAGCAGCCCGCCATGCTCCATTCCAAGAGGTTAAACCGGGCTCTTCCACTGGCAAGAACCATCGATAGCTATTAGCTTGATGGCTGCGGCTCACAGCCTATTTGAAGCGGAACGTATATCGTGAAGAATAGAAAACGAACAAGCACCGGCGAACTTGTTTTCAATCCAAAGCGCAGGCTGCGGGAGTGGAACGGAAGCGAATCGGACGTAGCCTATGCCAAAGCGCTTGCTAAAACCGTGCGATATACTGGAAATCCGCAGCACAAACGTGACCCTGGCGACTTCAACCTTACACCACCTGCAGCACCCCGTGCTAACGCAACCCTATGCGATGACGCTAACATATTTGACAGGAAGACCGCGATTAAATTGCTCAAGGATGGGGCTCGCAAGGGGCTTGTAGATGGCCGCAAGGGTGAAGGCTTCCCATATCTGATATGGACTGTGCGCGACGGTGTCGCCTTCGAAGCACAGTTGGAAAATGCTGACAGAGGGGAATATCATGGCTATCCGATGCCCACTTCGGACCCCCTTCGATCACTGATCCTGAAAGCATACGCCGAGCGATGAGCACGCTGTCCTTCCATGTCGACGAATGGCTGCAAAGCGACGACCCTGACCCGCGTCGGGCCGGTACGCTGGCGTCGGTCGTAATCAAGGTCGGCGACATGCCAGCCACACGCCTCTTCGACGACTGGTCTAAGACGGTGACGGACCGAGCGCGACTACCGCTGTATTCGCTTGCAGAGTGGTTCGCGGCAAACTGGTGGCGGCTCCATCACGAGGTTGCTCATGAGTCTCTAAGCGGCTTTCCGCCAGTAGATTGGCGACTTTCCCATGATTTGGCTTCTGTTGGAGGCGGTTACATTTGGCCGCGCATGCGATTTGTTTGGGATGACCTGACGATGCAGGTATCCGCTCGCGCATTGCGCAACGCAGCGTGGGAACCAGTTCGTCATCTAAACGATATTGCTACAACTTCTTTATCAATAGCCATCTTCGACGCTGCCGTTGAGCGACTTATCAACCTCGTATTGGAGCGGTTGCGTGCGCTCGGCGTATGCGCGGAGCCATTGGCGACCATCTGGTCCGACGTGATCGAAGAGCGCAACGACTTGGAAGTCGCTGATTGGCGTGCATGGGAGGCAAGGCTAGGCTACGACGCGGGTGAAGCGCCCGAGAAGCTAATGGAGCAGATCGCTTCGTTGTTTGGCAAGGCTGGGCGAGCTGCTCTTGCGGAGATAGCGCCGGTCGTGGAGCCGCAAGCAGACATCACCCTCGACAGTCTGATGGCGATTGCGAATACGCCCGGCATTTCCGCGACGCTTCCTCTTACGGGCTTCGCGTCGTCGGAGCGCAGCCTCTATTTCTCCGGCAAAATGACTCCTTGGGACGCCGGGCGCGCAGCGGCCCGAAAGCTTCGGGATGACCACGGCCCGGCCACCGGGCCCATGGAAGATCGAAAACTGCTTGAATTCCTTGGAATCGGTAGTGCTGGATTGAATCGCGTTGCTACCAGTCACGATTTACCGATCGGCTTAGGGGTGAGATTGGAACGGCATGAGCGCTCAAATCTTCATTTTCGTCGGCGCAGTCCCGAAGCGATCCGTTTCGAGGCCGCTCGCTTTGTCGCAGAAAGCATGATCGCTTCGGAAAGTGACCATTACCTTCCGCTAACTGATCTCGCGACCGCACGTCAAAAATTCCAACGAGCTTTTGCCGCTGAACTTCTCGCTCCCATCGAAGAGATCATAGACTTGGTAGGACCGGCTCGCTCTACCGATGCGGTCGAAGCCGTAGGTGCAATTTACAGGGTTTCATCGCTCGCTATTTTCAATCACCTGGAAAACCATAGGCGGATGAGCCTGCAGGAGACCAACGCCTAGCGGGATTCTTAGCGATGATAATTAAGTTGAAACCTCAACTCACCTGCTCGGTATCGATCGCGTTCGACGTCATCCCCAGCAGATCGCGAAGGCGCTCCGCGCGTCGGCCGATCTCGCCAATGCTCTCCGGAGCGGGAAGAGAGTAGTCGGTCATGCTTCCCTCGCTCAAATATGTGACCTGCCACTTCTTCCATGGTCGTTACAAAGCTTTGTAGTCAATCTTGGTTTGTTCCGCCAGAACTCTTGAGCGCGTGCTTAGAGGGCGCTCTCCTCTGACCGTGCATATTGACCTGAGTACAGGATTTTGGTCGGAGAGGTGATCGACGATTCTCAGCAACTGAACGGATTCGGGACTTCTCTCGCGTCGGGAGACGGGCGGGCCCGCTCAGCCGACGAGCCCGTGGCATGCAGCGCAACCTTCTGTTGACAAGATCCCTCATAAGTTCGGGACATGAAGCAGAACGAACTTCGCCCCAGACAGGACGCACTTACCGGACGCTGGATCTACAAGCTCATGGCGATCCTGCTACCCGCGACGGCCCTAGTGGTCGTAGTGGTACTTATCTCAGCTCAGGAACTGTCTCGCCAAGGCTATGACACGCTGTTGAGCAAACCAGCGGGCGCATCAGCCTCGAGAGGAAGCCCTGAGCCCTACTTCATCCACCAGCCCGCTCGAGACGCGAAGGCACCCCCGGATCCAAGTCTAGTAGCGGAAGAAGACATAGATGCTCAGTCCCACCTCTATCGCCATTCCGACCACGTACATGGCCATACCAACACGCCGGGCACCTCTGCTGGCGGAAAACAGAAGGGCCAGCGCCGGAATTATGATCCCTACTGTGCACAACCCCAGGGCAAAGAGGAGTCCGGCGTATGCGCCGCCTGGGCCGCGGTCATCGAGTACGCCCAAGCGAACTCCGTCGCTCGGTCTGCCCTCCTCCTTCAATCCACCAGCAGCATCGTCTCGTTGATAATCAGCCTCTTCGAAGTTGTTGCCATTTTCGTCGCAGGCCGAGCCGCGGAACTCGCCGCTCAGAGCAATCGGCTCGCAGGAGCGCTCAGTGCCAGCTACCTTATCCCCTATGTCTATAACGAGAACGGCGTGTATCGGGCGGGCGTCGAGAACATTGGCGGGAGCAGGGCAGAGCTGGTCCGCCTTGCATTGTGGTGCACCGACTATCACGTCGTCGGCCAAGCTTGTCTCGTTCCGTCCGCTGAAGATGTTGGTGATCGCATCTTGGGAGCCGGCGCCCGCCTCGCAGTCAGCGACATCAACGATGCCAAGACGGCCGTTATCGAAGCCACGATGGTTGACCTGACCGGCCACCGAAGGTCGGTCACGTCGATCTTCGAGCGCAATGATGATGGCTGGTGCTGCGTAAGGCAGTATGAACATGGCGGTCTCCAAATTTGAAGGTTTCGTGGTGGCGGCAGACACGGGCGCGAGCCTCGTGACCCGGATGACGAGCTCTCTTCATCCCGGGATCGCGAGAGCTGTTATGCTCTCGGGCGCGCCGCTGCCGACGAAGCTCCGCTCCTCGAGTTCAAGGCGGAAGCGAGCACTGGACATACTCCCGGACGCCGGCTGGTTGGCGTGTGTATCTGCGGAAAAAGCTCAACAGCGGTAAAGAGATACATCTTAAGACACTTCGTACTTCCCAAACAGCGACTGGCGCCCGGCTCACGACAATCTTTTCAACTCTGCGGCGAAGCCGGAGGTACAGCGCTTTGCGAGTTACTGCTTCCGACCAATCGCTGGGGAGCACCCGGGAAGCGGCTGCGGACTTTCGAATCACTGGGCAGAAATTCACGATTGCCTGGGAAAGCGTGCGGAAGCGCCGGCGCAACATAACTTCCGAGCCCGTATGTTCACTTTACGTTCTCTTGGCGGCTCCCTCAGAATCGATGGGCGCCACGGGGGTGCCCGGCACTGCAATCAGATGCCGCAGGCGAGATCTCAGCCGGTCTGCCTCTTCTTCGCTGGCAAGCAACGCCTCCGCAACGCGCCTGCAACCTAGGCCAATCTTTGAAGAGCGGTGGTCAGCCGGCTGCGAGCTGCGGCGTCGTTGGAAAGGAACTCGACGTCACCGGGAAAGAAATTTCGAAACCCCTCCCGCAGCATGTCCTCGGCGTCGGGTAGTTCGATCGGATGTAAGCGTCCGGTCAGGGCGTCGCGGGAAGCGCCGGCATGTGTTCCCGCCCCATTAGGTTGTGAATCTATAGGTCGTCGTATGCAGGTTTCGATTAGCGTGGTCGCGACAGCGCCACGTGCATGATGCTAAGCTCCACTGCTACAAAGGCGCCGGCGACCCACAGCCAAACTACCTCAATTCCTATCCATTTTTGCAGCAACGTGATGGGCACGATGCCCACGACGAGCGCAGCTCTTAGCCATAGCAGAGCAGGCGAGCCTGTCCGGTTGCCGAAGAGACCCCAATTCGGGTCTCGAAACTTCTTCGGTCGGCCAGGCCATGGATCGTTGCCCTGCATCTCGCGATTCGCAGCATCGACGCCCAGCCGGTAAGTCCGAGTGAACAGCATCCTTAGGAACAGAAGGACAGCTGTGGCTCCCACTAAAAGTGTTCCAGGTAGCAGAATTACACGCGCAGGAGCGAACAGCGCGCTCGCCAATGATCCAATGCCCGCAAAGGTGGCTATCCAGAAGCAGATCGCTCTGAGTTGCGCGTCCATCATTGGCGCATATTACCAACCTTTCGCCCCCAGCCAAATCGGTGATTCAGCAGCGCGATGAACCGATACGATCTGACGAAACGGCCAAAGGTACGCGGGAGCGAGTCCGCTTTTTATGCACTTTCGAACGACGAGGCTTCTGGGTCGGCCCAATTCCAGGGCAGCAGCTCGTCCGTACGGTTGATGGGGTGACCTCGGCCAATTCGATTGAGCACATCGGCGAGCCAGACCTGTGGGTTGATGCCATTCAGCTTCGCCGTCTCGAGCAGGCTGTAGATCGTTGCTGCTCGCTCGCCACCGCAGTCTGCACCGGCAAAGAGCCAGTTCTTCCGACCCACGGCGATGCCGCGCAAGGCGTTCTCCGCCAGGTTGTTGTCGATCTCGAGGCGACCATCCTCCGTGTAGGTGAGAAGTGCCGGCTTCAGACGAACGGCATAGCGGAGCGCCTCCGCCAGCGGAGACCGCGCCGAAACCTGGGCGAGCACGCCGTCTGCCCATTGGAAGAAGTCTAGCGCCTTCAGCTTGGAATGTTTGCGAGCCTCCCGGCGATCGTCATGCGGGTCTCGAGTGATCCGCCGTTCGACCTCATAGAGATCGCCAATCAGCACCAGCCCTTCACGGGCAATGGAGCGGGCGTCGGCATCGAGCACGTCGTGCAGCTTGCGGCGCACATGCGCCCAACAGGCAACCGGCGTGATTAGCCCCGGCTGTCGATCGGCCGCGTAGAGCTTCTCGAACCCGGCATAGGCGTCAGCCTGCAGGAAACCGGCGAACGTCTTGAGGTGCTCGCGCGGGCGTTCTCCCTTGCGATCTGGGCTGTAGCGGTAGAGCGCCGCAGGTTTGTCGCTGGGGCGCCATCGTCGATTGTCGCGCACGTACACCCACAGCCGCCCCGTCGCCGTCTTGCCGCTGCCCGGCGACAGCACCGGAACCGGGGTGTCGTCGGCGTGGAGCTTGGAGCTGGCCATCACATGCTCGGCGATACGGTCGACCAGCGGCTGAAGAAGCCAGCTGACCTGGCCCATCCAGTCCGCCAGCGTCGATCGACTGACCTCCACACCCTCCCGCGCAAAGATCTGCGATTGGCGGTAGAGCGGCAGATGGTCCGCGAACTTCGAGATCACCACATGTGCCAGCAGACCAGGACCGGCTCGGCCACGAGGGACCGGCAGCGAAGGCGCCGGTGCCTGGCTGATCGCATCGCAGCGCTTGCAGGCCAGCTTCGGCCGAACATGCCGCACGACGTGAAAGCGTCCCGGCACATATTCCAGCACCTCGGTCACGTCTTCGCCCAACCGCGCCATTGCGCCGCCGCAGCTGGTGCAACCGTCCGCTGCCGGCGCAGGGTGCAGTACCTCTTCGCGGCGGAGATGCGCAGGAAGCGGCTGACGGCGAGGCTGGTTGCTTTCTGAGGCAGGTTCCTCGGCCGTCCTCCCGGCGATAACGCAGGTGGCATGCGCGTGCGCGGCCTCCAGATCCTCCAGCGACAACTCCAGCTGGTCCGCCAGCAGCAACAGTCGCTCCGAGGACTGGCCGAACTTCATCCGGCGCAGGCGAGCAAGCTGGACCTTCAGCTTCTCGATCTGCAGCGTCGTGAGCTTGATGGCATTCTCGGCCGCGGCGAGCTGCTGCCGGGTTTCCTGATGCGCAGATCGCTCGGCCGCCAGCGCCTGCTCGGAGGCTGCGAGCTTGGCCTGCATCGCCGCCAAAAGCGCCTTCACCGCATCAGGATTGTCGGGGATGTCCAGCGCATCGGAAGACATGGTTTTCCATACCAGAACAGCGACTCGCGCCCAAGCAAAATACGCAGTTTTCTGCAGCTTTCCGCTACATCTGGACGGGCAATCGCGGTGCCTCCGGCACCACCGTGCGACGCCAGTCCATTGCCTCGATCAGCAGGGCGAACTGCGCCGCGCTCAGCACAACGCCACCATTCACCAGCGGCGGCCAGACAAAGCGATGATGCTCAAGCCGCTTGGAGAACAGGCAGAGGCCGGTGCCGTCCCAATAGAGCGCCTTGAGATAGCTGCCCTTCCGGCTGCGGAAGAGGAAGACGTGGCCACCATAGGGCTCTTGGTCGAACAGCGGCTGCACCAGTGCCGCCAGGCCATCGAACCCGAGCCGCATGCTCACCGGCTTGCTGGCCAGGTACACCCTGGTGCCGGGTGGAAGCGAGATCATGCCGTTTCCCGCAGCACCCGCAGCACGCGGGCCAGTGCCTTCTCGTTGACATAGGTGTCCACCGATAGACGCACCCCGCAAGGCAGCTCTATGTCGATGCCACCGGGACGCGCTCCTGGATGGGGACGGACCAGATCCTCCGTCGGTCCGGCAGATGACGAAGGCTTCGCAGCTGATCGCTCGAGCGATGCCGGCGTCGGCGCCATGCCGGGCTCAGGCGGCGGTGCGTCCGACACCTTACCATAGGAAATGAACTGCAACGGCTCGCTGGCAACGTTAGACGCCTTCCGCTGCGCCGACCGCCAGTTGTAGATGAGGCTTTCCGCGATGCCGAGCGGCCGCGATACCTCGCCCACTGTCACTCCTGGGGCAGACGCTTCGGCTACGACGACCGCCTTCTCCGCATCGCTGTAGATCCGCCGCCGCTCCGTGCGGGTGATGACCTCCATGCGTCCCATCTCCTGACCTCCTTCTGGACTCCAGAAGGAGACCACGACAGGTCAGCACATTGGCGGCCACGTCGCGCACGACAACAGGCGGCTCACCGGACGCTTACGATCGGATCACCGAACTTGAGCTTCACCAGGCGTTCACTCGGGGGCCTTCTTGTGAGGTCGGGGAGGAGCACGACACCTGCTGGACGCTTGCCAAGCAGACGAACGAGGCTGCGGGCCGAGGCCCTGGGACGCACGGCTTCGAGCGACAGGGGCAGCCCCGCCCCGGCAAGTGCTTCGCCCAGTTCAGGCCAGCCACTGCTCGCTTCGTTTGGAATGGTGAATGAACGTACGGGCGCCGATCGCGGGCGGTCCGCTCGCGCAACGGCGTCCAGAATGGTCCGCGCAGCCTGGCTGGAACTTCCTGCGTCGAACGACAGCGTCATCCCAAAAAACGTCGCGCCCTTTCTAACGTCCAGCAGCGCACACATGACAGGCGCGACAAGTCCGTGTTCCGGATGCACGACTGCGACGTCGAGCGCGCAGAATTCGAGCACAAGATCCACGATACCTTCGGGCCTGAGGCCCCGGGCCCGTCTTGCCTCCTGAACCAGAGCCTCGATCTTACGCCGATAAGGCACGTGCACGCCTCGCTGCTGAGCGAGCATTTGAACGTTATGGACCACGCGGCGGATTGAGGCATCGGGCAATCCACGCTCGGCCTCCTGGATGAGGACCTCCGCATCCTCGTCGATTGGCATCCTCGCCTTGAATACGTGCCCAGTCGCGCCGAGGTCTGCCGGGCGTTGGCTCTGACGCCATGCCCGCAACAGCCTCCAGAATGTGGGCGCCGACACACCGAGCCTTCGCATCGCTTCCGCGCTGGAGATGGTGCCTCCTAGATACGTTTCGATGATCTCGATCCGCCGCAAGACCTCCTGACGCTTCCTCGGAACAATCCCGGACAAGTCGTAATAGGGTTCATTCGACATAACTTCTCCTTCTCGGCGAGATTCTCCCAAACAGCCCGCGCGGAAAGCCGTCACCAAGCGCAGGAATCGGCGAATTCACTTGCGAGTTGCTTTTCGGGATCTGGCGAGCGTCAGCTCGGCCAAGGCGCGGATTTTCGGAGATGGACACCTAGCCTACCACCTTCATCGCCTAGTCATTGATGGTCTTCCGTTCCGACGGTCACGAACCGCACCGCACCGCACCGCTCGTCAGCTATAGCTGCAGGCGCAGTGCGGAAGCTTGGTCCAGACCGATGGTCATTGCGGCAGCCTCTTGCCGCACCGCTCGACGAGTGGCCGCCGGAAGGACAGCGGCATCACGATGGAGGCGCGCGCCCTTCTGGGCGTCCATAAGGGCGCACACTGCGCTACTCGCATACACTTCTCGAACGGCGATTGTCGCCCAGCGATCAACGGTCGTTTCGGCTCTGCGCGGCGGTCTTGAGTACAGAGCTCTTTCGAGTTGAGGCTTCAGATCGATCGCTGGACCACCCTTGGGGCGGCTGCAACTTTCGGATCATTGGACAGGAAGTAAGCGTCCGACCAAGGCCGTCTGAGAAAAAAACGGCCTGTCCGTTCCCGCCCAGTTGCGGACGTTCGTGACCAGTCTTGCCCCGTGCACTAGCGGAAGGCAGTATGCGCTGATGATGAAAATCACACGGCTGCTTCGATCATCAGCGATTGGTTTGTCAGGTTTAGCCGCACTACTTTCTGCGCCTACACAAGCGGCGCCTCAAATGCCGCTAGCCGCAGGCAGCTACAAGCAGTTGAGCTTCGTTATGGTTGCAGCAGAAAAGTGCGGATTTCGCAGCTTTCGTGTCGGAGAAAGTGCTTGGTCGTACAAGTATCTCTACACAGCTGACGATCTCGGATCATACCCATGTATTCAAGCTTGGCTTAAAAAGTCAGCACGACGCCTCGGTCTCAAGCCTCGTTACCCAGAGGACGCCTACCAGCGATAAATCGTAGCGACGTCGGCCTATCGGTATCTATCACCGTAGGCGGACCGGCAGCTCACCACCACCTTCGGTCATTCGCTGGGGGAAGCTTCTTCAATCCACTGGAATGGCGGCTCTCGGCGCAACCGGTCGAACGAACGGCCGAAGGTGGTGGGAAGCTGCCGTCACTCTTTGCTGCCAAATGGGCTTGGCAGGCGGGCCACTTGCTCCACAGATATCAAACGGTCGACTACGGCGAGTTCGCGATATCCCCTCATGTGGCCATAGCCGTTATATTCTCCAGGTGGCTTAGGACAAACGGATCGTCGTCCGTCGAACGTAATCAAGAATGCTCGTGGCCTACTCATATCGGGTTCCACATCCTTCGGGATTGTGTCTGGCCACTGCAACCATGTTCCATCAGTATACTCACGCATCGCAGGTGTGAATCTGGGCTCACCGAGAAAGAACTCGGATCGTTCAAAATTGACCACGACGATACCCGTCATCCGCTCCCGCTTGGCCATCGGATAGCAATTTTCGCCATACTTCCAAGGCGCGCCCTTCACCCGACCTCCACATCGCTCGAGTACGGCAGAGTCTGTCATGAGCTTAGCGCACTGCTGCGGATTCGTTGGGGACCCGCAACCGGCAAGCAAAAGCGGAAGGACGAGCAGTGTTCGCACCATGAACGCGAGTATGCGGTACGGTCAACACGCAGGCAAGGTTGACGTCCGAAATTGGGCGCGAGCTGCCGGTCCGCTTTTCACGCATTTTCGGACGAAGAGGCTTCTGGGTCGACCCAATTCCAAGGCAGCAGCTCGTCCGTACGGTTGATGGGGTGACCTCGGCCAATTCGATCGAGGACGTCGGCGAGCCAAGCCTGTGGGTTGATGCCGTTCAGCTTCGCCGTCTCGAGCAGGCTGTAGATTGCTGCTGCCCGCTCGCCGCCGCAGTCGGCACCGGCAAAGAGCCAGTTCTTCCGACCCACGGCGATGCCGCGCAAGGCGTTCTCCGCCAAGTTGTTGTCAATCTCGAGGCGACCATCCTCCGTATAGGCGAGGAGCGCCGGCTTCAGACGAACGGCATAGCGGAGCGCCTCCGCCAGCGGCGACCGCGCAGACACCTGAGCGAGCACGCCGTCTGCCCATTGGAAGAAGTCGAGCGCCTTCAGCCTGGAGTATTTCCGTGCCTTGCGGCGATCGTCATGCGGATCCCGGGTGATCCGCCGCTCCACCTCGTAGAGGTCACCGATCAGCACCAGCCCCTCACGGGCAATGGAGCGGGCGTCGGCATCGAGCACGTCGTGCAGCTTGCGGCGGACATGCGCCCAACAAGCAACCGGCGTGATCAGCCCCGGCTGTCGATCGGCCGCGTAGAGCTTCTCGAACCCGGCATAGGCATCAGCCTGCAGGAAGCCGGCGAACGTCTTGAGGTGCTCGCGCGGGCGTTCTCCCTTGCGATCCGGGCTGTAGCGGTAGAGCGCCGCGGGTTTGTCGCTGGGGCGCCATCGTCGATTGTCGCGTACGTATACCCACAGCCGCCCCGCCGCCGTCTTGCCGCTACCCGGCGACAGCACTGGAACCGGCGTGTCGTCGGCATGGAGCTTGGGGCTGGCCATCACATGCTCGGCGATCCGGTCCACCAGCGGCTGCAGAAGCCAGCTGATCTGGCCCATCCAGTCCGCCAGCGTCGATCGGCTGATCTCGACACCCTCCCGCACGAAAATCTGCGATTGACGGTAAAGTGGCAGATGGTCCGCAAATTTCGACACCACCACATGCGCCAGAAGGGCTGGACCGGCTCGGCCGCGGGGGATCGGCAGTGAAGGTGCTGGTGCCTGACTGATCGCGTCGCAGCGCTTGCAGGCCAGCTTCGGACGCACATGCCGCACGACGTAGAAGCGTCCCGGCACATACTCCAGCACCTCAGTCACATCCTCGCCCAACCGGGCCATGGCGCCCCCGCAGCTGGTGCAGCCGTCCGCTGACGGCGCCGGGTGAACCACCTCTTCGCGGCGGAGATGCGCAGGAAGCGGCTGACGGCGGGACTGATTGCTTTCTGAGGCGGGTTCCCCCGCCGTCCTGCCGGCGATGACGCAGGTGGCATGCGCCTGTGCGGCTTCCAGGTCCTCCAGCGATAGCTCTAGCTGGTCCGCCAACAGCAACAGTCGCTCCGAGGAATGGCCGAACTTCATCCGGCGCAAGCGGGCAAGCTGGACCTTCAGCTTCTCGATCTGCAGCGTGGTCAGCTTGATGGCATTTTCGGCCGCGGCGAGCTGCTGCCGGGTGTCCTGATGCGCCGATCGCTCTGCCGCCAGCGCCTGCTCGGACGCCGCGAGTTTGGCCTGCATTGCCGCCAAAAGCGCCTTCACCGCGTCAGGATTGTCGGGGATGTCCAGCGCATCGAAAGACATGGTTTTCCATACCAGAACAGCGACTCTCGCCCAAGCAAAATGCGCGGTTTTCTGCAGATTTCCGCTACATTTGGACGGGCAGCCGCGGTGCCTCCGGCACCACCGTGCGGCGCCAGTCCATCGCCTCGATCAGCAGGGCGAACTGGGCTGCGCTCAGGACCACGCCACCATTCACCAGCGGCGGCCAGACAAAGCGATGACGCTCAAGGCGTTTCGAGAACAGGCAGAGGCCGGTGCCGTCCCAGTAGAGCGCCTTGAGATAGCTTCCCTTTCGGCTGCGGAAGAGGAAGACGTGCCCGCCATAGGGCTCCTGGTCGAACAGCGGCCGCACCAGTGCCACCAGGCCATCGAACCCGAGCCGCATGCTCACCGGCTTGCTGGCCAGGTACACCCTGGTGCCGGGTGGCAGCGAGATCATGCCGTTTCCCGCAGCACCCGCAGCACGCGGGCCAGTGCCTTCTCGTTGACATAGGTGTCGACCGACAGGCGCACCCCACCGGGCAGGTCGATGTCGATGCCACCAGGTCGCAAGCCTGGGTTCGGCCGTATCAGCTCCTCCTGCGTCGCCCCTGCCTCGCGCGCCGCAGCGCGGAAAGGCGCCGCCACCTTGGCGCCCCGAATAGCCACAGCGGGCTCTACATCGGAGCCAGTCGCCACTTCGCCATACGGCACAAATTGGAGCGGCTCGCCAGTCAGAAGCGCCATCTCCCGCTGCCGCTTGCGCCAGCCGTGTATCAGGCTGGGCGACATCCCCAGCTGCCGAGCAACGCCAACGATGGTAGCCCCCGGTACATCGCATTGTGCCAGCACCGCGGAGCGCTCCGCATCTGAATAGCGTCGCCGGCGCTCCGCGCGGGTGATAACCTCCATTCGCGCCATCCGCACTCTCCTTAAGGAGTGCGAAAGGACACTCCTGAGTGCTCCCCGCCTCGCGCAGCAGAAGTCTCCACGCAATACGGGTCAGAGCGGACGCTTACGACAGGAATTCACCGTCGCTTGGGAAAGCGTCTTGAAAGCACTGGCGTAACCATGTCTTCCACGTCCGTTTGTTCGTGTTATGTTCCTCCACCCTTTTCCTTAGGATCGATGGGGGCGACGGTGGTGCTCGGCACTGCAATCAGATGCCGCAGGCGAGATCTCAGCCTGGCTGCCTCTTGTTCGTTCGAGATTAGGGCCTCAGGTTGAGAGCTGGGGCTGCCTTTGAAACGGCCCCTCAAGATTGCGTCGGCGTCCTTGAGGTCGAGGGAAGTTCCGCCCTGCGGCACATGCGCGGCGCGCTCGCCTTCTGGTCGTTCAGTCAGGTCCGGCTTCAACCTGATACCGCCGGGCCTGTGCCCTAGCAGGCCCACGATCTCGCGCCAGGACCGGGGCCGCGCCGGCATGAAGTACAGCGGCAGGTTAGCTCCCTGCAGCGCGTCTTCCAGGTTGGACCAGCCCGCGCCAGCACCGACCAACACCCGGCATTCGTTCAATTCCTGGCTTTGCGGAAGGTAGTCAGCAGACAGCGCGTCCAGCAGCGCCGCTGCGGCGCTCGACGAACTCGGAGGCTCCATCGACAGCGACATGCCGAGAACAATGGCTTCACGCCTGATGTCGAGAACAAGCGCCGCGATGGGTGCAACGACGCCGTGCTCGGCGTGTCGCACCGGGACGTCGATAGCACAGTGCGTGACGAGAACGTCCCGTATTCCCTCCGGGCGCAGTCCTCTGCTGCGACGGATCTCGCCGATGAGGGCCTTCATAGCCGTCACGCCGGGTAGTGCCATCCCGCGGAGTTCGGCTAGCCGGCGAGCTCTCTCCATGACTTGACTCACCGACTGGGTCCTTGCTGCTGCCTCCGCATCGGAGATAAGCTGGCGCTGCGTGTCACTAACCGAGGCAACCTTCTTCCTTTCCTTGCCGGAACCCATGAGTGCTTCGGGCCTGCCAGTGTCTAGCCACCCCCGCACAAGGATCCAGAACGACACCTCCGTCAGACCCAACTGGGCGATAGCTTCACGACGAGTAATCTCTCGAGCGACATAGCGTTCGATGATCCCAATTCTCCGCGCGACTTCATCACGCCGGTGGGGAGCAACGCGCGAAAAATCCAACTGCTTCACTCTACTCATCATCATTCTCCTTCGAAGATCGCAGAACATCGTCCCCGGAGGTCCTCCGGAGCTGAGCCATTTTGAGCGTGAATTTTGTTTGGCCGAGCTACGAGCGGCTCGCGCGTGACAGATGGGAGTGTTTGATACTATCCGCTCCGACCAGTCTGTACGCGATCGGGAGCCGACTCTTGCGACACTCCGCACCTCAGCAATTTAAGCTACTGCGAAGGGTTGATTGCTGCCGAAAGAGCCAACTGCATGCTCCCCCGTTCGCGTTGATCGCATAGCTCAAGAGAAGAAGCTCTCAATGCGCTCTCGATAGGTCGGTTGTGAGCCCTGACAGCGTCACCAAAAAAGCGCTGGAGCGACTCCGTGTCGAGCGCATCTCGCCCGTAGGCCCGCACGCTCGCCGCAGAGGTTTCCTCGGTGAGCGTTGCACGAGGTATGATTTTGATTCGTCCCCACACGGGACCGATGACGTCGAGCGTCGAACGCCCAAACCGCCGAACGCCGGCGGCTGCCACCGATTCCGCGCCGACAGCTGAAATAATCGTCTCCACGTAACGTCTGTCAGCGTCGGACCTAGGGTCAGGAACTATCGCGGAGATGCGAGACGGAGACCCTCTCCAGATGTCTGGTCCGGACCGATACAGCTTCTTGCTAGCTGCGCTAATGGCGGTCCGCTGCGTCTCACAAGGAGTCCGGTCGATGGCCATGAATGCTGCCAATATAAGCTGGCTGGCCTCCTCGATCACCCAGGCTACTTCGACAAGCGAAGTTGTGCCGTCCCGCCGCACGTGCACGAGCGACACTGCTGAATAGTCGATCAAAACCCGAGCGCCATAGATCCGTTCCAGAACTCCCGGTGCGTTTCTCGCCCTCTGTCGTAGGGAGCGTGCCGCTGCATCGAGAGTATAGGTGGGGATCTTTGTAGCTTCCGCTTCCTGAACCCTCTTCGATATCTCCTTCACGGAGAGAGCGACGATATCCTGGCTGCCGATCACCTCGGAAACCTTTTTTTCCCATACCGTGAGGCGGTCCGTTGCAGGCTTGCCGACTTTCCGAGCCGAGTACCCGGACAAGAACGTTAGCCCGACGTTTCTCCTATCCGTCCACAGACGCTTGAGGCGGTAGAAGTTGGGAACCGTCACGTCAGCAAGCCTGCTGGCATCGGCGGCAGGCAGCCCATTCTCACTTCTTACGATGGCGTACAGGCGCCGAAGTACCAGCTGCTTCTTAGTAGCGCTGAGTGTGTCGGTGAACCTGAGGTCATCAGCAGTGACGTCGGAGGGCAGCTCCCGGCGGATGAGGGCCAACTGAAGCTTTCCCGCGAGGCAGAGCTCATCGAGGAACGCCCAATGGCCCTCAGCTCCCTGCTCCGCCCTCGCCTGCGTCTTGATCTGCATCGTTTGCGCCATGGTGATCTCATATCGCCCCGCGCGAGAGTTCCGGCAACGCATCTGAGGTCAAAAATGAGGACCAGTCCCCTGTGCAGTTAATTTTTCAAGCATCGTACTTGAAGCCCCTAGCTTGATGATTAAATTATACGAGCATCATAAGGGAGGTAGCTGTGCAAGATGCGTGGTTTGAGGCGATCGAGGACGGCTAGTACGGCGCGCTCGACGGCGAGCTGAGGTGCTCGGCTGGGGCGCCACCAGCATGAACAGAAAGAAGAGATGTGCGGAACCGTAGGAGCAGTCCTTCGGCAAGGAATTCGCGCGTCCAATCTCAAGGAGGAATTCATGAATGACGTGACGTGGGACTACCCGGACGAACTTACACCGGCCACCATGGCTGAGTACGAGGCCGCGATGACCATGGAGGCCTCCACGTTCGGCCTTTCCGTTCACGACGTAGAGCTGCTGACTGCGCTTCGGGCCATTGAGGCCGGGCGCCCCTTTCTCGTCAAGGATCAGTGGCTGGTTGCGACCGGGCAGCATGCCGATGGAACGATCGCAGCGATGTCTGTCGATCGTAAAGATGGCAAGGTACAGATCCGCAGGTGGAAGCTGACCGTGGCGTTCGTCTACGCACTGCTGTGCGAGGACGGCATCACCTTTCCCGGCCTGCCGATGTCCCTGTGCGCCCCAATCCCCGTTTCCTGACCGAACGACCTACGGGCGATCGTGCCCGGCCCCACCTGCCTGAACTGATTCAAGGAGAAGGAAGATGATCACCCTCACGCATCGCCGCTTCAAGCGCATCGTCTCGAAGATGAAGAGCATTATCCGCGAAGAGATCGATGCCGACTTCAGGCACAACCTCGTCGAGAAGGCCGTGACGGCTGGCTTCGACTTCGACCACATGCATGCACTCATCACCTCCGTCCCCTGCGAGGCGGTCTGGCAGGGCGACCGCTGCGCAGAGTACCTCGCGAGCAACGGGTTCCTCTCCGAGGTCGATGCTACCCAGGTTGTCGAGTGGCTCGACGAGGAACTCGGATTCCTGCTCGATGACGACGTTCAGCGGCCGCCTCTTCGCTCCTTCGAGGCGTCCGCACCGACCTTTCGCTGATCTCCCAGCGCTCACCTGACGCCCCGTCGTCGGGGTCGCAACACCACATCAAGAGAGAACGAAAAAGCTCCAGGCGCGCTAGATGCGCTCGCTTGGGCTCCAGAGAACGCGCTCGCGATCCTTACCGGATCGAACAAGGCTTTTTCACCGAAAACACCGTGACTGCCCTGGAGAACAACCCCTTCGACTAGGAGACCTAGATGGCTACCAATTTCAGTCAGGCTGACGAGGAATTTTCCAACATTCTCGCCGACACCACCATCCAGCGCGTCGTCTTCGACGTGCGCGGGAATCAGCTGCGTCAGGTGATTACCGGCACCAAGACCCATGAGACGTTCAGCTTCCCTTCGAAGCGGTGGCGGCGAACGCTGACCGGCGAGACGGCCATGGAACTCCTCCTCACGAAATACGCCGAGGCCGTCCCCACGGTGCTGGACTTCAATCCGCAGCCATGCCGGGTCGAGGGCGAGATCGGGGGCGAGAAGCATATTGCGCTCCCGGACTTCGCCATGGTCGAGAAGGGCTGTGCGCCAATCCTCGGCGAGGTGAAGCGCGATCGAACGCAATTCGAGAGGGCGAGCGCACTTCGCCAGAAGGCGCTGACAATGAAGGCGGCGGAACTTCTCGGCTGGGAATATCGACAGATCACGGGGGAGGCGTTCGGTACCCTCGACTACCGAGAGAATCTCGACGAGGTTGCAGCCCATCGGTTCGCCCACATCCCCATCCGCCAGGAGCAGGCGGCTGCCCGCGCACTTCGCGAACGTGGTCAGATGACCATCGCGGATCTCGCCGAAGCGATGGGAGAAACAGCCTCCAGAGGTCAGGCGCTGATCTGCGCACTCATGGTGCGTCGCCTGGCCAGCATCGATCTGCGAGTCCCGCTTGGTGCCCGCAGCCGCGTGCGGCGAGCGCCTTCCCTGCCCTTTGCATTTCCGCGCATCCGCCTATAGCCAGCTCCTGGCCGGGCACGGACCCCGCCATCTGCCGCAGCAGCAAATCCCTGCCGCCTTGCGCCTCGCGTCACTGAGTTCCTGACGCGCAGGCATCCCCCCGCACTGCCTCTCGTCGGGCGATTCCAGCCCCCTGCCGTCCGGCGCCACGCGACGCCGTGCCGCGGATCCATACCTCGCGCCTGGAGAACACCCACGTGGACATCGAACGACAGATACCTTCACTGAACATCGCCGGGCTAACGCCCGGCGCCATCTTCTCCGTCGACGACAAAAAGCTCGTCTGGAGAGGTGAGCTGGGCGACGGCGACCTGAACGTCCAGGACTATCGGACGGGAGAGCTCTACCGGCCGCTGGATGCGTCGACCGGAATGCGTCAGGTCGCCACCTTGACGTGGATGCAGGACGCGCTCGCCCGTGGCGCGTTCAAGATCCTCTTATACGCCGACGGCACCAAGCCCGAGGCTGAGCGAGCGCCCTTGTCCGAGATGAATCGTGACGAGCTGCTGAAGTATGATCCACACGCAGAAGCGCGACAGACGCTCCTCCTGGAGCTTCATCTCAAGGGTATCAGTCGCAGTGATCCCAATCTGGCCGAGGCGGTCAGGGAGATCTGGACGGAGAAGCTGACGGGCTTCGGGGAACGCCCAGCGACCTCGACCGTGCGCGAGTGGATGACCTGGACCGATCCAACCCTTCCAGCCCTAGTCCAGCTGGTGTCGAACAGCGGGCGCGTGCCTCGCGCGAAGCGTCTGGACCCTGTCGTGAGAGAGGTGATCTCTCGCGGCTGCGAGTGGTACTGGGACGAGCGTGGGCGTCAGATCAAGGACGTCGAGGCGAGGGGTGCTGTCAAAATCCTGAAGATCAACAAGGAGCGGCGCGACCAGGGGCTCTCGCCGCTCAAGCAGCCTTCACGCGAGGCCTACAGGCGTGCGGTGCGAGCATCGGAATCGCCAGAGAACTACGAGCGGAAATACGGCAAGATCGCCGCTCAGCGGTACTGGCGTGCTTCTCGCGAAGGACAGCAGGCGAAGCACGCCCTTGAGCTGGTTCTGATGGACGACACGGTTCTGGACGCCGTGGCCTGCATCCGCACCGTGAACGGCCGGCGCTATCCGGCTGGAAGGCCGTACCTGTGCCTGGCGATATGCGCGGGCACCCGTTGCGTTCCAGGCTTCGTCGTCAGCTTCAAGCCTCCGACGACGCACACCGCGGCGGAGTGTCTGAGACGCGTGGGTCTTGAGAAGACGAACATCTCTCCCGAGTGGAAGCGGCGATACCCCGTCCTGACTACCATCGGTGGCAAGCCGGTCGCGCTCGGAGTGGATAACGGCTCGAACTACATCTCGCCTGCCTTTCAGGAAGCGGCGGCCGAGGCCGGCATCACCATCCGCTATGCACCCATTCGGGAGCCGAAGTGGAAGGCGATCATCGAACGCTTCTTCCGGACCTTGAACACCTGGCTGCTGCAGAAGCTTCCAGGTCATACTCTCGACCCGAAGACTCTGCGGGAACTCAACTACGACCCCGCTACCAAGGCCGTTCTGCTGGTCGAGGAGCTGGAAGCGCTCATCGCGGAGTTCCTGAACGTGTATCATGTTTCCATCCACTCGACGCTCAACGAGCAGCCTGCCGCCGCATGGCTGCGATCTATCGAGGCGCGGCCGCGTGCGATCCTCGACCAGCAGGCGCTAGACCGCATGCTGCTGATCACCGTTCCGGGGCGGCGGCTGACGATAAACGGGGTGCGCTGGAATCGCCGGACCTACAGGATCGGCGAGCTCGAGCGGCTTCTGCGCGCCAACGTGCCGAACAGCGCGGTCGGGGACAGGATCAAGGCGAACGCCGCCTGCACGGTGAAGATCAAGATCGATCCCAACAACGTGGGCCACATCTGGGTCGAAGACCTTGTGACGCGCACCTATGTCGAGCTTCGAGCGACCGACGTGCGATACTCGTGGGGGCTCAGCCTCGATCAGCATGAGCAGGTGCTCGCCTGGGCGAAGAAGCAGAATCTCGCCTTCAACACCGAGGAAGAGCGGTTGGCGGCGCTCAACGGGCTCAACGACTTCATCGAAGCGATGATTCCGTCCCTGACGATACGGGAACGCCGCGCGGCAGGTCGCTTCACCGATCCCGCGGGCACCTCCACTCCCGACGGCGACGTGACAATCGAGCATGCGCAGGCCTCGCACGATGGTCTGGGCCAGGTCATCGAGCATGATCCAGCCGCCCCGGACCGGCTCGATCACGACGTGGTTCAAGACCGGCCTGCATCGGGCGTCACTGCGAAGGGAAGCAGCCACGAGGCAGATCCCCGCGAAGATTCCGAACTTCCACCGATTGATCCGAAGACCGGCCTCTTCACTCCCCCCGACGACGAGGACGAGCGCTTCGAGGAGGACTATTCATGAGCAGAAAACCGCGACGTAGGGCCGTTGTGCGGCCCACTTTCTCCGCGGCACAGCTGCGCCCCTCTACCGGCTTGCCGGTCGAGGACAACAGTCGCGAGCGCTCCATCGCCGCTGCCAACGCGGTGGCATTGTCTAGGCAGATCTACCTGCAGCATCCCGCTCACCGCGCCATGTTCGCCTCCTTCGACTACATACGGGCACTGGACCGGCTTTCGACAGGCCCTAAGTCGGCGATGCGCGTCATCGGTGCCAGCGCATCGGGCAAGTCGACCGGATTCGATCAGTACATCGAGATCGACCGTCGAAGGTCCGAGCCCGAGCCTGGCACACTCCCGGTTTTTCGGATCAAGCTCGATCGCGCCTGCACGACCAAGCGCCTCGTGACTTCGATGCTGGACGGCTACGGGGACGAGTACTCCGACGCAAGCGTCGAGAGCACGCTTCGGAAGCGCCTGTATCTCTGCGTCGAGAGGTTCAGGACAGAGATGATCTTCGTGGACGAGGTGCAGCACCTGAACTTCCGCGCTTCCGAACGATCGGACCCAACGGATACGCTGAAGCGCATGCTCGACGACGGTGTGGTGTCCCTCGTGTTCGGCGGAGACGAGACCGCGCTCAACCTCATGAACCGCAACATCCAGCTGGCAAACCGCATGATCGCTCCAGGCGACATCAACGCCTTGAGAATCGAGGACGAGGGCGACCGTCGCACATTCCGATCCTTCGTATCCAGGCTTGATCAGGAGCTGGTCACGAGAAGCATCATGGAACGTCCGTCTAATCTTGCGGACGACACGACTCTCCGGTGCCTCTTCGTAGTGTCGGGAGGATACCTGGGTCGAGTGGTGAACCTGGTGAGACAGGCGATCGCCATCGCCGTCCGGCGGTCTGCGCCCGTCATCGAGCCGCACGATCTCTGGCTCGCCACTGAGCGCTGGGCGATCCAGCAGAAGATCGTGTCCTACAATCCTTTCAGCAAGGGAATTCCCGATGCCTGATCATAGCAGTTGGACCCCGCCGGAACGTGGCTCGGGACGCGTGCTGTTCCCAACTTCCATCGACCCACGAGAGTATCTCATGGGGGTAGTTCTCAAGGCAGCTTCGGACAACGCTCATATGAACGTGAGCGCGATCCTGGCCGCGGCCGGCTATCCGCACGCGAGGTCGTTCGATCTCGCACTCAGTCGGCTGGAGAACATCGAGGGACTGGCGAACGTTCTCGGAGTTGACTGCGGTGAGCTTGCGGACCTGACATTTCGTCCGCGCCGTTCGTTCGGCCACCTGACCACGGTGTCGTTTCTCGGCGGGGAGGCTTCGTCGTTCGACAACGTAACGCGTCGGCGGCGCGTTTCTGGCGCCACGTTGCGCTCGCAACCTTTTCATAGAGCGGTATGGGCGCACGGCCTGCTTCCATACTGCCCCGTCTCTCTTGAGCTTCTGGTCGATCGCTGCCCGCGATGCAATCAGAAGCTGGACTGGTTCAGGGCTACCCCCGCAGGGGACCCGCGTTGGCGATCTCCCGACATCAACGCGATATTTCGATGCGGCGATCCGAAGTGCGGGAACGACCTTCGAGACACGTCGACGAGCTTCCTCGATGATCGCCTGGTCGCATCATATCGCACGATGGCCGGGCTCGTCGCCCCCGGCGACAGGCACGGAGCTGAAATCGATCTGCCGCCGGCCCTGCAGCCCCTTTCCTCCGGCGCGTGCTTCGAACTTGGATGGAGCTTGGCCAGGGTCTTCGCCCTCGACGGCGCCACCAGATCTCGGAGCAAGACGCTCGACGTGGACACCATCCTGTCGACCTTGCATCTCGCTAATCAGTTTCTGTCCGATTGGCCAGATCGCTTCCAATTCGAACTGCAGACTTCCGCCCGGAACGCTCCCAATGAAGTGGCGGTCCAGCGCGTTCGTCGATTGAAGGCGCTTACACGAGCAAAGGCGATGTGGCCCGAGGTCACTGAGACGATCAGGCAAGCCTACCCCGCTCTTCTAAGGCGCGATCGAGAAATCCTGAGGTTACTGAATCCGTCGGTGGTCACGCGGACTGATGCTGTCGAGATAATCGGAATGACGGCCAGGAGTTTTGCGAAAGCGGCGACCTCGCAGGGCTTGGAAGCGTTGACTACGCGGGGCGACAGACGATCGTTCCAGGACTTCGACATCGTCGCCATTGAGAAGCTGCGCGACGCGAGAGCTGCAAGCATTCCATTGGACTCCGTCGCCGAGCGCCTGGGGATCAGCTATCACGGCGTGGAACAGCTCGCGGTGCTCGGCCTGCTTCGCCTGGAGGAGCATCCCGCGCTAGCTGCAACGTACCGCCTCCCGAGGGTTCTTCGATCTTCTGTAGACGGGTTCGTCGAACAGCTGACCCGCGGAGCGCAAGACGACCTCGCGGGTACTCTCATCCCGCTCCATTTAGCTGTTAAGTGCGTGCAAGGCGAAAAGCCTTGGGCGGCGGTTTTCAAAGCTCTGCTGGAGGGGACGATCACGTTCGCCCTTGATACGAACGTCACCCGGGTCGTCCGGGGAATCCTCGTGCCGAACTACAGCGTAGATCTGCTAAGGTCCTTCTCCTTCCGCCGCGCTGATCACTCCAACTTCCCTTTCAGGAAGGACATGAGCAGACGCGATGCCGAGGAAGCGCTTAATCTCGTCCCTAGTACACTGCTGCTTGCGCTCGAACAGGAGCTGGGATGCGATCGGAGCAGAGGTCGCGTGAGAGTCGGAGACGTAGCAGCGATTGCGGCGCGGCTCATCTCGGCAGCGGAGATCAGCGCTCGAACCCGCCCCGGCACCCGGCGACTGCCGCGAGAGCTCAAGCGCGGCAGATACAAGCGCATCGGCGCGGCTGGATGGTCCCGTCGCGAAATCGAACCACTTCTGGCTGGAGGGAGAAAGTAGGATGCATCGGAGATCCGGAGCGCGGCAGAGGCAGAACGCGGGTCGCAGGAGCCATTCGTCGCTTGATTGCAAAACGATCTATGAGGTCTGGCACGTGGAGCGCCTGTCGAAGGCCCTGCAGCAGATCCTCACGGTTGAGTTCCGCAGGCCAATCGATCTTCGAGTCTGCTGCACCACCGTTGCCGCTGGCACGGCGCTCTCGCGGCACGTCGTCGGCGACAAGGTGTTCTACATGGGCACGCCTTGGTCGACATCGGCGGCACTGAAGCACCTCGCAGGGCGCGGCTTTGTCTTCAGCCCGCGAGAAGCGCTAGCCGCGCTGCACCGCCTTGAAGCTAGACACATCATCGATCGTCGACGTCTCGAATATCGAGATCGCGATCAGATGAAGCGGCCCCGACCGCGTGTGATAACGTCGTCTGCGGTGAGCGGGGACGAGCGGCCGCAGGGACCGACGGTCAGGACCAGGCAGGTCTCGCCAGGCGTCTGGGACAATAGATTTATCCTCGGATATTCACGCCGCCGATGAGGCACTAGCAGGGAAATAGCAGCAGCAGCCCGATGCCGTTATATCGTAAGACCGGTCCTCACGGACCGGTCATTTTTTTGGTCTTGTTACCCTTCGAAGTCCGTAATCGTTTTTCCCCGCACGGATGTGGTGCGTTAGCGTGCCCGGCCGAATGTGTATTACCGTGCGCGTCTCGTAGCGCGGCCAGACCCTTAGTGTGCGGGATTAGCAGACATTCAGTACCGTCCATGTCGCTTCGCCCATAAGAGGTGAAGCTCGCTCCCATATGTGGTCACATCCTCGCGACCCATGCGAAGCCGCTATTTCCTGACGGTTCGCGTGATGACCCTTTATGGGAAATGCGTCACGAAGGCGCGCTGAGACGGCAAGAAGATCTGCGAAACGCCCGGTTCCACCCTATCGCAGCCTGATCGCACCCGTCCGAGCGCTCCGTCGGTCCGCAGGATGGGCGAAGGGCACCGGACGAGTGCTGCCGGTGATCCGGACCGCGGTGGCAGAAAGCGGCGCAGCGAGGGTTTCGCTGCGCCGCCCGGTCGTTCTCCGTCAGCGAGCGGATCAGTCCGCGGACTTGCGCACCTCGCCGCGGCCCATGGCGGACACCAGTGCCTCGCCCGAACCCGTGAAGTTGGCCGCCGGCAGGGTGGCGGTCTTGTCCTTGACGCGGACGAGCACCTGCTGAACCGCACCGGTGCCGGAGCTTCGCACCGACTGTACCGTCCCGATCAGCCGGCCCTTTGCATCCGTGACGGTCATTCCGGGCGAGACCGGGAAGGCACCGGTGCCGCGCGCCGCCGCGGAGCCGGCAAGCGCCAAGGTGCCCGTGCCCACCGCGATGGCACCGTTGGCGGCATGCGCCGCCCCGGCGGCCGCGTCGCTCGGGTTGGGCGCCGCATTGCGGACTCGGCTGAGCGTCGTTTCCGTACCCGTCCGCGCCCGGCCGACCGCACCGCCCGCCGTCTCGCGCACGCCCGTCGCCGCCGCGCCGGCGGTGCTGCGAGTGCCGTTCACCGCCTTGCTCGCCGCGCCGCGCACCGCATCGGTGCCGATCAGCTGCGCATCGGCGCTGCCGCTGCCGCTGGCGCTTCCCGACGCGCTGCCGCCGAGCGCGCGATCGCCGACGCGGGCACTGTTCGCGACCGCCGAGTCCAGGCTGCTCTCGTTGGACGCCTTGACGTGCCCCTTGCGGGTGTCGACGCTGCGCTCGCTCCGGGTCGAGCCGCGCAGGCTGCCGGTGGCGTCGCCGACGATCGGCAAGTCGCGCGGGGAGCGGTCGATGGTGCTGCCGAGCATGCCGGGACCGCCCATCTGGCCGCCAAGGCCGCCGAGGGTGCCGCCCAGGTTCCCGCCGAGCCCCCCGCTGCCGCCGAGGATCTGCGCCGAGGCGGGGGTTGCGACGGCGATCGCGAGAAGTGCGCTGGCACCAAGGATCTTGATCATGTCCATTCTCCCATAAAGACTACTGACATGGAGAGAACGGGGCCCGTCTTCGGTTTAATCCCACGGTGCAGAAGATTTTTTCGCAGCGGGTTTCCTCTGCGGGATCGGCCTATCGGGCAGGCGTGCGGCACGCCTCGCAGACGATTCCGCGACCGAATACCGGGTCCGGGCCGCGCGCGCCGGCGTCGCGCGCGACAGCGTCCACCTTCGCAATCGCCGCCTGGAGCTGGCCTGCGCTTGCCGCCGGATAGAAGCGCGCGAGCGTGGCCGCGACCAGCGGCGCTGCAAAGGAGGTGCCGCGTACCCGCATCGTCCGCCCGCCGGCCGCCATCGCCAGCATGTCGGCACCGGGCGCGGCATAGTCGAGATGGCCTGCCCGCCCGGCCTCGATCAGCACCCGGCCCCGCGCATCCACCCCGGTGACGGCGACGACGCCCGGATAGGATGCCGGATAGGCGGGCGGCGCCGCCGGCCCGTTGTTGCCCACCGCGGCGACGATCGCGGTGCCGCGCGCCTGCGCGGCCGCGATCACCTTGCCCAGCACCGGATTGGCAGGCCCCGTCAGGCTGATCGTCACCACGCTCACCCGGTTGTCCACCATCCAGCCGATCGCGCGGGCGATCGCAGTGGCGTTTCCACCGGCCGGATCCGTCCCATAGACATCGGCCGAGGCGATCCGCGCGCCGGGCAGACCGCCACGCACGATGCCCGCGCCGCTGATTAGCGAGGCGACGGCGGTGGCATGGTCGCTGTCGCGCGGCGCACCGCTGGCGAAGCCTGCGCGGAGCGTCGCGCCCGGAACAGCGCCATCGATGACGCCCACCACCGTGCCGCTTCCCGCTGCGGCGGGCGCGGGACTGGCCGGCACGTTGCCGCTCGTTGCATGGAGCTGGTCCGCAGTGACGTTGCCGGCCCCCAGCTTCCGCAGTTCGCGGATCGCCTGGCCAAGCGTGCGGCCCCGCGGCACGGCGAGGCGGGTATAGCGGACCCCGAGCACGTCTTCCCGAGCGAGCACGGCATAGCCCTTGGCGTGCATCGCCGCGAGCAGTGCCGCGTCCGGATCGTCGACCACGACCTCCCCTGCGCGGGCGAGATTACCGTCCGGATCCAGCACGATGCGATCGGGGTAGGCGCGTACCAGCCTGGCCGCTGCGTCGCGCCGTATCGCCTCCAGCCGCTGCGCAACGCGACCGGCGCCATTCTCCAACGCCTCGTCGACACGGCCGAGCAGTTGACCGGGAGCCAGCGACGTGGGCAGGTTCGGAACGGACGGTATCAGCTGGGCAAGCGCAGGCGAGGCCGCGAAGAGCGGAACGAGCCCGATCGAGTGCCATAACCGTCGCATCGTCCCATTATCCTTGCACAAGATTTCGAAGCTGTGGATGAAACGATGCAGGCCAGGCGTTTCATCCACGAACAAGGAACCCGGCGGTTGGCGGCTTTTGAGGACGATCTGCTCGCGTTGCTGCCGCGTTTGCGGCGGTTCGCGCGTGCGCTCGCTCGAAACCCCGCCGATGCCGACGATCTGTGCCAGGTGGCAGTGGAAAAGGCGTTGCTGGGCAAGGCGTCCTGGCAGCCGGGCACGCGATTGGATAGCTGGATGTATCGGATCATGCGCAACAGCTGGATCGACATGGCCCGTCACCGGCAGCGCGCCGGGCAAACGTTCGTCGATGCCGATGCCGGGGCCGATATCGGCGTGGACGGCGGTGCCGAGGCGCGGATTGCGCTCGGCGAGGTCGATGCGGCGCTGCATGCGCTCCCCGATGAGCAGCGCGAGGCGGTAGCGCTCGTGCTGGTCGAGGGGCTGGCCTACAAGGAAGCAGCGGCGGTGCTCGACGTGCCGATGGGCACCCTCACCTCGCGACTGGTGCGCGGACGGCAGGCGTTGATGGCGCGGTTGGGAGAACCCTTGTGAGCATCGATCCCGAATTGCTGATGGCCTATGCCGATGGCGAGCTGGGCCCCATCGAGGCGAAGCGCGTCGAACGGGCAATCGCGGCCGATCCGGCGCTCGGCAAGGAGGTCGCGCGCCATCGCGCATTGCGGGTCAGGCTCGACGGCCATTTCGCCGCCGTGGCGGAGGAGCCGGTGCCCGATCCGCTCGCGGCCCTGATCCGGGCGAGCGTCGTCGACCTGCCGACGCGGCGCCGTCCCGTTCGCATCCCGGCATGGGCGCCGTGGAGCGGGGCGGTCGCGGCGGCGCTGGTGCTCGGCCTCTTCGTGGGCAAGGGCCTGCCGGAGCAGGGCTTGGTGCAGACCCGCGGCGGGCAGCTCTATGCCGCCGGCCCCTTGGCCGGCGCGCTCGACCAGCAGCTTGCCGCCAATGGCGGCACGGTGCAGATGGTCGTGAGCTTCCGCGATCGCCAGGGCCGCTATTGCCGCGTGTTCCGGTCGCAGCCCGCCGATGGCATTGCGTGTCGCGAGCCGAATGGCTGGGCGCTGCGGCAGATGATGGGCGGCAGCCACGCATCGTCGAGCAGCTATGCGCAGGCGGGCTCGGCGGATCCCTCGCTGATGGCCGCGGCACAGGAACTGATGGCGGGTGACCCGCTCGATGCCGCGGCCGAGACAAGGGCCCGCGCTGCCGGATGGAAATAGCGCGAGCGGGCGTTCAGCCGTTCCACGCGGGTTGGGCGTGCGCCTTGCCGCCGCTGGTGGCCCATAGCGCCACCAGCCCCAACAGCGACGTCGCGGCTCCGGCCAGTGCCACGGCGGAATAGCCAAGCCCCGCGGCGATCACGCCGCCGCCCAGCGCCGCACCGAACGCATTGCCCAGGTTGAACGCGCCGATATTGACCGCGGAGGCGAGGTTGGGCGCGTCCGCTGCGGCGGTCATCACCCGCACCTGCAACGGCGGTACCAGCGCAAAGCTTGCGACACCCCAGAGGAAAATCAGCACCGCGCTCGGGCCTGCCTGCGGCATCAGCAGGGCGAAGGCGATCAGGATGGCGGACAGACTTGCCAGGGTGATCAGCAGGGTGCGGTCGACCGAGCGATCGGCGAACCGGCCGCCCAGCCAGTTGCCCGCCGTCAGCCCCAGGCCATAGAGCATCAACATCGCGGTGATGAAGCCCAGCGATGCGTGCGTCGCCTCGCGCAGGATCGGCGTGATGTAGGTGAACACGGTGAACATCGCGCTCGATCCGACCACGGTCAGCGCCAGCGCACCCAGCACCTGCTTGCGGGTGAGCACCCGGAGCTCTGCGAACACGTTGCCGCTCTCGGGTGCAGCGAGCGCAGGCAGGGTCAGGCGCAGGGCGGCCATCGTCAGCACGCCGAGGCCGGCAATGCCCCAGAAGGATGCGCGCCATCCAAGATGCTCGCCGGCCCAGGTGGCGAGCGGCACGCCCACAACATTGGCGATGGTCAGCCCCATGAACATCGAGGCGACCGCACTGGCCCGACGCTCGGGGGCCACCAGCCCCGCCGCGACGACCGAGCCCACGCCGAAAAAGGCACCGTGGTTGAACGAGGTGAGCACCCGCGCGACGAGCAGCATCGCATAGCTGTCGGACACCGCCGCAAGCAGGTTGCCGGCGGTGAAGATGCCCGCCAGCCCGATCAGCAGCGTCCGCCTTGGCACCCGGCCGGTGGTCAACGTCATCAGCGGCGCGCCGATCATGACGCCCAGCGCATAGGCGCTGATCAGCAGCCCCGCCGCGGGGATGGAGACTTGCAGATCGCGGGCGATGACGGGCAACAGCCCCATCGGCGCGAATTCGGTGACTCCGATGCCGAAGGCGCCCACCGCGAGCGCCAGCAGGCCGAGCTGGTTCTTCCGCTGCGCCTCGGTCATGCGAGCCTCGGGGCCAGGCGGGCAAAGCCTTCCTGCTGGCGATAGGGGGTGTGCGGATAGGGCGGCAGGATCTCGCTGGCGCGATCGAGCGTGGCGATCTGCTCCGCGCTGAGCACCCAGCCGACGGCGCCGAGATTCTGGCGAAGCTGCGCCTCGTTGCGCGCGCCGATGATCACCGAGGAGACGGTGGGGCGCTGCAGCAGCCAGTTGATCGCGACCTGGGGTACGGTCTTGCCGGTCTCTTCGGCAACCGCTTCCAGGGCATCGACGACGCGGTAGAGATGCTCGACCTCGACCGGCGGCGCGAACTGCTCGGTCGCATGCAGGCGGCTGCCTTCGGGGATCGGGCGATCGCGGCCGATCTTCCCGGTCAGCCGGCCCCAGCCGAGCGGGCTCCATACCAGCGCGCCCACGCCCTGGTCGGCGGCGAGCGGCATCAGGTCCGCCTCGTAGGCGCGGCCGATCAGCGAGTAATAGACCTGGTGGGCGACGAGCCGCGGCCAGCCATGGCGCTCCGCCACCGCCTGCGCCTTCATCACCTGCCAGCCGGGATAGTTGGACACGCCGGCATAGCGGACCTTGCCCGCCGCGATCAGCAGGTCGAAGGTGCCCATCACCTCTTCGGTAGGCGTCGAGGCATCGAAGGCGTGGAGCTGGAGCAGGTCGATATGGTCGGTGCCCAGCCGGCGCAGCGCATCCTCGACGGCGCGGATGAGCCGCGCGCGCGAGGCGCCCCAGTCCTGCGGGCCGTCGCCCAACGGCAGGCCCGTCTTGGTCGAGACGAGCACCGCGTCGCGGCGGCCGCGGATCGCCTGACCCAGGATTTCCTCCGAGGCGCCGCCCGAATAGACGTCGGCGGTATCGAACAGCGTCACCCCGGCATCGAGGCAGATGTCGATCAGCCGGCGTGCCTCGGTCGCATCGCTCTGCCCCCATGCGCTGAACAGCGGCCCCCGGCCGCCGAACGTGCCTGCGCCGAAGCTGAGCGCGGGCACGCGCAGACCCGATCGTCCCAATTGCCGATATTCCATGATTACCATCCTGTTGCTTGTTCGGGGCAAAGATGGACAGCGCGACAAGTGCGGTGTAGCAGGAGCGGACGCGAAGGATTTTTGCGATGGACGCAAAGCTGAGTGGAGGCAGCGACCGGGCGCATGCGCTGGCGCTGTTCGCCGCGGTGATCGAGCAGGGCAGCTTCTCGGCGGCGGGACGGCTGTTGGGCATGAGCCCATCGGCAGTGGCGCGCGCGGTCGACCGGATCGAGGCGCGGCTGGGCGTGCGGCTGTTGCTGCGCTCAACCCGTGCGCTCTCGCTCACCGCGGAGGGTCGCGCCTATCTGCAGGCGGCGCGGCGGATCCTTGCCGATCTCGACGATGCGGAACAGCAGATTGCCGATCAGGGCAGTCCGCGCGGGCGGCTGCGGGTCAGCGCAGCGCTGTCGCACGGGCGGCTGTGCGTGGTGCCGCTGCTCGGCACGTTCGCCGCGCTCTATCCGGACATCCTGATCGACATCGCCTTGACCGACACGCTGGTCGACATCGCCGCCGGGCAGGCCGATGTCGCGGTGCGGTTCGGCCCCTTGCCGGACAGCTCGCTGACCGCCCGCAAGCTCGGCGAGACCCGGCGCGTGATCGTCGCTGCGCCCGACTATCTGGCACGCCACGGCACACCCCGGGTGCCCGAGGACCTGTTCGCCCATAACTGCCTGAACTTCAGCTTCCGTCGCTCCGAACCCGTCTGGCCGTTCCGCCGCGATGGTCACGACTTCGCGCTATCGGTCCGCGGCGGGTTCGAGGCCAATAACGGCGAGACGCTGGGGCAACTCGCAGCGATCGGGGTCGGCATTGCGCGGGTCGGCGCCTTCAGCGTGGCGGAGGAGATCGCGGAGGGATCTCTCGTACCGCTCCTCGAGGCGTTCAATCCCGGCGACGTCGAGCAGATACACGCGGTCTTCGTCGGCGGTCCCAATGTACCGGCGCGCGTGCGGGTGTTCGTGGACTTCCTGGCCGCCAACCTCCGCTAGAGGCCTAGCGCGTCAGCCACCCTGCGCGGCGTGTGTGATACCGGTGAACGCCGCCACGAGCGCGTCGAACGTCAACCGGTAGCGGCTGCCGTTGCGCAGGTCCTCGTGCATCACGATCCATATCGGCAGGGGCAGATCGAATGCGTCTGCCAGCACGCGGCAAAGATCCGTCTCGCGCCGCGCTACGGCGGTCTGGCAAATGCCGATGCCGAATCCCGCGCGGATGGCTTCGAACTGGGCGGCCGCGCCGTCGACGCGCAGGGCGAACATCGAGCGGTCGATCCCCGGCAAATGGCGCATGCCCGCGCGGGTGAACGGTGTCTCGGTGTCGAAGCCGATCAGGTCGTGTCCGGCCAGATCCTCCAGCCGATGGGGTACGCCGCGTCGCTCGAGATAGCTGTGATGCGCGTGGAAGCCGAGGCGGACCGCACCGACGCGCTTCGCCACCAGCGATTTCTGCTCGGGCTGCGCCATCCGTATCGCAATGTCCGCCTGACGCTGCAGCAGGTCGTCCAGATCGTCGGTCAACGCCAGCTCGAAGTGCAGCCCGGGCTGGGCGCGCCGCAGATCCGTCACGATCGCCGGCAGATGGTGCGTTCCCACTGCCTGGCTGGCGGTAATGCGCACCGTGCCCTCCGGCATCCCCGGTGCGCCTTCGGCCGACCGGCGGAGCGCTTCCGCGGCGGCGACCAGGGCCTCGGCGTGCGGGCGCAGCGCCAAGGCACGGTCGGTGGCGGAGAGGCCCCGCTGCGAACGGACGAACAACGTGCCACCGATCGCCTGCTCCAGCGCGTCGATATGCCGCGCGATGCTGGGCTGGGTCAGGCCGAGCGCGCGCGATGCAGCGGAGAGCGAGCCCTGCTGCAGCACCGCGGCAAAGCTGCGATAGACATCCCAACTAGGCTCTCTGCTCATCTATTTCCGTATAGCAGATACAAGCCATTCGGCAATTCTCGTTTATCTACATCCGCTTCATCTTGCCTCCAGACAGACAAGGAGGCGAACGATGAAGAAGACAGCGTTGGTTCTGGGTGCGACGGGTGGCGTGGGCGGTGCCGTGATGCGTCGCATGATCGCGGGCGGTTGGACGGTCCGGGCACTGACCCGCCGTGCCAGTGTCGACCTGCCCGACGGATGCGAAGCGGTGGTGGGGGATGCGATGGATGCTGCTGCGGCCGCATCCGCTGCCGAGGGCGCCTCGGTCCTCGTCCATGCCGTCAACCCGCCGGGCTATCGCGACTGGGATCGCCTGGTCCTGCCGATGCTCGACAACACGATCCGTGCCGCGTCCGCCACCGGCGCCCGCATCCTCCTGCCGGGGACCGTCTACAATTACGGTCCAAACGTGTTCCCGGACATCGCCGAGGACGCGCCGCAGATGCCGAGGACGCGCAAGGGCCTGATCCGCGTGGCGATGGAGCAGCGGCTCCGCACCGCAGCGGATCAAGGCAAGTGCACCGCGCTCATCGTGCGGGCGGGCGACTTTTTCGGCCCCGGTGCTGCCAACAACTGGTTCGGACAGGGCCTCGTGACCCCCGGGGGACGTCCGAAGGTGATCCGCAATCCGGGCACGCGCGGCGTCGGCCATCAATGGGCCTACCTGCCCGACGTCGCCGAAACCATGGCCCGGCTGCTGGAGCGCGCGGATCTGCCCGCCTTCGCTTCGTTCCACATGGAAGGGCACTGGGACCATGATGGGCGCCAGATGGTGCAGGCCATCGCCCGTGTGCTCGGGGATCCCGCCGTACCCGTTCGTCCGCTGCCCTGGTGGCAGCTTCGCCTCGCCGCGCTGATAGCGACCACGCCGCGCGAGATGATGGAGATGCGCTATCTGTGGCGGCAGCCGGTCCGCATGACCAACGACCGACTCGTCGCGACGCTGGGCGGCGAGCCGCGGACGCCGCTCTTGGAAGCGGTGCGGGCCACGCTGACCGATCTGCGATGCGTGTGACGGCGCGGCTGGGGCGCGGCGACGCCGCCGATGGTCTTGGCCCCTTCCGGAAGCAGGTCCGGTGCCCATGCTCTCTCGAACGCAAATATATCTGGGCGGATGTTCAACTTCGAGATTACCAAACGCTTCTGAGCACAAGACGTACAACGGGAGATGCGAGCATGAAGGCATGGATGACGGCGCTGGCCTGCGGGGTCGCGGCGTGCGCGATCCCCGCCGCGGCACCGGCGCAGACGAGCGGTCCGGTCGTCGCGACCGGCGCGGGCAAGGTGCAGGGCGCGGTGGAGGACGGCGTCGCCAGTTGGAAGGGCATCCCCTTCGCGGCGCCCCCCGTTGGCCCCTTGCGCTGGCGTGCGCCGCAACCCGCGGCAAGCTGGCAGGGCGTGCGCCCGGCCACCCAGTACAGCCACGACTGCATGCAGAAACCCTTCCCAAGCGACGCCGCGCCCCTTGGCACGACGCCGGCCGAGGACTGCCTGTATCTCAACCTGTGGAAGCCGGCGACGGCGCCCGCCGCTGCCAAGCTGCCGGTGATGGTGTGGATCTATGGCGGCGGCTTCGTGAACGGAGGCGCTTCCCCACCCACCTATTCCGGTGCCAGCATGGCCAAGCAGGGGGTGCTGTTCGTCAGCTTCAACTATCGGGTCGGGCGCTTCGGCAGCTTCGCCCTGCCCCAGCTCAGCCGCGAGAATCCAGACGGCGGGCTGCTCGGCAACTATCATTTCATGGACCAGATCGCAGCGCTCAAATGGGTGCAGCAGAACGTCGCGGCGTTCGGCGGCGACCCGTCGAACGTGACGATCATCGGCGAGAGCGCCGGCGGCATGTCGGTGCACACTCTGGTCACCTCGCCCTTGTCGCGCGGACTGTTCAGCAAGGCGATCGTGATGTCCGGCGGCAACGCCCAGACTGCCAAGAACGCGACGCTGAAGGACGCGGAGGCGATCGGCGAAAACCTGGCGCGCGCGCACAATATCGACCCTATGGCACCCGATGCGCTCGCCAAGCTCCGCGCACTCAGTGCCGAACAGGTGACCGACGGCCTCAGCATGGTGGAGCTGTTCCAGCCCAAGCCGGGCCCGCGCACCTATGGCGGGCCGATCCTAGACGGCAAGCTGCTGATCGATCAGGAAAAAGCCTATCTCAGCGGCGATTTCGCCAAGGTGCCGATGCTGATCGGCGCGACCAGCGCCGACATGGGCGGCAAGTCCGGCTTCATGATCGCCGGCGCGCGGGAGGCGAGCGCGATGGTCGCCGCGCAGAAGGTGCCGGTCTGGGAGTATCGCTTCTCCTATGTCGCGGACTCGGTCGGACAGCCGGGTGCGGGACACGCGACCGACATCCCGTTCTTCTTCGACAATGCCCGCATCAAATATGGCGCAGCCACGACGGCCAAGGACGTCCAGGTCGGCAAGACGATCAGCGCCTATCTCGCCAACTTCGCCAAGAAGGGCGATCCCAACGGCGCGGGCCTGCCGGCCTGGCCGCGCTTCACGGCATCGGGCGACGAGATCCTCGACTTCACCCCGGACGGAAAGGCAGTCGCGGCACGTGACCCGTGGGGCGCGGAAATCGACGATCTGCACGCCCGCACCAAGGCCGCATTGGCGTCGGGCAAATACAACAGCCTGACCACCCCGCTGGGTACGATGCTCGACGACCCCGCAGCACGCGCGGTCCTCGCCAAGCATCTGCCGGAGATGGTCAGGAACCCGCAGATCGACATGGCACGCGGGCAGACGCTGGTCGGCATCCAGGGCTATTTTCCGGCATTGCTTACCGATGCCAAGCTCAAGGCGATCGATGCGGATCTGGCTGCGATACCCGCCAAGCCGAGCTGAGCTACGGCGCCAAAGGCCCGTTCACGCAGCAGGCGGCGGCATGGACCGCGCCTGCTGCGTGAACCTGGGGGCCGATGCGACCGACATGCTCAATCGAAATGTGCTGTGTTGGACACTGCCTGCCGATCCTGCGTACCCGGCCTGAGCGCGAGGAGTTCGGCGGGCTCGGCCCCGCGTTGGGCACCAAGAGGATGGCGCGGGCCGGCGCCTCAACCGGCCCCGCGCGTGTCGATCAGAAGCTCGTGCGCAGCAGGAAGGCGATCCGGCGATCGGTGCTCGTCCAGCTGTAGCGCGGTTTCAGATCGGCGTCGCCGACATCGAGATAGGTCTTGGCCTTGAGCAGGTTGGTGCCCTGCACGCCGATCTTCACATGCCGGGTGAGCGAATAGAGGATCGACCCGTCGAGCTGCCCATAGCCTTCGGACCATACCGGGTAGTTCAGATTGGCCGCCGAGGTGGTCAGGAGGTAGGTCGAGCGCCAGTTATAGGCGGCGCGCGCCGAGATCCCGTATTTCTCGTATACCACCGCGACATTGTACGAATAGCGCGAGAGCCCCTCCAGCGGCAGCGGCTTGGTGGCGTTGCTGGTCTGGTTGGCGTCGAACACGTTGACGGCCGTGTTCTTGCCGCCGCTCGAATCCACGAAGGTGTAATTGCCGGTCAGCCCCAGCCCGCCCAGCGCGCCGGGCAGCCGGTCGAAGAACTGGGTATAGCCCAGCTCGAACCCCTTGATGGTGCCGTGTGCGCCGTTCATCTGCTGGGTCACGTCGAAGGTGATCGTCTGCCCGCCGCTGGTGTAGCTGCGCTGGGTGACGCCGGCGAAGATATAGTCGGAGATGTCCTTGTAGAAGGCGGCCAGCGTCAGGCTGTTGGCACGGCCGAAATACCATTCGAGACTCGCATCGAATTGATTGGAGCGCGTCGGCTTGAGATTGGGGTTGCCCGCCGTGCCGGTGAACGCCGTGGTCTGGCCGTTCAGCCCCACCCCGTTCGCCTTGCCGTTCGAATCGAACGAGAAGCTGAGCGTGGTGAAGGGGTTGAGCTGCGCGAAGGTGGGGCGCACGATCGCCTTGGCCGCGGCGAGGCGAAGCTGCAGCCCCTCCTTCAGGAAGAAGCGCAGGTTCAGGCTGGGCAGCACGTCGGTATAGCTGCCGCTCGAGCTTTCCCCCGCCTGTGTGGTGCTTCCCTGCGAGAAGGCGACCGCCTTGGCGAACAGCGCGCAATCGTCCGCGGTCGCCCCGCCCACGCCGACGGTGCAGGTGCCGCTGGTGATCGAGGCCACCGTCATCGCCGCACCCGACGCGCCGGTCTCCGTCCGCACGACGCGCACGCCGACATTGCCGTCGAACTGGCCGATCGCGCTCTGGTCCATGCCGAAGCGCAGCAGGCCATAGCCGGCGAAGGTGCGCTCGGTCTGGTCGTTGACGCCGCCAGTGACGTTGTCGCTGCCGGGCTTTGCCTGTGCATAATCGTCGCTGATCGGCGCCCAGCCCCAGCCCGCGGACTCGGTGCTCTTGAGATAGCTATAGGCGTTGGCGCGACCGTTCGAGACGAGCGACGCCGACGGGAACCAGAAGCCCGAGCCGGTGGAGACGTTGCCGGAAAAGAAGTTGCTGTAGTTGAACAGCGTCGACTGGCTGGGCAGGCCCGCATTCTGCACGCCGCCGGTATAGCCGGTGGCGGTGAGCGCGACCGGCGTGCCGCCGCCCCAATAGGCCGCCGACAACAGGCTCCAGTTCCAGCCGGTCTGCCGCGTGATCGCGGTGCGATCGGTGATGCGGCCGCCGAACCGGAAGGACTTGAGGAAATCGCTGTCGGTGAAGCTGTATTCCCCGTCGGCCTTGCCCGCCCATTGGTGCGCCTCGTTGTCCTCGATATGGTCCATCGCGGCATACCACCAATAGGCGCTCTTGTCGGAAAGCGAGGCGCCGTTGCTGGACGCGATGCTGAGCTTCGGCACATCGCCGCTGAGGTCGAACGCGATCGTCGCCGGGGTACTGGTCTCGGTATAGACCGTCAGGCTCTCCGATTTGGCGGTGGAGTGGACATATTGCAGATCGGCGCTGAACGACCAGTGCTCGTTCGGCGTCCAGCGCACCTTGCCCGAATAGTCCTGCGTCTGGTTTTCCGCCGTGCCGTAGCGGGTGTCGAAGTTGAGCCGGCGGTTGGTCAGCGTGCCCGAGGTCAGTGCGTTGTTGGCCCCGAAGGTGTAGCTGGCATCGTCGGTGGGCAGCGTGTCGTTGTCGCCGACGGCATGTTCGATGTCCTTCGGCGTTGCCTTGGCGGCAAGCACCTCGAAGGTGAATTCCAGCGTATCGCTTGGGCGCCACTGGAGCGAGGAATCGAACGCGGTCCGCTTCTGCTGCCAGTCGACCTGACGCACACCGATCGTGCCGGGAACATAGACGGTGCTGCCAGCGCTGAGCCCGTCCTGCGCCGCGGAAAGGGTGCGCGCCGAATATTTGTCGGTCTGAACGCTGTTGGTGCGGTTGCCGACATTGCTCAGCAAATAGCTGACCAGCAGGCCCACCTCGCCCAGCGGCGTCTGCCAGCGGCCGCTGGCCAGCGCATTGCCCGAATAATAGGTGTTCTTGCGCAGATCGGCATAGTTGGCGTCGCCCGACGCCGCGAACACATAGCCCTTTGCATCGAACGGCTTGCGGGTGCGCAGGTTGATGCTGCCGCCGACCCCGCCCTCGACGAGGTCCGCCGAGGGATTCTTGTACACGTCGACGCCGGAAAGCAGATCGGCCGAAACGTCCTCGAACGAAAGGCCGCGGCCGTTGCTGGCGGAGAAGACATCGCGGCCGTTCAGCTCCGATCGCACCCAGGAAAGCCCGCGGATGAACACGCCGCCGCCTTCCGCCGAAAGCCGCGCCGGATCCCGGTTCTGGTTGGTGCGCTGGAGGGTCACGCCGGGCACGCGCTGCAGTGCCTCCGAAACCGACCGATCGGGCAGCGCGCCGATGTCCTGCGCGGTGATCGAATCGATCACCTGCTCGGCGGAGCGCTTGCGATCGCGCGCGCCCTGCAGCGAAGCGCGAATGCCGGTGACGATGATCTGGGCGTCGCCGGTCTGCCCGTCACTGGTGGCGGTGCCCGCCTGAACGGCGCCGTCCCCGGGCGCGGGCACCGTCTGCGCACGGGCCAGCCCCGGCGCCGCGCATACTGACAGCGTTGCCAGCGAAGCGCCGGCACGAAGCGATGCGGTGCGCATGCGGCGGTGTACGGAATGTAACATGGTGTCGATCACGTAGGTCCCCTCCTTCGGCACATCGGCTGTGTCCGATACTGCGGCGTGCAGGCGCTGCATGTCCGAAGCCCCGTGGGGCAGCATTGTCGTTCCTGCACGGCACACGGCCCGGTCGGCCGAGATGGCCAGCCCCGGATCCGTGCGACCGCCCCTGTCTGCGTTGCGATCCTCACACGGCGTTTGCGCGGTGTGGCGATCGGTTGCACTTGTGTGACGGCGGCGGAAACGCGATGCCCGGCGCCTATGGCAAGGACGCGTCGCAAGCAGTAGACTGGCGTTGCAAAATTTGGGGAACGAGCATGGGTTTCGTGCGTTCGGGGATTTCGGCGGTCGTGCTGGCGGCGTTGCTGGCCGGCTGTGGCGGGGGCGGCAGCGGCGGCGGATCGGGCACGGTCAGCCAGCCCGGCACCGCCAGCCCCGCGCCGACGCCCACCGCCAGCGGCTGCAGCCTGCGGGCGCGACAGGACTGGGTGCTGTCGACGCTGCGCGAATGGTATCTGTTTCCCGAAACGCTGCCGTCGAACCTCGACCCCGCCGGCTATACCAGCGTCGACACCTATCTCGATGCACTGACCGCCACCGCGCGCGGCCAGGGGCGGGACCGCTACTTCACCTATCTCACCTCGATCGCGGAGGAGAACGCCTACTATACCAGCGGCTCCAGCGCCGGCTTCGGCTTCCGCCTGTCGAATGACGGCAACGGCGTGACGGTGATGGAAAGCTTCGAGGGCGGCAGCGCGCTGCAGGCGGGCATCGATCGCGGCACCCAGATTCTGGCGATCGGCACCAGCAACAGCGATCTGCGCGACGTATCCACCCTCTATTCCGCACAGGGCGCCGCCGGCATCACCGAGGCGCTGGGACCGAGTACGGTCGGCACCACGCGCGTGCTGCGGGTCCGCAATGTCGACGGGCCGGTCAGCACGGTACGCACGGTCACGCTCACCAAGACCGACTACAGCCTGCTGCCCGTTTCCGACCGCTACGGCACGCAGATCCTCACCGATCCCAATGGTGGCGGGCGCGTCGGCTATGTGAACCTGCGGACCTTCATCAGCACCGCGGACCCGGCACTGCGCGCCGCCTTCGCCAGCTTCAAGGCGCAGGGAATCGACAAGGTGATCGTGGATCTGCGCTACAATGGCGGCGGTCTCGTCTCGATCGCCGAGCTGTTCGGCAACCTGCTGGGCGGTGCCCGCGCACGCAGCGACGTGTTCAGCTTTACCACCTTCCGGCCGGAAAAGTCGGCCAACAACTCGACCACCTATTTCGCGCCCCAGGCCGAGTCGGTGGCGCCGACGCGCATCGCCTTCATCGGCACCCGCGCCACCGCCTCGGCGAGCGAGTTGGTGATCAACGGCATGCTCCCCTATTTCCGCACCAATCTGGGACTGATCGGCACCAATACCTATGGCAAGCCGGTGGGCCAGGTAGCGATCGACCGCAGCGAGTGCGACGACCGGCTGCGCGTGATCGCCTTCGCGACGCAGAACGCCAACCGGCAGGGTTCCTATTTCAACGGTCTGGCCAGCACGGTGGAAGCCAGCTGCACCGCTGCCGACGATACCTCGCGTCCGCTGGGCGATGTGCGGGAGGCTTCGGTGAAGGCCGCGCTGGACTTCGTTGCGGGGCGCAGCTGCAGCGCGATCAGCGGCATCGGCGTCGCTGCCGCACCGCGCGCGCTGCTGTCGCCGGATCGGCCGAGCACGGCGCAGCGCGAGGTGCCGGGCCTGTTCTGATCCCGATGCGCTCGTCGTCTGGCAGCGGAGGCGCCGGCATCCGCCGTAAGGTTAGCGACAGCCATTGCGCGCTAGGATGCCTGCATGCCCGCTTCGCCTGATGCTTCGCCCGCCCTGCACGCCCTAGTCGTGGAAGACGATGTCCAGCTGAATGCGCTGCTCGTGCAGCAGCTGGGCGGCCTCGGCTACGAGGTTACCGCGGTGGGCGACGGGCGCGCGGCCCTTGCAGCGCTCGCCGAGGCGCGGTTCGACGTCGTGTTGCTCGATCGCATGCTGCCGGTCATCGAGGGGGTGGAGGTGCTGCGCCGGATGCGGTCCGAGGGGATCGAGACGCCGGTGATCCTGCTCACCGCGCTGGGCCTGACCAACGAGCGGGTCGAGGGGCTCGATGCGGGCGCCGACGACTATATCGTCAAACCCTTCGAGATCGACGAACTCAACGCCCGCATTCGTGCGGTGCTGCGCCGGCGCGCCGCGCCCGCCACCGACAATGCCGCCCTCACCGCCGGCGACGTGACGGTGAGCGTCGTGCGCCACCGCGTCACCCGCGCCGGCAAGCCGATCGAGCTGCAGAAGACCGAGCTCAAGCTGCTCGCCGAGCTGGTGCGCGAGGCAGGCAGCGTGCTTTCCCGCAAGATGCTGATCGAGCGCGTCTGGGGATATGATTTCGTGCCGAGCACCAACATCGTCGACGTGCATATCCTGAAGCTGCGCCAGCGACTGGACATGCCCGGCCTGCCCGATCCGATCGTGACGGTGCGGGGCGTCGGCTACATGTTCCGCGCCTGAGCGATGGAGCAGCGGCGCATCCGATCGCTGGGGCGCATCGCGATCGGCTTTGCGCTGGGCCTGTCGGCGGTTACCGCGCTCGCCGGCCTGGGCATCTATCTGGCGCTGCTCTCGGCGATCGACCGGCAGGTGGATCTGCGCCTGCAGGGCGAGATGCGCGAGCTGCTGCAGGACGATGCCCGCGTACCCGAAATCGTGCGCCGCATCGCCCGCGAGACGAGCGAGCGCGAAAGCGCCGATATCGGCTTCCTGCTGCGCGATGCGCAGGGACACACGCTTGCGGGCAACATCGCCCCTGCCCGGCCGCTGCCGATCGGGGCATCGACGGTCAAGCGCGAGGCAGCGATCCCGGGGCTCAGCCGTGGGCGTGCCTGGGTGGTGCGCCTCTCCGGCGGCGAAACGCTGGCGCTGGTCGCGGAAAGCGAGCCGATCGACCAGCATGATCTTGGGCGGGTCCATATCCTCGTCGTCGGCTTCGGCGCGGTGGTCGCGCTGCTGCTGCTCGGCACCTTTGCGCTGATCCGCGCGATCCGCATCAACATTGCCGCCATCGGCGGCACGGCGGAAGCGATCATCGACGGCGACCTGCGCGCACGGGTGCCGGTGGATCGCCCGAGCAGCGTGTTCGGCGGTCTCGCGCTCACCTTCAATCGCATGCTCGATCGCATCGGCGACCTGATGACGGGCATGCACAGCATTTCGAACGACATCGCCCATGATCTGCGCACGCCGCTCGCCCGGCTGCATGGCCGGCTGGCAGCGCTGGCCGACGCGCCGGCAGCCGCACCGGTGCGCGGCGAACTTGCCGCGGCGGTCGCCGAAAGCGAGGAGATCCTGGCGATCTTCGCCGCGATCCTGCGCATTTCCGAGATCGAGGGTGGCGATCGCCGGGCGGGATTCAAGAGGCTCGACCTTGCGGCACTCGCCGCCGATGTCGGCGAAGGGCTGCAGCTGCTCGTCACCGAAAGCGGCAGGACGTTCGCCGCCGACATGCCGACGCCGCTATGGGTGGAAGGCGATCCGCGGCTGCTTACCCAGCTGGTCGTCAACCTGATCGAGAACACGCTCACCCATACGCCACCGGGTACGGCGGTGCGGCTTTCGGTCCGGCAGGACGGCGATGCGGCACTGCTGGTGGTCGCCGATACCGGCCGCGGCATCCCCCCGTCCGAGCGCGCGCATGCGCTCCGCCGCTTCGGCCGGCTGGATGCGAGCCGGACCAGCCCGGGCCATGGGCTCGGCCTGCCGATGGCGGTGGCGATCGCGCGGCTGCATCGCGGCACGCTCACGCTGGGCGATGCGGATCCCGGCCTGCAAGTAGCCTTGCGGCTGCCGCTCGTGGGCTGAATTCAGAGGATGGGAGGGAGAAAGAGGCGGCTGGTGGAGCTGAGGGGAATCGAACCCCTGACCTCTGCAGTGCGATTGCAGCGCTCTCCCATCTGAGCTACAGCCCCGCCGCCGGATCCTGGGTGGCCCCAGGAGGCGCTCCCCTTAGCGAGCGAGAACGGACGATGCAACCGGCTTGTCGCATCTTCCGCATCGTTTCCCCCACCGTGCGGCGAAGCAGCTGGCACACAAGTTAAATTCACGGAACCCATCCGCCCCTCCGCTCGCTTGAACGCCGCGTGACGGCAAGCATGCCGCAGCCGCCGAATCTCAGCAGGAGAGATCAGATGGACGACCGCAACAATCGCTATGGCCCCTACGGCCAGTATGGCCCCACTGGCTATCAGGACACCGGCAGCCCCGGCGACTATACCCGGGACTATGGCTCCGGCCGCGACTACACGCACAGCAGCGCGCGCGACTATGCCGCATCCGGCCAGCTTGGTGGCGGACGGGATCGCAGCCAGCGCGACGACGGAACCCGCAGCCGCGCGGACTGGCGCGATCAGGATCGCTCCAGCTACGGCGCGCAGGGCTATGGCCCGCGTCGTGAGGAGCGCGGCGGCTCGAACGAAGGCGACCGCGACTGGAGCGACTATGGCTCGCGGAGCTACAGCAATTATGGCGGCTATTCGGGCCAGGATCGCGACCGCGACTATGGCGCGCGCGACGAGGGGCGGATGGGCAGCCGCGACTGGGGCAGCCGCGATTCGTCTTCCCGCAGCTATGGCCGGCCTGAACAGGGCCGCTATGGCCAGGATCGGGATCGTGGCCGCAGCGGGGAGGACCTGCGCGGGTATGACCGGGACCGCGGCTTCTTCGATCGCGCGGGCGACGAGGTCCGCTCGTGGTTCGGCGATGAGGAAGCGGAGCGCCGCCGCCGCCAGGACCAGCGCTATGACGAGCAGCAGGCCCAGCGCGAAGGCAGTGCCGACAACCATTATGGCGAATGGCGCCGCAGCCGGCTGCAGGAATTCGATCGCGACTATGACGAATATCGACGCGAGAATGCCCAGCGGTTCCACAGCGAGTTCGAGACGTTCCGCACCGAACGGACCGGCCAGCGCGATGCGCTTCGCCGCGTAACCGAGCATATGGAAGTGCTGGGGTCGGATGGCAGCCATGTCGGTACCGTCGACAAGGTGCGCGGGGATCGCATCATCCTGACCAAGAACGACGCGGATGCCGAGGGTCGCCACCACTCGATCCCGTCGCGCTGGATCCAGACGGTCGACGAAAAGGTCCATCTGCGCAAGACCGCCGACGAAGCCAAGAACCATTGGCGCGACGAAGAACAGTCGGGCGCGATGTTCGGCGAGGACAAGACCAAGTCCACGGCGACCACCGTCGATCAGACCAGCACCGGCGACCGGTCGCAGGACTGGAGCACGACCGGCAACCTGAACTCGAGCTTCAAGGGCACCTACTAAGGTCCGGTGAAGTGATGAAGGGGCCGTCCGGCGTGCCGGGCGGCCCCTTTTCCTTGGATCAAAGGTCGACGCGGTCCGCGTTCATCACCTTGGTCCAGGCCTTGCCGAATGCCGCGACAAAGGCGGCTTCCGCATCGTCAGTGGCATAGGCCTCCGCGAGCGCACGCAGCTGCGAGTTGGAGCCGAAGATCAGGTCGACCCGCGTGCCGGTCCACATGGCCTCGCCGGTCTTGCGATCCTTCGCGACGAAGCTGCCATCCCCTTGCGCCTCCCACTTCGCCGTGAAGCTGGTGGTCAGCAGGTTGCGGAAGAAGTCGTTGGTGAGCGTTTCCGGGGTTTCGGTAAACACGCCGTGCTTGGCGTCGCCATGGTTGGCGCCGAGCACGCGCAGGCCGCCGACCAGCAGGGTCATTTCCGGCGCGGTGAGCGTCAGCAGCGCGGCGCGATCGACCAGCAGTTCCTCTTCGGACCAGCCCATCGTTTCGCCGGCATAGTTGCGGAAGCCGTCGACCTTTGGCTCGAGCGCCTCGAAGCTGTGCGCGTCGGTCTGCTCCTGGCTCGCGTCGGTACGGCCCGGTACGAACGGCAGCTGCAGATCATGCCCCGCCTTCTTCGCCGCGGCTTCCACCGCTGCCGTGCCGCCGAGCACGATCAGGTCGGCGAGCGATACCTTCTTGCCGCCGGCCTGGTTCGTGTTGAACGTCGTCTGGATGCCTTCCAGCACTGCCAGCGCCTTGGCCAGTTCTGCCGGTTCGTTCACCGCCCAGTCCTTCTGCGGCGCCAGGCGGATGCGCGCGCCATTGGCGCCGCCGCGCTTGTCCGTGCCGCGATAGGTGCTGGCCGAGGCCCAGGCCGTCTTCACCAGTCGCGCGATCGACAGCCCCGAGCCGAGGATCTCGGCCTTGAGCACTGCGATATCGGCGTCGTCGACCAGCGCGTGGTCCACCGCGGGCACCGGGTCCTGCCAGAGGCGGGGCTCGGCGGGCACTTCGGGCCCGAGCAGCGTGGCATGGGGACCGCTGTCGCGGTGGGTCAGCTTGTACCAGGCCTCGGCAAAGGCATGGGCGAACTGATCCGGGTTCTCATAGAAGCGCCGCGATATCGGCCCATAGGCAGGATCGAAGCGCAGCGCGAGATCGGTGGTCAGCATCGTCGGGCGGTGCTTCTTCGACGGGTCGTGCGCGTCTGGGATGACCGCGTCCGCGTCCTTCGCCACCCACTGGTGCGCGCCGGCCGGGCTCGTGGTGAGCGCATACTCGTACTCGAACAGGTTCTTGAAGAAGCCCATGCCCCACTCGGTCGGGGTCTCGGTCCAGGTGACTTCGAGGCCGCTGGTGATCGTGTCCCCCGCATTGCCCTTGCCGAAGCTGTTGGCCCAGCCGAGCGCCTGCATCTCGATACCGGCACCTTCCGGCTCCGGGCCGATATACTGGCTCGGGTCGGCCGCGCCGTGCGTCTTGCCGAAGGTATGGCCACCGGCGATCAGCGCGACGGTCTCCTCGTCGTTCATCGCCATGCGCGCAAAGGTCTCGCGGATGTCATGCGCGGCGAGCAGCGGATCGGGATTGCCGTCCGGGCCTTCCGGATTCACGTAGATGAGGCCCATCTGCACCGCGGCCAGCGGGTTGGCGAGGTTGCGCTCGCCCGAATAGCGGCCACCCGGCTTCTCGCTGGTCTGGAGCCATTCGCGTTCCGGGCCCCAGTTGATGTCGCGCTCCGGCTCCCACACGTCGGCGCGGCCGCCGCCGAAGCCGGCAGTCTTGAAGCCCATCGATTCGAGCGCGCAATTGCCGGTAAGGATCATCAGATCCGCCCAAGAGAGCGAACGGCCATATTTCTGCTTGATCGGCCACAGCAGCATGCGGGCCTTGTCGAGATTGGCATTGTCGGGCCAGGAGTTGAGCGGAGCGAACCGCTGCGTACCCGAGCCTGCGCCACCGCGGCCGTCGCCGATGCGATAGGTGCCGGCGCTGTGCCAGGCCATGCGGATGAACAGCGGGCCGTAATGGCCGAAATCGGCGGGCCACCAGTCCTGCGAGTCGGTCATCAGTGCAAAGATGTCGGCCTTCACCGCTGCCAGATCGAGCTTCTGAAACTCGGCGGCGTAATCGAACGCGGCACCCATCGGATCACCGGCGGGCGGGTTCTGGTGGAGCACGGTGAGGTCAAGCTGGTTGGGCCACCAGGTCCGGTTCGTCATGTCGAACAGGACGGCGTTGCCCTCCATCTTGCCACCATGCATCGGGCACTTGGATTCGGCGTTCATTCGGGCACCTCCTAGGGTTCGGGCTATTGGTCTGCGCAAAGCCTCGCACGGCCAGAGCGATCGATGAAATGAATTAGTCCGCGCACACTGATCGATCTTGCCGCGAATGTCAGTATATCCGAACGGATAGGGCGCCACCACGTCGCGCAAACGAAATGATGTTGCGTCATGGCGGTTACGGACTTGGCTGGTTTGCATGCTCGAACTGGTTACACTCGCAACCAACCAATCACAGAATGCACAGCGGAGAGCCTGTATGACCGACGCCACCGAAGCCGATCTGACCGGCGGCACCCCCCGCGCCCGCCCCGAGGGCGATGTCGAGAAGATCGGCGATCGCAAGCTCAAGCCGGCGACGATGATGATGGGCCATGGCTATGACCCGATGCTCTCGGAAGGCGCGCTGAAGCCGCCGATCTTCCTCACCTCCACCTTCGTCTTCCCCAATGCGGCCGCGGGCAAGCGGCACTTCGAGGGCGTGACCGGCAAGCGCCCGGGCGGGGCCGAGGGCCTGGTCTATTCGCGCTTCAACGGCCCGAACCAGGAGATCCTCGAAGACCGGCTCGCCATCTGGGAAGAGGCCGAGGACGCGCTCGCCTTCTCCTCGGGCATGTCGGCGATCGCGACGCTGTTCCTGTCGATGGTCAAGCCCGGCGACACGATCGTCCATTCGGGCCCGCTCTATGCAGCGACCGAAACGCTGATCTCGCGCATCCTCGGCCGCTTCGGCGTCCAGTGGCTCGACTTCCCGGCCGGCGCCACCCGCGAGGAAATCGACGCGGTGCTGACCAAGGCGGCGACCGGCAATGTCGCGCTGATCTATCTGGAAAGCCCTGCCAACCCGACCAACGCGCTGGTCGATGTCGAGGCGGTCGCCGCCAGCCGCGACGCGATCTTCACGGGCGAGAACAAGCCGCCGATCGCGATCGACAACACCTTCCTCGGCCCGCTCTGGGCGCAGCCGCTCAAGCAGGGCGCCGACATCGTCGTCTACTCGCTGACCAAATATGCCGGCGGCCATTCGGACCTGGTGGCGGGCGGCGTGCTGGGCACCAAGGCGCACATCAACACCATTCGGCTGATGCGCAACACGATCGGCACGATCTGCGATCCCAACACCGCCTGGATGCTGCTCCGCTCGCTGGAGACGCTGGAGCTGCGGATGAGCCGCGCCGGCGAGAATGCCGCCAAGGTCTGCGAATTCCTGGCGAGCCATCCCAAGGTGGAGAAGGTCGGCTATCTCGGCTTCCTCGAGCGCGGCGAGGACAAGCGCCAGGCCGACATCTATCGCCGCCACTGCACCGGCGCGGGCTCGACTTTCTCGCTCTATCTGAAGGGCGGCGAGAAGGAGGCGTTCGCCTTTCTCGATGCGCTCAAGATCGCCAAGCTGGCGGTAAGCCTGGGCGGCACCGAGACGCTCGCCTCGCACCCCGCAGGGATGACGCACCTGTCCGTGCCGGAAGCGCGCAAGCAGGCACTGGCGATCACCGACAATCTCGTCCGCATTTCTATCGGCGTCGAGGATGCCGACGACCTGATCGCCGACTTCGAGCATGCGCTGAAGGCCGTGTGATCGTAGGGGGGCGGACCATTGCGGCAGCCCCCCCTTCGTCATTCCCGCGCAGGCGGGAGTCTATTTGCGAGGGGCGCGGGGGGAACGCCTAGTTCAGCGTACCCGCCGCTTGCTCGATCAGATCCGCCATCAGCCGCTGATCCTTGAGCGAGGGATGGAAGTGGCAGGCGGTGAATTCCAGCTGCGGCACAGGAACCGGCGTCGCGCCGGTTGCCGCCGCCACCGCGCGCACATCCGCGATGAAGGCGGGCGCCCCCATCAACAGGAAGCGTGCAGTCGGGTTCGCGCCCTTCAGGTCGCGTAGGAAGGCGATGTACTTTGCCCGATAGTCCGCATGCAGCGCCGCATCGTCCTTCCACGTCTCCCCCGCATGGACGGGCGTCGAGAAATCGTTGGTTCCGAGGTTGATGACGATCAGCTGAGGCTTCCAGCCATCCTGCACCGCCGCCCCGGTCTCGCCCGGAATGGCGCGGGAGTAGAGCACCGGGAGCGTCTCGCCGGGGTTGCCGCCCGCATAGTTGCGTACCACGCCCCGCCCCGAAAACGCGATCACGCGATAATCGGCGTTCCATTTCCTGGCGAGCAGGGGCCCGAATGCCAGCTGGGTGTTGGTGGTATCGTGCACCACCTCGCCGGAGCAGTCGCGCACGGTGGCGGTGTCGCCATAGCCGACGCTGTGCGAATCGCCGATGAACTCCACGCGACGTGCATGCACCGGCGGCGCGAGCGGCGTACCGGGGGTGGTGACCCCGACCATGCGGCTGTACCCGTGCTGCGTCTCCGTCAGCTTCTCGATGCGGATGACGTGCTCCCCGTCGGCCAGCCCGTCGAACCTGCGCTGCACCTTGCCAGGCTTCCTGAGCACCGCGCGTTCGACGCCATCGATCAGCACCGCGAGATGATCCTCGCCTGCCTCGACCGAGACGGTGACCGACCTGCCCTTGAATCGCCCTTCGAAATAGACCCCCGGCCAGCCGAACCGACCATCGGCAGTGACGCGACCACCGGCGTGGAGGGGAACGGCAGTTTCTGCGGGCGCGAGCATCAGTGCGGCGGCAAGGGCTAGGCGAAGCATGTTGCCTGCCTAGCAAGTCGGCGCGTGAACGTCAGCCCCAGAGCCGCTCGCGATAGGCCTCGAAACAGCGCGCCCCGCAGCGCAGTCGGATCAGCGCGCCCTCGGCCATGGCGGTCGCACGACGCGGATCCTCCTCCACCGCGGGACGGATCGCCTCACGGTTCCAATCCTCGCTATGCTTGATGTCGAGCACCGCGTGCAGCGTGAAGTAGCGTGCTTCCTTGGCGCTGAGGCCTACGCGCTTCAGCCCCTCGGCGGTCGCGGCGGAACGTCCCGGCGCGGTCAGTTCGATCACGCCGAGCGCACCCACCGAATGCCAGGCATACCGGCGGCTGCTCGCCATAGCGGTCATCGCGTTGGCCAGGCACAGGCTTTCCCAGACGGTATTCTCTATCACCGGCGCCACGGCCAGCGTCTCGACCAGGGCGTCCAGCATCGGCCCGTGCATGCCCTTTTCGGTGCCATGCCCCATCTCGTCCCAATAATTGCGGGCGAGTTCGAGCTTCGGGCGCGTGGGCAGCTTCACCTGCGTCATCGCGACGAGATCGTCGAACCCGGCCTCGCCAGCGGCCTCCTGCTCGAAGAACCATCGGAGCTGATCCCGGTCCGCCGCCTCGGCGAGCCAAGGAAACAGCGGGTCGCCCTGCCCTGGCCCGGTTGCCTTCAGCCCCTCGAACCAGTCGATGAAGCCATCGACATCGGTTGGTGCCTGGGCGGCTTCGCCGACGACCTCGGCGCGAAGTTCCTCGAGGAACGCGCCCTGCAGCCGCTCCATGCGCACATCGCGCTCAAAGGTACGCTGCCAGTCGTCGGACGGGAAACCAGGCTCCAGCCGCTCGCGGTTCCAGTGGGCGAGACCCCGCTGGAAACTGTCGGTCAGGAATTGCGAACGGACGGGTGGCACGAAATCGCGCGCGAGGGTCGCCATGGGAAAAACTCTCTCCTGCTTGGCCGCCTAAACCCCCCGCCGATCCCCGCAGTTCCAGGCGACTTATTACAGATCAATCAGTTGGGAGATCCTGCGTGCACCCCGTGCATCCGCCTGAACCAACTAGGTAATTGCAACAATTGCACGCAGCTCGATAGGTCTGCAGGGCCGCCAACGACGCAGCCTTGAGAGGATCCATGTCGCGTATCGCCCACCCCGGACTCGCCGCCAAGGTCACCACCGCCGAACAGGCCGCCTCGTTCATCGCCGATGGCATGACGGTGGGGATGAGCGGCTTTACCGGCTCCGGCTATCCCAAGGCGGTGCCGACCGCGCTCGCCGCGCAGATCGAGGCGGCGCATGCCGCCGGCAGGCCGTTGCGGCTGAAGGTGTGGACCGGCGCCTCCACGGGCCCCGAGCTGGACGGCGCGCTCGCGCGGGTCGACGGTATTTCGGCGCGGTTGCCCTATAATTCCGATCCGATCGCGCGCGAGAAGATCAACGCAGGCGAGATGGACTATGTCGATCTGCACCTGAGCCAGGTCGCCCCGCTCGCCTGGGAAGGCTTTCTGGGGCCGCTCGACGTCGCGGTGATCGAAGTCGCCGGCATTCGCGAGGATGGCTCGCTGATCCCGTCCACGTCGGTCGGCAACAACAAGACCTGGCTCGATGTCGCCAAGCGGGTGATCCTCGAGGTCAACCACTGGCAGAACCCCGCGCTGGAGGGGATGCACGACATTTATTATGGCACCGCGCTGCCGCCCAACCGCGTGCCGATCCCGCTCACCGCGCCCGACCAGCGCATCGGCCAGCCGAGCTTGCGCTGCGATCCGCACAAGGTGATCGCGGTGGTGGAGACCGACGCCCCGGATCGCAACCTGCCGTTCGCGGCGCCCGACGCCAGCGCGCTTGCCATCGCCCAGCATCTCATCGCGTTCTTCCGCCACGAAGTCGGAAAGGGCCGGCTGCCGCCGTCGCTACTGCCCCTGCAATCGGGCGTGGGCAACATTGCCAATGCGGTGCTTGCCGGGCTGCTGACGGCGCCGTTCGAGAATCTCACCGCCTATACCGAGGTACTGCAGGACGGCATGCTGGACCTGCTGGAGGCGGGCAAGCTGCGCTTGGCCAGCTGCACCGCCTTCTCGCTAAGCCCGGTCGCCGCCGCGCGGCTGAACGAGGATCTCGACCGGTTCCGTGACCGCATTCTGCTGCGCTCGCAGGAAATCAGCAACCACCCCGAAGTCGTGCGGCGTCTGGGCTGCCTGGCGATGAACGGGATGATCGAGGCGGACCTCTACGGCAACGTGAATTCCACGCACATCATGGGCTCGCGAATCCAGAACGGGATCGGCGGATCGGGCGACTTCGCGCGCAACGCCTATATCTCGATCTTCATGTCGCCTTCGACCGCGAAGGGGGGCGCAATCTCCTCGATCGTGCCGCACGTTTCCCATGTCGATCACATCGCGCAGGACGTGCAGGTGGTGGTGACCGAGCAGGGCCTGGCCGATCTGCGCGGGCTCGCCCCCCGCAAGCGCGCCGAGCAGGTCATCGAACGGTGCGCCCATCCTGACTACAGGCCGATGCTGCGCGACTATTACGACCGTGCGCTGGCAGGCAGCCTCGGCCGCCAGACACCGATGCTGCCGGGCGAGGCGCTGGCGTGGCACCAGCGCTATCTCGATACGGGATCGATGCTGTAGAACTACCTAGCGACCGTTCCCCGAGACGAGGAGGCGGCCCGGTTTCGCTATAATGGCCTTGCGCCGCAGCGGTTTGCGTTGCGGTGCAAGGGCCAAGTCACGTGAAACCCCATTCTCCCGATCAAGGCTATGACCTGCTGGAGCGCTCGATCCGCCGCCGGGTGATCGCCGCATCGGCGGCCGTGCTCGTCACGGTCGTGGCGCATCTGGCGCATCCGCTGGTGCGGACGCCGGACATGCGGGTGGTGGAGGGCGTGCTGGAACTGGGCGGCGTCATCGTCACGCTGCTGTTGCTGCTGCTCGGCGGGCCGCAGATCGTGCGCACGCTGCGCGAGCGACGCGAGGACGCCGACCGCGCCCATGCCGAGCGCAAGCAGATCAACCATCTGTTCCGCATGACCGAGATGCTGCAGAGCGCGGACGGCTATGCCGATGCAAACGCCGTGCTGGGCGCGACGATCGAGTCGCTGCTCGCCGGCTTCGGCGGCGCGCTCTACGTGTTCAACAATTCGCGCGACCGGCTGGAGCTGTCTGGCAGCTGGCACTGGCCGGAGCCCGATACGTTGCGCCCGATGCTGCCGCCGTCACAGTGCTGGGCGCTGAAACGGGGCAAGCCGCATGTGAACGTCGACGCTCCCGGCGCGCTGCGCTGTGATCATCACCTCGGGACCGCGACCGTGCTCGAACTGCCGATGACCGCACATGGCGAAATCCAGGGCATGCTGAAGATCGCGACCCCGCACCCCGACGCTGCGGCAGAACTCGGCCGGGTGCAGCCGCTCGCCACCGCGATCGCCGATGCCATGTCGCTGGCGGTTTCCAACATCGCGCTGCGCGAGAAGCTGCGTACCCAGGCACTGCGCGATCCGCTGACCGGGCTGTACAATCGCCGTTATATGGAAGACGCACTGAGCCGCTATGCCAGCCTCACCGAACGCAGCGGCGTTCCGCTCTCGGTGATCATGATCGACCTCGATCACTTCAAGAAGCTCAACGACGCGTTCGGCCATGCCCTGGGCGACGCAGTGCTGCGCGAAACCGCCGCAACCATCCTCAGCGGGCTCCGCGCGTCTGACGTTGCCTGTCGCTATGGCGGCGAGGAGCTGCTGGTGATCCTGCCCGAATGCAGGCTTTCCGAAGCCGCGGCGAAGGCAGAGATCCTGCGCGAGCGGATCGAGGCGCTGTCCGCCACCCATGATACGCGGATCACCGCGTCGTTCGGCGTCGCCGCCATCCCCGAAAGCACCCGATCGGTCACCGAGCTGCTGTCGATCGCGGACGGGGCGCTCTATCAGGCCAAGGAGGGCGGGCGAAACCGCGTGGTCACCGCGCCCTCCCGGGAACCCTCGGTGCTGCCGCTGGCAGCCGAATAGGCCTCAGCCGTCGCCGACACGCTCGATGTCCGCGCCGACGGCCTGAAGCTTTTCCTCCAACCGCTCATAGCCGCGATCGAGGTGGTAGACGCGGTTGACCTGCGTCTCGCCCTCGGCGGCAAGGCCGGCGAGGATCAGGCTCATCGAAGCACGCAGATCGGTCGCCATCACCGGCGCGCCGGTCAGCTTCGGCACCCCGCGTACGATCGCGGTGCGGCCATGCACCTCGATGTCCGCGCCCATGCGGGCCAGCTCCGGCACGTGCATGTAGCGGTTCTCGAAGATTGTCTCGGTCAGCGTGCTGGCGCCGTCCGCCTTGCACAGCATCGCCATGAACTGCGCCTGCATGTCCGTGGCGAAGCCCGGGAACGGCGCGGTGTTGAGCGTCAGCGGATGGATGCCGTTCTCCGCCGCGACGCGCACGCCGGTCGCGGTTTCCTCGACGGTGATCCCCGCCTCGACGAGCGCATCGAGCGTCGCACGCATGTCCTCGGCCGAGGCGCCGAGCAGCTCGACATCGCCGCCGGTGATCGCCGCCGCACAGGCATAGCTGCCCGCCTCGATGCGATCGGGCATCACCGCATAGGTGGCGCCGTGCAGCCGGTCGCGGCCGTCGATCTCCAGCGTCTCGGTGCCGATGCCGCGGATCACCGCCCCCATCGCGACCAGGAGGTTGCACAGGTCGACGATCTCGGGCTCGCGAGCTGCATTCTCCAGGACAGTGGTGCCGCGCGCGGTGGAAGCGGCCATCAACGCATTCTCGGTTGCCCCGACCGAGACCACCGGGAAGCGGAAGCGCCCGCCCGAAATGCGGCCGCCAGGCGCGGTGGCCTTCACATAACCGGCGCTCAGTTCGATCTCGGCACCCATCGCCTCAAGCGCCTTGAGGTGCAGATCGATCGGGCGGTTGCCGATCGCACAGCCGCCGGGCAGCGACACCGTCGCCTCGCCCTCGCGCGCCAGCAGCGGGCCGAGCACCAGGATGGAGGCGCGCATCTTGCGGACGATGTCATAGGGCGCGACCGTCGAGGTCAAGCGGCTGGCGCGAACCGACAGCACCCGGCCGAATTCGTTCGGGCGCGTGCCCTCTACCGAGGTCGATGCGCCGAGTTCATTCAGTAGATGTCCGAAGCTGTCGACATCTGCCAGACGTGGCAGATTTCGCAGCGTGAGCGGCTCGTCGGTGAGCAGCGCACACGGCATCAGGGTGAGGGCGGCGTTCTTCGCGCCGGAAATCGCGATCTTGCCGGCAAGCCGATTGCCGCCACGGATGAGGATACGGTCCATGGCGAGCTTCTAGCCGCTCTGCGCGTGCGCGCAAGCGGTGGGCTGCAGGGAGGCTTGATCGATTTTAATGCGCTGATTCCGTTGCGCTGCTTTGCAGGGACCGCCCGGGGGAAAGTGCAGAGCGTGTCATCCAGTTGTTTTGCCGATGTTTTGAGCGAGTTCATCACGCTTACGGACCGCGAGCGCGACGCGCTCGACGGGCTCGAGTTGCGCCAGCGCCATGTTCGGCGCGGGGCGATTCTGCAGCGTGAGAACGAGCCTTGCGGGGAATTGTTCATTCTCCGCAAAGGATTGATGATGAGTTATGTGCTGCTGGACGACGGCAGCCGACAGATCCTTCGCTTCCTGTTCCCCGGCGACATGCTCGGCATCTCCTCGGCCATCTATCAGGAAGCGCCCGAGACGCTCTGCGCCCTTTCGGACACGGTCGTCTGCCCGTTCGATCGCACCGCGCTGTCGGACATCATGCAGCAGCATCCGCGGCTGTCCGCGATGATCCTCGTCTACAGCCAGATCGAGCGCGTAGCGCTTACCGATCGGCTGGCGGCGCTGGGCCGGACCAGTGCCAAGGCGCGCGTCGCTGCGCTGCTGCTCGACCTGCGCAATCGCCTTCGCGCGACCGACAAGTCGATCGATCGCGAATATACGCTGGGGCTGACCCAGGAAGAGATCGGCGACGCGACCGGGCTGACGGCGGTCCATGTCAACCGGATGCTGCGACAACTGGAGGAAGAAGGCATGATCGCCCGCGAGGGCGGCCGCGTGACGCTGCTCGATCGCAACGGCCTCGCCGGCGCGGCCAACTACGTCAATCGCTATGAGGGGCTGGACCTGCGCTGGCTGCCGCCGGCGCGCTAAGGCCGCCGCGGCGAAGCCCTTCGGTCTTTTGCCGACGGCGGCAATGCATGTACCACCGCGACCGGACCTATCGGGAGATCAGCGCCGGTGCCCCGCCTTCGCAGCGGGAGCAGCGTGGTCGGTGATCGCCTAGGCCTTTTCCAGCGTGCACTGCAGCGGATGCTGGTTCTGCCGGGCAAAGTCGATCACCTGCGAGACCTTGGTCTCGGCCACTTCGTAACTGAATACCCCGCATACCCCTACGCCGCGCTGGTGGACATGCAGCATCACCTGCGTCGCTTCCTCGATGTTCATCCGGAAGAACCGCTGCAGCACGAGCACGACGAACTCCATCGGCGTGTAATCGTCGTTCAGCATCAGCACGCGGTAGGGCGTCGGCTTCTTGGTGCGGGTGCGCGTACGGGTGGCGATGCCCACGGCATTGTCGTTGCCGCGGTCATCCTGGTCGCCATCCTCGGCCATCCGGATCTCAATTGTACGAAGCTCGACCATAGGGGTCGCAAAATATGTCGCACCGCCCCCAAGGGCAAGGCGTCGCACGGGCAGCGCTGCATTTTGTGGACATGAAAAAGGGGCAATCGCGCCTGCGACTGCCCCCAATCCGTTCCATCGCTGATCGGTCGAACCGATCAGGCGTTGGTCTTCACCTTCTCGACCGCGACCGCGAAGCGGTTCGAGATCGGCTGCGCGGCGTCGCCGGCCAGCTTGATCATCGCTTCGGTGTGCTTCGAAGCTTCGGCGACGTACGAGTCGAACGCGCCGCGCAGATAGTCGCTCTGCAGCTTGAAGAAGTCGGTCGGCGACTTCACCGAGGCGAGGTTCTTCATCGCGGCGGTTGCGCTCTCGAACGAGCGGCGGCTGTAGTCGGCAGCTTCCTGGCCCAGCGATTCGAAGCCCTTGGCGGCGATCCGGCCGGACTCGACCAGCGCTTCGATGTTGCCCTTGGCGAATTCATTGGCCTCTTCGACCAGCTTGGTCGACTTCTCGACGGCGGCCTTGGCGCGCTCGTTCATGTCGCTGAACGCGTTGTGGGCCTGGGCAGTGGTATTCTCGAACTGGGTAGCCATGATGGTCGTTTCCTTCGCGGTGCTGGTGGTGACCGCCGGCGCGACGGTCTCTGTGGCTTCGATCACTTCCTCGGCAACGGCCTGAGCCGCTTCCACCGGGGCAGCGATCGTGTCTTCGACGAGCTTCTCTACTTCCTGCGGTGCAGCGGCTTCGATCGGTGCAGGCACCAGCGCCGCGGCCGGGACGATCGTCTCGGCCATGGGAGGTACGGACACCGGTTCCGCCGCAGCAGCTTCGGCCAGAATCGCGGGCTTGGGAGCACCGCGGGCCGCCGTTTTGGCGGCGGGTTTGGCCGTCGTCTTGGGTCCTTTGCTGGCCATGTGACTAGCTTTCCCTGCCTATTGCTGCACCGCAGCATATAGCGGTCTGGCGCCGGAATTGCAAGGCGTTATTGTGCAGTGCACAAAAAGGCACAAACCGCGAAAATTCCTAGCGGTTTATCACCGTGTTCTGACATATTCGCCGGGCGCTTCCGCAATTGCACAAAGGTTTCCACCACCGGGAACCCGCGCTCCGTCTGCCGCGACTTTTGCACCGCTCAGCGCAGTCAGCCAGTCCTTCCAGTCCGGCCACCAGCTTCCGGCATGTTCCGCAGCCGTTTCGATAAAGGAGTCGAGCGACTCGGCGGGGGTCGCATTGGTCCAGTATTGGTATTTCTTCGCCGACGGCGGGTTGACCACGCCGGCAATATGGCCTGAACCGGCCAGCACGAACTTGTGCGGCCCGCGAAAATGCTCGGTCAACTTCCACACGCTGCGCGGCGGCGCGATATGATCTTCGCGACCGGCCTGGATATAGGCGGGCGTTTCTACCTTCGACAGGTCGACGGGCGTGCCGCCAATGCTCAGCGCGCCCGGCGCGACCAGCTTGTTGTCACGGTACAGGTCGGTCAGATAGCTCAGATGCCAGGTCGCCGGCAGGTTGGTGACGTCCGAGTTCCAGTGGAGCAGGTCGAACGGCGCATATTCCTGCCCCATCAGATAGTTGTTGGTGACATAGTTCCAGATCAGGTCGCGCCCGCGCAGCAGGTTGAACGTCGCCGCCATGTAGCGCCCGTCGAGGAATCCCTCGGCACTGAGGCTGCGGATCATCGCCAGCTGGTCGTCGTCGACGAACACGCGCAGGTCGCCGGCCTCGGTGAAATCGACCTGGGCGGTGAAGAAGGTGGCGCTCTTCACCTTCTCGGCCTGCCCGCGCGCCGCGAGCACCGCCAGCGTCGCCGCCAGCGTCGTTCCGGCCACGCAATAGCCGATGGTATGGACGCTCTCGACGCCGAGCAGGTCGCGCACGGTGTCGATCGCGTCGATCTGGCCGCGCTCGACATAATCGTCCCACACCACGTCCTTCATCGTCGCATCGGCCGAACGCCACGAGACGACGAAGACGGTGATCCCCTGCTCCACCGCCCAGCGGATGAAGCTCTTCTCGGGCGTGAGATCGAGGATGTAGAAACGGTTGATCCAGGGCGGGAAGATGATCAGCGGCGTCTCCAGCACCGTGTCCGTCGTCGGCGAATACTGAATCAGCTCGTAGAGCGGCGTGCGCTTCACCACCTTGCCCGGCGTCATGGCGAGGTTGCGGCCCAGCTCGAAAGCGCCGGCCGCGGTCTGCGTCATCTGACCCTTGGCCATGTCCTGCAGCATATGCTGCAAGCCCTTGAGCAAACTCTCCCCCTTGGTCTCGACGATCTTCTCGATCACCTGGGGGTTGGTGGCGGGGAAATTGGTCGGGCTGATCGCGTCGATAAAGCCCTTGGTGGCGAAGCGGATCTGGTCGCGCTGGCGCTCGTCGACATGTTCCAGCGCCTCGACCTGCTTGAGCATATGGTCGGCGATGACGAAATAGCTCTGGCGCAGGAAATCGAACACGGGCTGCTCGCGCCACTGCGGCGCCTTGAACCGCTTGTCGCGCGCCTGTTCCGCGGTCTCGACAAAGGGCTCGGCATTGGCGGGATCGAGGAAGCGCTGCCACAGCTGCATCGTGTCTGCCCAGAACTCGGCGCTTGCGCGCATCGCCGGCGTGGGATCGAGCAGCATGCCGAACGGCGGGGCGGACGGCACATGCTCCATCAGGTCCAGCCCATGCTCCAGCATCATCTGCTGGGCGCGCCCGAGCACCCAGGTCCAGTGCTGCAGATCCTCGAGCTTGGGCAGGGTCGGCGTGAGCGTATCGGCCATTCGGTCCTCTCCTTCGCCCCGGCTTAGCGCAGGCGGAGCAATGCGTCATTCCCGGATGCGCTTTTATGGCGTAGAACCCGCGCACGACACAATTTTGTGTCGCGTGTCAAAACCCTTGAAAGTCGAGGAAATGTCCGAAGAATTCTACCGCATCAAGCGCTTGCCCCCTTATGTTATCGCGGAAGTCAACGCGATGCGGGCAGCGGCGCGTGCGGGTGGAGAGGACATTATCGACCTCGGCATGGGCAATCCCGACCTGCCCCCGCCCGACCATGTGATCGAGAAACTGTGCGAGGTCGCGCGCAAGCCCGATGCGCATGGCTATTCCCAGTCCAAGGGCATTCCCGGCCTGCGGCGCGCCCAGGCGAACTATTATGCCCGCCGCTTCGGCGTCGATCTCGATCCGGAGACGGAAGTCGTGGTGACGATGGGCTCGAAGGAAGGGCTGGCCAGCCTCGCCACCGCGATCACCGCGCCAGGCGACGTGGTGCTGGCGCCCAACCCCAGCTACCCGATCCACACCTTCGGCTTCATCATTGCGGGCGCGACGATCCGCGCGGTGCCGACGACGCCGGACGATGCCTATTTCGAAAGCCTCGAGCGCGCGATGAACTTCACCGTGCCGCGCCCGTCGATTCTGGTCGTCAACTATCCGTCCAACCCGACCGCAGAGACGGTGGACCTCGCCTTCTACGAGCGCCTGGTTGCCTGGGCTCGGGAGAACAAGGTGTGGATCCTCTCCGACCTCGCCTATTCGGAGCTCTATTTCGATGGCCAGCCGACGCCCTCGATCCTGCAGGTGAAGGGCGCCAAGGACGTTGCGATCGAGTTCACCTCGCTCAGCAAGACCTATTCGATGGCGGGCTGGCGGATGGGCTTTGCGGTCGGCAACCGCCAACTGATCGCGGCGATGACGCGGGTGAAGTCGTATCTCGATTATGGCGCCTTCACCCCGATCCAGGCGGCAGCCTGCGCCGCGCTCAACGGCCCGCAGGACATTGTCGAGAAGAACCGCCAGCTCTACCACAAGCGCCGCGACGTGATGGTGGAGGCGTTTGCCCGCGCCGGCTGGGAAATCCCCTCCCCGCGCGCCTCGATGTTCGCCTGGGCGCCGCTGCCGCCGGCGCTGGCGCATCTCGGCAGCCTCGAATTCTCGAAGCAGCTGCTGACCCATGCCAAGGTCGCGGTGGCGCCGGGCGTCGGCTATGGCGAGAATGGTGAGGGCTTCGTCCGCATCGCGATGGTCGAGAACGAGCAGCGCCTCCGCCAGGCGGCGCGCAATGTGAAGAAGTATCTGCAGTCGATGGGCGTCAACACGCCGGCGGCCAACGCCGGATGACCTGCTCCTGCGCGACCGGGCGCGTGTCCCGGTTGCGCAGGCCGGCCTTTTCGACCCGTTAGGCCGGCACCACGACGGCGGCGTCCTCGCGCTTTTCCGGACGGATGTAGATTGAACTGAGTTGCGGCAGCGCAGCCTTCAACCGCGCTTCGATGCGCTCGATCAGCGTTTCCGCATCGCCCATTGCCAAACCGTCATCGAAATCGGCGCTGATTGCCACGAACACCCGATCGGGCGCGGTATGGATGGTGCGGACATGATTGACCCCGGTGATCCGCGGCTCCGCCTCCAGCATCGCGCGTATCTGCGCGATCATCTCGGGATTGGCCCGTTCGCCGATCAGCAGGCCCTTGGCCTCGCGCGCGAGCAGCGTGGCGACGGCTGCGAGGATCAGCCCGATCACGATCGAGGCCATCCCGTCGATCCGCGGATCTTGCCAAGCGTGGCTGGCCCATACGCCGATCGCGGCGACGACCAACCCCGCCAGTGCCGCCGAATCCTCGAACAGCACGATGAAGCCGGACGGATCCTTGGATTCCCGGATCGCCTTCCACCAGCCGCAATCGCCCTTGCTTTCCCGGAACTCGCGGATCGCGATCACCCAGCTGGTGCCCTCCATCAACGTCGCGACGCCGAGCACGACATAGTTGACCAGCGGATCCCGCAGCGGCTCCGGATCGAGGATGTGCAGATATCCCTCGTAGACCGACACGCCCGCGCCTAGCCCAAAGATCAGGATGGCGACGACGAACGCCCAGAAATAGAGTTCGCGGCCATAGCCAAACGGATGCTCCGCATCCGGCGGGCGTTTCGCCCGGCGCTGACCATATAGCAGCAATATCTGGTTGAGGCTGTCCACGAGGCTGTGGACGCCCTCGGTCAGCATCGAGGACGACGCGGTAATCGCCGCCGCGACAAACTTCGCGACGGCGATCCCGATATTGGCGGCGAGCGCCGCGTAGAGAACCAGATTGGCGCGCCAACCCGACGCGGGAGATGCGGCCATCTGTGCCTGCCTTAGTCGAGGCCGAGCTTGTGCAGGGCCTTGTCGATCAGGCCCTTGTCGGCTTTGTCGCCGCTTTCGGGCACGGCCTGGGCGCGGTCTGCCTCGGCCTTCGCGTCATAGCCCGAGCTTTCCGGGATCTGGTGATTGTGGATCGGCTGGGTCGAGGCGGGCGGATCGGATGCATCCATCGATTCGTCCAGTGCGCGGTCGAGGCGCGCATCCTTGCTGGCCGGGTCGCGCGCGAGACGCTCCTCAATCGAACCATCGGTGCCGGCATCCGAGGAATGGACGGGGCCCTTGGCGGCATCGTCGTCCGCACGGGGATCCGGGGCGACCGACATCCGGTCCATCGCGGAGTCGAGGGGATTGTTGGTCATGCTGCACTCTCCTGAGCGTTACCCAGGATCAAACGGCTCTGTCCGAAGCGCGTTCCGCGCCGCGTTTCATGCCCGGCAAACAAAAGGCCCGGCGGATCGCTCCACCGGGCCCTTGCTGATCGTGTCCCGCGGCGAGATCAGTCGCGCGAGCTGCCGAACAGGCGCAGCAGGAACAGGAACATGTTGATGAAGTCGAGATAGAGGTTCAGCGCCCCCATGATCGCGACCTTGCCCTGCTCGCGGGTGCCCGCGACGAGGCTGTAGATGCTCTTGATCTTCTGCGTGTCATAGGCGGTGAGGCCGGCGAAGATCAGCACGCCGACGGCGCTGATCACCAGGCTCATCGTGCTCGACTGCAGGAAGATGTTGACCACCGATGCGACGAGCACGCCGACCAGACCGATCAGAAGGAAGGTGCCGAAGCCCGACAGATCCTTCTTGGTGGTGTAGCCATAGAGGCTCAGCGCACCGAAGCCGGCGGCGGTGCCGAAGAACACCTGCGCGATCGACATGTCGGTATAGGTGGTGAAGATCGTCGAGAGCGACGCGCCCAGCAGACCCGCATAGGCGAAGAACAGCGCCTTCAGCGTGCCTTCCGACATGCGGCTCTGGCCGAAGCTCATCGCGAACACGATCGCCAGCGGCGAGATCATCGCCACCCAGCCGAGCAGCGTGGGCTGCAGCGACAGGCCGCGGCTGGTCTCGACGACCTGGAACAGCAGCTGCTGCAGCGACGCGATCTTGCCGAACGCCAGCGCGACGATGCCGGTCAGCAGCACGCCGGAGAGCATGTAGTTGTAGACCGACAGCATGTACGACCGGAGCCCCGCGTCATGCGCCGCGGCGCGTGCACTCACGGTCGCGAAAGGCGACTCGTTCGTGCGGGGATCGGACCAGTTAGCCATTCGAAAAACTCCTTTGACCGGCGCGATGCCGGATAGCGCGAATATCGGCCCCGCACGGGGGCTTTTCAAGCGAAACCGGGTCTAGCAACGTTTCGATACAGAGCCCAGATCGACTTTGCCTGCGGTTTGAACCAAGTGGCCGATCATATCGGAGAAGCATGATGCATCGCCTGTTTGTCGGTTTTCGCCCGCCTGCCGCGATCCGAGCGCAGCTGCTGGCACTTGCCGGCGGCGTGGCGGGTGCGCGCTGGCAGACCGACGAGCAACTCCACTGCACGCTGCGCTATGTCGGTGAGGTAGAGCGGCCGGTGGCGGAAGATGTGGCCGTAGCGCTCAGCAATGTCCGCTTCGCCCCGTTCGAGCTGACACTCGCCGATGTCGGCGAGTTCGACGCGCGCGGGCGACCCAATGCGCTCTGGGCCGGACTGCGGCCGCACGAAACGGTGACACAGTTGCACCAGAAAATCGACCAGGCATTGGTCCGGATCGGCCTCGCGCCCGAGCGTCGCGCCTATCTGCCGCACGTCACGCTCGCGCGGATGAATACGGCGGCTGGCACGAACGCACGCTTCCTCGAGGCGCATGCCGGCCTTGCCAGCAGCCCCTTCGCGGTCGACAGTTTCATGCTCTACGAAAGCCATCTCGGCCGCGATGGCGCCAGCTACGTCGTGATCGAACGCTATCCGCTCACCGGCTGAGCGCCCGCAATGCCGTCGGCCACCAGCGCGACGGCGGCGGTGATGACCGCGTCCTCGGCGGGCAGCTTGCCGTCCAGTGCCAGCGTCGCAAGCCCGTGCACCACCCCCCAGGCAGCAATCGTCGCGGGACCGGGCGCTCCGGTTGCCAGGCCTGCCACGCGTCGGGACAGGATGGCGAACGCCTCGCCATATTCGCTCGACGGCGCATCGCACATCGGCGTGCCGCCGAACATCAGCCGGAACAGCGCGGGACGCGCCTGGGCGAAGCGGAAATAGGCAAGCCCCTGCGCGACCAGCGCTGCCTTGGCCGGCTCCGTCCTGTCCGCCTCGCGCAACGCCGTCGCCAGCGCCGCGAAGCCCGCTTCCGCCACCGCTCCGAGCAGCGCGGCCTTGTCGGCAAAGTGCCGGTAGGGCGCCATCGCGGAGACGCCCGTCGCCTTGGCGAGCGCGCGCAAGGTGACGCCGGCCTCGCCCTCCGCATCCAGCAGCGCCCCCGCCGCATCGATCAACCGCAAGCGCAACCCGCCTTCCGCATCCGCCATCTTGTTTACACCGTAAACTCGCGCTAAAGTGTACATTGTAAACAAGGAGACTCACCATGCAAGCCAAACCGCGCCGCGAAACGGTCGATCTCGCTGCCTATCCGGAACTGGTCGTCGTGATCCTCGGCTTCAAGCTGCGTCGGCTGCGCGCGCTCCCGGCGATGATGCGGATCGGCCGCGGTCTGGCCGACATCAAGAAGAACCCGCCCGACGGCCTCCTCGCCGAGGACGGCATGCTGTTCGGCTGGAACCATGTCGGCTTCCGCCAATATTGGCGCGACCTGCCAAGCCTGGAGGCGTTCACCCGAAGCGCGCCACACAGTATCTGGTGGCGCGATTTCCTGAAGGATCCGCAGGGCGCCGGCTTCTGGCATGAAGCCTATAGCGCCCGCGGAATCGAAGCGGTCTATGTCAATCTGCCCGGCCAGCGGCTGGGTCTCGGCATGTTCGCGCCGATCGCCGAGCCGGTGGGAACGCTGCTGTCGACACGCCAGCGCCTCCACGCCCATGCCGGGGTGGAGGGCTGATCCAGGGCGTCAGAACGACGCCCAGTCGCCGTCCGCCATGGCCGGGGCCGGCGCGGGCCGCCCCCGTGCCGCGCTATGGCGCTTGGACAGATCCGGCCGGCGCAGCGGCAGGCTCATCCGGGCATTGTGGCCGCCATCCACGGTGAAGGCCTGCGCCTGGCGCTTCAGCGCGTCGACCTCGCCGCTCAGGTTGCGCGCGGCGGCCGATGTCTGTTCGACCATCGCCGCATTCTGCTGGGTCGCCTGGTCCATCACCGAAATGGCGGTGCTGATCTCGCCGATCGACGAAGCCTGGGCCTGATTGGCGGTTGCCATGTTGCCAAGCAGGTCGTGCACTTCGCGGACATCGGTGGCGATCGCGGCGAAGGCCTCGTCCACGCGCTGGACCATGCCCACGGCAGCAGTGACGTCGGTCTGGGTGGTGGTCAGCTGGTCGCGGGCGCGGCCGGCTTCCTCCTCGGCGCGCATCGCCAGTGCCGAGACCAGATCCGCGACCACCGCAAAGCCGCGGCCCGCCTCGCCGGCGCGACCTGCCTCGACGGCGGCGTTCATCGCGAGCACCCGGGTCTGGAAGGCAATCTTGTCGAGCCCCTCGATCACCGCGTCGATGCCCTTGGCACTTTCGGAGACACGGCTCATTGCCGCCACCGCCTGATCGGCAACGTCGCGGCCGGACTGGACCGATGCGATCGCACCATCTGCGCGCGACACCGTCTGGCTGGCGCTGCCTGCCGTGCTGCGCAGCCGCTGGTCCATCTCGCTGATCGAGTGGACGGTCTGCTGCAGGCTGGCAGCGGCGCTTTCGGTACGGCGCGACAGATCTTCCGAGGCGCTGGCGATTTCGGCCGATCCGGTGCTGATCGTCTCGGCGGAAAGCGCGACCGAGCGGACAAGCTCGCGGAGCGCCGCAAGCGCTTCGTTGAAATTGGTTTTGAGCACCGCATTGGCACCGGGGAAGTCCGACGATACGTCCGCCGTCAGATCACCCTTGGCAAGCCGTTCGAGCGACTGGCCGAGCACGCGGACGACCTCCGCCTGCTGGTCGGCAGCGTCCTTCTGGACCACCGCGGCATCGCGAAAGACGAGCATCGCCCGCGAAATGCGCCCGACGCAGTCCTCATACTCGGTATGCGCGATCGGCGCCTTCAGGTCGCCCGCTGCCAGGCCCTCCATGCGCACCACCGTGGCGACATAGGGATCGGCGATCATGCGGGTGAACGTCCGGGTGGTGCCGAAGGCGACCGCCAGCACGACGACGTTCAGCCCCAGCATCACCCAGTGCGGCAGAACCAGATTGAGGATCGCCAGCACCGCCATGATCCCCAGGATCGTACCGAACGCGACCTTCAGCTTCTCCCGAATGGGAGCCTTGACTTCGAACCAGTGCAGCATGCGTCGTCCCTCAATGCGGGGCGCGGCGACGCCGTAGCGTCATTCGCCCTCTTAGCCCACCCGAGCGCATTGTAGGACGACGCGAGAACGTTTGGTCCATTTCGACAAATATTAGAAACAATACGTCATGAGGGCCATACGCATTGGTACGGGAGCGTATCAGCTTGTCATGTCAATGCTCGGGTCGATCAGGAACTTCTCCCCGGTCGCCTTGCGCTCGTAGGCGCGCAGCACCTCGGGGCTCAGCGCTTCCGCCAGACCGATCGTGCGCGTGTAGCGACTCGCGAAGGTCGTCGTCAGCTCGGACAGTACCCGACCCCGCATGGCCGCGAGCGTCTCCATCCCGGCCTTGCGGAAAAAGGGCAGCAGCAACCAGCCAGACACGCTCCACTGGAAGCCGAAGGACAGGCGGTTGAGCGTGGTCGGTGCCAGATCCAGCGCACCATAGATGTAGAGCTGCTTGAACTGATCGGATCCATAACGGCTGTATTCCGTCATCTTGCGCACCGCGGCGGCTTCCATCGCCTGCAGGATGTCGCTGCCGAGCGTGCCGCCGCCGATCGCGTCGAAGGCGATGGTGGCGCCGGTTTCGGCGATGGCGTCGGTCAGCCTGGCGCGGAAATCCTCGTCGCGGCTGTTCACCACCTGGGTGGCGCCGATGCCCTTCAGGATCGCGGCCTGCTCTTCCGAGCGGACAATGTTCACCAGCGGAATGCCGTCGGCGAGACAGATTTTCTGCAGCATCTGGCCGAGGTTCGAAGCAGCCGCGGTGTGGACGATCGCGCTGTGCCCCTCGCGCTTCATCGTCTCGACAAAGCCGAGCGCCGTCATCGGATTGACGAAGATCGCGGCACCTTCCGCCGCGCTGGTCCCCTCCGGCAGCGGCACCACGTCACGCGCCTTGAGCGTCCGATAGTCGGCGAACATCGCGCCGCCGATCATCGCCACGCGCCTGCCGATCAGCGCCTGCGCATCCGCGCCGGCCGCAACGACGGTGCCAGCGCCTTCATTGCCGACCGGCATCGACTGGCCGAGCCGCGCCTTCATGCTCGAAAGCCGCCCCTTGGGCACGTCGAACGCCAGTACCGGTGTGTCCGCGCTGCCCTCCTCGCGGAGGGTGTCGATCTGTGCGGGCCCCAGCAGCAGCCCCAGGTCGCTGGGGTTGATCGGCGCCGCCTCGATGCGGACGGTCACCTCGTCGGCGGCCGGATCGGCATAGTCCACCTGCTCCAGCGACAGCCGAAGCGTGCCGTCCTCGGTGAGCGTCGAGCGCAGTTCGCGTCCGGTAAAGGCCATGGTTCCTCTCCTCTTGTATCGGTCAACGGGGGTGTACGAGTTCCTCGACCAGCCGGTCGGCGGCGGCGCGAACCTCGTCCCAGGTGCGCTCGAAGCCTTCGGGGCCGCCATAATAGGGGTCGTCGACCGCGCGGCCCTCCCAGCCGGGCACCGCATCGAGCAGCAGCCGCAGCCGGGCGCGACCCTGCGCCGGGGCGATCCGGCGGAGATCGGCGAGATTCTGCGGATCGAGCGCGAGAATATGGTCGAAGCGGTCGAAATCGGCGCGTTCCACCTGGCGCGCGCGCTGGCCGGAAATGTCGATGCCGTGCGTCGCCGCAACCGCGATCGAGCGACGATCGGGCTTCTCGCCGGCGTGCCAGCCGCCGGTGCCTGCCGAATCGGCGATGACCGCGATCCCGGCGTCCGCCGCCGCGGCGCGAAATGCCGCCTCGGCGAGCGGCGACCGGCAGATATTTCCCAAGCAGACGAACAGGAATGCCGGTTCGGCCATCGTACGATTCATCCTTTCGTAAAACGGGTACGCTCTGCTAGCCTTGCTGGCAACGGCACGAACCAAGCCGAAGGAGAGGATATGGCCAGCTTGCCCCCCACGCCCGATGGGGCGAAGGCGTCCCCCTATGCCTGGTACGTCCTGTCACTGCTGCTGCTCGTCTATATCCTGAACTTCGTCGATCGCCAGATCGTCGCCATCCTCGCCGACGACATCAAGCGCGACCTTGGCCTGCGCGATCAGGATATCGGCTTTCTGTACGGCACCGCCTTCGGCGTCTTTTACGCGCTGTTCGGCATTCCGCTTGGCCGGCTGGCCGACAATTGGCACCGGGTACGGCTGATGACCTTGGGACTTGCGCTGTGGTCGAGCATGACCGCGCTGTCGGGCTTTGCCCGCACCGGCATGGTGCTGGGCCTCGCGCGGATCGGGGTCGGCATCGGCGAGGCGACCGCAAGTCCTGCCGCCTATTCGCTGATCTCGGACTGGTTCCCCAAGCGGCTGCGCGCCACGGCGCTCGCGCTCTATTCCTCGGGCATCTATCTGGGCGGCGGTCTTTCGCTGTTCATCGGAGCGCTGATCGTGCAGCGCTGGAACCAGACATATCCCGCGGGCGGACCGCTGGGGCTGGTCGGCTGGCAAGCGGCGTTCCTCGCCGTCGGACTACCGGGGCTGCTGGTCGCGGGCCTGGTCTTCACCCTGCGCGAGCCGCCCCGCGGCCGTTCGGAAGGCATGGTGGCGACCGCCCACCCCGCCCCGTTCCGGGAATTCTTCGAAGAATTGCTGACGATCGTGCCGCCCTTCACGCTGATCGGCGCCGCCCGGCTGGGCAGGGCGGCGCTGATCCGCAACCTTGCGGTGCTGGCGCTCGTCGCCGGGCTGGTCGCATTGTTCGTGTCGCTTGGCGAGCCGATCGCGCAATGGGCGGCGGTCGGCACCGGCGCCTATGCCGTCTATAGCTGGGCGACCGCGCTCCGGCGCCGCGATCCGCCCACCTATGCGCTGATCGTCGGCACCCCCGCCTTTCTCTGCGTGGTGCTGGCCTATGGGCTGAACACCTTCCTGTCCTATGCGATGGCGGGATTCGCGCCGAGCTTCCTGCGCCGCGCCTTCGCCATTCCGCCGGAGCAGCTGGGATCGCTCGGCTTCTGGATCGGAGCGCCGGTGGCGCTCGCGGGATTCCTGGGCGTGACGCTGGGCGGTCGCGTCGCCGATGCATTGCGGGTGCGCAGCCCTGTCGGGCGCATCCATGTCATCCTGTTCGGATGCCTCGCACCCCTGGCGCCGATGGCGCTGCTGTTCACGGCGCCCACGCTCGGCTTTGCCCTGTGGATGCTGCCCCTGACCCAGTTCCTGATCTGCGGCGCGCTCGGCGCAGCGGCGGCGACGACGCAGGATCTGGTGCTCCCGCGGATGCGCGGCACCGCGACCGCCGCCTTCTTCATCGGCACAACGCTCATCGGCCTGTCGCTCGGGCCCTACACGGCTGGGCGGATCGCGACGCTGACGGGCGATCTTGCGACCGGCATGCTCGCCCTGTTCGCCAGCGTGCCGGTGGCGGTGGTGGCGATATGGGGGGCCTATCGCCTGTTGCCGGCAGCGGAGGCGAGCAAGCTAGCCCGGGCCCGCGCCGCCGGCGAAGCGGTGTGAGGCGTCAGACGGTCTGGAATACGCCGCAGGCGATGCGGCCGCCGCTGTTGCCGGCAGGATCGGTCTTGTAATCGTCTTCGCCGGCATGGATCACCAGCGCGGCACCGTCCTGGTCCATCAGCTGGTCGAAGCTTCCGCCGGCAAGCGTGAAGGTGCTGTGGCCATGGCCCTTCTCGTCGACCTTCATGTTGGGCATGTCGCCGGCGTGCGGCCCCATCGGGTTTTCCTTGCCATGCTTGGTCGCGCCCGGGTTCCAGTGCCCGCCGGCGCTGGCGAAGTCGGGCGGCGTGCAGACGCCGACGGTGTGGACGTGCACGCCGTGCGCGCCGGGCGTGAGCCCGTTCGCATCCACCAGTACGCGGATCGATCCTTCCACCTGTTCGGCAACCGCCGTTCCCACCACCTTGCCGGCGGCGTCGTGCAGCTCGGCCTGGGCGCGGAAGCGGCCGGCCATGTAGCGATCATTCTGCGCCTTGGTCGCGCAGCCTCCCAGCGTCAGTGCGACGCCTGCGGCGCCCACCGCGATTGCCCAAGCCTTCATACCCAGTCTCCAGCCCATGTCCTTGAACAAGCGTAATGGGCCTTTGCGCCGCCGGTTCCAAGGGGCAAGCGCCGGCAACCACGCGCGCCGGCCGCCACCCGCGGCGCGCTTCGCTCGCTTCGCCGCATTGCGGCACGGCTCGTCGCATCTTTTACTTTTCATTAACATTGCTTTACGAAATCTGTGGCGTCGACGTGGCGACAAGCTCGCACGCCGCAGACCACAGGGGATCATCATCATGTACCGGCTCGCCTGCGCGATGCTCGTCTTGCCCATGCTGGCGTCCTGCCATGCCGGCAGCGCGGAATCGGGGGTGCGCCCGACCGCCATCGTCGAGACCGCGCCGCCGCCGCCCTTGTGGCGCACGCGCATCGCCGACGCCGATCTGCCGCGGCTGGAGAGCCTGCCCGCCGATTGGCGCCAGCTATATGCGGGGGTTCGCCTGCCCGTGCGCAAGCTCCAGGGCGCGGTACTGGATCCCGATGCCGGCCAGCCGCACCCCGCGCTGCCGCCGGGTTCCTACCGGTGCCGGACGCTGCATCTGAAGCGGGGGCCTGCCGGGCGCGCGCTGGTGCAGCCGAGCCCCGCCGGCTTCTGCTACATCTCCGCCGCGAACGAAGAAGCGGACGATGCGCCGCTCGGCCTCGCCAAGCAGACCGGCGCGGACATCGTCGCGGGCTATGTCTTCCCCGACGGCAAGCGGTACGTGTTCCTCGGCGCGCGCCAGGCCAAGGCGGGTGCCAACGACGTCGGCTATGGCAATGCCGGTTCGCACGACGTGGTGGGCATGGTCGAGCGGTTCGGCGCGTTCCGCTGGCGCCTTGCCGTCCCCGGCGCCCTGCCCGGCAGCGTCGATCTGTACGAACTCACGCCGGTACCGCCCGACGGGCAGCCCAAGGGCTGAGATCCCCGCCCGTTCATCGGGGCGACAGAAACCGTTGCCGCAGTGCAACACTTTCCGTGGAAAGCTTCGCGGCGACGCAACCATCTCGTCGGCCCGGGCATTAACCGCGCATCTCCAGCCGCCGCCCGTCGTCACGGGCCTGCTGAAGAGATTAGTGTTTCAACAAGCGTCGAGGTTCTCCCCCATGCGTAACATCATCGCCGTCGCGGCAGCCGCTGCCGCGCTCCCCTTCGCCGTCCCCGCTTTCGCGCAGGACACCACCACCGGCGCAGGGACGATGGCGACCACGTCCGCCGACACCACCAGCACCACCACCACCACCACCACGACCGCCGCGCAGGACATGGAAACCCCGCGTTCGCCGGACGGCTCCAAGGCATTCGGCATCGAGCCCTATGTCGGCGTGCTGGGTGGTTGGGAGCGCTTCGACCGCCAGTCGAACGCCGGCATTCCGATCCCGCCGAACGGCTACCGCCTCGACGGTGCGCTCGTGCAGGGCGTGGCCGGTGTGAACGTGCCGCTGGGCCCGGTGTTCGTCGGCGCCGAAGGTAACGTCGCCAAGGGCGTGAGCGGCGACATCGATTGGGAATATGGCGCCGCCGGCCGCTTCGGCTTCCGCGCGGGCGACAGCGGCCTGATCTACGGCAAGGTCGGCTATCAGTGGGTGAACTTCGACAAGGTCGCCAACACCCGCCGCGACTATAACGCCGTCACCTACGGAATCGGCGTCGAAGTCGGCCCGAAGGACATCGGCCTGGGCGGCATCACCGGCCGCAGCGGTCTGCGCCTGCGCCTGGAAATGAACACGTTCAACGATGCGAAGAGCTTCCGCCCGATGGCGGGCGTGATCGCGCACTTCTGATCCAGCTTGCCGCCCTCCCCATGCGGGAGGGCGGCATCGCCGTTGATTCCCGTCAACGCGCCTGACCCGGATTTGCGCTACAGGCACATGCCATGTCCGAGTCTTCCCTGCCCTTCGACCGCGTTGGCGGCGAAGAATCCGTGCGCGCCATCGTCGATCGCTTCTACGATCTGGTCGAGCAGGACCCCGCCTATGCGGCCCTTCACGCGATGCACCAGCCCGATCTGACGGCGCTGCGCCATTCGCTGACCCGCTTCCTCGTCGCCTGGCTCGGCGGCCCGCGCGACTGGTTCGAGGCGCGGCCCGGCATGTGCATCATGGGCTTTCATCGCCAACTGAACGTTACCGGCCAGACCGCTGCGCAATGGGCGCATGCGATGGATCGTGCGATCGGCGCCGACCCTGGCATAGAGCCCGAGACCGCCCGGATGATGAGCGACGCGCTGCACCGAATGTGCCGTGCGATGGCGGTGCAGGCGCGCACCGCCGCCGAGGCCGCGGCCGGTTGATCCGCTTCGGACGAGGTCCGCGCCGACAGGTCCGCCGCTTGCGCTAAACACCCCGCGACGCACGAACATGCGAGGCAGCCGAAAGGGCGGCCCGGACACGGTTCGGTTCGAAAACGGGTGGTGCAGGTCTTAAACCCCCTCCTGCACTGCTCGTAGCGCGCAAGCGCGGGGGACGGGTCTGTCGGGGGTGGTGCCCCGGCAGGCCCGCAACTCCCGCACCGCTGCATCCCAACCTGACGCGACCGGGAACGACCGGACGACCTTGCGCGGTGGGCCCGCCCCCCGCACGCTCCACCCCCACCGCTTGCGGCATGGCTGGACGTGCCGGCCCGGCACGCTAAGGGAGGAGCAGCAACCGGACCCTTGGAGCGGCACGCATGAACGATCAGGTTTCCCAGAGCTATGGCGCCGTGGCGGCGACCAGCGACACCGGCTGGCTGACGGCATCCTTCGTGCTGATCGCGCTGGGCGCGGCGCTGGCGCTGTTCGTGCTGATCTGGGGTGCCCGGCTGGCGGCACGGCGCCGTCAGGCGCGCACCGATCTGGAGGATCGCGGCGAACTGCAGGTCGCCGACGCGCCCGAGCCGCTCGCGACGCTGACCCCGCCGCCCAGCGCCGCGGCGCCGGCGCCGGCCGTGCCGGAGCCCGCCCCGCTGGCCGACGAGCCGATCCCGGCGGCGGCGCCGGTCGCGGCCCCGACGGCGGCACTGGCCGCCGACACCAACGCTGAGCCCGCCCCGGCCGGCGCCGGCGATGCCGACGATCTCACCCGACTAAAGGGGGTCGGCCCCAAACTCGCGGCGCGGCTCAACGAGCTGGGCATCACCCGCTTTGCCCAGCTCGGCGCGCTCGATGCCGCCGCAGCACAGGGGCTCGATGCGCAGCTCGGCAGCTTCCAGGGCCGCATGACGCGCGACCGCTGGATCGAGCAGGCCCGCTTCCTCGCGGCAGGCGACATCGCGGGTTATGAGGCGGTGTTCGGGAAACTCTGAGGTCACGTAATCCTGCCCCGCCAGGGCAGGCCTCTCGCAGTTGATCAAGGTACCTCGTCCTCCCCGCGAAGGCGGGGATCCAATGACGCGGATGCCGAGGGTCTTTTCCCGGCGCTGCGGGCAAGGGCTTCCCGCTTTCGCGGGAATGACGACGGTTTGCGAGATGCCGCCGACCGTTGGCCGTCGTACGCGACGGGCCTGTCCTGGCAGTGGAGGATAAATCGGGGCCCCGCTATCGCTTCAGTATGTCCAGCGCCGCGGCGGTGAGCGCCTCGGTCGCAGTGCCGACCACGGTTTCGGCATCGGGTGCCCATTCGGCGCTGTGGAGTGAGGGCAGCGTGCCTTTGCCTGCCTGCGCCGCGTCCCACTTGGCCTTGGAAACGCCGCCGACCCAGAAGATCGTGCTCTGGATGCGCTGGTCGGCCAGCCAGTAGCGGCTGAAGTCCTCGCCGCCCATCACCGCCTTGGGTTCCACCACCCAGTCCTTGCCGAAGCGCGCGGTGAACAGTCCCTGCAATCGCCCCGACAGCGGCTGGGTGTTGAAGGTAGCGGGGGTATATTCGTCCTTCACCGTCATCACCGGCATGCGGTCCTCCGGCACCCCTGCCGCGATCGCCTCGCCGCGCGCGATCCGCGCGATCCCGTCGAGCAGCTGCTTGCGCGATTCGGGCGTGAAGCTGCGCACGGTGAGCAGCATCGTCACGTCGTTGCCGATGATGTTGTGCTTCGATCCGCCATGGATCGCGCCCACCGTCACCACCGCGGGCTGCTGCGGGTCCATCTCGCGCGAGACCAGAGTCTGCAACGTGGTGACGATCCGCGCGGCGAGCACGATCGGGTCCTTGGTGGTGTGCGGATAGGCGCCGTGGCCGCCGACCCCCTTCACCACCAGATCGACCGAATCGACATTGGCGAGCGCATAGCCGGGCGTGATGCCGATCTGCCCGGCGGGCAGGCTGGCGCTGTCGTGAAAGGCGATGGCATAGGCTGGCCTGGGGAAGCGGGTGAACAGCCCGTCGTCCAGCATGTCCTTGGCACCGCGCCCGCGCTCCTCGGCGGGCTGGGCGATCATCACCACGGTGCCGTGCCACTGGTTCTTCATCGCCGCCAGGTTGCGCAGCGTGCCGACCCAGCTGGCCATGTGGGTATCGTGCCCACAGGCGTGCATCACGCCGCTCTCGATGCCCTCGTCGGTCGTCGCGCGAACCTTGGAGGCGAAGGGCAGCCCGGTATTCTCGACCACCGGCAGCCCGTCCATGTCGGCGCGGATCAGCAGCACCGGCCCCGCGCCGTTGCGCAGCACCGCGACGACCCCGGTACCGCCCACCTTTTCGGTGACCTCATAGCCGGCCTCGCGCGCGGCGGCCGCGAGCTTCGCGGCGGTCTTCACCTCGTGCAGGCTGAGCTCGGGATTGGCGTGCAGGTCGCGGTAAAGCGCCATCAGCTGCGGCATCGCCTTCGCCGTCGCATCGCGCACCGGATCGGTGGCGGCAGCGGCGGCGGGCGTGCCGAGGCTCATCGCCCCGGCCAGCAGGAAAGACGTGAACATGGCACCCCCTTGTCGAACATGGGGGCGAGTGTCTCGCCTGCCGCCGCCGCTGTCAAACCATCCCGTTCAGCCGGCAGGGACGATCTCGATCACGTCCAGCTTCGATTCGAACGCGGGATAGGGCAGCACCAGCCGCCAGCGCGCCGCGCCGATTCGCTCGGCATAGCCGATCAGGTCGCGCTTGTTGTCCAGTCCATAGCGGAGCGGCGCGGCATCGTCGCCCACCTCGAGCGTGCCGACGAAGACGGCGCGCGCCTTGACGTCCGGGAACAGGTTGCCGTCCGGGCGCTGAACGCCGCCCGCGATCCGGAAATGGCGGACCTGCCCGTCCGCGACGAGCGTGCAGGGCCGCCAGTCATAGGTCACGATCGCGCTGACCGCCGTGCCGCCGCCGCCCAGCTTGGTGGTGCGGCAGCGATAGGCGCCGGCGGGCGGCATCGCGTCCGCCTGCGCGCGATCGGGATCGAACAGTTCCGCATCGCCGTCGATCCGCCTGGCATCGGCGGCGCGGGCGAGCGGCAGCGCCTCGCTCCACGCCTTGCGCCAGTTGCGCAGCTTCTCGCGATCCACATCGGTCGCGGTACGACGCCAGTTGCGGCTGGTGTCCATGCCCGGCGAGGTCGATTCGCGATAGACGCTGCATCCCGCCAGCGCCGCGCCGAGACCCAGGACGGCAACCGTGCGCAGCATCATTCGGCAGTCCAGCCGCCGTCGATCGAATAGTTCGATCCGGTGATCTGCGCGGCCTCGTCGCGGCACAGGAACACGGCGAGCGCCGCCACCTGCTCGGGCAGCACGAACTCCTTGGTCGGCTGGGCATCGAGCAGCACGTCGTTGATCACCTGCTCGCGCGTCAGCCCGCGCGTCTTCATCGTATCCGGGATCTGGTTCTCGACCAGCGGCGTCCAGACATAGCCCGGCGAGATGCAGTTCACGGTGATGCCGTGCGTCGCCACTTCCAGCGCCGCCGTCTTGGTGAGGCCGGCGAGGCCGTGCTTGGCAGCCACATAGGCCGCCTTGTTGGGGCTGGCGACCAGGCTGTGCGCGCTGGCGGTGGAGATGATTCGGCCCCATTTGCGCGCCTTCATGCCCGGGATCGCCGCGCGCATCAGGTGGAAGGTGGAGCTGAGGTTGATCGCAAGGATCGCATCCCACTTCTCGATCGGAAACTCGTCGATCGGCGCGACATGCTGGATGCCGGCGTTGGAAATCACGATGTCGACGGCACCGAACTCGGCCTCCGCGCGCGCAACCATCGCGGCGATCGCCTCGGGCTTGGTCATGTCGGCGGCGTCGTAGAGCGCCTTGCCGCCGCTGGTCTCGGCCAGCGCGGCACGCTCCTTCTCGATCGCGTCGGCGTCGCCGAAGCCGTTGATCAGCACGTTCGCTCCCTCGGCGGCGAGCGCCTTGGCATAGGCCAGGCCGATGCCCGAGGTGGAGCCGGTAACGATCGCGGACTTGCCCTTGAGGAACATCGGCATACTCCTTGTTAACGCTGGGTGAGGTCGAAGGCGGCGGTCTTGCCGTCGAGAATGTTCTGCGCGACGAGGCGGCTGTTGGCCATGGTCTCGGCCACCGCGGTGCGGCCCGATTCCCAGTGCTCGCGCATCGTCCGCGTCGAGAATTCGAAGTCGCGCGAGCCGCCCTCCCAGATCTTTGCGCGGTAGATCAGCTGCACGACGTTGACCGGATATTCGGTGACGAGCGCGCGCACCGCCTGTACCTCGGGCTCGTCGGCCACATGGGGCGGCAGCTTGTCGAGCAGCGCCTTCACCGTCTCGCGCGCCTTGCGGATACGCAGCCGCTCGTCGGAAATGGCGCGGGTTCGGCTGGAGAAACGGATTTCCTTCTCGCGGCCCATCACGTCCATGATCGTGCGCGGGAGCTCGTTTTCGGCGGGAAAGAGATCGACCTGGAAGACGAGCATCTCGGCCTCCTGCCGATCGAGGACATGGGTGAGCGGCGTATTGGAGACGAGTCCCCCGTCCCAATACCAGCAGCCGTCGATCTCGACCGGCGGCAGCCCGGGCGGCAACGCACCAGACGCCATGATGTGCCGTGCGTCGATGCGTTCGTCGCGCGTATCGAAATAGCGGAAGTTGCCGCTGTGGAGGTTGACCGCGCCCACGGACAGACGGACCGGGCCGTTGTTCAGCAGATCCCAGTCGACCAGCCGGTCCAGCGTCTCGCGCAGGGGACTGGTGTCGTAGAAGCTCATCGCTTCCGGCGTACCGGGAATGGCGAAGGCGGGCGGGATCGGCCGCGGCCGGAAAAAGCCGGGCACGCCGCCCAGCATCACCGCGCCGGCCGACCATTCATGGGCGATCTCGCGCAGCTGCTCGTTCATCGGCAGCGAGAAATCGGGGAGCGCGGACGTGACCTGCTCCCAGAAAGCGCGGATCGCATCCAGCCGCTTCTCGGGCGGATTGCCGGCAAACAGCGCCGCGTTGACCGCGCCGATCGAGATGCCGGCCACCCAGTCCACCTCGATCGCGGCACTGGCGAGTTCCTCGATCACCCCGGCCTGGAAACTGCCGAGCGCCCCGCCCCCCTGCAGCACCAATGCGACGGTATCCGGCAACGGCATGCCTGGTGCGGCATGGCGGCGGCGGTGCGGGCGAGACTCAGCATCGGCCATGGCACGCGATGTGGCCCATCCCATGCTGCGGAGCAATACGAAGCTTGGTATGCTATCCGTGCAACGCACGGCGGTCTGGCGCATTGTCACGCCAACCGAACGAATAAGGGGAGGCCCGATGCGGCTCGACGATCTCGATCCTACCGACAATGCCCGCGACCTTGGCTCGGGCGGCGGCGGCGGCGGCGGCTTTCCGCTGCTCGGACTGCTGCCGATGTTCCTCGGCCGCGGCATGGGCTGCGGCGGCATCGTGCTGATCGGCATCATCGCACTGGTGATGTTCGGTCTGGGCGGGGGCGGCGGGATGCTGGGCCAGAGCGGCGGCGGCAGCGCCGGGCGCTCGCCGACGGCGGGCCAGTCCGGACAGCAGGTGTGCCGCGTGAACGAGCGGCGGCTGGAAGCGTGCCGGGTCATGCGCAGCACGGATCTCACCTGGAGCAAGATCTTCCAGGAAATGGGCCGCAACGATTACAAGCCGGCAACGATCAACTTCTTTTCCGGCGGTGCGAACACCGGCTGCGGCGCGGCGAATTCGGCGGTCGGTCCGTTCTACTGCCCGAGCGACAACGGCGTGTATATCGACACGACCTTCTTCGACGAGCTGCAGAACCGCTTCGGCGCCAAGGGTGACTTCGCGCGCGATTACGTGATCGCGCACGAAATGGGCCATCATATCCAGGATCTGCTCGGCACCTCGTCCGAGGTCTCCCGCGCGCAGTCGCAGGCGAGCAAGACCGAGGGCAACCGTCTTTCCGTCAAGCTGGAACTGCAGGCGGACTGCTATGCCGGGGTCTGGGCGGCCCGCAACCGCGATCGGCTGGAGCCCGGCGACATCGAGGAAGGCATGACGGCTGCGAACGCGATCGGCGACGATACGCTGCAGAAGGAGGCCCGGGGCACCGTGGTGCCGGACAGCTTCACGCACGGCAGCTCGGCACAGCGCATGGCGTGGCTGAAGCGCGGGCTCGACAGCGGCGATCCTCGCCAGTGCGACACCTTCAGCGCTACGCAATGATCGTTACTTGACGTAAACCCCTGGCCGCTATTGGATGGCCGCCAGGGGGGACTCCAAGATGGACCAGCATGCCGAGCGCGGCGCGTTCGAATTCACGGGCTCGTGGCGCGAATATGCGCCCATCGCCTTTACCAATCTGCTGCTGACGATCGTCACGCTGGGGATTTACAATTTCTGGGGGCGGACGCGCACCCGGCAATATCTGTGGAGCCACACGCGGTTCATCGACGACCGCCTGGAATGGACCGGCACCGGGCTGGAGCTGATGCTGGGCTATGTCATGGTCTTCGTGCTGATGATCCTGCCGCTTGCCGGCATCCAGTTTTTGATCGGCGTGCTGGCCGCGCAGGGTTCCACCGGCGCACAAATCGCCGCGCTGATGCTTGCCCTCGTCTTTTACGTCGTGGTGTTCAGCCTTGGCGGGATCGCGATCTTCCGCGCGCTACGCTACCGGCTGAGCCGCACCTACTGGCACGGCATTCGCGGCGGCAGCGACGATCAGGGCTTTCGCTACGGCCTCTCGTATCTGTGGCGGACCATGCTGGGCGGCGTCGCCTTTGGCCTGCTGGTGCCCTGGGCGCTGGTCACCCTTTGGAACAAGCGCTGGAACGCGATGAGCTTCGGCCCCTTCCGCTTCGAGGCGAACGCCAGCACGGATGGTCTGATGGGGCGCTATCTGCTCTTCTATCTGATGCCGGTCTTGCTGGTCGTCGTCGGCGTGATCGCCGGCATCGCCGCCGCCTTTTCGGGCGCCAACGCCACGGCCGCCGTGCAGAGCTATGGTCTCGCCATCTTCTTGGTGGGCTTCTACCTCGTCTTCTTCGTCGCGCTGGGCCTGGTGTCGCTCTATTTCTATTCGGCCTATTTCCGGCAGGCGATCGGCGCGCTGACACTCGGCGACCTGGAGTTCGAGTTCACCGCACGGACCCGCGACTGGCTGAAGCTGATGCTCGGCACCTTCGCGCTGGTGGTATGCACGCTGGGCATCGGCTCGATCTTCATCGCCTATCGCAACTGGGCATTCTTTGTCCGCCACCTGCGCGCCTATGGCACGCTGGAGCTGGACCAGTTCACCCAATCGACCACGCGCGCGCCCGGCCAGGGCGAGGGGCTGTTCGACAGCCTCGACATGGGCGCCTTCTGAGGAGAGCGGACGGTGGAGACGCATGTCTGGCATTATGACGGCCGCAGCGGGGAACGCCGCATGCCGGCGATCGTACCCACGCCGGACCAGCGGCACTTCCTGCTGGAAGGGGACGGCGCCGAACCGGGCCCCTATGCCTTTGCCGATCTCACGCCGCACGGCAGCTCCCACCATGAGCGCGCCTTCGGCCTGAAGGGGCGGCCGGGCTGGCGGATCACCTTCCTCGAATTCCCGCCGGCCGAAATCGCCGTCCAGTTGCCCAAGGGCGCGCGCTACGGCAGGTGGATCGACCGCTTCGGCCTGTGGCGTTCGGTGGGCGTGCTGGCGATCCTCGCAGCGCTGGTCGTCGCGGTGACGCTCAAGCTGCCGCCGCTTCTTGCGCGGATGATCCCGCAATCGATGGAACAGCGCATGGGCCGGCTGCTCGTCGGCAATCTCGGCGGCTATGCCTGCACCACGCCGCAGGGGGACGCCGCGCTCAAGGCGCTCGCTGCACGCCTTCGTCAAAAGGAGGGTGTCGAGATCCACGTCGTGCAGGCCCCGATGATCAACGCCGTCGCCTTTCCCGGCGGGCAGGTGGTACTCTTCGACGGGCTGATCCAGAGCGCCAAGTCTCCCGACGAGGTAGCCGGTGTGCTGGGCCATGAGCTCGGTCATGTCGCCCACCGCGACGGCATGGAATCGCTGATCCGCCAATATGGCCTGGGGCTGCTGTTCGGCGGGTTCGACAGCAATGTCGGCGGATATGGCAACGCGCTGCTCAATGCTCGCTATTCCCGCAAGGCCGAATCCGGTGCCGATGGCTATGCGATCGGCAGTCTGCAGGCCGCCGACATCTCGCCGATGCCCACCGCCGCGCTGTTCGCGCGCCTGGCCAAGGAAGACGAGCGGCCGGGCAATGCCGGGCTGATGCTCAACTATCTTTCCTCGCATCCGCTTTCGTCGTCGCGCGAGCAGCGATTCGCGGCAAGCGTTCGCAAGGGTGCGCGCTACACGCCGGCGCTGAGCGCCGCGCAGTGGCAGGCGCTGCGGACCATGTGCGCCGAGAGCCCGCCACGGCAGAGCATCTTCTAGACCAGCACCGCCAGCAGCTTGCCGGCCGCGACCGAAAGGCCCGAGACGGCGATGGCCGCGCCGAACAGGAGCTGCACGCTGGGGACGAACCGGCGGACCGGCAGGGCGATGGCTTTTTCGAGTGTACGCATGCGGCGATCCTGCTCCTGTCGACGGGCGATGTCTTGCGATCAATCCCGATCGCCCTGATCGGTTCCGTCGCTGGTCGTCGCGGAGCGGAACGGCTACACCGCCGCCATGACCGCCCTCGCCCATCATTACAGCCCCGGCGCCGCGCCGACGATCGTCTTCCTGCCGGGCTATCGCTCCGACATGCAGGGATCCAAGGTGCTGGCACTGGAAGCCTGGGCGCAGGCGCGCGGCCAGGCATTTCTGCGCTTCGACTATCGCGGCTGCGGGGCAAGCCCCGGCGCGTTCGAGGACCATACCCTCGCCGATTGGCGGGATGACGCACTCGGCCTGATCGACACGCTGGTCGAAGGGCCGGTGGTGCTGGTAGGCTCGTCGATGGGCGGGTGGCTGATGCTGCTGGTGGCCAAGGCGCGACCCCAGCGCATCGTCGGCATGGTCGGCATCGCCGCCGCGCCCGACTTCACCGCCTGGGGGTTCACGGCCGAGGAGAAGCGACTCCTGGTCGAACAGGGTCGGCTGGAACAGCCCAGCGCCTATTCGGACGCGCCGATGGTCACCACCCGCGCCTTCTGGGAATCGGGCGAGGCCCATCGCATGCTTGATGCGCCGATCGCCTTTGACGGCCCCGTTCGCCTGCTCCAGGGCCAGTGCGACGAGGAAGTGCCGTGGGAACTGGCGCTGCGGCTCGCCGCCACGATCCGTTCAGAAAACGTCCAGACATGGATCGTCAAGGATGGAAATCACCGCCTGTCGCGCGACGGCGATATGCGCCTGCTGCTCCGTGCCACCGAGGACATCCTGACCGAATGCTCATCCCCCTCCTCCTGCTGATCGCCCAGCAGAACACCGCGATCGCCCCCAAGGCCGGGCCCGTGCTGCGCGATGCCGAGCGCGCCCGGGCCGCCGCCGCCAAGGCCGCGGCCCCTGCACCGGCGGGCGAGCCGCCGCGCTTCACCACGTGCATGGATCTGGCCACCGGCGATCCGACCGCGGCGATCGACGAAGCGGTCAAGTGGCGCGCCGAGCAAGGCGGCATGTTCGCGCGCCAGTGCCTGGCGGTCGCCTATGCCAACCAGGCACGCTGGGACTCTGCCGCCGCTGCCTTCGAGGAAGCGGCGGGCGACGCCGAGACCGGCAAGGATGCCGCGCGCGCCGCCACCTACTGGACCCAGGCCGGCAATGCCTGGCTCGCCGCCAAGAAGCCGCCCAGGGCGCGCGCCAGCTTCAACGCCGCGCTTGCTACCGGCAGCCTCCAGGGCCTGGCACTGGGCGAGGCCTATCTCGACCGCGCCCGTGCCGCGGTCGCCTCGGGCGAGAATGCAGGCGCCCGCGCGGATATCGACATCGCGATCGCCAAGGCCGGCGACGACCCCTTCGCCTGGCTGCTCTCCGCCACGCTGGCCCGTCGCATGGGGGAGCTGCCCCGCGCCCAGAAGGACATCGCCGAGGCGGTGAAACGCGCCGGCGACGACGCTGCCGTCCAGCTCGAGGCCGGCAATATCGCAGCAGCGAGCGGCGACGAGGTGGCCGCGAAGGCCGCGTGGACCAAGGTGCTCGCCGCCGCGCCCGGCAGCCCGCAGGCGACCGCCGCCCGCGCCGCGCTCGCCCAGTTCGATCCGCCCCCGGCCAAATAGCCGGGTGGCGGCGGCGTGCCCGCGCACCTATCTGGCGATCGATGCCAAAGCAGGGAACGTGACCCCATGAAGTTTCTCCACACGATGATCCGCGTGACCGATCCGGACGCGACGATCGCCTTCTTCGAACTGCTCGGCCTGACCGAGACTCACCGCATTACCAGCGAGAAGGGACGCTTCACGCTGATCTATCTGGCGAGCGAGGAGGATATCGATCCGGAGACCGGCCGCGGCCGCGCCGAGGTGGAGCTGACCCACAATTGGGATCCCGAGACCTACACGGGCGGGCGCAATTTCGGGCATCTCGCCTTCCAGGTCGACGATATCTACGAAACCTGCCAGCGGCTGCACGATGCCGGCGTGACGATCAACCGCCCGCCGCGGGATGGCCATATGGCGTTCGTCCGCACGCCCGACGCGATCTCGATCGAGCTGCTGCAGAAGGGCAGCCTGCCCCCGCAGGAGCCCTGGGCCTCGATGCCGAACATCGGCGCCTGGTAACGCCATGACCGCGCTCCGGATCGTCCGCATCCCCGCCTTCACGGACAATTACATCTGGCTCGTCCATGATGCCGTCTCGCGCGAGACGATCGTGGTCGATCCGGGCGCGGCCGAACCTGTGCTGGCGGCGCTGGCCGAACAGGGCTGGCAGCTCAGCGCGATTTGGAACACGCACTGGCACCCCGATCACACCGGCGGCAATGCAGCCCTCAAGGCAGCCACCGGCTGCACCGTGATCGCCCCGGCTGCCGAGGCCGCCAAGATCCCGACCGCCGATCGTCTCGTAGGCGACGGCGACTCGGTGGCGATCGGCGGCCACGTTGCGGCGGTACTGGAGGTGCCGGCCCACACCGCCGGCCATATCGCCTATCACTTCAGCGAGGATGGGCTGGTCTTCGTCGGCGACACGCTGTTCGCGATGGGCTGCGGTCGGCTGTTCGAGGGGACGCCAGCGCAGATGTTCGCCGCAATGCGCCGGCTCGAGTCATTGCCCGACGAAACGCAGGTCTATTGCGCGCACGAATATACGCTGGGCAACGCTCGCTATGCGGCGGTCGCGGAGCCGGACAATCCCGCCATTGCCGCGCGCCTTGCCGAGGTCGAACGGCTGCGCGCCGACGGCCAAGCGACGGTGCCCACGACGATTGCGGCCGAGCGGTCCACCAACCCCTTCCTGCGCGCAAGTACCGTTGAAATTTTGGGCGAACGTCGCGCAGCAAAGGATACTTTTCCTAGCTGATACGGTATGGTTGGGGCGTAGACGACAGAAGGAAGCAGCAGATGATCCGCTATGCATTTCCCGTTCTCGTCCTTGCCCTGGCCGGCACCGCGAGCGCCGACCAGCGCCACCCCGATCTTGCCGAGGTCGCCCTGCAGAAGACGCTGAACGGCCTGACGCCGGGTACGCCGCAGCGCTGCCTGGTCCGCGAGCGGTTTTCGGAAGTGCGCGCCGTGCCCAATGGCGTGCTCTATGTCGGCGGGCAGACGCGAAAATATCTCAACCGGGTCGTCGGTGAATGCCCCGGTCTGGCCCGCGGCGATCTGGTCATTGTCCGCAGCCTACACCGCGAGCCCTGTGAAGGGGATCAGGTGCTGACCCGCGAGAAGCTCAACGGGCGCCTGAGCGGCAGTTGCACGCTGGGGAACTTCGTTCCGTATGCGAAGGCGGCACAGTGAGGGCCCCCATCGCCCTGCTTCTGGCCGCGATGACGCTGGCCGGCTGCGCCCAGAATGCCGACTATCAGGCGAAGCGCGATGCCGAGGGCCGCAGGGAGCTCGCCAGTACGCTGGGCGACCGCGTCGCAGGTACCCCGCAGGACTGCATCAGCCCCGGCATGACCGATGGTCCCCAGATCATCAACACGCGCACGCTCATCTACCGCCAGGGCCTCCGGCTCTATCGCAACGACCTGGCTTCCGAATGCCCGTCGCTGGCCCCCCTCACCACGGTGATCGTCGAGATGCGCGGCAGCCAGCTCTGCCGCAACGACCAGTTCCGTGTGCTGACGCCGGGGACCAGCATCCCCAGCGGCTATTGCCGCCTGGGCAAGTTCACGCCCTATACCAGGCCGAAGGGCTGACCAGCCTCGGATCCTCCCCCTCCGGAGGGGGAGGATCGTCACTGCCTCACTGCACCTTCAACTGGTCCAGCGCGAAGGCGAGCGACTCCGCGTTCTGCTTGTAGCGCTCGAACCGGCCCGACTTGCCGCCATGGCCCGCTTCCATGTTGACGCGGAACACCAGCGGGTTCCGGTCGGTCTTGGTGGCGCGCAGCTTGGCCACCCATTTGGTCGGCTCGTAATATTGCACCTGGCTGTCCCACAGCCCGGTGGCGACATAGAGCGCCGGATAGGCCTGCGCGGCGACATTGTCGTAGGGCGAGTAGCTCAGCATGTAGTCGTAATAGCGCTTCTCGGCGGGATTGCCCCATTCGTCGAATTCGCCGGTGGTGAGCGGGATCGAGGTGTCGAGCATCGTCGTCACCACATCGACGAACGGCACCTGCGCCACGATCACACGGTAGTCATTGGGTGCCATGTTGGCGACCGCGCCCATCAGCAGCCCGCCCGCGCTGCCGCCTTCCGCCGCCACCCGGCCCTTGGCCGCATAGCCCTGCGCCACCAGGAAGCGGGTCACGTCGATGAAGTCGGTGAAGCTGTTCTTCTTGTGGAAGATCTTGCCGTCATCATACCATTTGCGGCCCATCTCCTGGCCGCCGCGGATGTGCGCGATGGCATAGACCATGCCGCGATCGAGCAGGCTCGGCAGCGTCGGGCGAAAGCTGGGATCGGTCGAATAGCCGTAGCTGCCATAGGCATATTGGTAGAGCGCGGCGGTGCCGTCCTTCTTGAAGCCCTTTGCATAGACGAGGCTCACCGGCACCTTGGTGCCGTCACGCGCGGTCGCCCAGACGCGTTCGGTGACATATCTAGACGGATCATAGCCGGGCACCGGCTGCACCTTCAGCACCCTGCGCTTGCCGGTCGCGGCATCCACCTCATAGGTGGTGGTCGGCGTCACCAGCGAGCCATAGGTATAGCGCAGCACCGGGCTGGCCGGATCCTCGTTGACGTCGAGATTCATCACATAGGCGGGGTCATCGGCGCTGACGAAGCTGCTCTTGCCGGTCGGGGTGCGCAGCCGCAGCCGCTTGTTGCCGCCCGAACGCTCCTCGATCGCCAGGAAGCGGTCGAAGGGCTGGAAGCCTTCGATGAAGACGCTGTCGCTGGTCGGCACCAGATCGGCCCAGCCCGCGCGGCCCGCCGCCGCCTTGGAATCCGGCACCGTCATGATGCGGTAGTTGGGCGCCCGCCAGTTGGTGCGGACGATCCACCGGCCACCCAGGTGATCGGCATTGTACAGAAAGTCGCGCTCGCGCGGCGCAACGGGCGTGAAGTCCACCGGATTGGCGGCGGGCGCACAGCGCTGCTCGTCGCTCACCGTCGAGTGGAGGTTGATGCAGATATAGCGCTCGTCGGTGGTCGCGCCGATGCTCATGTAGAAGGTGTCGTCCTTCTCGGTATAGACCAGCCGGTCGGCCGAGGCCGGAGTGCCCAGCACATGCGCCTTCACCCGCGTGCCGAGCAGGGTCACGGGATCCTTCTCGACATAGAAGATGGTCTTGCCGTCCGCCGACCAGACCAGGCCCGCCTCGATGTTGCTGACCGTATCAGTGAGCAGCGTGCCGGTGGCGATGTCCTTGATCTTGAGCACATACTGCCGCCGCCCGACGATATCCTCGGCCCAGGCGATGCGCGTATTGTCGGGGCTCACCCGCCAGTTGCTGATCTGGAAGAAGCCCTTGCCCTTCGCCATGGCGGGCTGGTCGAACAGTATCTGCTCGGGTGCCGCCATGCTGCCCTTGCGGCGCGCGACTACGGCATAGTCGGCGCCGGTATCGAAGCGGGTGTAATAGAAATAGCCGTGCTTGGCGTACGGGACCGAGGCATCGTCCTGTTTGATGTGGCTGATCGTCTCGCGATAGAGCGTGTCCGCCATAGGCTTTTCCGACGCGAGCACCGCATCGGCATAGGCGTTCTCGGCCGCAAGATAGGCAAGCATCTCCGGGTTCTTCCGCGTATCGTCGCGCAGCCAGTAATAGGGGTCGTCGCGCGTCGCACCGAAGGGGGCCTTGACGGTGTAGGGCTTCTTCGCGGCGACCGGCGGCGTCGGCGCGGCGGTCTGGGCGATCAGCGGCGCGGCGGCGGCACCGGCCAGCAGCGCGGTTAGGATGAGCTTTTTCATGGAGTCCCCCGGCAATCGAGTCGATGCGGGGGAACGTGCCAGATCGTTGGGGCTCTGCAAGCCCCTCCCCTTCAGGGGAGGGGCTTAGATGTTGATTACAGCACGTAGCGGCTGAGATCCGTGTTCCGCGCCACGCTGGCCAGTTGCTTGTCGACATAGGCTGCGTCGATCACCACGGCGCTGCCGCTGCGGTCCTCCGCCTCGAAGCTGACTTCCTCGAGCAGCTTCTCCATCACCGTCTGCAGACGGCGCGCGCCGATATTCTCCACCTCGGCATTCACCTCGGCAGCGATCTTCGCCACCGCGCGGATGCCGTCCTCGGTGAAGTCGATCGACACGCCTTCGGTGCCGAGCAGGGCGGCATATTGCCGCACCAGGCTCGCCTTGGTGTCGGAGAGGATCGCGACGAAATCCTCCTCGGTCAGCGCCTTCAATTCCACCCGGATCGGCAGGCGGCCCTGCAGTTCGGGCAGCAGGTCGCTGGGCTTGGCGACATGGAACGCGCCCGAGGCGATGAACAGGATATGGTCCGTCTTCATCGGGCCATACTTGGTCGCAACCGTGGTGCCTTCGATCAGCGGCAGCAGGTCGCGCTGCACGCCCTCGCGGCTCACCGAACCGCCGCGTACATCCGACACCGCGATCTTGTCGATCTCGTCGAGGAAGACGATCCCGTTCGCTTCCGCGTCCGCGAGCGCCACCCGGCTCACCTCGTCCTGGTCGAGCCGCTTGTCGGCCTCTTCCTCGACGAGCTTCTCCCAGGCCGAGCGGACGTTCAATTTGCGGCGCTTGAGCGGCGTGCCGGTCAGGCCCTTCATCATCTCCGACAGGTTGATCATCTGCGGCGCGCCGCCGGGGATGTCGAACGGCATCTGCGGCGCCTGCTCCACCTCGATCTCGATCTCGGTATTGTCGAGCAGGCCTTCGTTGAAGCGCTGCTTGAACGCCTCGCGGGTCGCGGTGCTCGAATCCTTGCCGGTCAGCGCGTCGAGCAGCCGGCCCATCGCGGCTTCCTCGGCCTTGTCTTTCACGGCGGAGCGGCGGCGCTCCTTCTCGAGCCGGATCGCCTCTTCGACCAGGTCACGGGCGATCTGCTCGACGTCGCGGCCGACATAGCCGACCTCGGTGAACTTGGTCGCTTCGACCTTCACGAACGGCGCATCGGCCAGCTTGGCGAGGCGGCGGCTGATCTCGGTCTTGCCGCAGCCGGTGGGCCCGATCATCAGGATGTTCTTCGGCGTCACCTCGTCGCGGAGGTCGGCGGAGAGCTGCTGCCGGCGCCAGCGGTTGCGCAGCGCGACGGCAACGGCCTTCTTGGCGTCCTTCTGGCCGATGATGTGCGCGTCGAGCGCGGCGACGATCGTCTTGGGGGTCAGGTTCTGGTTCATGTTGTTCTCGCAAGCCCCTCCCCTTCAGGGGAGGGGTTGGGGGTGGGGCAGTCAGGGTAGCGGGCGGGTCGCTCGTGGAGAGTTCCCCACCCCAACCCCTCCCCTGAGGGGAGGGGCTAAGAAGGATCACGCCGCGTCCAGCGTTTCCACGGTCAGCCGGTCGTTGGTGTAGATGCACAGCTCACCGGCGATCGCCATCGCCTTGCGGGCGACGGTTTCGGCATCGGGTTCGTACTCGATCAGCGCGCGCGCCGCGGACAGCGCGAAATTGCCGCCCGAGCCGATCGCCGCGACGGTGCCGTGCTCGTGCGCCTCGGGCTCGAGCACGTCGCCATTGCCGGTGATCACCAGCGTCACGTCCTTGTCGGCGACGAGCAGCATCGCCTCCAGGTTGCGGAGATACTTGTCCGTCCGCCAGTCCTTGGCGAGTTCGACCGCCGCGCGCAGCAGCTGGCCGTGGTGGCGCTCCAGCTTGGCCTCGAGCCGCTCGAACAGGGTGAAGGCATCGGCGGTGGCGCCGGCAAAGCCCGCGATCACCTTGCCGTCGCCGAGCGGGCGCACCTTGCGCGCATTGGGCTTCATCACGGTGTTGCCGGCCGAGACCTGGCCGTCACCCGCGATCACCACCTTGCCGGATTTGCGCACGGAGAGGATCGTCGTGCCGTGCCACGCAGTGTTCTTGTCACTCATGGACGCGCATATGGGTGGCGGGCGCAGGCGTGCAAAGGGGTCGTTCCCCTAAGGTCGCGTCCGCGCAACGATCCGACGATGTGGAGGATTGCTTGGGTGTGGCTTGGTCGGGGCGACAGGATTCGAACCTGCGACCCCCACACCCCCAGTGTGATGCGCTACCAGGCTGCGCTACGCCCCGACCGAGGGTGCGCCCTGTATGCCGCTTGGGCGCAGGACGCAACCCCCAAACGCCGGAATCACCGATCGAGCGCTTCCAGCCCCATCGCGATCGCGCCCAGCGGCCCCGCCATGTCGCCCAGCCCCGGCGGGCCGACGCGCGTGCCGAGCTCGGCGCAATAGCCGGCCAGCGCGCCATAACCGTTGATCATCCCGGCCAGCTTTTCACGCACCGCGCCGAACAGATGCGGCCGCTTGGTCATCACGCCGCCGCCGATCGCGATCCGCTCGGGCGCAAGGCTGACGACCAGATTGTGGAGCAGCGCGGCAAGGTCGTGCGCGAAATAATCCCATTCGGGCGCATCGTCGCCGACCTCCTGCCCCGGGCGGCCGAAGCGCGCCGCCAGGGCCGGCCCGGAAAGCAGGCCCTCGGCGCAGTCGCCATGATAGGGGCACCAGCCCGCGAAATCGTCGCCCGGCGCGCGCGCCGATCGCATATGCCCTGCCTCGCCATGCGCATAGCCCATGATCGGGCGGCCATTGGCGACCAGGCCGACGCCGACACCGGTACCGATCGTGATATAGGCGTGCGTCGAGAGCCCCGCCGAGGCGCCCCAGCGCGCTTCCGCCAGCGCCGCCCCGTTCACGTCGGTCTGGATGGCCAGCGGCTTGCCGAACCGGGCGGCCAGCCGCTTGGTGAGATCGGTGTCGTTCCAGCCGGGCTTGGTGGTCGCGACGATCGAACCGAAGTTCGGCTGCGCCGGATTGAGCTCGATCGGCCCGAAGCTGGCGATGCCGATCGCGTCGAAGTGCCAGCCGTCGAGGACGGCGTCGATCGCCGCCAGCGTCGTTGCCGGATCGGTGGTCGGCACGACATGCTGCTCGCGCACGTCGCCCGGGCCGCTGCCCAGCGTTGCCACGCACTTGGTCCCGCCCAGTTCCAGGCCGGCAATCGAAAGGTTTGCAGTCATGCAGTTGCGCTAGCGTGCCGAGGGGCTTTCGGGAAGTGCGTGCATGCCCGGCCGCGCGAAATTATCGGTCGCGCGGGTGCATGTACTCGCTGAGGCTGACGAACGCGAGCGCCAGCGTGAACACCCCCATCGCGCCCACCACCATGTAAAGATAATTGCTGCCGATAACGTCGAGCATATCCGCCTCCATCTGGAGCGCGGAAGCATCGCAAACGTTGCCGGGCTTTACTTTGACGGCAATCAAATCATAGCCTTGCCGCCGACCTATCCGCACCCTCTAAAGGATAAAGGCCAAGCAGCGGCATTTATGACGGAAAGTCCCAGCCACGATCCTGCAGCGATGGCGCTTCTGTTCGAGGCGTCGACCGATCGTGGCGTGTTGCTGCTCGATTCGGACGGGATCGTCGCCAGTTGGAGTCGCGGCGTCGAGCTGCTCGACGGCTGGCGTGCGGCGGATCTCGCCGGCGCCAGCCTTGCGGTGCATTACCCCCCGGCGGACGCCGCGGCCGGCAAGCCCGGGCGGGATCTCGCCCGGGCCCGCGCCGCCGGCCGACTGATCGAGGAGGGCTGGCGGATCCGCCGCGACGGCAGCGAATATCTGGCGGAGGTACAGCTCACCGCGCTGGTCGATTCGGGCGGCACCCTGCGCGGCTATGCCGAGGTGTTCCGCGACATCACCGATCACAAGGCATCGCAGACCGCGCTTGCCGGCAGTGCGCTGCACCTGCGCTCGATCCTCGCCACCGTGCCCTCGGCGATGGTGGTCATCGACGATCAGGGCATCATCCTCTCGTTCAGCGCCGCCGCCGAGCGGCTGTTCGGCTGGACGGAGGGCGAGGTGATCGGCCGCAACGTCAGCATGCTGATGCCCGCGCCCGACGCGCAGCTGCACGACAGCTATCTCGCCCGCTACCTGACCACCGGCGAGCGGCGCGTGATCGGCATCGGCCGCATCGTCGTGGGGCAGCGGCGCGACGGCACCGATTTCCCGATGGAGCTGCAGGTCGGCGAGGCGAGCAGCGACGGCCACCGCATCTTCACCGGCTTCATCCGCGACCTGACCGACGAGCAGCGCGCCGAACTGCGGCTGAAGGAGCTGCAGTCGGAGCTGATCCACGTCTCGCGCCTCTCGGCGATGGGCACCATGGCCTCGACGCTGGCGCACGAGCTCAACCAGCCGCTGACCGCCATCGCCAATTATCTGGAGGCGGGCCGCACCCTGATGGGCCGCGATAGCGGCGATCCGGAGGATCAGGCGATGATCCAGGAAGCGATGGAGGAATCGGTCAAGGAGGCGCTGCGGGCCGGCAACATCGTCCGACGCCTGCGCGAGTTCGTCGCGCGCGGCGAGGCGGACATGGGGCTGGTCGACCTGCCGCGGCTGATCGACGAGGCGAGCCGTCTGGCACTCACCGGCGCACGCGAGCTGGGTGTCCGCGCCTTCTACGCGCTCGATCCGCACGCGACTCAGGTCCTGTGCGATCGGGTGCAGATCCAGCAGGTGCTGGTCAACCTGATCCGCAATGCGATCGAGGCGATGGCGGCGAGTGCGGTTCGCGAGATCACCATCGGGTCCGAGCTCGCGCCGCGCAATCTGGTGCGGGTGTGGGTGGCGGATACCGGCCCCGGCATCGCGCCGGAACAGGCACCCCGGCTGTTCCAGGCCTTCGCCACCACCAAGGATCGCGGCATGGGGCTGGGCCTGTCGATCTGCCGCACCATCATCGAGGCGCATGGCGGCCGGATCTGGGCCGAGCCGCGCGCCGAGGGCGGGGCCATTTTCAATTTCACCCTGATGTCCGCGAACGAGGATCCCGCATGAGCGAGCGCAAGCGCGTCCACTTGGTCGACGACGAGGAATCGGTGCGGCGATCGACCAGCTTCCTGCTGCGCACCTCGGGCTATGACGTCGACACCTATGCCTCGGGCGTCGCCTTTCTGGACAAGGTGCAGGATGCCCGGCCCGGCTGCATCCTGCTCGACGTGCGCATGCCCGAAATGGACGGGATCGAGGTGCAGGCCGAACTCGCGAAGCGCGGCGTCAAGCTGCCGGTGATCGTGCTGACCGGCCACGGCGATGTCGGCACCGCGGTGGCGGCGATGAAGGGTGGCGCGATCGACTTTCTGGAAAAGCCGTTCGATCGTGATGCGCTGCTGGAGGCGCTGGAACGCGGGTTCGAGCGGATCGCGGAGGGCGATGCCGCGGTCGCCACGCGCGAGGATGCCGAGCGGCGCATTGCCTCGCTCTCCCCGCGCGAGCAGGATGTGCTGCAAGGGCTGGTGCGCGGCCATCCGAACAAGACGATCGCCTATGATCTCGGCATCTCGCCCCGCACGGTGGAAGTGCACCGCGCCAACGCCATGGCAAAGCTGGAGGCGCGCAGCCTTTCGGAGGCGCTGCGGCTGGCCTTCGCGGCGGGGCTGGACGGCTGACCGCCCGGGGCAGTGCAGCGAAACGGATCTGGCGCGACTCCGCTACGCCATGATAGCGACACGCGTCTGGGTTGGGGGGTGCGTACCATGCGGATTGGGTCCGTCTTTGGAGTAGTGGCGTGCGTGGCCGGCATGTTCTTCGGCGCGTTGGGTGCGATCGCGCAAACGGCACCTGCAGGCCAGGACGGCGCGGCGATCGTCGTTACCGGCACGACGGACAGGCCCGGCGAACCGCTCAGCCGCTGGAAGCGCGCCGAGGCGGACGATGTGATCGTCTATTCGGACGGCGATGAAGGCCAGCTACGCCGCATCGCCACCAATCTCGAAAAGCTGCACGGCCTTCTCGATCGGCTCTACCGCGTTCGTGCCCGTACCGCCGAGCCGCCGCGGATCGAGATCGTTCTGTTCAACAGCGCCAAGGATCTGCGCGACAGCGGCCTGCGCAACATCGGCGCGGACGAAGGCCCCTTCGCCAAGCCGTTCGTCGGCCAGCGCTTCTACGATCCGCGTCCGAGTGGCGCGGTGCTGGCGATCGCGCGCGCCGATCAGGTGATCGAGACCGACACCGCCAAGGCGAACAACGCCGATTGCGGCGACACCGGCGCCGCCGACAATGACGGCGAATCCGATGCTGCGTCCGATTGCATCGGCAAGACGGTCAACCACCCGCCGGTAACGCGCAGCTGGGAGTCGATCCTCTACGGTGCCTATGCGCAGCATCTGATGCTGCACTATGTCCCCAACGCCTATCCGCGCTGGTATTTCGACGGCATCGGCGCGATTTTCTCGACCGTGGTATTCAAGCACGACGGCTCGATCGAATATGGCGAGCAGCCGGCCAACCTCACCCCGATCCTGCGTGCCTATGGCCGGCTGGATACGGCAGCGGTGATCACCGGCAGCTATCTCCATGCGCCGTCGAAGCGGATGGACTGGACGCCCTACCACGCCTGGCTACTCACCCATTTCTTCGTGATGTCGAACCTCAGTGCCACCGATCGCGCGCAGTTTGCCCAGTATCTGAATGCGATCGACCATGGCCTGTCGATGGCGCACGCGGCGGAGGCGTTCGGCACGATGGCGCAGCTCCGCCGCGAAGTGCGCGCCTATGCGGGGCGCCCGCACGAATATGCCCGGACGGTGAAGTCCAACGCGACCTACAATCCGGCGGTGACCACGCTGACTCAGCCCGCTGCCGATGCGATGCTGAAACAGCTCGTCACCCGGGGCTGAGCGCGCGCCTGTCCCGCCACGGCGCACGCTAGCGGCTGGCAAGCGGCGCCATCCCGTGTATGGTCGATGGGTTTGCTGGCAGGGATACCGCCGGCGTGGGGACGTACGACTTCAGAATGACTCATTTCCCGATCGGCATTTTCGGGGTGCTGGCGATTTTGGCGATCGCCTTCCTGCTTTCCAGCAACCGCCGGGCGATCCGCCTGCGCATCGTGGTGCCCGCCTTCCTGCTGCAGGCCGGCACGGCGATCATCGTCCTGCGCACCGCCTGGGGCCAGGTGGCGCTGCACGGCATGGCGAACGGCGTCTCTGCGCTGCTCGGCTATGCCAGCGCCGGCACCACCCTGCTGTTCGGCAACCTCGCCAAGCCGGAACTGGGCGGGCAGAGCCTCGCCATCGCCGCGCTGCCGGTGATCATCTTCTTCGCCGCGCTCGTCTCGATCCTCTACCATGTCGGCATCATGCAGCAGGTCGTCCGCTGGATCGGCGGCGCGATCGAGAAGGTGACGGGCGTCAGCAAGGTCGAATCGCTCTGCGCCGCGGCGAACATCTTCGTCGGGCAGAGCGAGGCGCCGCTGGTGATCCGCCCCTATCTTGCCCGCCTCACGCCCTCGCAGGTGTTCGCGGTGATGAGCGTCGGCATGGCCGGCGTGGCGGGCACCATCCTTGCGGCCTATGCCAGCCTGCTCGGGCCGGCCTCGCTTCCCTACCTGCTCGCCGCCTCGTTCATGGCGGCCCCGGGGGGACTGATGATGGCCAAGATCATCATGCCGGACGAACCCGCCACGCTGGACGCGCCGATGTCCGGCGAGGACGAGGTGATCCGCGTCGCCGAGGAAGACTTCCAGGAAGAACGCGCCGCCAACATCATCATGGCGGCGGCCAATGGCGCCTCCACCGGCGTGAAGATCGCCGTGGCGGTGGGCGCGATGGTGCTGGCCTTCGTGGCGCTGGTGGCGCTGGCCAACGGGCTGCTCGGCATGGTCGGCGGCTGGTTCGGCTATCCCGGGCTCAGCTTCCAGGCGATCATCGGCACGATCTTCGCGCCGGTCATGTACCTGCTGGGCATTTCCTGGCACGAATCGCTCACTGCCGGCGGCCTGTTCGGCACCAAGGTGGTGCTCAACGAGTTTGTCGGCTTCATCGAACTTGGCAAGGCGACCGACCTCGCGCCGCGCTCCAAGGCAATCATCACCTTTGCCTTGTGCGGCTTCGCCAATTTCAGCTCGATCGCGATCCAGATGGCCACCACCGGCAGCCTCGCCCCCAACCAGCGCCCGGTGATCGCGCGGCTGGGGATCAAGGCGCTGATCGCCGGCAGCCTGGCCAACCTGATGTCGGCCGCGCTGGCTGGGCTGCTGCTGCCGTAACACTCTTTCCCCTCCCGCGAGCGGGAGGGGAGCGCAGACGGTGAGGGTCGCCTCAGGCCCCGCCGATCCCCTCGATCACCTTGCCGGTCCCGCCGCAATCCGGGCACTCCCCCGTCTCGATCCGGCCCGAGCCGCCGCAGGTGCGGCACCAGTTCTCGCCGGTGCCGGGAGTGCCGGGGGCGGCTTCGTCGCCGGGATTGGTGGGGTCGGCCATGGGTCCTGCTCCTATCCGTCCAGATGTACGGCCAGCCAAACGCTCGGCCGGTCGCGGGCGGTCCATGTCACCCAATGTTTCTGCCCCGCCGCGATCAGCAGATGGTCGCCCGGGCCGAGCCGCACCTCGGCCGAATCCTCGATCCGGATCCCCGCAGCACCTTCGAGCAGCACCACCCATTCGTCCCAGTCCTGCACCATCGGCGCCTCCTCGGGCGTCGCCTGCCCGCGCGACACGATCCGCTCGATGCGGATGCCGGGGCGCTGGAGGATATCCTCAAAGGCCTCTTCCTTCTTCGCCTCCGGGCGGTCGCGCAGCAGGTTGGCGACCGCCGGCTTGAAGCGCGGGCGGGGCGGCGGCGCGGGCTTCGGCTGGGGTGCAGGCTTGGGCTTGGCCACGCGCTTCGGCCCGGGCGTGGTCTCGACCGAAATGCTCCAGTCGCTCCGCACGCCGCCGCGCAGGAATTCCCGGATCGCCGCGGCATCCGCCGTCAGCCCCTCCGCGCCGAAGCCGAACACCTCCGCGCCGCCCGCCTCCTTGAGCCCGTATCGCCCGAAGTCGCCGCCGGGCTTGCGCCGCCGCGACTTGACCAGCTTCAGCCCGCGGTGCGTCGCCATCGCGCGCAGTTCGTCGTCCTGTTCCGCCACACGGCCCTCCCTTGGATTCCGGCCCCAAACGCGCCAATAGCGAGGCATGCCCCGTTTTCAGTTCACCATCCACGCCACCGACGGCAAGGCGCGTCGCGGCACCATCGCCATGCAGCGCGGCGAGATCCGCACTCCCGCCTTCATGCCGGTCGGCACCGCCGCCACCGTGAAGGCGGTCAAGCCGCAGGACGTGCGCGCGTCCGGTGCCGACATCCTGCTCGGCAACACCTATCACCTGATGCTGCGCCCCACCGCCGAGCGGGTCGCGCGCCTAGGTGGGCTGCACAAGTTCATGGGCTGGGACCGGCCGATCCTCACCGATTCCGGCGGCTATCAGGTGATGAGCCTCTCGGAACTCACCAAGCGCAGCGAGGAAGGCGTCGCCTTCGCCTCGCACCTCGACGGCTCGCGCCACATGATGAGCCCCGAACGCTCGATGGAAATCCAGCGGCTGCTCGGCTCGGACATCGTGATGGCGTTCGACGAGCTGGTGCCGACCACCTCCACGCGCGAGGTGCAGGCCAAGGCGATGGAACGCTCGATGCGCTGGGCCAAGCGCAGCCGCGCCGGCTTCGATTCGGGCGAGGAGCATGCCGCCCGCGCCGCGCTGTTCGGGATCCAGCAGGGCGCGCTCGACGAGGGGCTGCGCAAGGCCAGCGCCGACGCGCTGAAGGATATCGGCTTCGACGGCTATGCGGTGGGCGGCCTTGCGGTCGGCGAGGGCCAGGAGGCGATGTTCGGTGTGCTCGACTATGCCCCCGGTCAGCTCGACGCGACCAAGCCGCGCTATCTGATGGGCGTCGGCAAGCCCGACGACATCGTCGGCGCGGTCGAGCGCGGGATCGACATGTTCGATTGCGTGCTGCCGACCCGCTCGGGCCGCACCGGCCAGGCGTTCACGCGCGAGGGCCCAATCAACATCCGCAACGCCAAGTTCGCCGAGGACCAGGGCCCGCTCGACCCCGCCTGCCCCTGCCCGGTCTGCAGCACCTGGAGCCGCGCCTATCTCCACCACCTCGTCCGCGCCGGCGAGATCCTCGGCGCGATGCTGATGACCGAGCACAATCTCTGGTTCTACCAGACCCTGATGGCCGACCTGCGCGCGGCGATCGAGGAACAGCGGCTCACGGCGTTCGCGAATGACTTCCGGGCGAAGTATCAGGCGAAGTAGGGGTGACGGGCGGCGGGTTGCGGCTGGGAAATCACAACGCGAGCCGTCTGCTTGCGCCCAAAACTCGACGTTCAGTACTGATCCGCACCGGCTCGAAAGCCTTCGCTAACGGGCGAAGGTATAGACTTCCGCGCCGGTTCCAATGACGAAGGAACGTCCGGTCGGTGAGAACCCAAAGACGCGGACCTCCGGGATGAAACCGGTGAATGTGGAAGGTTCACCGGTTTCCTGTGTTGGAGGAAGCAGGACCACGACATCGTTACTGCTGTTCGTCAACCGCCCCGACAAGCGCCAACCATCCTGCGTCTCAGTCGGCAGTGTGCCGCCGTAGATCGGCCCCGCAATCGTAACTTCCTGATCCGCAAGCGGTCCGATCCCTTGCGCCGTCCGCGTATCTTCATCGAACGGGAAGAGCGGATCATCGTCCCGAGCCAGAAGCTCTCCCGTGGTGCAATCAACAACCCCTCGACCATCATGAGTTGCCACCAGGAGCAAATCGGAAGCCGCTGCGAACCCTACACCGATAAGTCCGCCTGCTATGACGGTGTGGCACGACGTCCAAGGCGGGGCGGTGGTCTGTTGCGAGTCCGACATGAGCAATTGCTAGCGCGGCTTATGTTCGGTTTCCACCCGGTAGCGGTTGCAAGCAGACTGTCCGCAAACCACCACATCCAGCCGTTCGCCATCAGCAATTTCCCCGGCTGCGCTCCGCACCCCCACTAGGCAAAACTTGCCGCCCTGCCCCGCCTGCCGCGCCGCGCATCCTATAATCCGGGAAGGACCATCGTCGCCTGGAGCCTCGCTTGCCGCTTTCCCTCGACCGACCGCAGCGGGTGCTGTTCTACCTGCCGATGGTGACGAACTGGTGGTTCGTCCAGATCGTCGAGCCGCTGCTCCGCCGCCTCGCCGCGGAGGGCCATGAGGTCCACGTCCTCGCCCCCGCCCCCTGGTGCGGCACCGGGCTAGGGCCGGAGGAACTGACGCGCTGTACCGATCTGCCCGACGTGCGCTGGTACATCATGGACGGCCCCGACCATCCGAGCACCCGCACCGTCCCCGAGGATGCCGAGGGGCTGATCGGCTTCGTCCACAGCCTGGCGCCCGATGTGGTGCTGTGCCGCACCGCCGACCATGCCACCGCCGCGCGCTTCCCCGGCATCGTCCGGCTGCTGATGGAGGGCCGGTTCGAGCCCTTCGCGCCGCCGCCCCGCTGGATCCTGCTCGCCGAGCGGCCGCACGACCATGGCCTGCTCGCCGACCTCAGCGCCGAGCAACGCGCAAGGCTGCGCGGAATGATCGTGCCGGCCTGGGGGCGCCTCCAGCAGCGCCTCGCCCCGCCCGCGCACGAGCGCGCCGCGCTGTTCGATCGGCTCGGTATCCCGCAGGACCGCCCGGTACTGCTGCTGCCGCTCGAATGCGAGACAGAGGACAATTTCCTGGCGATGCACCGCGTCGGCCCCCGACCCAATTCGGCGCTGGTTCGCGCATTCGCCGAGCAGGTGGGCGACCGGGCCACGCTGGCGGTGACCAACCACCCGCTCAACGACTTGCATGTCGATGCCGATGCGCTGCTCGCCACGATCGGGGCGCACCCCAACGCCGTGCTGCTGCCACCTGCGGTCGGCGCGCTGCCGGCGACGCTGGCGATGGCACGCCATGCCGACGGCATGCTGCTCGGCGATTCGAAGACCTTCGCGCTGGCGGCGTTCTTCGGCGTGCCGATGCTCCGCCAGACCCGCTTCGCGACCGGTGCCTGGCTGAACGCCTATGCTGAGCTGCCCGAGTTTCTCGATGCCGTCACCACGGGCGCCGCCCGCACCCCGGCGGCCGAGGATGCGCAGCTCTGGTTTGCCCAGTGCCTGCTCAACGACGCGTTCGATGCCACCGGCCCGCAGGCCGATATGCTCGCGCGGATCGCGCGGCCGGTGGATCCGGACCGGTGGGAGGGTGCGCTCGGCTGGCTGGAACAGACGCTGCCGGCGCTGTTCGGGGCAGGAATACCAGCACCTGTGTGACGAAGAACCGAAGCCCCCGTCCATCGTCATCCCGGCGAAAGCCGGGATCCGTTGGGGCCTCCGTACCGGCGCTTGCTGAAACCGAGTGGCGAATGGATTCCGGCTTTCGCCGGAATGACAGCCTATGGGACAGGAAGGCTCAGCTCAGCGGGTAGAGCGCTGCGGCGACCCAGCGCAATTCGGCGCGGAGCACGCCCCAGGCGCGGGCGGCTGCGCGGCTGTCCATCGCCTCGATGCCGATGCCGCGCTTCTCCAGCGCCTTCACCAGGCTGAGCGGCGGCCGCACGAGCGTCGCGCCCGTGCCGAGCAGCAGGAACTCGGGCTGGGGGTCGAGCGCGAAGGCGGCGTCCAGGTCCGCCTCCGCCAACGCCGCGACCGCAGGCGGCGACCAGCCATCGGCGCGCTGCGGCGTGATGATCAGCCCGTGGTAGACATTCTCGTCGACGCGGAAGCCGCCACCGGAAAATCCGGAGATGAGCGGCCCCTCCGCGCTGCGCCGTTCGATCTTCATGTCAGGGGCGCTCGCGCGGACTTACGCGCTCGGCGTTGCTCGCGATCGAGTCCGTCTTTTCCGGCTTCACGCCCGGCTTGAGGCCCAGCGAGATCAGCAACGAGGAGGAGACGTAGATCGACGAATAGGTCCCGACCACGATGCCCAGCATCATCGCCGCAGTGAAGCCGCGCAGCACATGGCCGCCGAAGACCAGCAGCGAGGCAAGCGCGATCAGGATGGTGAGCGACGTCATCACCGTTCGCGGCAGCGTCTCGTTGACCGACAGGTCGATCAGCTCGCTCATGCCCATCTTGCGATACTTGCGCATATTCTCGCGGATACGATCGTCGATCACCATCTTGTCGTTGATCGAATAGCCGATGATCGTCAGCACCGCCGCAACGATGTTCAGGTCGAACACCATCCGGGTCAGCGCGAAGAAGCCCAGCGTCATCAGCACGTCGTGCAGGATGGCGACCGCGGTCGATACGCCGAACTGCCATTCGTAGCGCAGCCAGGAGAAGATCGCGATGCCGATGATCGCCAGCAGCACCGCGAGCACGCCGTTGCGGATCAGCTCGCCCGAAACCTTGCCCGAGACCGTCGAGTAGGTGGAGAAGGTGGCACCGGGGAATTTGGCGGCGACCGCCGTCTTCACGCGCTCGACCATCGCGTTGGTCGCCGCCGGATCGCTGGACCGCGGCACCGGCAGACGAATGGTCACGGCGTTGCGGCCGCCCATTTCCTGCAGCGTGGTTTCGCCATAGCCAAGCGCGTTCACCGTCGCGCGCAGCTCGTCGAGCGGCGGCGCGGTGGTGAACTTCTCTTCGATCGACACGCCGCCGATGAAGTCCACGCCGAAGTTGAGGCCGCGCGCCGCGACCAGCCCGATGGCGGCGATCGTCAGCAGCGCGGTGATCGCGAAGGCGATGAACCGGACGCGGACGAAGCCGATATTGGTGTTGTCGGGAACGATCTTGAGGAGCCGCATGTCGGCGCTTCCTTAAATATGGATCTCGCTCGGGCGCTTGCGGCGCAACCAGAGCGTGACGAGCATGCGCGTGAACACCACGGCGGTGAAGACGGAGCTGGCGATACCGAACAGCAGCACCACCGCGAAACCGCGGATCGGGCCCGAGCCGAGCACCAGCATGATCAGGCCGGCGATCGCGTGGGTGACGTTGGCTTCGAAGATGGTGCGGCTGGCTTCCTTGTAGCCCAGCTCCACCGCCTGCATCACGCTGCGACCGCGGCGGCGTTCCTCGCGGATACGCTCGTTGATCAGCACGTTGGCGTCCACCGCGGTACCGATGGTCAGCACGAAGCCGGCGATGCCGGGCAGGGTCAGCGTCGCGCTGATCAGGCCCATCAGCGCCAGGATGATCAGCACGTTGATGATCACCGCGATGTTCGCATAGACGCCGAAGCGGCCATAGGTGAGCACCATGAACACCACCACCGCCACGATCGCGATGATCGAGGCCGTGATGCCGGCGCGGATCGAATCATTGCCCAGTTCCGGGCTGACGGTCGATTCCTGCACGACCTTCAGGTTGATCGGCAGCTTGCCCGAGCGCAGTGCGACGGCGAGCTCGTTGGCGCTCTCGACCGTGAAGCCGCCCGAGATCGACGCGCTGCCGCCGAGGATCGGCGTGTTGATGTTGGGTGCCGAGATCACCTTGTTGTCGACGATGATCGCGAAGGGCTTGCCGGTATTCTCGGTGGTCACGCGGGCGAAGCGCTTGGCGCCGGCACCGTCGAGCTGCAGCGTCACGTCCGGGCGACCCTGCTCGTCATAGCTCTGCTTGGCATCGACCAGCATGTCGCCGGTGATCATCGCGGTACGGTTGACCACGATCGGCGCGCCATTCTCGTACTGCAGCAGCTGGGAGGTGACGGGGATGTCGCCGCTGGCGACCTGCTGCGGGGTGACGCTGGTGTCGACCAGCTTGAACTCGAGCTTGGCGGTCTTGCCGAGCAGCGCCTTGAGCTGGCTGGGATCCTGCAGACCCGGCACCTGCACGACGATGCGATTGGTGCCTTCGCGGATCACGGTCGGCTCGCGCGTGCCGAGGGCGTTGATGCGCTTGTCGACCACTTCGCGGGCGTCGCCCATCGCAGTTTCGATCTGCTGGTTCAGCCCCGCCTGGGTGGGGGTGAGCACGAAGACGCTGGAGTCGCGCACCGCGATTTCCCAGTCGCGCTGGCCGGTGGTGCCGACGCCGTTGGTCATCGGCAGCAGCTTCTCGCGCGCCGCATCGACCTTGCCGGGATCGCGGACCATGAAGCTGAGCTTGCCACCGGCAATCGAGATGTCACCGATTTCCACGCGCGGATCGCGGCGCATCGCCAGACGCACCTGCTCGCGCATCTGCTCGAGCTTGCTCTGCTGCACGTCGCTCACATCGCCCTCGAGCAGCAGGTAGGAACCACCCGCAAGGTCGAGGCCGAGATTGACGGCCGGCTTGGGCACCCAGTGCGGCCAGGTGTTGCGGATGCTCTCCGGCACCAGGCTCGGCACGGCGAGCAGGACCATCAGGGCAAGGCCGAGGGTGATCGACCAGACCTTCCAGCGCGGGAAATCGAGCATCAGTCGTTCGCAGGCTTGGCGCCGTGCGGGCGCACTTCGGCCAGCGTCGACTTGACCGCGCGGACCTTCACGTTCGGCGCGAGCTCGATCTCGACCTCGGTGTCGTCGACGCGGGTGACCTTGCCGATCAGACCGCCTGCGGTGATCACGGTGTCGTTCTTCTTCACCGCCTTCAGCGAGTCCTGCAGGGTCCGCATCCGCTTTTGCTGCGGACGGATCATCAGGAAGTAGAAGACGATGAAGATGACGACGAGCGGCGCTACCGACGCGATCCCGGCCAGAGTGCTACCCTGACCAGCCGCGCCCGCGGCCTGTGCATATGCTGGAGTGGCGAACATGGGTTCCCGAAAAGCCTGAAGTTAGGGACGCGGAATGGTCCCATTCAAGCCGCGGGCGCTACCATGCGGCGGAACAGGGCGCAACCATACGGGTGGCCGCGAGATTCCCGGGCGTGGGACGTGACGCGGTCGGCGCGTCCTATCCCGCGTCGCGACTTACCAGCAGCTTGTCGATCTTGCGGCCGTCCAGGTCGACGATCTCGAAACGCCAGCCCTGTTCGGTGAACACCTCGCCTTCGACCGGCAGATGCTTGAACACCGCCAGCGCCAGCCCGGCCACGGTCGCATAATCGCGATCCTCGGGCAGGTCGATGCCGAGCCGCTCGGCAAGCTGATCGGCCGGCGTCGCACCCGCGACAAGCAGGGAACCGTCCTCGCGCACGACGATGTTGGGGTTGTCGCCCGGCTCGGCGTCCGATGCGAACTCGCCCGCGATCGCGGCCAGCAGATTGGCCGGCGTGACGATGCCTTCGAAATGGCCATACTCGTCATGCACCAGCCCCATCGGAACCTCGGCCTGGCGGAGCGCGGTGAGCGCGTCCATCGCATCGACCTGGTCGGGCAGCACGGGGGCCTTGCGCATCAGCTTGCGCAAGTCGAGCGGTTCGCCGCGGAACAGCGCCGCGGCGATGTCGCGCGCCTGGACCACGCCGATCACCGCGTCGATCGAGCCTTCGGCGACCGGCAGGCGGGTGTGCGGCGTGGCCAGCAGTTCCTCGCGGATCCCCGCGCCGTCCAGATCCACGTCGAGCCAGTCGACCTGGGTGCGCGGCGTCATCACCTCGCGAACAGGCCGGTCGGCGAGGCGTACCACGCCGGAAATGATCGAGCGCTCATGCTCCTCGATCACGCCCGATTTGCTCGCCTCGGCAACGATCAGGTGCAGCTCCTCGGCGGTCACCCGATTTTCCGATTCGCGGTTCAGCCGCAGCAGACGGAAAACCAGACCGGTCGACGAATCGAGCAGCCACACGACCGGTGCGGTCCCCCAGGAGAGCCAGCGCATCGGCAGCGCCATGGCGGCGGCGATCGGCTCGGGCGAGCGCAGCGCGAACTGCTTCGGCACCAGCTCGCCGATCACCAATGAACCGAAGGTGGTGAGGCCGATGACCAGCGTGAGACCCAGCGTGTGGGCAAGCTCGGCGGAGAGGCCCAGTGCCTCGATCCGCTTGCCGACCGGCTCGCCCAGGCTCGCGCCCGAATAGGCGCCCGCAACAATGCCGATCAGCGTGATGCCGATCTGGACGGTGGACAGGAACTTGCCGGGATCCTCGGCAAGTTCGATCGCGGTCTTCGCGCCGCGATTGCCGAGCCGGGCCAGCGCCTCCAGCCGCGCCGGACGGGCGGAGACGATTGCCAGCTCCGACATCGAGAAAATGCCGTTGATCGCGATCAGCACGAAGATGATCGCTACGTCGATCCAGGGAAAAGGTGCGCTCATGGTGCACCGCCTCCATATCCGGAGCAGCGGCCAGTTCACAACCTTTTGCAGTGCCGGGCGCGATTTAGAGGTGCTGCGCCGCCAGAATCGCGGGATTGCTCGCCAATCCGTGGAGATAGGCGTGCCGCTCGAGCGAGCCCGGCTTCAGGCCTTTCAGATATTGCCGCTGCGCATGCGTGAGCTGGAACTGGCTGTATCCCCGGGCGCGCAGACAGCCGGCCACCGTATCCTGCAGCAGCGTGCGCACCTGCTTCATCCGCTCGGCGGGGCGGGTTCGCTCGACGATGCGGCCCGAATCATTGGCAATCTGCATCGCCCGATCGAGGTTGCCGCCGGTCATGCCGAGACTGGCCTCGTTGTTTTCGAGCTGACGCGACGCATCCTTGAAGACCTTGGCGGCGTCGGTGTTCGAGATGTCGAGATAATAGCCCTCGCGCCCGCATTCGACGGCATCGGCGCGATAGGTCTCCAGTGTCACACCGGGCTTGCCCCAGCTCAGCGTCGGCCGCTCGGCGGCACCGACGGCAACCGGCAGCAACACAAGGACCGCAGTCAGACAGCGCAGCATCGGCCTCTCCCGTTTCGGCGAAGATACCGCATTTGCCCGCAGCCGACCAGCGCAGCTCAGCGGCGCCGTTGAAAGAAGTCGCGAAGCAGCGCGCCCGCTTCCGCCTCGCCGATGCCGCCATAGATGTCCGGACGGTGGTGGCAGGTCGGCTGACCAAACAGGCGCGGCCCGTGCTCCACTGCGCCGCCCTTGGGATCGCTGGCGCCGTAATAGAGGCGGGCGATTCGTGCATGGGCGATGGCACCGGCACACATGGCGCAGGGCTCCAATGTCACCCACAGGTCGCAATCTTCCAGCCGATCGCGGCCGAGCATCTGCGCGGCGGCGCGAATCGCCAACATCTCGGCATGCGCCGTGGGATCCCGCAGCGCGCGGGGGGCGTTGGCGGCCGTGGCGATGATATGGCCGTCCCGCAGCACGACCGCACCGACGGGAACCTCGCCCGCGGCGGCTGCCGCCTCGGCAGCGTCGAGCGCCGCGCGCATGGGTGGGGGAATCGGAAACATCGCGTCCGGCTTAGCGGGGGCAACCGCCCGGGTCACCTGCTCAGGCGGCGACCGTTCCCCGCCGCCGCAACAGGCGCCATAGCGCATAGCCGGCGCCCGGAAGAAAGCCGAGCACCGTCAGCCCGCAAGCAAGCTGGAAGGGGCGGCCCGCCCCTTCCTCCAGATAAACCCCCAGCGGCGGCAGCAGGGCCGCCGCCGCGAGTCGGGCAGGCCGGCGCGTCACCGGGCGGGTGTCGCCGTCGCCTCGGGCGCCTTCTGGACGTCGATGGTCGGCAGCTTCACCTGCTTTTCCTTCATCTCGACGGTCGGCACGCGCACCGTGCTGTTCGATTCGCCCACCGCCACCTTGCCCGTTTCGGCCGATACGGTCGGCAGCTTGCCGCCCCGCACGTCGACATTGAGGAAGCCCAGCGCGATCAGCACCACGGCGACCAGCACCAGAATTCCCAGCAACCCCAGGATTGCGCGCATCCCAATCTCCTCCTATCGTTACAGCTGCCCAACGCCCCGGCGGCGAGCGGGTTGCGCGGCCGTTCCTCGTGAATCGGTTGACTGCAGCACGCATCGACGCTAACAGCGCGGCCTTTCCGGCTTTCTGCCCAACTCAGGATTTGAAGCGATGTCGCGCATTTGCGAGCTGACCGGCAAGGGCCGGCAGGTGGGACACAATGTTTCCCACGCCAACAACAAGACCAAGCGTACGTTCCTGCCGAACCTGCAGAACGTCACGCTGATCTCCGATTCGCTCAACAAGAGCATCCGCCTGCGCGTCTCGACGCACGGCCTGCGTTCGGTCGAGCATGTCGGCGGCCTGGACAACTGGCTGCTGAAGTCGCGTGACGAGGATCTCTCGCTGCGCGCGCGTCGTCTGAAGCGCGAAGTGCGCAAGGCGACCACCGGCACCGCCGAAGCGGCCTGATCTTCCCTCAGGTCAACGGTTTGGCCCGCTACTGCATGAGCGGTGGCGGGTTTTTCCGTGCCTGCGATCCTACAGATCCAGGCGAAACTTGAGCAGCAGCGTCTGCTGCCACCATTGCTCGTTGTCGTCCGAGATCATCCACAAGACGAGCGAATCGCCCTCTCGCTGCACCGCGAGCCCTTCGAAATTGTCGTGCTGGAGCGGTGCGGAAAAATCCGCGATCTCGATTCCGCGCAGCACCTGCCCCGGCTTCGCGCCGCGGATGTCGACCAGCTCGATCTTGACCGTGAACAGCGACGGGATGGCAAACCGCCGCACGAGCACCAGCAACCGCCCATCCGGCAGCAGCGCGGCATCGCTCGGATCATAGTGCGCGGGCGGCACATAGGCGAGCCGCACGGGTTCGGGATGCCCGATGGTCGGATCGTGGGGAAACAGGAGCACTTCCCGCTGGTCCCGCTGGCCGCCCAGCGGACGCGCCGTCTCGCCGATCACGAGGAAGCGGCCATCGGGCAGGCGAACCATCGATTCGGGACCGCCATTCTGCGGCCACCGCACCATTGCCTTGGGACGCTCGACGCCGAGTCCTTTGCTGAAATCGGCATTGTACCGGAAAATCGCATTGTGCGATTCAAACCCGACCCAGATCAGGCCGCTCACCGGATCCCGGGTCATCGATTCCGAGTCGCGATCGCCCTTATAGGCGCTGGTGCCGGGCCCGGCGGGCAGATCATCGAACCGGATCTCGCTTGGCCGCCAGTCGCTGCCCATCCGGAACCGCACGAGATTGCCCCGGTCGCTAAGCAGGGTGAAGCGATCGCCGACGACACTCAGCGCGGAAAAGCCGGAAAAGCCAAGGTCCGGGCTGGTGAGGCGCACCCCGCCCAGATAGCGGAGCCGGCCGACGGTTACCCTGCGCGCGTCACCGGGGGCGAGCGGCACCGATGTCGCATGAAGGATCGGATCGCGGCCGAGCGGCGTCCGCAATTCCTTGCCGGACGCGGAGATCGCCAGGATCGCGAGCGCAATCGGCGGTAGGGCGAGCAGGCGGGGCCGAAGGCGCATGGCGGCGTTGTAGCAATTCCTGCTGCCCCGGCTAGTGCTGCACCTGCGAAGATGAACGGCAAATAACCAAGTCGTTCAGGGTTCGGTCAAGGGAACCGCCCTATTCGATACGTGTTGTACGCGTACATTTGCTCTCGCGTAGCGTATCGAGAGACGCCGGGGGCCGGATCCGCAAGGATCCGGCCCCCTTGTTCGTTCAGTACATGTGCTGGCCGCCGTTGATCGACAGCGTCGATCCGGTGACGAAGCCGCCCTCCTCGGCGCAGAGGAACGCCACCGCGCGCGCGATCTCGTTCGCCTGGCCAAGTCGGCCGACGGGGATCTTGGCGACGATCTTCTCCAGCACGTCCGCCGGCACCGCCGCGACCATGTCCGTATCGATATAGCCCGGGGCGATCGCGTTGACGGTCACACCGAAGCGTGCGCCTTCCTGCGCCAGCGCCTTGGTGAAGCCGTGGATGCCCGACTTGGCGGCGGCATAGTTCACCTGGCCATACTGGCCGGCCTGGCCGTTGATCGAGCCGATATTGACGATGCGGCCCCATTTGCGGGTGCGCATGCCCGGGAACACGGCATGCGCCATGTTGAAGCAGCCGCCCAGGTTGATGCGGATCACGTCTTCCCACATGTCGCGGGTCATCTTCAGGATGGTGCCGTCGCGGGTGATGCCGGCATTGTTGACGACGATGTCGACCGGGCCGAGCTCCGCTTCCACCTGCTGCACACCAGCGGCGCAGGCATCGAAATCGCCCACGTCCCACTTATAGGCCTTGATCCCGGTACGTTCGGTGAAGGCGGCGGCCTTCTCGTCATTGCCGGCATAATTGGCCGCGACGGTGACGCCGGCGTCCTTGAGCGCCAGACTGATCGCCTCACCAATACCGCGGGTGCCGCCGGTGACGATCGCTACACGTGCCATGTGCCTTCCTCTCCAAATCAAACCCAAGAAATGGCTAGGCGGGGTCCACCCAGCCGGCAAGTTCGCGCCCGATGATATGTCGGAGCAACCCCATGCCCGCGCCGCTATCATTGAGACAAGGCAAATATGCGAAATTCGTACCGCCCGCTTCGACGAAGGACTCGCGGCCACGAATCGCCAGTTCTTCCAGCGTTTCCAGGCAATCGGCCGAGAAACCCGGTGCGACGATCGCCACGCGCTTGATGCCCCTGGCGGGCAGCGCCTCGAGCATCGTGTCGGTCGCCGGCTCCAGCCATTTGGCGCGGCCGAATCGCGACTGGAAGGTGACGATCAGCTCCCGCCCCAGCGCCTCGCCCAGCAGGCGGCCGGTCTTGCGGCAGTGGCAGTGATAGGGGTCGCCCAGCTCCAGCGTACGTTGCGGCATCCCGTGGAAGCTCGCGATCACCGCATCCGGGGTGAAGTCCAGCGCCGCCAGCCCCTCCTCGACGCTCGTCTTCAGCGCGGCGATATAGGCCGGGTCGTCGTAATAGGGGGGCAGCGTGCGCAGCGCCGGCTGCCAGCGCATCGCCATCAGCGCGGCGAAGGCGACGTCATTGGCGGTCGCGGTCGTCGCAGCACAATATTGCGGGTAGAGCGGCGCCACCAGAATGCGCTCGCACCCCTGCGCCTTCAGCGCCGCGATCTGCTCGCCGACCGAGGGCTTTCCGTAGCGCATCGCGTGCAGCACCGTCACGCCGGGGCCGAACGCTCCCTCCAGCCCGCGCGCCTGTGCCTTGGTGATCGCGGCGAGCGGCGAGCCGTCCTCGCGCCACACTTGGGCATAGGCGTGCGCCGATTTCTTCGGTCGCGTACGCAGGATGATGCCGCGCAGGATCGGCTGCCACAGAAGCGGCGGAATCTCGACCACGCGGCGATCGGACAGGAACTCGCCCAGATAGCGCTTCACCGCGCCGGGATCGGGCGCGTCGGGGGTACCGAGGTTGACCAGCAGCACGCCGATGCGAGCAGGCGGGATCGTCGGGTGATCGGCAGGCAGGGTCATTCGGCGTCCGATAGCAGGGGCAGGCGGCGGAACCGCGTGCCGGTGGCGGTTTGCAGCGCATTGGCGATGGCCGGCGCGGTCGGCGGAACGGCGAGCTCGCTGACGCCGCCGGGATCCGATCCGCTCGGCAGGATCTCGACGGTGATGTCCGGCGTGTTCGCCAGGGTCGGCAGGTTGAGATCGGCAAGGGTCTGCACATCGGCGATGTTCTCGCTGATCGTGGTCACCGCCCCCAGCGCCGCGGCAAGACCGAACAGCAGTCCGCCCTCGATCTGCTGGCGGACGAGATCGGGGTTCACCACCCGCCCGCAATCCACCGCCGCCACCAGCCGCTCGACGACGATCTCGCGTTGCGGGGTCAGATGCGCTTCGGCCATCACGGCGATGTAGGAACCGCGAAAGGCGTGCGCCGCCAGCCCCTGCCCGCTGCCCGGCTCGCCGCCCTGCCAGCCGCCGAGCTGCGCGGCCGTCTGCAGGCAGCGCGCCAGCCGCGGCTGGTTGCCCAGCATCGCCATGCGGAACGACAGCGGATCACGGTTGGCGACATGCGCCAGTTCGTCGACGAAGCTTTCGGCGAAGAAGCAGGTGTAGCTGTGTGCGCCGGAGCGCCAATAGCCGGTCGGCACGCCGATCTCGGCAGGATGGTGATCCACCGCGAGGTTCGGGATCGCATAGGCCGGGGCGATCCCCTCGACCGCGGCGGGGTCGTGCATGCCGGGCATCGCCAGTCCTGCCGCTGCGACCGCATCGCCGGCGAGGAGGCGCCTGGCCAGCTCGCGGCCGGTCGCCGGGGCGGCGACCTTGGCCAGCCAGGCGGAAATGGTGCCCCCCTGCCCCAGCTTGGCGGTGAGCCGCGCGGCCGCGGCGGGGCGGAATCGGTCGCGCCGCAGATCCTCGTCGCGCGGCCAGGTCAGCTGCACCGGCCGCTGGACGGATTGCGAGATCAGCGCCGCCTGCACCGCCGCATCCACCTCCAGCTTCGCGCCGAAGGATCCGCCGCCAAGCATCGCATGCACCGTCACCCGCGCCGGATCGAGGCCCAGCGCCTTTGCTGCCGCGGCACGCGCAAGCCCCGGCGCCTGAGTCGGCAGCCAGAGCGACAGCCGGCCATGCGCATAGTCCGCGGTGCAGGTCATCGGCTCCAGCGGCGCATGCGGGGCGAGGCCGACGCGATAGTCCGCCGTCACCACCCGCGCGCCGCGAAAGTCGCCGCCCAGGTCGCCGCGTGCCTCGATGCGGGTGCCGTCGCCGGACAGCGCGGCATCCAGCGCGGTATCGATGCTGTCGTCGTTGACCACGGCCGCGGGGTTGCGGAAGCGGGGGCGCATCGCCTGCAGGGCGCGCTCGGCGGCCCACCAGTTGCTCGCCACCGCCGCCACCCACTGCTTGGTAGTGACGATCGAGAGCATCCCGCGCACGCGATTCGCCGCCGCGCGGTCGACATGAACGAGCTCGGTCTCGCCGATCGGCCCCTGCCGGATCGCCGCGAACACCAGGTTCGGCAAGCGTATGTCGGCGGCGAAGTTGGCGCTGCCGTCGATCTTGGCCGGGGCATCGAGCCGCGGCAGCGGCTGGCCATAGAGGCGTCCAGCCTCGCCACCGCGGAGCGGCGGTTGTGCCGGGGCCTTTTCCCGCGCCGCCGCTTCGGCGAGATCGCCAAAGCCCAGCCGCTGGCTGCCATGGATCACGCTGTTGCCGGCGGTGCCGCAGGCCTGCCAGTCGACGCCCCAGCGCCGCGCCGCCGCCTTGCACAACATTACCCGCGCGGCGGCCCCCGCCTGTCGGAGGTCATCCTCGAAGCTGCGGACCGAAGTGGAACCGGCGGTCAGCACCAGGTCCGCGCGGGCCGCATGGCTGCGCTGCAGCGTGTCCGGCAGGCTGCCGAGGGTGGCGGCGAACAGCGTCTGGGCGGCGAGCGCATTGGCATAGAGCGGGTTGAGCGGTGCGGGCTCGACGCCGACCAGCTGCCAGTCCGCCCCCAGCTCGTCGGCAAGGATCTGGGGGAGCGCGGTATAGACGCCCTGCCCCATCTCCGCCTGGGGTACCGCGACGCGCACCTGCCCGTCTCGGCCGATCTTGAGCCAGGCGCCGAACAGGCTTTCACCGGGGCCGGCGGCAAGATTCGGCGCATAGCTGCGCGGCCACAGGCCCCAGGCGACGATCAGCCCCAGCCCGGCACCCCCACCGATCAACAATCTGCGACGATCGAGCCTGGTGCGGGGTGCGGAAGTGCCAGCCATCGACCCGCTCTATCGCGCCCTGCGGCCCCACGCCAGCATGGGCTTTCGATCACGCTGATCGCTCCCCCTTGGGTTTGCGGCGATTTGGCTCTATCGCGAAGGCCAATCGCATTTCACGCCGGGGAAAATCGTGCTGCCCACCCTGCTCGCCGCTGCCGGCGGACATCTTCACTACGCCGATCTCCACCTCGATCCGGTGGCGATCAACCTCGGCTTCTTCCAGATCAAATGGTATTCGCTCGCCTATATCAGCGGCATCCTGCTGGGTTGGCTGTACCTGATGAAGCTGCTGGCGCAGCCCGGTGCGCCGATGGCGCGGCGGCATGCCGATGATCTCGTCTTCTATGCGACGCTCGGCATCATCCTGGGCGGCCGGCTTGGCTATGTGCTTTTCTACGCACCGGAGATGTTGCGGACGCCGCTGCAGATCCTGATGCTGTGGGAAGGCGGCATGAGCTTCCATGGCGGCGTGATCGGCACCTCGCTGGCGATCCTCTGGCTGTCCTGGCAGCACAAGCTCAACTGGCTGCGCATCCACGACTATGTGGTGTGCTGCGCACCCTTCGGGCTGTTCTTCGGCCGCCTCGCCAACTTCGTGAACGGCGAGCTGTGGGGCAAGCCGGGCGACGTGCCCTGGGCGATCGTGTTCCGCGGCACCGTGCGGGCCGGCCTGCCCGAGCCCGCGCGCCACCCCAGCCAGCTCTACGAGGCCGGCCTTGAGGGGCTGCTGCTGTTCGCCGTGCTCTGGTTCTTCTTCTGGCGCACCGACTCGCGCTACCAGCCAGGCAAGCTCGCCGGCATCTTCCTGCTCGGCTACGGCCTGTGCCGCTTCTTCGTCGAGTTCTTCCGCGAGCCCGATCGCCAGCTGGTGTGGCTGGTCGATCTGACCGGTCTGCACATGGGTCAGTGGCTGTGCCTGCCGATGATCGCGGGGGGCATCTTCCTCATCGTCACCGCCCCCGGCCGCCGCAAGCGGATCGAGGCGATCACCGGCCCCAGCGTCGCCTGACAGACGCACGATGACCAATCCCCTCGACGCGCAGCCGGACGATCGTCGCGAGAACGCCGCTGAACCGGCACTGCCGGAGCGGCTGGCGCGGGCGATCACCCTTGCCGGGCCGATCCCGCTCTCGCAGTTCATGGGGGCGGCCAACGCACATTATTACGCCACGCGCGATCCGCTGGGCGCTCGCGGCGACTTCACCACCGCACCCGAGATCAGCCAGATGTTCGGGGAGCTGATCGGTCTGTGGCTGGCCGACCTGTGGGACCGTGCCGGGCGCCCGGAGACGGCGCGCTATGTGGAGTTCGGCCCCGGCAGGGGCACGCTGGCCGCGGACGCGCTGCGGGCGATGGGCAAGGCGGGCTTCGCCCCCCCGGTCGATTTTCTGGAGACGAGCCCGGTACTGCGATCGGCCCAGAAGGAACACGTGCCGCAGGCCGAATGGCATCTCGATCTTGTCGGGCTGCCCGAGGATGCGCCGCTGCTGGTGGTGGCGAACGAGTTTTTCGACGCACTGCCGATCCGCCAGCTGGTGCATACCGCGCAAGGCTGGCGCGAACGGCTGGTCGCCTGCCAGGACACGCTGTTCCTGCCGGTGACCGGCGACCGCGGCTTCGATCCGGTGATACCGCCCGCGCTGCGCGACGCCGCGCCGGGCTCGATCCTGGAGACCTCCCCCGCCAGCGTCGCGCTGCTGCGTGCGCTTGCCCAGCGGCTGCTGGCGCAGGGAGGCGCCGCGCTGATCCTCGATTACGGCTATGAGGGCCCGGCGATCGGCGACACGCTGCAGGCGGTGCGCGGCCATGCCTTCGCCAATCCGTTCGATGCGCCCGGCGAGGCGGACCTTACCGCCCATGTCGATTTCGGCACGCTCAGGGAAGCGGCCGAGGCCGAAGGGCTGACCGTGCACGGCCCCGTCACGCAGGGCGATTTCCTCAAGGCGCTCGGGATCGACGAGCGCGCCCGCGCGCTGGCACGCGTGGCGCCCGAGCGCGGCGACGCCATCGCCGCCGACCGCAACCGGCTGGTAGGAGACGATCAGATGGGCGCGCTGTTCAAGGTGCTGGCGATCACCGCGCCGGGCTGGCCGGTACCGGCGGGGTTCGCATGACCTTCCGCGACGCCATGCCGGCCGATGCGAGCGCGATCGACGCGGTGTTCCGCGAGAGCTTCAAGGCGACCTTTGCGCACCTCTATGCGCGCGAGGATCTCGCCAGCTTCCTCGACAGGTTCACCGTCGAAGGCTGGGCGGCAGAGATTGCCGATCCCGCCTTTGCGTTTCGGGTGCTGGAGGATGCAGATGGCATCGCGGGCTATTGCAAGCTCGGGCCGATCAGCCTGCCCGCCACGCCCGAAGGCCCGGCGATCGAACTGCGCCAGCTCTATCTGCTGGAACGCGCCAAGGGCAGCGGTGCGGCGCAGGCGCTGATGGACTGGGCGCTCGCGACCGCGCGCGCGCGCGGTGCGACCGAGCTCTGGCTCTCCGTCTATATCGACAACCACCGCGCCAAGCGCTTCTACGAGCGCTACGGCTTCGAGGATCGTGGACCCTATGCCTTCATGGTGGGCAACCATGCCGATGAAGATCGGCTGATGCGGCTGGCGCTGTGAGCGGGGTCGATCCCGTTCGCGCCCGCGCGCTTGCCGGCGTGCCGCATGGCTTTCTCGGCCGCGCCGGAGGCGTGTCGACCGGGATGGTCGCCGGGCTGAACGTCGGCACCGGCTCGAACGACGATCCGGGTGCGATCGCGCAGAACCGGCGGCTCGCGGTGCAGGCCGTGCTGCCCGGCGCGCGGCTGGTCACCGTCTATCAGGTGCATTCCGCGGACGCGGTGACGGTAGTCGCACCGTTTGACGAAGATCTGCGCCCCCGCGCCGATGCGCTGGTCACGAACCGTCCGGGGCTGGTGCTCGGCATCCTTACCGCTGATTGCGCGCCCGTGCTGTTCGCCGATCGCGAAGCGGGTGTGGTCGGGGCGGCACATGCCGGATGGAAGGGCGCGATCGGCGGCGTGACCGACTCCACCATTTCCGCGATGGAGGCGCTGGGCGCCCGCCGCGAGCATATCGCCGCCGCGGTCGGCCCCTGCATCGCACGTGCCAGCTACGAGGTGGATGCCGCCTTTTTCCAGCGCTTCTGCACGCAGGATGCAGCCAACGAACGCTTCTTTGCGGATGGCCGGCCCGAGCATTTCCAGTTCGACCTGGAGGCTTATGTCGTCCATCGGCTCGCGCTGGCCGGCCTGCGCACGATCGAGGCGCTGGGCCTCGACACCTACCCGAACGAGGACCGGTTCTTCAGCTTCCGTCGCGCGACCCACCGGCTGGAACCCGATTATGGCCGACAGATCAGCCTGATCGGGCTGCCGGGGTAAGCGCCTTCGCCGTCACCCCAGCGAAAGCTGGGGTTTCTCAGGGCTCGACGAGAACGGAACGCGCTCCTGCAAGAGACGCCAGCGTGCGCTGGCATGACGCTTGGGGAAAGGCGCCTTCCAAAGCCGAAGGGCATTACGCCGCGTCTTCCACCCGCACTTCCGGCGGATGCAGCCGCAGGCGGTTCACCTTGCGCTCGTCGGCATCGATCACCTCGAGCTTCCAGCCGCTGTCATGCTCCAGGCATTCGCCCACCGCGGGCACATGGCCTGCCAGCACGAAGGCGAGCCCGCCGATCGTGTCGACATCCTCCTCCACCTCGGCCAGCCGCGGATCCACCGTCTCGGCGACGTCCTCCAGCTCGGCGCGGGCATCGGCTTCCCAGCCGCCACCGTCGATCGGCACGATCAGCGCGGCGGGCGCCTCGTCATGCTCGTCCTCGATCTCGCCGACGATCTCCTCGATCAGGTCCTCGATCGTGATCAGCCCCTCGGTGCCCGAATATTCATCGAGCACGATGGCAAGGTGAGTGCGCTTCACCCGCATCTGCGCGAGCAGGTCGAGCGCGCCCATCGACTGTGGGACGTAGAGCGGCTGGCGGATCAGTCCGGCGATGCTGGGCGGATGGGCCTCGCCCTTGGCCAGGATCTCGAACACGTCCTTGATGTGGACCATGCCGATGATCGTATCGAGTTCCTCGCGATAGACCGGCAGGCGGCTATGGCCCGCCTCGGCGAAGAGCTGGACGAGGTCGGGGAAGCTGGTCTGCTCCTCCACCGCAATGATATCCGCGCGGGGTACACCCACGTCGCCGGCATCGCGCTCGCCGAAGTGCAGCAGGTTCTTGAGCATCTGGCGCTCGATCGGGGCGAGGTCGCCTGCCGGCGGGGTGCCGCCGTCGCTCTCATGCTCCTCGATGGCTTCTTCCAGCCGCTCGCGCAGCGTCTCTTCCTGTTCCTCGCCGAACAGGAGTGCGCGCAGACTGCGCCAGATGCCCCCATTTTCGTGTCGGTGTTCGGGCGAGCCGGTACTAGGGCCCTCGTTCATGCTGGTGTTCAATCCTCGCGTACGGGATAGGGATCGTGCAGGTTCAGCGCTGCCATGGCGGCCTGTTCCATCGCCTCCATGGCCTCCGCCTCGCCATCCTCGATATGGTCATAGCCTAGCAGATGCAGCATGCCATGAACAATCAGGTGCGTGGCATGATCTTCCACGGAAATGCCGCGCTCTTCCGCTTCCACCGAACAGACGCCGTGCGCAAGCACGATATCGCCCAGCAATACTTCGCCATCATCGCTGTTCTGGGTGACGGCGTCGAGCAGATCGGGCTGGATCATCGGGAAGGACAGCACGTTGGTCGGCTTGTCCTTGTCGCGATACTGGCGATTGAGGGTGTGGACTTCGTCGTCGCTGGTGAAGCGCACCGCCACTTCGATCGCGGTCGGCGAGCCCCGCCAATCGGCATAGGGCGTCTGCGCGATGGCAGCCTCGGCCGCGCGCAGCGCAAGCGATTCCCACTCGCCATCCGGCCAGGGCGCTTCGGGGAGGGCGGCAACGTCGAGCATCAGGCGAGGTCCGTCTTGGAGAAATCGTCGCCCTTGTAGAGCAGACGCGCATCATGGGATTTGGCGCACGCATAGGCGAAGCAGTCGCCCATGTTGAGTCCGTCCGGGTGCCGGCCCTTGCCGAACTGCTGATAGGCATCGAGCGCCAGTTCCAGCTCGCGGGCACCGATCGACACCAGCTTCAGCCCGAGCTGGTCGGCGTGGAGCGTCGCTTCCTGGCGTGCTGCGGTCATATCCATTTCGCGCGAACGCGAGAGCGCGGCGACGGTTTCCCAGGCGACCATTGCCGACCAGAGCGCCGGCGCGCCCTCGACTGCCTCGACCACCAGCCGATCGCGCTCGGGTTCCTCAGCGATGATCGCGATCATCGCCGATGCGTCGACGAACAGCGTCAAGCCTCGCCCCACAGCTCGTCGAAAAAGGCCTTGTTGGCAGGCAGGCCGATCGGCGGCGGCAGCGGATGGGCACGGCGATGCGCATCGAGCTTGCGAAGCACGTCCTGCGCTCTGTCTTTGGCCTCGAGCTCGGCCTTCCGCCGCAACAGGCTGTCGCGCACTGCCTCGGTCTTGGTGGTGCCGAGCGCGGCCGCGACCTCGGCGGCAAGCGCCGCGGTGTCCGGGTCCTTGATGTAGAGCGATGCCACGCCGCGCCTCCGAAAGGGATATCCCGAATGTAGAATGGGATATCCCAGCCTTCAACCTTCGCCCTCATAGGCCGCGACGATGCGGCCGACGATCGGGTGGCGCACCACGTCGCCCACGCCGAAGCGGACCATCGAGATGCCCTCCACGCCCTCCAGACGGTGGACCGCGTCGTTCAGCCCCGAGGCGTTTGGCCCGCCGGGCAAGTCGGTCTGGTTGGGGTCGCCGCAGATCACCATCCGGCTGTTCTGGCCGAAACGGGTGAGGAACATCTTCATCTGCATCGGCGTGGTGTTCTGCGCCTCGTCGAGGATGACGAACGCATCGGCCAGCGTCCGGCCGCGCATGAACGCGATCGGCGCGATCTCGATCTCGCCGCTGGCGATGCGCCGCTCCACCTGCTCGGCGGGCAGGCAATCGTAGAGCGCGTCGTAGATCGGGCGGAGATAGGGATCGACCTTCTCCTTCATGTCACCGGGGAGGAAGCCCAGCCGCTCGCCCGCTTCCACCGCGGGGCGCGAAAGAATCAACCGCTGGACGCTGCCGGTGATCAGCTGCGCGACGGCCTGCGCCACGGCCAGATAGGTCTTGCCGGTACCCGCCGGGCCGAGCGCGAAGATCAGGTCGTTCGAGGCGAGCTCGCGCATGTAATGCGTCTGCGTCACCGAACGCGGCACGATCGTCTTCTTCCGCGTCCGGATCATGATCGAAGGTTTCGGCGCGCCGCCGGCAGGCTCGGCCCGGACGATTCCCGTGAACATCGGCTCGCTCGACATCGCGATCACCGCATCGATGAGCCCGCCATCCACATCCTCGCCGCGAATGACCCGGCTGTGCAGCTCCTGCAGCACCTCGCGCGCGTGCGCCACCACCTCCGCGGAACCCTCGATCACTACCCGCTGCCCGCGCGCGTGGATGTACACGCCCAGCCGCTCCTCGAGCATCAGCAGGTTGGAATCGAATTCTCCGAAGAGCTGCGGCAGGAGCTGGGGCTTGTCGAAGGTAACCTCTACCCGGGAGCGATCACCGGACTGGGCTGGGACAGGCTTGCGGCTCATGCGGTCCTTTCGATGTTGGCGACGGGCGCGAAATCCCTGCCGCTCCGAAGGAGCAAAGCCTGGCAGGAGACGGAGGTTCCGTGGCGCATGGTCTGACGGGAGGATGGCAGAGGTTCGGATCGTTGCACAGAGGCTAGATGGGGTGCCGCCTTCGATATCGCCAGCATGTGACTGCCGAGCGACAGCCGGTCCGAAAGCTGGGCGCCTGCCCCCCCGCTCAGGCCGAGGCTGCGACTAGTTCGCGCCCCGCCAGCGAGTTGGGCCCCGCGCTGACCAGCTCCACCTCGATCAGGTCGCCGATCCTAGCGCTCGTTTCCAGATGGACCGACTGGAGCCAGGGCGACTTGCCGATCATCTGGCCGGGCTTGCGTCCGACCCGCTCGATCAGCACCGAACAGCGCCGCCCGACGCTTGCGGCATTGAACGCCTGCGAATGCCGGCCCAGCGCCGCCTGCAAGCGCTGCAGCCGCTCGTCGGCCACCGCCTCGGGCAGATATTGGTCGACCAGCTCGGCCGCCGGGGTGCCGGGGCGCGGCGAATATTTGAAGCTGAAGCACTGCGCATATCCAACCGCGTCGACCAGCTGCAGCGTTTCCTCGAACTCCGCCTCGGTCTCGCCGGGGAAGGCGACGATGAAATCGCCCGAAAGCGCGATGTCCGGCCGCGCGGCGCGGACGCGCTCGAGGATGCGGAGATAGGAATCGCGCGTGTGGCTGCGGTTCATCGCCTTGAGGATACGGTCGCTGCCCGCCTGAACCGGCAGGTGCAGAAACGGCATCAGCTTGGGCACATGGGCGTGCGCCTCGATCAATCCATCGGCCATGTCGTTGGGATGGCTGGTGGTGTACCGAATGCGGGCGAGCCCCTCGATCCGGTCCAGCGCGATGATCAGGTCATGCAGGCCGCGGCCGTCGTCGTCGCCCCAGGCGTTGACGTTCTGGCCAAGCAGCGTGATCTCGCGTGCGCCGGCATCGACCAGCGCCCTGGCCTCGTCGACGATCGCGGCATAAGGGCGGCTCACTTCTGCGCCGCGCGTGTAGGGCACCACGCAATAGGTGCAGAACTTGTCGCACCCTTCCTGCACGGTGAGGAACGCGCTCGCGCCCACCTTGCGGCGGGTGGGCAGCTTGCCGAACTTGCTCGCGATCGGCATGTCGGTGTCGAGGCCCAGCTCGCCCTTGGCGGCCTTGTCCACCAGGTCCGGCAGATTGTGATAGGCCTGCGGGCCGACCACCACGTCCACCTTGGCGCGGCGGGCAATCTCCTCGCCCTCGGCCTGCGCCACGCAGCCGGCGACCGCGATCATCGGCTTTCCCGCCTCGCGCAGCTTGAGCCGGCCGATCTCCGAATAGACCTTCTCGGTCGCCTTCTCGCGGATATGGCAGGTGTTGAGGACAACGAGATCGGCTTGGTCGGCATCCGCGGCGACGAGGCCCTGGGCGGCCATCAGCTCGCCCATGCGCTCGCCATCATAGACGTTCATCTGGCAGCCGTACGACTTGACGTGATAGGTCTTGGGGGTGGTCATGATCGGCGCGCCTATACGCGCAAATGACGGCAAGAAACAGGCCTTGGGGCATGCGCGCCCGCCCACCATCGAGAGGAACGCCGGCGGGAGCTTCAGCCCTGCCCGTCCACCGGCGTTTTGTACCCGATAGGGTCGTCCGCGAACCGGAACGGCCGCAGCGGCTGCCCGAGGGTGCGGACCAGCGCCTCCTCTATCCGCCGCCGGCTTTCCGCCGCGATCGCCTTTCGACCGGGAAAGTCGCGCGGATCGAACGGCTCGAGGAAGTGGACACGCAGCCGGAAACGCTGCTTGCGGGCCAGCACGCGCTTGGCGTTGTTCAGTCCCCGCTCCTGCCCAATCCAGCCGATGTCCTCGCCGGCCGAGCCATAGTCCAGCACCACCGGCTGCACCATCACGCCGGGCGGCGGCGGCTCCAGCACCCGCAGCATCGGCGTCTTGAACGGCAGCAACGACTTGCCGTCGGTGGTCGTGCCCTCCGGGAACACCGTCACGGCCCAGGTCTCCGCCAGCGCATCGCGCAGCTGGTTGATCTGCTCAGCGACGCCCATGCGATTCTCGCGCTTCACGTACACGGTGCGATTGAGCCCCGCGAGCCAGCCGACCAGCGGCGAGGCACCGATTTCCGCCTTCGCGACGAACGCCGTACCGCTCGCTCCCCCCAGCGCGAGAATGTCGATCCAGCTGACATGATTGGAAACGTAGAACACGTCCCGCTTCAGCGGCGTGCCGACGCATCGCACCTTGGCGCCTGCGATGCGCGCCGCGCTCGCCAGGAACAAACGCGGCCAGGGCGACGGGAGCCGGACCAGGCGGAACAGATAGTGGAGCGGCACATGCACCGCGAGCGCCAGCGCCAGACGCGCCACCCGGAACCAGACGCGCAGGGTTTCGCCCGCAGTCAGCTGCGACGGCAGCCCCTGGGTCGCTTCCTCGCGGCGGCGCCGGGCGCGCTCAGTTCTTGCGGTCGAGCGCAACCCCGTAGAGTTCCATGCGGTGGTCGACCAGGCGGAAGCCCAGCCGTTCGGCGATCTGCTTCTGCAGCAGCTCCAGCTCAGGGTCGACGAACTCGATCACCTTGCCGCTCTCCACGTCGATCAGGTGATCGTGATGCGCCTCGGGCGCCGGTTCGTAGCGGGCGCGCCCGTCGCCGAAATCGTGGCGATCCAGGATGCCGGCCTCCTCGAACAGGCGAACGGTGCGGTACACGGTGGCGATCGAGATACCGGGATCGATCGCGGCGGCGCGCTCATAGACCTTTTCCACATCGGGATGATCGTCCGCATCGGACAATACGCGCGCGATCACCTTGCGCTGTTCGGTGATGCGCAGCCCCTTTTCGTGACAGAGCGCTTCGAGATCGATCTTGCGAGCCATGACACCGCTGTAGCGCCATCCGCGCCCGCCGAAAAGGGCAAGCCTCCGGATCGTCCGAAAGGAAAACGCCGGCCGCGGACGGGGTCCGGGCCGGCGTTTCTATTGCTGTCCTGGGGTGGACGGATCAGCGGGTCTTGCGACGCTTGGTGCCCAGGCCGATCTTCTTCGCCAGGCTGCGGCGCTGCTCGGCATAGTTCGGGGCGACCATCGGATAGTCGGCCGGCAGGTTCCACTTGGCGCGATACTGTTCCGGCGTCATCTGATAGTGCGTCATCAGGTGGCGCTTCAGCATCTTCAGCTTCTTACCGTCTTCGAGGCAGACGATATAGTCCGGCTTCACCGAAGCGCGCACCGAAACGGCCGGCTCCTGCTTCACTTCCGGCTCGGGCTGGACGGTGCCGAGGCCGCTCAGCGCGCCGTGCACGTTCGCGATCAGCTGCGGAAGGTCCGACACGGCGACGCTGTTGTTGCTGACATGCGCTGCAACAATATCGGCGGTCAGCGCGATGAGGGTTTCCTGAATTTCAGACGAAGCTTCCATGATGTTCCTTTCGACCCATTTACGGCGACTATTGTTTGCTGTCGCCTGCGATGCTCTATCGTTCGAAGCACAACGATTGGCAAGAGATCGCGTCGCAAGTCGAGTAAAATTTATCGCAGTGGCCGTGCCAAAGTGAGAGCATTGAACGTCTGGCCATTAGTACCGCGATAATAGCCGCGACGTTCGCCGACCTTCTTGAACCCCTCGCGCTGGTAGAGTCGCACCGCGCCATTGCCTTCGCGAACCTCGAGATGCAGCGTCGCCGCGCGGCGATTGCGCGACTCTGCCGCCACCGCGCGCAGCAATGCGCCACCGACACCCCGTCCGCGCGCGGCAGGACTGGTCGCCAGCAGCAGCAATTCAGCCTCGTCCAGCATGGCGCGCGCCATCGCGAACCCGCAATCCTGCCCGTCGATGCTGGCAATCAGCAGCCACACGCCCGAAAGCGCCATCATTCCCATGCATTGCGGCTGGGTCCACGCCTCGCCAAAGGCAGGGTCGAACGCCGCCTGCATGATGCGGCAGACGGACGGCAAATCGTGCACCCCGCCCTCGCGCAACTCGATCGGCCGGGGTGCAGCAGCGCTCATGCCAGGCCGCGCTCCGCCAAGGTCTTGGCATCCGGGCCGCGGCCATAAAGCGGGCGCGGCGGCAGCGTGGTAAAGTCGGCTGGCAGAAGCACCGCATCGGCGGCGCGGGGCAGCGCCTCGCGCAGATCGAGCCCTTCGGCAAGCGGCGCCAGACGCCGCACGCCACTGCCGATCGCGACCCGGCCGTCGAGCACGGCAAGCGCCGCATCGGGGGGCAGCGAGACGAGCGGTGCGGTTTCGATCAAGGGAGCCGAAAAGTGCTGGACGAACACTTCTCCATGCCCGCCTTCGAGCACGACGGAAACACGATCCAGATCCGGATCGGAGGCGAAACCGGCAGCGGCGATCAGCGCGAGCGAGGAATAGCCGCGCACCGGCACGCCCCAGCCGATCGCCAAGCCGCGCGCGGCAGCGAGCCCGACGCGAACCCCGGTGAAACTGCCGGGGCCGACATCAACGAGGATCGCATCCGCCCGCCCGCCGCCGGGTAGCTCGCCGATCATCGGAACCAGTCGCTCGGCGTGCCCCCGCCCCACCAGTTCATGGGTCTGGGCCAGCACTTGGGCGCCGTGCAGCAACGCCACCGAACAGGCGGCGGTGGCGGTTTCGATCACAAGAAGTCGCGGGGCGTCAGCCATCGCCCCGCGCTACCCAAAGAACCGGGGGCAGGTCAAATCACCGTGTTGAACTGATCGAAGGCCGGGCGCGGCGACCGCGCGAAGATCGTCGTGGGATCGCCGACGCCGAGCGTCGAGATGAAGTTCGACTTCACGTTCGGCTGGTCGCCGAAAAAGGCCTCGTCGACCTTGGCATTGTCGAAGCCCGACATCGGACCGGTATCAAAGCCCAGCGCGCGCGCGGCGATGATGAAATAGGCGCCCTGCAGCGAGGAATTGCGGAATGCCTGTTCGCGGCGACCTTCCTCGGTGGGGAACCAGTTCCTGGCTTCCGGCGCGTGCGGGAACAGCTCGGGCAGATGCTCGTGGAAGTTGATGTCGTAGCCGATGATCACGCTCGCCGGCGCCTTGCGGATCTTCTCGGCATTGCTGCCGCTGGACAGGCTGGCGAGCTTGTCCTTGCCCTCCTGGCTCAGTACCCAGACGAACCGCGCCGACTGCTGGTTGACCGAGGTTGGCCCCATCTTGAGCAGATCGTAGATTGCCGCGATGTCCGCCGGGGTGACGGGCTGGTCGGTGTAGCCGTTGTAAGTCCGCGCGGTGCGGAAGATCGTGTCGAGGGCGACGTCGTTCAGCGGCTGGCCCATGGGCTCCGGTCCTTCTCGTGCTGGAAATGAAAAAGCCGCGCGCGTTCAGATCGCGCGCACCTCGGTGACTTCGGGGACATAATATTTGAGCAACTGCTCGATGCCGCCCTTCAGCGTCGCCGTGGACGAGGGGCAGCCCGAACAGGCGCCCTGCATCTGGAGATAGACCTTGCCCTCGTTGAACCCGCGATAGACGATGTCGCCGCCGTCGTTCGCCACGGCCGGGCGAATGCGCGTGTCGATCAGCTCGCGGATCTGCGCGATGATATCGGCATCCTCGGGATTGTCGCCGAAGTCGGCACTTTCCGGCGGGACGCTGAAGCCCGCGGCCGAACCTGCCATGAACAGCGGCATGTTCGCCGAGAAATGATCGAGCAGGATCCCGAGCACGTCAGGCTTGAGCACCGACCATTCGACGCCGGGTGCCACGGTGACCGAGATGAAGTCGCGGCCATAGAACACGCCGGTCACGTCGCCGAGCGCGAACAGCGCAGTGGCGAGCGGCGACGCCTCCGCGTCCTCCGGGCTGGCGAAATCGCGGGTACCCGCCTCCATCACCACCCTGCCGGGCAGGAACTTGAGCGTGGCGGGGTTGGGCGTGGCTTCGGTCTCGATCAGCATGGCGCTCACATGGGCGTGTCCTTGCGCGGGATCAAGCAGGTGCTGGGGAAACGCTGCGTTGCCGGGGGCGTTCTCAAGCCCCTCCCCCTTCCCCCACACATCGTGTAGGCCCGCCGGCGATGTTTCGTCGTCCGATGCTCGCCTCGCTCCTTCTCGGCCTCGTCTCCGCCACCGGGTTCGCGCCGCTCGAATGGTGGCCGCTCGCCCTGGTCTGCTTCGCCGGTCTGCTCGCGCTCGTCCATGCCGCGCCGACACTGCCGCGCGCGCTGCTCCGCGGCTGGCTATTCGGGCTCGGCCACTTCACCGTGGGGGACAATTGGATTCAGCACGCCTTCGACTATCAGGACAAGATGCCGCCGGCGCTCGGCTACCTCGCGGTGGTGCTGCTGTCGCTCTACCTCGCCGTCTATCCGGCGCTGGCGATGGGGGCGGCGTGGGCGTTTGCGCACAAGGTAAAGGCGAAGTCCGGCTGGAACGAGGCCGATCTCGGCTATGTCTTTGCCGCCAGCGCCGCCTGGATCGTGACGGAATGGCTGCGCGGCTGGGTGTTCACCGGCTATCCGTGGAACCCGCTCGCCGTGCTGTGGGTGCCGGTGCCCGGCGTCCGCACCCTCGCGACGCTGCTCGGCACCTACGCGCTCTCCGGCGTCACGATCGCGATCGCCGGCGCACTGTATCTGGCCGCCAAGCGGCAGTACCGGCCGCTACTGGTAACGGCGATCGCGCTGCTCGCACTCAACCTCGGCTGGTCGGATCGCTGCGATCATATCCGCTGCGTCAGCACCGCGAGCGGCACCGAGGTGGTGATCGTCCAGCCGAACATCGGCCAGGATGCGGTGCGCCGCCCTGATTACGCCGAGTTCCTGCTCAACCGCATGCTCGCGCTGAGCGGCAAGCCCGGCGCGCTTCCGCGCCTCGTCGTCTGGCCCGAGGGCATGGTCGATTACTTCGTCGAGGATGGCTATCCGGCGCCATGGTACCGGCAGGACCCGCGCCTGGTCCGCGCGCGGATCGCGGCGGTGCTCGGGCCGTGGGACCGCGCTCTGATCGGTGGCAACGCGCTCGCATTCGGCCGGGACGACCGATTGCAGGGCGCCGGCAACTCGGTGTTCGCGCTCGACCCGGACGGCATGCTGGCCGGACGCTACGACAAGGCGCATCTCGTGCCGTACGGCGAATATCTGCCGATGCGTCCGCTGCTTGCGCCGCTGGGGCTGGCGCGGCTGGTGATGGGCGATGTCGACTATCTCTCGGGCCCCGGCCCGCGCGCGATCGCGCTGCCGGGCTTCGGCAGTGCGGGGATCCAGATCTGCTACGAGATCATCTTTTCCGGCCAGGTGGTCGACCGCGCCCATCGCCCGGACTTTCTGTTCAATCCGTCCAACGATGCGTGGTTCGGTCGCTGGGGCCCGCCGCAGCACCTTGCCCAAGCCCGGCTCCGCGCGATCGAGGAAGGCCTGCCGATCCTGCGTTCCACCCCCACCGGCATCTCGGCGCTGATCGACGGCCACGGCCGCCTGCTTGCGACAGTGCCCGCGGGCCAGGCCGGCGCGATCCGCCTGCCCCTGCCCCGACCGCTGGCACCCACGCTGTTCTCGAAACTCGGCAACTGGATGGTGCTGCTGTTCGCCGCGCTTACGGGCTTGTTCGCGATTGCCAATCGGCGGTGGGCTCGCTAGGGATCACATATAAGGAAAGCTTTATATGGGCATGGCAACGGCCCGGCGATCCTTCCCAACCTGAGGAATTTACATGCGTTCCAACTATCTCTTCACGTCCGAGTCCGTGTCCGAAGGCCATCCGGACAAGGTCGCCGACCAGATTTCCGACTCGATCGTCGACCTGTTCCTGTCGAAGGATCCCGAAGCCCGCATCGCCTGCGAGACGCTGACCACCACCCAGCTCGTGGTGCTTGCCGGCGAAATCCGCTGCAAGGGCGTCTACGAGAATGGCGAATGGGCACCCGGCGCCCAGGAAGAGATCGAGAAGACCGTCCGCGAGACGGTGAAGCGCATCGGCTATGAGCAGTCGGGCTTCCACTGGCAGACCTTCCGCTTCGAGAACAACCTGCACGGCCAGTCGGCGCACATCGCCCAGGGCGTGGACGCGAGCGGCAACAAGGACGAAGGCGCCGGCGACCAGGGCATCATGTTCGGCTTCGCCTGCGACGAGACCCCGGACCTGATGCCGGCGACGCTCGACTACAGCCACAAGATCCTCGAGCGCATGGCCGCCGACCGCCACTCGGGCGCGGCGCCGTTCCTCGAGCCGGACGCCAAGAGCCAGGTGACCCTGCGCTTCGACAACGGCAAGCCGGTCGCCGCGACCGCCATCGTCGTCTCGACCCAGCACGCGCCGGGTTACGACCAGGGCGAGAAGGAAGCCGAGCTCCACGCCTATGTGAAGAAGGTCGTTGCCGACCTGCTGCCGGCCGAGCTGCTCTCGGACGCCACCGAGTATCACATCAACCCGACCGGCTCGTTCGAGATCGGCGGCCCGGACGGTGACGCGGGCCTGACCGGCCGCAAGATCATCGTCGACACCTATGGCGGCGCCAGCCCGCACGGCGGCGGCGCGTTCAGCGGCAAGGACCCGACCAAGGTCGACCGTTCGGCGGCGTACATCACCCGCTATCTCGCCAAGAACATCGTCGCGGCCGGCCTCGCCCGTCGCTGCACGATCCAGCTCGCCTACGCCATCGGCGTGTCCAAGCCGCTGTCGCTCTATGTCGACACCCACGGCACCGGCACCGTCGGCGACGACAAGATCGAGCAGGCGATCCAGGGCATCGAGAAGCTGGGCGGCCTCACCCCGCGCGGCATCCGCACCCATCTGGGCCTCAACAAGCCGATCTATCAGCCGACCGCAGCCTATGGCCACTTCGGCCGCAAGCCCGAGGGCGATTTCTTCCCCTGGGAGCGCACCGACCTGGTCGAGGACCTGAAGGCAGCGCTCGCAGCCTGATCGGTCGTTCTGATCCGAAGATGAAAAGGCCCCGTCGGCACCTGCCGCGCGGGGCTTTTTCGTGCTCGCGCCACCCGCTCGTTTCGCCGACGACCTATAAGACGAGTCGGGCCCGCCATGGTTAATGCGGGCAGTTGAGGAGTAACGGATGGTTCTCGAACAGGAGGACTGGCAGCCCGCGTCGAAATCTGGGCTGCACCTTGCATTCCGGCCGATCCACGATGTCGTCGGCGGCCGCGTCTTCGCCTATGAAGCATTGCTGCGCGGGCCCGACGGCGAAGAGGGCGACGAGATCGTTGCCCAGCTGCCGCCGGAACAGCACGCCGAACTCGACCGGCGCATCGCCGCTGCCGCCGTCTACCGCGCGATGGATGCGGGCCTCGGCTCGACGCCGGCACGCCTGCTGATTCCGATCTATTCGCCTGCCGCGGCGTCCGCCCAGGCATCGCTTGCCGCCGCGAACGAAGCGGGGCGCCGCACCGGTCTGGTGCCCGAGCGCCTGATCTTCGGCATTCACGGCTTCGCCGACCTGCACGGCCAGCATCTCGCCGATCTGGTGGAGGGCCATCGCCGCGCGGGCAGCACCACCGCCTTTATCGGCCTCGGGCACGATCCGGTCGGCTACACGCCGTGCGTGCGCTATCGCCCGCCAATGGTTCGGCTCGACCCGGATCTGGTGAACGGCATCGAGTCGAGCTGGTCGCGCCGCCTGATGCTGGAGGAACTGGTACCGCGGCTGCGCGACCTCGGAATTCGCGTGATCGCGGACGGCGTGGAGCGCGAAACGGTGCTGCAGCGGCTGCGCAGCCTGGGCATTTTCCACGTGCAGGGCCAGCTGGTTGCACCGCCCATGCCCGGTGTCCTGCCGCCCACCCGCATCGTGCGCCCCGCGGCCGCGGCCTGACCCCATCGGGGCTTGCCCCGGCGGGAGCGTCAATGCTCGGGTAAGGTTTCTCGCCTAGCGTTCGGGCAGGGGGATGCAGCTTGGAGATGCCCCGTGCTCGACCAAATCGTCCCCGTTCCCCGCCAGGAACCCATACCCCGGGACTGGTTCGCGATGGCGTTCCAACCGGTCGTCAACACCACCACCCTCATCGTTACCGCCTATGAAGCGACGTTCCGCGGGCCTGACGGCGAGAGCCCGGCAGCGCTGGTCGAAACGCTGCCGGAGGACAAGCGCGCTACCTTCGACCTGCGCTGCCGGGTCGCCGCGATCGAGCAGGCGATGGCGCTGGGCATTACCGAGCGCCACACCCGGCTCGCCGTCAAGGTGATGCCGCGCTACATCACCGATCCCGAGGCGGATGCCGATCGGATGCTGCGGATTGTCCGCCGCCTCAACTTTCCCGCCCGTGAACTCGTCTTCGAATTCAGCGACCGCGATCATCTCGAAAGCGATCAGATGCTCGGCCTGATGAAGGCCTATCGCAAGCTGGGCTTCCTGATCGCGTTCGACGATTTCGGCGCCGGCGACATGGGACTGGATCTCGTTTCCGCCTTCACCCCGGACACGCTGAAGCTGGCGCCCGAGCTGGTGCACAGCCTGTGCAGCAGCTGGGCCAAGCGAATCGTCGTTGAGCGGGTGGTGGAGATCGCGAAGAAAGGGCGCATCCGGCTGATCGCGGAAGGGGTCTCCACGCGCGCCGAGCATGACCGGTTGCGGTCCCTGGACGTGACGCTGATGCAGGGCGATCTGATCGCGCTGCCTCAGGTCGGCGCGCTACCCGCGCCGGCGCTCCGCCTCACCGCCGCTGCCTGACCTGCGAATCGCTCCGAATCGGGGGAGTCGCGAAGACAAGCTTCGTAGAATCCCGATCGGGGCGAATCCGCTGCGGCGACGCACGGAATGGGCCGGCGCGACGGCTTTGGTTACCCAATCTTCAGGTTCGGAAGAATCGGGTAAGGGAGCACGGATCATGGCCAACACGATGAATCTTCGCATCGATCTGCAGCCGCTGACGGCGCAGGGCAACGCGGAACCGTTCGCCTGGCACGCCGCCATTCACGCCCCTGCGCAGGCCTTCCACGTCGTAAACGCCATCCTGCCGCGCGCAGTTCGCACCGAACTGGAGGCACTGCGCCTTGAACATGCCTTCGCCGCCGCCGCCGAAGCCGGGCTGGCCGAGGATGGCACGCTGCTGATCGTGCCCGTGCAGATCCACGCCGGCGCGCCCGATCGCCTGCTGACCCATCTGTTTCGCGCCGCGCTCCGCCACCGTTTCCCGCTCGATCGCGTCGTCGTCGAAGTCAGCGCGGACGAGTCGACGGACCGGGATGCCGCCGCGGCAATGATCGCCGCCTGCACCGATCGCGGCATGATGATCGCTTTGGGAGATTTTGCCGCCGGTCCGCTTGCGCTGGGGCTGCTCGCCCACTGCTCACCGCGCCTGATCCGCCTGGCACCGGCGCTCGCCCATCGCCTGAACACCGCGCCTGCCCGCGCCCGCCTGGTCGAAGGCGTGCTGCGCCTCGCCCGCGGTCTGGGCGTCGCCGTGATCGCACCGGCTCCCACCGAAGAAGCCGAACGGCAGGCCGCTTTTGCCGCTGGCATCCGCCATTTTGAAGGCGAGCTTCGCCGCCAGCCGCGCGTCCGCCGCTACACCCGCCCGGTGCGTCGCTGGGGTGCACCGGTCGGGCCGACCCGCCTCGCCGCCTGATCTCGCCGGGAGAATTTGCCAGCACGCGGCCGCCCGACTATGCGCTGCGCCCCATGGCTGATCCCACCACCATCCGTCGTCTCTACGGCCGCCGCCAGGGCCACAAGCTCCGCCAGGGCCAGTCCGCGCTCGTCGAGGAGCTGCTGCCGCAGGTAAGCGTGCCCGAGGCCGGCCCGCTCGACGCACAGACCCTGTTCGGCGACGATCGCCCGCTCGAAGTCGAGATCGGCTTTGGCGGCGGCGAGCATCTTGCCGGCCAGGCCGCGATGCGCCCCGACCACGGTTTTATCGGCTGCGAGCCGTTCCTCAACGGCGTGGTCGGTGCGCTCAACCATATCCGCGACGGCGAACTCGCCAATGTCCGCCTGCACATGGGCGACGCGCTGGAGGTGATCGAGCGGCTGCCGGATGCAAGCCTCAGCCGCGCCTATCTGCTCCACCCCGATCCCTGGCCCAAGGCGCGCCACGCCAAGCGGCGCATGGTCAACCATGGCCCGCTCGATCTGATCGCCGCCAAGCTCAAGCCCGGCAGCGAGTTCCGCCTCGGCACCGACGATCCCACCTATTGCCGCTGGGCGATGATGGTGATGGGCCAGCGCAAGGATTTCGTCTGGCAGGCACAAACCGCGCAGGACTTCCTCACCCGTCCCGCCGACTGGCCGGAGACGCGCTACGAGCGCAAGGCGCGCCGCCAGGGGCACGAGGTGTGGTATTTCCGCTATGTCCGCGTCTGAGGCCGGGCACCGCATCGAGCAGGTCGAGACGGTCTATCAGGGCTGGGGGCGGATGCTGCTGGCGACGCTGCGCACGCCGGACGGCAGCCGCATCACCCGCCAGATCGAGGATCATGGCGACGCCGTTGCGGTGCTGCCCTATGATGCCGAGCGCGGCACGATCCTGCTGGTACGCCAGTCGCGCCCGCCGCTGATCCTGCGGGGCGAGGCGGCGCCGCTGTACGAGGTGCTCGCCGGCCGCATCGATCCGGGCGAGGAGGCCGAGGCAACGGCGCGGCGCGAGGCGGTCGAGGAATGCGGGCTGACGCTGGGCGCGATTGATCTCGTCGGCCACTTCTTCGCGATGCCGGCCGTATCCACCGAGCGGCTGAGCCTGTATCTTGCGCCCTATCGCCTCGGCGATCGCACGAGCGCGGGCGGCGGGTTGGCGCACGATCATGAGGATATCGAGGTCGTGGAGATGCGCCTCGACGATTTCTGCGCGATGGGCATGGCGGCGTTGGCCGACATGAAGACCGCGATCCTGGTGCTCGCCCTGCGTGAGCGCCTGGCCGCTCAGGCCTGGCCGCCTTCGGCCTGACCGCTGCGGCGCCAGCGCGTCCGCACCAGCCGCGCCGCCAGCGCATCTAGCCCGGGCCGTACGAGGATCCAGTCGCGCAGCGCCGGGCCCTGCACCGCCCCCATCGTCTGCTTGTAGCCGCTGTCGCCTGCACCCCAGTCGACGAGCCGCACGCCCCTCGCCCTTGCCCGGGCAAGGTTGCGATACTGGAGGAGCCGGCCGGGCGAGTGTTTCGCGAGCAGCGGGTCGTAGCTGTTGGCGATCGCGTAGCTGCGCGTGCCCGTCACCAGATCGAAGGAAAAGGCCATCGGCCGGCCATCGACGCGCAGCACCGCTGCGGAAAACATCGCCGCCAGCACCGGGTCGCACGCCGCTGCACGCCAGAACGCGCCGTGCCCGTCCTCCGTGAACTTGGCGTCGCGACCGTCGGTCCGGTGCGCGATCCAGCTGCGACGCTCGATGGCGGCGAGGTCGTCGAAGCACAGCGAATCCCAGCACCAGTCGATCGCGCCTTCCGACGCCAGCTGCTTCTCGAAATAGCGGTTCTTGCGCAGCGTCGAGCCGCGCGGCCAGTCGCCTTCCGCCGCCAGTGCCGCCATGGGGAGCAGGAAGCTGTGTGCGACATGGCGATCGAGCAAAGTCCAGCCCTGCGCCACCGCGGCTCCCATCAACCAGAGGAGCGCCGGATCGTCGGTCGCGATCGGTCCGATCCGCAGCGCGCGGACATGGCGCGCAAGGGCGGCGAGCAGCACCCCGGCGAGCGCGGCGGGGGCCCCTTCGGCCACCGGCAGGCTGCGGAACGGCCAGTAGCAGCCCGGTACTTCGGCAAGGCCGAGCCAGCGCGGGCCCCGCCAAACGAACGGCAGCGCGGCGGCGGCAACGCCCGCCTCTTCCACGATCAGCGTCTGCGCCGTGCCACCATAGGCGGCCAGCGCCGCCGCATACCAGCCGCGCCGCAGGAAGCGGTGGCGCTCCGGCGCGCGCTCGGCCACGACATCCAGCACGGCCGGCAGACCCGGCAGGCAGACCGCGCGCGCCATGCCCCCGTGCGTCCTGCCGCCGCGAGGACGGTCCGGCGACAAAGGGGCGGGCGGCGTCATGCGGACAGCCTTAGCCGAGCAGCCGTTACCATCCGGTGCAGCGTTTGCTTGCATGCGGCACCTGCCCGCCTCCATAACGCAGGGCATGGAAGGCCCTTATCTCTCCACCGTCTCGGAAACGATTCAGGCCGCAATCGCGCCGGTGTTCCTGCTCGCCGGGATCGGCGCCTTTCTCAATACGATGGTCGGGCGGCTCGCGCGCATCATCGATCGCGCCCGCGTTATCGAGGAGCTGCACCCGCGCTCGAGTGGTCCGGAGCATGACCGGCACGTCTGGGAGCTGCGGATCATCGATCGCCGTATCTCGGTGATCAACAACGCCATCTTCCTGTGTACCGCCAGCGCGCTCGCCATCTGCTTCGTCGTCGCGATCATGTTCGTGTCGCGGCTCGCCAATCTGCATGTCGGCATCTGGGTAGCGGTGGCCTTCATCATCTCGATGCTGCTGCTGATCGCCGGACTGCTCTATTTTCTGGTCGAGGTACGGATGTCGCTCCAGGCCATCCATGTCCGCCAGGAACTGCTCGAACTTGATTCCTAGCCCATTGCCCTGATGGGTTAGTCTGACTAACACCCCGCTTCCATTCCACGGTCGGGCAGGCAATGGCGGACGCACCTTTTATCGGCATCATCATGGGCAGCACCTCCGACTGGGAGACGATGCGCCACGCCGCCGACATCCTTCGGGAACTGGGCGTGCCGCACGAGACCAAGGTCGTCTCGGCGCATCGCACCCCGCAGCGGCTCTATGACTATGCCACCGGCGCGGCGGACCGCGGGCTCAAGGTGATCATCGCCGGCGCGGGCGGTGCGGCGCACCTCCCCGGCATGGCGGCGGCGATGACGCATTTGCCGGTGCTGGGCGTACCGGTCGAATCCAAGACGATGAAGGGGTTGGACAGCCTCTATTCGATCGTCCAGATGCCCGGCGGCATCCCCGTGGGCACACTGGCGATCGGTAAGGCGGGCGCCAAGAACGCCGCGCTGCTCGGCGCAGCGATCCTCGCCACTGCCGACGAAGCGCTCACCGAGCGGCTGATCGCCTGGCGCACCGCCCAGACCGAAAGCGTCGCGGAGGAACCGGCATGAGCGGCGTGCTGCCCCCCGGCTCGACCATCGGCATTCTTGGCGGCGGCCAGCTCGGCCGGATGATCGCGGTCGCGGCCGCCAATCTCGGCTATCGCACCCATGTCCTTGCCCCCGACGAGGAAAGCATCGCCGCGCAGACCGCCTCCAGCTTCACCCGCGCCGATTATCACAGCCATATCGTGCTCGACGAACTCGCGTCCCACGCCGACGTGATCACCTATGAGTTCGAGAATGTCGCGCTCGCCCCCGTCGCGCACCTCGCCAGCAAGGTGCCCGTCCGCCCCGGCGCCAAGAGCCTCGAGATCGCGCAGGACCGCGCCAACGAGAAGGCGTTCGTCGCCGATCTGGGCGGCCGCACCGCGCCCTGGGCGCTGGTCACCACCCGCGACGAGCTGCATGCCGCGATCGCCCGCATCGGCGCGCCGTCGATCCTGAAGACGCTCCGGCTTGGCTATGACGGCAAGGGCCAGGTGCGCCTGCACGATGCTTCCGAAGCCGAGGCTGCCTGGGCGGCGATCGGTGAGCGTCCGGCGATCCTCGAGGGCTTCGTCACCTTCAGCCACGAATTCTCGATCATCACGGTGCGCGGGCTCGACGGCACGCTGGCCAGCTATCCGCCGCCCTGGAACGAGCACAAGGACGGCATCCTCGCCCGCTCCACCCTACCCGCCCCGGCCGCAATCGCCCGCCACTGGACCGAGGCGGCGGCGCTCTCCGGCCGCGTCGCCGAGGCGCTCGGCCATATCGGCGTGCTGACCTGCGAGTTCTTCGCGACCGAAGACGGCCCGGTGTTCAACGAGATGGCACCGCGCGTCCACAATAGCGGCCACTGGACGATCGAGGGCGCCGAGACCTCGCAGTTCGAGAACCATGTCCGCGCGATCTGCGGCCTGCCGCTCGGCTCGACCGCGCTCACGGGCACGCATGTGGAAATGGAAAACCTGATCGGCGACGAAGCGGACCGCTGGCCCGAGCTGCTCGCCGAGCCGGGCACCCATCTCCACCTCTACGGCAAGGGCCAGGCCCGGCCGGGGCGCAAGATGGGGCATGTCACGCGGGTGAAGCGGGGCTAGCCCGCCGTCACCCGCGCGCGGGCGCTGCTCAATTGCCCTCGGAGTCGACGACGAACACCTCCGGCTTGCCCCGGGACAGCGGATCCCAGCCGGCCGAGAGCGCCGACCGGACGCAGCGCGTGATCGTCGCATCGTCCAGCTGGAGACGCCCGCGCGGCAGCCCCTTGAGCAGGCGCTTGGGCGCCGGGAACTCCAGCCACGCCTCGCGCTTGGCGTCGCGCTGGGCGACCGCGATGGTCATCCCCTTCCAGCCCTCGTCGTCCGACAGATGGGGCTCGCGCTGCAGACGCCAATCATAGGTCACGCCATCCAGATCGATGGCACCGCTGGTGCTAAGGGATTTCGACATGGCGGCACGCCTAGCATGCCGTCCGGGCGAAGGCACGAGGCGGACTGCGCGATCCCCCTCCCGCAAGATGACGGGCTGCTCAGGGCGTCTTCGGGCAGGGGCTGCGGCCGTCGAAGCTCTCGATATAGTCCGCCAGCGGCTCCAGCCCGGCCTTCGCTCGCAAGGCTGGCATGCCGGCCTCGTCCTCCAGCGGCTGCGGCACGCGCTTGCCGCCCTTGCACGTCATCTGCGTCGCATAGCGCTGCTTGCCGGCGATCTTCAGCATGACCCGGTCGTACAGATAGGCGTAGTTGCGCCGGTTCACCTCGCCCTTTTCGGCCAGCGGCGTCATGAGACGCAGCGCGCGATACTGAAAGGCGGGGTCGGCATCGGCATGCTGCACGAGCAGCCAGGCCATCATCGAGCCTGTAGTACCCGCGCTGGCAATCGTCGGCCAGCCGTTCTTCTTGACCTCGCCCTTCAGCCATTCGGTATTCGCATGGTCGCGTTGGCTTAGCGCGATGTCCAGATGGGCCTGCAGCACATACAAGGCGCCGTCCGAGAGATGTGGCGCATCGGCCATGTCACTCGAACCCCAATCCAGCGCGTTGCGCAGCATCTGCTCTCCGATCGTCCGTGCAACGATGCGCTCTCCCAGCGATGCTTCGACGCGCGGGCGCGAGGTTTCTTCCGCAAGACGCAGGGCAAGAAGAAAGCTGGCCGCCACCGGGTGGGCTTCTTCCAGATCATGCTGAAACGCGGGCCAGGTCACCGTTTCATGCCGCGCCGCACTTTGCGCCGTAGCGACGGCCTCGCACCGCAGGTCCCGCGGCGGCACCCCCGACAGATCCGCCTGCTGGACACCCATCGCCGCAAGCTCCTTGCGGGTGCTTGCCTTGCCTTCGTCGAAGCACGCCTTTACCCACGCATTGATATCCGCATAGGCCTTGACCTGTTCCGTGGTCGCGCCCGGGAAACGGCCGCGCATCCAGCCAAAATCGCCCGGATCGAAAGTCTCGCCATGAAAATAGGGCTTCAGTCCGGGCGGAGGATCCGTTGCTGCCGGCAGCAACAAGACCGCACCGCGCAGCATAAGCACCCGCCCGATCATTCCGCATTCCCCCGCCGACGCATGGTCGTTTGGCAGGCTTTAGTATCTGCGAGACTTCGGCGCACTGTAAAGCCACTTGCCGGGCACCATGGTATTTACTTTCAGCCCCAACTCTACCGCTTCCCCGGCTCCACCCGGTCTGCCAGCCGCGCCACCGCCGCCCGATGGATCCCCTGCGTCGTCGCCAGCACGCCGTACGCCTCGCCCGCCGGTGTGTTGAAGCCGAGCGGCTGGCCCAGCGCATCGGTCACCGCAGCCCCCGCCTCGCGGGCGAGCAGCACCGCGGCGGCGATGTCCCATTCATGCCCCCAGCGCAGCGTCGCGACGAGATCGGCCTCCCCCGCCGCGACCATCGCGATGCGCAGCGCGATCGAATTGGGCTTGGGGACCATCACCAGATCGCGATCGACCTTGGGGAGCTGGTCCGCCGGCACCCGCGCGCCAGGCAGGTCGGCACGGTCGGCAGCGCGCAACGCCACGCCGTTCCGCCACGCGCCCGCCCCGACCTCAGCCGTCCACACTTCGCCCCGCGCGGGCGCATCCAGCACGCCGATCACCGGCTGGCCGTTCTCCACCAGCGCGATCGAGACCGCCCAGCCGGGCCGCCCGCGAAGGTAATCGCGGGTTCCGTCGATCGGATCGACCACCCAGAGCCGGGAGAGCGAAAGCCGATCGGCATTGTCCACGGTCTCTTCCGAAAGCCAGCCGGCATCGGGCAGCAGCGCCCCCAGCCGCGCGCGGAGCAGCGCGTCCACCTCCAGGTCCACCGCGCACACCGGGTTGCCCGGCGCCTTTTCCCAGCGCGCGAAGTCGCTCTGCCAGCGCGCCATCGCATGGCGCCCCGCTTCGGCGGCGATGGCAGCGACGGCGGCGGCGAGTTCAGGCACCGGCGATGGTCATCCCGTCGATGCGCAGCGTCGGCGCGTTGATGCCATAGCGGAACTCGAGGTCGTTCGCGGGCGTGATCGCGCGGAACATCTCCTTGAGGTTGCTCGCGATCGTCACTTCGGAGACGGGAACGGTAAGTTCGCCCTTCTCGATCAGGAAGCCCGCCGCACCCCGGCTATAGTCGCCGGTGACGCCGTTGACGCCCTGGCCGATCAGCTCGAACACGTAGAGGCCATGGTCGATCTCGCCGATCATCGTCTCGACCGGCACATGGCCGGCTTCCATATACAGATTGCTGGGCGAGACGCCCGGTGCCCCGCCACCGCCGCGGGTGGCATGGCCGGTCGGCTCGAGGCCAAGCTGGCGGGCGGCGGCGCTTTCGAGCAGCCAGGTTTCCAGCAGCCCCTCGCGCACGATCTGCATGCGGCTGACCGGCAGCCCCTCGCCGTCGAAGGCGCGCGAGCGGATGCCGCGCGGGCGGTGCGGATCGTCCCAGATCGTCACGCCCGGCGCGAAGACGTGCGTTCCCAGCGCGTCGAGCAGGAAACTGGTCTTGCGGGTGATCGCTGCGCCCGAAATCGCGCCCATCAGATGGCCGAGCAGGCCCGAGGAGACGCGGCGATCGAACACCACCGGCATCGCGCCGCTCGCAATCTTGCGGGGATTGCGCCGCGCCACCGCGCGTTCGCCCGCGAGCCGGCCGATCGCCTCGGGCGAATCGAGCATCGCCGCATGGCGGGCGGAATGGTGCGCATGATCGCGCTCCATCGCGCCGTCGCCGCCGGCCAGCACGCTGGCCGAAATGCCGTGGCTCGATTGCGCATAGGCGCCGGCAAAGCCGTGGCTCGTCGCGAGCGCAAGCTGCACCCGGCTGGCGCCGGCGCCCGCACCTTCGCTGTTGGTGACGCCCGGCACGGCGCGCGCGGCCTCCTCAGCGGCGAGGGCGCGCGCTTTGAGTGCGGCAGGCTCCACCTCGGCGCCGTCGTCGAGATCCAGGTGCGGCGGGGTGCCGCGCATCAGCCGGTCCTCAGGCGCCAGGCCCGCCCAGGGATCCTCGGGCGCCTCGCGGGCCATCGCGATCGCCCGCTCGACCAACGTCGCGATCGCATCGCTGCTGAGGTCGCTGGTCGAGACGCTCGCCGACCGCTTGCCGACGAATACACGCAGGTCCAGCTCCTCCGCCTCGGAGCGCTCGACATCCTCCAGCGCCCCCATGCGCACCGATACGGAGAGCGAGCGGTCGGCGGAGAAGACGGCATCGGCGGCGTCGGCCCCGGCGCGGCGGGCACGCGCCACCGCATCGGCGGCGCGCTCCAGGGCCTGATCGTTGTTCAGCATCCCCGCGACTTAAGAGCGCGGGGGCACAAAATCAAAGTCCGGAAAGCCCCACGACCGCACAGGCCGCCAGCATCAGGAACCCCGCGTCGCGATTGGCGCGGAAGCGGCGCAGCGCGTTGGCACCGTCGGCGGGCTTGAGCGTGGCCAGCTGCCAGATGAGATGCACCGTCACCGGCAGCAGCGCGAGCAGCGCCAGCGGATCGGGACGCACCGTCCACAGCGCCGTGCCCCAGAGGACGAGCGCGAGGAGGTAGAGCAGCCCCACACCGCCGCGGACATGCGCGCCCATTCGCCGCGCCGAGGAGCGGACGCCGACGATCGCGTCGTCCTCCACGTCCTGCAGCGCGTAGATCGTATCGTAGCCGATCACCCATAAAATGGTGCCCGCATAGAGCCACCACTGTGCCCCGAACCGGCTCGCAAAGACGGCGTTCGGATCGCCCGCGACGAACCCCACCACCGCGCCGGAGCCGAAGACGATGCCGAGGAAGGCCTGCGGCCACCAGGTGATGCGCTTCATGAAAGGATAGGCGGCGACCACCGGCAGCGTCGCCAGCGACCAGAGCTTGGCGGGCAGCGGCATGGCGAGCCACACCGCGAGGCCGATCGCCAGCAGCACGCCGAGCCAGGTCCAGGCCGCGCGCACCGAGACCGCGCCGCTGGGCAGCGGCCGGCTGCGGGTGCGTTCGACCTGCGCGTCGAGGTCGCGATCGACGATGTCGTTATAGACGCAGCCTGCGCCGCGCATCGCGATCGCGCCGAGCAGCATCGCGGCGATCCGCCACCAGGCGCCCTCGGGCATGCCCGAGAGCAGCGCCCCCCAGGCGCAGGGAAGGAACAGCAGCCACCAGCCGATCGGCCGGTCGAACCGCGCGAGCAACGCATAGGGTCGCCAGCTGCGCGGCAGCAGCCCGAGCAGGCCGCGATGTTCGGTATCGGGTACGATGGGAGTGGCGCCGGTCATGCCCCGCCTGCTGCCACAAGCGCAGCCCTGCCCCCAAGCCGAAATTTTTCGGCATATTTCTGCGACAATCGCTAGCTAGCGCGACGAATCGGATTTCGGGTGGAGGGCAAGATTATGCGGATGCTGGGGATCGCCGGGCTATTGCTGGTGCTGGCAAGCGGTGCGCAGGCGCAGGACGGCCCGCCGCCGGGCGGCCCCGGCGGCCCGGGAGGGCCCGGCGGCCCGCGTCCGCGCGGCCTGTTCGTCAGCCCGATGGGCGAGCCGTTTCGCGGTACGCCGGATGGAAAGGCGCCCGCCGATGCCTGGTTCGACGGCGCCGATGCCAATCACGACGGTGCGCTGACGCTCGACGAGTTCCGCGACGATGCGATGCGCTGGTTCAAGATCCTCGATCGCAAGGGCGACGGTGAGATCGACCCCGCCGACATCGAATATTACGAGACCGTCCTGGCGCCCGAGGCGCGCGGCGGCGGCTTCGAGAGCGGCGGGCCGACGATGGGCGACGACGGCCAGGTGAAGGCCGCCGAGATCGGCTCGACCCGCGTGATGAGCGGCCTTGCCCGCTTCAACTATCTGGGCAGCCCCGAGCCGGTGACCGCGGCGGACTCCAGCCTCAATGGCGGCGTGACGCCGATCGAGTTCATGGGTGCCGCCAAGCGCCGCTTCGACCTGCTCGACACCAACCATGACGGCAAGATCACCAAGGCGGAGCTGCCCGAACTCCGTACCGGCCCGATGAAGCGGCGCGGCGGCCGCGGCGGCGGGCCGGCGGACGGCGGCGGTCGCCGCGGCGGGGGTGGTCCCCGCGGCGCCGGTGGCGGCATGGGCGGCCAGATGGGCGGCGGCTACGGGGGCTGACGCCCGCGGCGCTCATTCGCGCTCGGGCACCGGCACGTTGAAGCCGTTCAGCGTCACCGAGACCAGGCTGTACAGCCCGACCAGATAGATCAGCTCGTTCGCGCCGTGCTGGCCGAAGGTATCGACCGCGAGGGCATAGCACGGCTCGGGCAGCACGCCGCCCTTGACCAGCGCATAGGCGACGTCGAACGCGACGTTTTCCTGCGCGTTCAGATCGGCAGGCTTGAGCCCCGCGCAGATCGCGGAGATGCGCGCGGGCGACATCTTCTCCTGCTCGGCCACGGCGACATGCGCGTAGATTTCGTAGGCCGCATCGAAATGCGCGCCGGTGACGAGGATCGCGATCTGCCGCGCCGGATCGGGCAGCGTCGCTTCCATCGACATCGCCTTGGTCAGCTCCCAGATCGCACCGCCGATCCGCGGCTCGTGCAGCCAGGGGTTCCACGGGCCCATCAGGCTGCCATCCTCGCCCACCGCGACGAAGGCGTTGAAGTTGGACGAGATGCCGCGCTTCATGTCGTCATAGAGCGGCTTCTGGGCATCGCTGAGCTGATCGGGGTGCAGGAGCGGCAGGCGCATGGGATGCAATCCTCGGCTGGACGCGGCGGACGTGCCGCGCTGCACAAATGCTAGAGCCGGCGATAGGCTCCCCGCCATTGTACGCGAGGATGGGGGGATCACGCGGATGGACGAACCCGTCGCCGTACGGCTACAGCGTCGCCCATGCCCGCAACGCCCGCCTGGCCGCCGCAATCCGCCCCTCGCCTGTTCGTCGAAGGCCCGCTGGCCCCTGGCCTGCGCCGGATCGACGGACCCCAGGCACATTATCTCGGATCGGTGATGCGGCTGAAGCCGGGCGAGGCGGTGAAGCTGTTCGACGGCGTGCATGGCGAATGGCTCGGCATCGCCCGCGATGTCGGCAAGCGCGATCTGACGCTGGAGATTACCGAGCAGCTCCGCCCCCACGAAGCGGTCCCCGACCTGTGGCTGTGCGCCGCCCCGATCAAGAAGGGGCGGATCGACTGGGTCGCGGAAAAGGCGTGCGAGCTGGGCGTGGCGCGGCTGTTGCCCGTGCTCACCCGCCGCACGGTGATCGACCGGCTCAACCTGGATCGCCTGCGCGCCCATATGATCGAGGCGGCCGAGCAATGCGGCCGCACCGCGCTGCCCGAACTGACGGAGCCGGTGAAGCTCCCCGCCCTGCTCCGCGACTGGCCGGCGGACCGCACGCTGTTCTTCGCCGACGAAACCGGCGGCGTGCCCGCGCTGGAAGCAATGCGCGCCCATCCCGGCCCAGCCGCGATCCTGGTCGGCCCCGAGGGCGGATTCGACGCCGAGGAACGCGAATCGATCCGCGCCGTTCCGCAAGCCATCGGCATCGCGCTCGGCCCCCGCATCCTGCGGGCGGAGACCGCGGCGGCGGCGGCCGTGAGCCTGTGGATGGGGGCCGCTGGCGACTGGTAACCGAACGGTACAAAAATCCGCTGGCGTCGTTTCGCCGGCATCGCTAAGGGCGCGAAAATGAGCACCAAGACCGTTTCGACCAAGACCGCGGCGGTCATCGAGGATCGCGCCCAGCTGGTGGAATATTTCGCCAAGGGCGAAAAGCCGGCGGAGCGCTGGCGCATCGGCACCGAGCATGAGAAGTTCGTCTACTGGATGGACGGCAGCCACCGCGCGCCCAGTTATGAAGAGCGCGGCGGCATCCATGCGCTGCTGATCGGCCTCACCGAATTCGGCTGGAAGCCGGTCTACGAGGGCGAGACCATCATCGCGCTCTCCGGCCCCGATGGCGCGATCAGCCTGGAGCCCGCCGGCCAGTTCGAGCTCTCCGGCGCACCGCTCGAAAACCTGCACGACACCTGCGCCGAAACCGGCCGCCATTTGAAGCAGGTCAAGGCCGTGGGCGACCGGCTGGGCATCGGCTTCCTCGGCATGGGCATGTGGCCGGACAAGACCCGCGCCGAGCTGCCGATCATGCCCAAGGGCCGCTACGCAATCATGCTGCGCCACATGCCGCGCGTGGGCAGCATGGGCCTCGACATGATGCTGCGCACCTGCACCATCCAGGTGAACCTCGACTATGCCAGCGAAGCCGACATGGCGAAGAAGTTCCGCGTCGGCCTGGCGCTCCAGCCGCTGGCGACCGCCCTGTTCGCCAACTCGCCCTTCACCGAAGGCAAGCCCAACGGCTATCTCTCCTATCGCAGCCACATCTGGTCGGACACCGATCCGGCGCGCACCGGCATGCTGCCCTTCGTGTTCGAGGACGGCTTCGGATACGAGCGCTACGCCGACTATGCGCTCGATGTGCCGATGTACTTCGTCTACCGCGACGGCAAATATATCGACGCGGCAGGCCTCAGCTTCCGCGACTTCCTGAAGGGCAAGCTGTCGGTCCTGCCCGGCGAGCTGCCGACGATGGACGACTGGGCCGACCATCTCTCCACCGCCTTCCCCGAAGTGCGGATGAAGCAGTTCCTCGAGATGCGCGGCGCCGATGGCGGCCGCTGGGGCCGGATCTGCGCGCTGCCGGCGCTGTGGGTGGGCCTGCTCTACGATTCAGGCGCGCTCGATGCCGCGTGGGATCTGGTCAAGGGCTGGTCGATGGAGGGCCGCGAGGCGCTGCGCAGCGCGGTGCCGAAGCTTGCGCTCGACGCGCCGTTGCCCGGTGGGGGAAAGCTGGCGGACATTGCCGGCGAGGTGCTCGACATCGCCGGCGCGGGGCTCAAGGCGCGCGCCCGGCTGAACGGCTCGGGCGACAACGAGTCCGGCTTCCTCGACCCGCTGCGCGAGATCGTGCGCACCGGCAAGGTGCCGGCGCAGGTGCTGCTCGATCGCTATCATGGCGACTGGCAGGGCGATATCACGCGGGTCTATGGCGAGGCGAAGTTCTGAGGACAGCCCCGATGGCTATCGGACCTTCCTGACGCGGAAGGTCGAGCTGGCGCGCGAGTCCATTCGGCGTAGTGAGGGCGCGAGCAACGAGGCTGTGGAAGCCAAATTCGCTGCGCGCCCGGCGAAAGTGAATAGCGGCCAGATTTCTGATGCTGGTTAAGTATCAGCACCTCTCGCCTGCGCATGCTCTGCCCGTCCTACCGGCTGATCCGTTCCGAGCTGTACTGCTCGCGGACCGGGGGGTCGCTCCCGAATGGCGGAACAGCATCGCTACTTGGCTGGCAGCAAGCGGATGTCTGTACTTCATCGCGTGGGGAACGGATTGCGAGGCGTGGCACGATAGCGTCGACTGGGCCAACCTTGAGACGTTCGACTATGGCGAAATTCCCGACGAGCGCTTCATCATGACGACGTGGCACGACAAGGAGTCGCTATCGGAGGCGCTCTGGTTTGCTGGTCAGTCCGCCTCCCACCCGGATGTTTCTTTAAGCGAAACGGTGCTTCTTCACGTCGCGGACGAGCCGCGCGAGCGGCGAATCCTGCAAGCCTTCAAAAAGGCGCAGACCATAAGTTGAGCGATGCGCCTTCAGTGCCCGCGTCCCCCTCCCGCTTGCGGGAGGGGGATTTAGAGAAAAGCCCTCAAACCGTCGGCTTGCCGTCCACCCGCGCCGGCACGCCAGCACCGTCGCGCAGGTCCGCGGGAAGCAGCGCTTCCGGCAAGTCCTGGTACGATACCGGGCGCAGATAGCGGTCGATCGCCAGCGTGCCCACCGAGGTGCTGCGGCCGTCCGAGGTCGAGGGGAACGGGCCGCCATGAACCATCGCGTCGGTCACTTCCACGCCGGTCGGCCAGCCATTGGCGAGGATGCGGCCGGCCAGGCGCTCCAGCGACGGCAGCAGCTCCTGCGCGATGGCGACATCGGCGTCGTCCATGTGCAGCGTCGTGGTCAGCTGGCCTTCGATCAGCGACACCACCTGCTTCAGCTCCTCGACGCTGGCGCAGCGCACCAGCAGCGAGGTCGCGCCGAAGATCTCCTCGGCATGGCTGGGGTCGGCAACGAAGTCCGCACCCTGCATCGTGAACAGTGCGGCGCGACCGCAGGTCGGACCCTGCGCTTCGACGCCCTGCGCAAGCTGCTGCACGGTCGACACACCGGCGAGCTTGGCCACGCCGCTCTCATAGGCCTTGTGGATGTTCGGGGTGAGCATCACCTGCGCCGGCGCGCCGAGCATCGCTTCGCTCGCCGCCGCCAGGAAGCGCTCGAGCGCCGGGCCTTCCAGCGCGAGCACGAGACCCGGATTGGTGCAGAACTGGCCCGCGCCCATCGTCACCGAGGCGACATAGCCCTTGCCCAGCGCCTCGGCGCGGGCTTCCAGCGCCGCCGGCAGCAGGAAAACGGGGTTGATGCTGCTCATCTCGGCATAGACGGGGATCGGCACCGGGCGGCTCTGCGCGATGCGGACCAGCGCCAGGCCACCGCCGCGCGAGCCGGTGAAGCCCACCGCGGTGATGCGCGGATCGCGGACCAGCGCCTCGCCAAGCTCGTTGGCGGTACCGGCGACCATCGAGAACACGCCGGCGGGCATGCCGGTCTTTTCCACCGCGCGCGCGATTGCGGTTGCGACCAGCTCGGCCGTGCCCGGATGCGCCGGATGGCCCTTCACCACCACCGGGCAACCGGCGGCGAGCGCCGAGGCGGTGTCACCGCCCGCGGTCGAGAAGGCGAGCGGGAAGTTCGACGCGCCGAACACCGCGACGGGGCCGAGCGGCACCATGCGCAGGCGCAGGTCCGGCTTGGGCAGCGGCGCGCGATCGGGGATCGCATGGTCGATGCGGACGCGCAGATAGTCACCCAGGCGCAGTTCCTTGGCGAACAGCCGCAGCTGGCCGGCGGTGCGGCCGCGCTCGCCCTGCAGACGGGCCTGGGGCAAGCCGCTTTCCTGCATCGCGCGCTCGATCAGTTCGTCGCCCAGCGCCTCGATCTCCTCGGCGATCGCTTCGAGGAACTTGGCGCGCTCCTCGCGCGGCAGGCTGGAATAGGGCAGGAACGCGGCCTCGGCAGCGGCGCAGGCGGCATCGACGTCTTCCAGCGTCGCGGTGCTGAAGCTGGGCTCGATCTCGCTGCCGGTGGCGGCGGCAACGGCGCGGAAGCCGGCGTCGCGGGCAACGCGCTTCGATGCGATGAACAATTCTCCGGTCAGCGCCATGGCGAGATCTCTCCGATATCAGTCGTGAAGTTAGCGGTAACAGTCGTGGCGGGACGTAGGCGCTGGGCGCGCGCGGCGCAACCGCCACGGCACCCGTTGCCGACAGCCCGGGCGGGAAATCCAGCGAACCCCCGCCCCTGGTCGCGTCTATTACTCGGTGCAGATCGAACGCGCTAACCTAAATTATCCGCGCGTCGGATATTTCAAACCTTTGCACGGTTGGGGCCGAACGATCTTGGGAAGGCACGGGCGATGGCAACGGCAACGGCACGGGTTCCCTCCACCGGGCAGAGCGACGACCGGCGGCGTGCCACCCGCGCACTGCAGGCACTCAACTTCTTCATGGCCGACATGCAGGCTGGCATCGGCCCGTTCCTCGGCGTGTTTCTCCAGCAGCGCGGCTGGACCGCCGGGCCGATCGGCACGGTCATGACCGCCGGCGGCGTCGCGGGCATGGTGATGACCGTCCCCGCCGGCGCCTTCATCGATCATACCGAGAAGAAGCGCCTGGTGGTGATCGTCACCGGCATCTGCACGGTGCTCGCCTCGTTCCTGATCCTGCTCTCGCAGGCGGGCTGGGTGGTGACGGTAAGCCAGGTCGCCACCGCGATCGCGGGCGCCGCGATCGGTCCGGCGGTGGCGGGGATGACGCTGGGCATCGTCCGCCAGCGCGGGTTCAACGCGCAGAACGGCCGCAACCAGGCGTGGAATCACGCCGGCAACATGATCGGCGCGGGGCTTTCGGGGTGGCTCGGCTGGAAGTTCGGGATGCCGGCGATCTTCTATCTTGCCGCGGTGTTCGGCGTGCTGGCGATCACCTGCGTGCTCCTCATCCCCGAACGCGCGATCGACCATGCCGCCGCTCGCGGGCTGGAGGCGAAGGAGGGCAGCGAAGACCAGGGCGGCGGCCAGGCCGAGGGTTTCGCGGCGCTCTTGCAGACCAAGCCGCTGCTCATCCTCGCCGCCGCGCTCGCCTGCTTCCATCTCGGCAACGGCGCGATGCTGCCGCTTTATGGCCTGGCGGTGGTGGGCGCCGGCAAGGGCGATGCGGCACTGTTCACCGCGACGACGGTGGTGGTGGCGCAGGCGGTGATGATCCTCGCCTCGCTGCTCGCGATGCGCATGGCCGCCGGACGCGGATACTGGCTGGTGCTGCTCATTTCCTTCGCGTCGCTGCCGCTGCGGGGATTGCTCGCGGGCAGCTTCATCGAGCATTGGGGCGTATGGCCGGTCCAGGCGCTGGACGGCGTCGGCGCGGGGCTGCAGAGCGTGGCGGTACCGGGGCTGGTCGCGTGCATGCTCAATGGCACGGGACGGGTGAATGTGGGACAGGGTGCGGTGATGACGGTGCAGGGCGTGGGCGCCTCGCTGAGCCCCGCGATCGGCGGCTGGCTGGCGCAGGCGATCGGCTATCGGCTGGCCTTCTATATCCTCGGCAGTTTCGCACTGGTCAGCCTCGCGCTGTGGATCGGCTTCGCCGCCATCCTTCGCCCGGCCTGTGACGGCGCGCGCCCCGCCGAGACCGCATGACCGCCGCGACGCTCGCCACCTGGGGCATCTGCACGGCCGCGACTGCCGGCGTGATCGCCCGCCCCTTTCGCTGGCCCGAGGCGATCTGGGCGGTCGCGGGGGCGGTGCTGCTTCTGGTGCTGGGGCTGATGCCGCCGGGCGCGGCCGGGTCGGCGGTGGGCAAGGGCGTCGACGTCTATCTGTTCCTGATCGGCATGATGCTGCTGAGCGAGACCGCGCGCGAGCAGGGCCTGTTCGACTGGGTCGCCGCCACCGCCGCTGCCCATGCCCGGGGTTCGACCGCCAGGCTGTTCGCGCTGGTCTATATGACCGGCATCGTCACCACGACCTTCCTCTCCAACGACGCGACCGCGGTGGTGCTGACCCCCGCGGTCTATGCCGCCGCGCGCAAGGCCAAGGCCGATCCGCTGCCGATGCTGTTCGCCTGCGCGCTGATCGCCAACGCGGCGAGCTTCGTGCTGCCGATCTCCAACCCCGCGAACCTGGTGCTGTATGGCGGCACCATGCCGCCGCTCGGCCAATGGTTCGGCTCGTTCGCGCTCCCGTCGATCGCGGCGATCGTGGTGACGTTCGCGATGCTGCGCTGGGCGGAGCGTGAACGGCTGTCGGGCCGTTGCGAGCACGTCGTGGAGCGCGAACCGCTGTCGGGCGGCGGCAAGGCGGCGCTGGCCGGAATCGCGGCGACGGCGCTGCTGCTGCTCGGCATGTCGGCGCTGGACCAGCCGTTGGGCCTCCCCACCTGCCTCGCCGGACTGGCGACGACGCTCGTCGTCTGCGGCCTGGCGCGTCGCTCTCCGCTTGCGCTTGCCCGGTCGGTGTCCTGGAGCGTGCTGCCGCTTGTCGCCGGACTGTTCGTGCTGGTCGAGGCGCTAGACCGCACCGGCGTGATCGCCATGGTGGCAGGCAGCCTGCGATCCGCCGCCGGCACGCCTGTCGCCGGCGGCGCGGCATCGGGCACGCTGCTCGCCTTCGCGTCCAACCTGATGAACAATCTGCCCGCCGGGCTGATCGCCAGCGAAGCGGTGGCGCAGGCGCACCCGCCCCGGCTGATCGTCGACGCGCTGCTGATCGGCGTCGACCTCGGACCCAATTTGTCGATCACGGGCAGCCTGGCAACGATCCTGTGGCTGCAGGCGATCCGCCGCGAGGGCGAGGATGTCGGCTTCTGGCGGTTTCTGAAGGTCGGTGCGGTAACGATGGTGCCGGCGCTGATCGCGGCCCTGGGCACGCGCCTGCTGCTCGGTTGAGCGCGGTGGCGGAGACGGAGGGATTCGAACCCTCGGTACGAGTAATCCCCGTACGGCGGTTTAGCAAACCGCTGGTTTCAGCCACTCACCCACGTCTCCGGAAGCGCCGAGGACGAGCCCTATAACGAGCAGTGCGCCGGCAATCAACGGGGATAACCGCCCGATCGTGAAATCGAGTCGATCAGGCGCCCATTCATTGCCGCGACAGCCCCGCGCGCCTAGGATAGCGGCCGAAAAACACCGGGTTTGGGGTAGAGTGGATGATGCGATCGGGTTGGTTCATGCTTCTTGCAGTCGCTGTTGCCGGGCTTGGCAGCATGCCGGCCGCCGCGCAGATGACGACCATCGACCCGAACACCGCGATCGATTCGGACCTCAAGAACCCGCCGCCTCGCCAGACCACCCCGCCCGCGCCGCAGCCGCAGCAGCAGCAATCCTATCCCCCCGCCGACAATGCACCCCCGCCTGCGGACACCCCGCCGCCGGTCCAGGCCCCGCCGAGCAGCCCCGCCGCCGCCGATCCGAGCGCGACCACCGCGCGCCAGGCGGCGACCGACACGTTCGAGAAGGACGATCTGCTCGCCGCCGCCGAAGGCGTGTTCGGCAAGGGCGCCTCGGGGCTCGCCAAGCTGCTCGAGGACATTCTGAAGGATCAGGGCAAGCCCAACGCCTATATCGCCGGCAGCGAAGCCTCGGGCGCGATCGGCGTCGGCCTGCGCTATGGCAAGGGCGAGATGTTCCACAAGGTGGAGGGGCAGCGCCCGGTCTACTGGACCGGCCCGTCGATCGGCTTCGATCTGGGCGGCGATGCCAACAAGGTCTTCGTGCTGGTCTATAACCTCTACGACAGCCAGGAGCTCTACAAGCGCTTCCCCCAGGGCGAGGGGCATGCCTATTTCGTCGGCGGCTTCTCGGCATCCTATCTGCGCCGCGGCGATGTGGTGCTGATCCCGGTGCGGCTGGGCGTCGGCTGGCGGCTCGGCGTGAACGCCGGCTATATGAAGTTCAGTGAAAAGCAGCGCTGGCTGCCCTTCTGAGCCAGCGGGCGGGACCGCCGCGGCAGCCCCGCCCCGCCGCCTCAGCCGAACTCGACGGCTTCGAACTTCACCGGCTCGCCGATCGCCTGCTCGGCGAGCTGCGCTTCCCACATCACGCGGTGCCCGCGGATGATCGTGCCGACCGGGCGGCCGGTCAGTTCCATGCCGGTGAAGGGCGACCAGCCGCAACGCGATGCCAGCCACGCCTCGTCCACCGTCCAGCGCGCCTTGAGGTCGACGACGGTGAAGTCGGCATCATAGCCCGGCACGATCCGCCCCTTGCCGACCAGCCCGAAGATGCGCTGCGGGCCCGCGCTGGTCAGGTCGATCAGCCGCTGGAGCGTCAGCCGGCCTTCCGCGACATGGTTGAGCATCAACGGCAGCAGCGTCTGTACGCCGGGCATGCCGCTGGGGCTGTCCGGATAGGTCTTGGCCTTTTCCTCCAGCGTATGCGGCGCATGGTCCGAGCCGAGCACGTCCGGCACGCCCTGGCGCAGCCAGTGCCACAGCCCGTCGCGGTGCGCGCCCGAACGGATCGGCGGGTTCATCTGCGCGAAGGTGCCGATGCGCGGATAGGCGTCCTCCCCCGCCAGCGTCAGATGCTGCGGCGTCACCTCGCAGGTCGCGATGTCCTTGTTCTGCCCGAGCAGCTCCAGCTCGGCGGGGGTGGTGACGTGGAGGACGTGGATCCGCCGTCGTGCCGCGCGTGCCAGCCCGAGGATGCGGCGGGTGGCGAGGATCGCGCTCTCGTCGTCGCGCCACACCGGGTGCGAGGACGGATCGCCGGCCACGCGCTCGCCCAGGCGTTCCTGCATGCGGAACTCGTCCTCCGCATGGATCGCGACGCGGCGATGGCCCGAGGCGAGCACGCGCGCGAGATTGGCATCGAACGACACCAGCAGGTCGCCGGTCGAGGCGCCCATGAAGATCTTCACCCCCGCCGTGCCCGGCAGCCGCTCCAGCTCGGCGAGATGTTCGGCATTGTTGTTGGTCGCCCCGACATAGAAGGCATGATCGCACCACATGCGGTGATGGGCGCGCTGCAGCTTGTCCGCCACCGCCGCCTCGCTGTCGGTATTCGGCTTGGTGTTCGGCATCTCGAACACGGCGGTCACGCCGCCGAGCACCGCCGATCGGCTGCCGCTTTCCAGGTCCTCCTTATATTCGAGCCCCGGCTCGCGGAAATGGACCTGGCTGTCGATCACGCCCGGCAGCACGTCCAGCCCGGTGCAGTCGATTGTCTCGCCCGCGTCGCCGACATCCCCGATCGCGACGATCTTGCCGCCGGACACGCCGACATCCACGTTCGCGGGGCCGCTGGGAAGATGCACGCGACCGCCGCGCAGCTTGAGTTCGACATTCGCCATGGCTTTGCCTCTTTCGTGAGCGTTGGCCGCGTCCTACCTGTTCGGCATGGACGATACCAGCACCTGGCTCGACGATCGCGCGCTGCTGCGCCTCTCCGGCAACGATGTTCGCGGCTTCCTGCAGGGCCTGCTGACGCAGGATCTCGCCGCGGTCGCCGCGGGGGCGCCGCAATGGGCGGGCCTGCTGACGCCGCAGGGCAAGGCGCTGTTCGATTTCCTGCTGTGGTCGGACGGCGACGCGATCCTGATCGATTGCGAGGCAGCGGCGCGCGAGGCGCTCGCGCGTCGGCTCACCCTCTATCGGCTGCGCCGCGCGATCACGATCGAGGCGATCGATGGCGCGGTGCACTGGTCGCGCACGGCGCACGACGGCGCGGCCACCGATCCGCGCCTCGCGGCCCTTGGCTATCGCTGGCTGGGTACGGCGGAGGGCGGCAGCGCCGCAGGCCCATGGCGCGCGCACCGGCTGTCGCTGGGCGTGACCGAGGGCGCAGACGAGTTGGGCAGCGACAAGACGCTTTGGCTCGAATGTAACGCGCAGGAACTCAACGGGGTGAGCTTTACCAAGGGCTGCTATGTCGGCCAGGAGAACACCGCGAGGATGCACTATCGCGCGAAGGTGAACCGTCGGCTGGTCGTGGCACCGCTGGGCGCGTCGGGCGATCGTACGCGGGCGACCTATCCAGATCTGGGCTGCATGGTGGAACTGCGGCGGGTCGAGGCACTGGGCGACGCACGCATCCCGGACTGGCTGGCGGGCGCGCTCGCCGAGGGCTGATCGCGACAATGCCCATCGTTCGTGGAGGGAGAGGCGCGGGTCTCCCGGGAAGAAGATTCTCGATCTTCCCGAAAAGGGGGACGCCGAGCTTCTCGTGAATGCCGCGCGACTGGAAGGCGAAGGCGTACGCCCAGAAGGCGACACGAGCTTCTGCGCGGGCAATCCGCTCGGCATGCTTTAGCAGTGCCGTGCCCCAATCTACGGCGCGATGCGCTTCGAACACCGCCAGATAGGCGACAGCCAATCATAGTCGCAGCGGCCCCATAGGCCAGCCCGCGAGGATCGCGGCAACGTCACGGTCGTCGGGGACGACGGAAGCAGCGCGCATCCCGGCATTGCGCGGATACGACGCGGCCCCGCGGCGCCGGATACGAGATGCGCCGCCAACTACCCAAAAAGAAAGGGAGACCGGTTGCCCGGTCTCCCCTCTTTTCCATCCCTTGCGGGCGGGCAGGTCTTACTGACCCGAACCCGGACCGTAGGTGATTTCCACACGACGGTTCTGCAGTTCGCGAACGCCGTCGGCGGTCTGGACGCGCGGGCGGCTCTCGCCGAACGCTTCCGTGGTGATCACGCCGGTCGGGATACCCTTGCCGGTCATGTAGGCCTTCACCGAGTCCGCGCGACGCTGCGACAGACCCACGTTGTAGCTTGCCGAGCCCGAACGGTCGGCGTGGCCGGCCAGAACGACCTGGGTGTTGCTGCAATCGGCGTAGTTGCTGATCGCATTGTCCAGGATGCTCGCTGCTTCCGGCGTGACGTCCGACTTGTTCCAGTCGAAGAACACGATGTACGGGCCAGGCGTGCAGACCTTGGCTTCCGGAGCCGGGGGCGGCGGGGGCGGCGGAGCCGGCTCGGCAACCGGGGCCGGGGGCGGCGGGGGCGGCGGCGGAACCGGAGCCGGCTCCGGCGCACCGAAGTTGTAGGTCAGACCGACCAGCAGGCTGTGCGAGCGGTAACGGCCCTTCCACTGGTTGCCGCCGATGTCCGTCAGCTTGACGTCCGGTGCGTTGAAGAAGCGGTACTTCAGCGACACGTCGACGTTCTTGTTGATCGGCGCGCGGACGCCGGCAATCGCCTGCCAGGCGAAAACGGTGTCCGAATCGTTGACGGTGTCTGCCGGACCCGAGACGCGCAGACGATCCTTGATACGAGCAACACCGGCACCACCGCCGACGAAGCCCTGCAGGCCGTTGTCGTCACCGAAGTCGAGCAGGCCGTTGATCATGAACGAAAGCGCCGAGGTGCTCCCGCTCGCCTGCTCGTAGCTGCCGGCAGGAGCCGGGAACGCGTTGGTCGCGATCGGAACCGAGGTGCGGGCGCTGTCGACGCGAGCGCGGCGATAGCTGACTTCGGCTTCCGCACGGAACGGACCAAAGTCATACCCAATGTTGCCACCAACGTCGTAGCCGACGTGGTTGTTCTGCGTCACAACATCCTTGCTGGCGCCGACGTCGAAGTGAATGTCCTCGACGAGCATCGCGCCGCCTTCAACACCCACATACCACGCGTCGTCGCGGGCGAAGGCGGGCGTGCTCAGCGCGGTCGTGGCGAGCGCCAAAGTGACGGCAAGCTTCCGCATCATAATCCCCTTTCATGGTCGTCCATACGGACAGGCCAAACTCACTACTCAAACCAAAGTTTCGGCGCAAGCGCACAAAACCGCGGACTGTTGCACAAACGTCACAGGTTAGATTTCCTCGATCAACCCGTGCCGGCGCAACGTTTGCAGTACCGCAGTAATCGCCGCCCTAGCCTCCGCGTCAACCGTCACCCCGCCGATCGGTTCCGCAACATTCGGCTGCTGCGGGCCAACTAGCTGGCGTCCCTCGATAAAAAGTCTTCCATAGGTCCTGCCGTGGTACCATTCCCCGTCGGCGAACAGCGCGTGGCATTGTGCATCGACCGCCCAGATCCGCATCCCCTCGAAAGGGGCGACGAAGCGCCAGCCGCCATCGGTCCATGCTGCAACTGCGTTGGCATGCCCGGCCCAATCGCCCTCCGCCGGATCCGCGACGAGCCAGCATTGTCCGCGTGCGGGACTGGCAGGCGGAGTCGCAGCCGTGGAGAGAACGGCGGCCTGAGTCGCGATGTCGAGACGGGTGAGCGCCTCGTTGTGGGTCATTTCCTTCTGCGCCTGGCCAGGCTCCAGCAGCGGCAGCCCCAGACGCGGCGTGGGCAAATCGGTCATGCTCGATCTCCATGGGCAGGAAGCAGAAGCCTGGTTTCCGGCGACGGGCCGTGGGTGCCGATCTGGCGCACGCCGATGCGCAGCGGGAGGTCCGGAGCGCCTGCCGGCAGCAGCAGCGACGCGGTGTCCGTCGTCACGCTGCGGCTGCCCGTGTCGGAGGCGATGTCGACCTGGTAGCGCTCGCGTTCCTCGGCCAGCGGTACGTCGACGCCGTCCCGCCATGTCCAGCCGGCGCGGCTCCGACGGACCCAGGAAACCAGGGTGCCGCCCGCGACGGCGGTGGCGGTCAGATGGACCGGCGCCAGCGGAAGCACGGCGATGCCCCGCGCGGCCGCAACTGCCGGCACCGCATCCGGCGGATCATCCACCCCCTGGGCGAGCACCGCGATGCTGCCGCCCACCGGCACGGCCAGGGCTAGCGACTTGAGACAATCGCGCTCCACCAGCACGAAGGGATCACCGGGGCGTGCACGGCCGATCGCCGCCTCGGTTCCGCGCCGCCCGCGCCACAATCGCGAGAGGCGCCAGCGCGTGCCGCCCAGATGCTCGGCCGCCCCGAACTGCAGCAACTCCTCGCCCAGCAGCGCAAGGTTGGTACCGGCGTCGAGCCCGGCATCGTCGGCCGAGAGCAGCAGCATGCCTTCATGCGCCAGATCGACCTCGGCGAAACCGGCATGATCGGCGAGTGCGGCGCGGGCCGGACCCGGGGCGAGATGGACGGTGCCCAGCACGGCAGGATAGGCGGTGTCGCCCGCGGCGGCCCAACTCGACCCGCCATCGGCACTGGCGAGCAACGCCGCGCGCCGCCAGCCGCTACCGGTCCCCGCCGCCGCGACCATCATTTGCGGCGCAGTGGCGGGCGCGTCGTCCAGCAGCGGCAGTTCGAAGGGCACAAGCAGCGTTCGTCCGCGCCGCATGTCGGGCGACGCCACGGCGCGGCCCGCGCTCGCCGCGACCGTCAGCGGTGCTTCGGCGACCGGCACGCAGTCGAGCCTGACCACCATCTTCTCGAGCGCCCAGCGCTCGACCCGCCACTGTCCGGCGACGCCCTCGATGGCGATGCGCGCGCCGGGCGCGATGCCGAGGGCGTTCCAGCCGAGCGTTAGGGTGCGGCGCTCGCGCGTCCGCTCGGCGCGGGCAAGCGCGTCCGCCGCGATCGCCTTGGCCGTGGACGCGTCGAGCACCGCGGGGAGATCGACCCGCGCCTCGCGGGTTCCGAGCCCCGGACGGTGCGCCTGCTGCACCCCCGCCTGATAGTCGCGTGCCGGATCGAAATAGCCGACGCTCAGCCGGCGGGGCGTGCCATCGAGCGCAGCAAGCGCACGCACCCGCCGCGCGCCGCGTTCCCCACCGGCGCCGCAGCCGTCGTCGGGAATGGTGACGGCCTCACCGCCCCCGGCGACCATCGTCAGCGCCCCGCTCTCCTCCCGCAGCCAGGCACCGCTCGCGGTGCACAGCGCATCGAGCGCGGTTCGCACCGTATCCTGCGCCGAAAAGCCGGTAAGGCGGGTTCCCACCCCATCCGCCGAAAGGCCCGCGATCTCCTGGGCGAGACCGGCCACCGGCACCGGCGCCTCATCGGCGATCACCTCAAAGCTGAGCTGGGGAATACGGTTGCCGAAGGTCGCCAGCTCCAGATCCTCGAAGACCGCATAGGCCAGCCCGCGATGGGCCGGCGCGCGGCCCGCGCCCTCGATCGCGGCGATCAGCGGGTCTACCGGCTGGTCCTCGTCGCCGGTGTAGAGGCGGAAACCCGTGCGCACCTTGAAGTCGCCGGCCGCGCCGCGGAGCAGTTGCCCGTCGGCCCAGATGCGCCCCAGCTGGAGGATCGGCCGGGCCGACAGCGCGACCGCGAAGGAGGCGGTGTAGCTGTAGGTCGTGGTCGAGGGCTGGCCCTTGCCGCCGCTCTGGTTGCCGCGATGCTCGATCAGGTCGGTCGCCCAGATCACACAGCCTGCCACGCGGATCGAACCGAACAGCCGGGGGATGGCGGTGCCATAGCTCGACGTCTGCACCCGCAGGTCGCCGAGCCGGGCCCCCTCGCGCCGGCCCGGCTTGAAGAGCAGCGCGCTGTCGATCACGCCGCCGAGCTGCGCACCGAGCTGCGCGCCGGGCGGACCGCCAAGCAGGGCACCCGCTACCGACAGAACCACCGTCGCCATCAGTCATTCTCCACCAGTCGCCAGCAGCCGAGCACCGGCCAGGGCACCGCCCCCGGCCGCTCGACCACCCGCCGCGCCACCGCGTCGGCATGGACGATCCCGTTCTCGCTGCGGATCGCCAGATGCAGCTGACCCGGGCCGCTGCGGCACAAGAGCAGGTCACCCGGCACCGCGCCGGCCACTTCCACCAGTCCCGCCGCCCGCAGCGCATGCGACACCGCCGCGGCATCGCCCAGGCGCAACCGATAGCCGGTGGGCGCAGTCCGCCCGAGCGCCAGCGCGGCCAGCCCGACGCAATCGAGCCCCGACACCGGATCGCGCCCCTGCGGCCGGAACGGCACGCCGATCGCCCGCCGCGCCGCGGCGAGCACCGTCGCGCCGCTCATGCGCCGGGATACCGGGTGAGCAGGTCGGTGCCCGGCAGATAGGGTTCGCCGCGAAAATTGGCGGCATTGCCGAACCGGCCCGCACAGGTTTCCAGTCGCCCGTCGCACCCCTCGATCAACTCGACCAGCGCGCCGGCGCCGTCGAAGCGCGGCGGCCGCTGCAGCGTCACGATATCGCCCTCCGACCGTAGAATCGCATCGTCCAGCCCGCTGTTCGCGCTGCCGAACCAGCGCAGCCGCCCGCCGCCATAGGCATTGGCCACGGGCTCGATGCCGTCCACGCGCAGAACGGCATCGGCCACCGCCAGCACGCGCACGAACCGCCGCCGCCCGGACATCGGCGCGCGGCAGCGCGCATCGCCCAGCTGCGCGCGACAGTCGGGCGATGTCGTCTCGCCCACCGGCGCGTCGAAGGCGGCGGTCCGGCCACGAAGTTCGGCGGTCAGCGCGCCGTCCCGCGTCTCGACCGCGCCGATGATTCCCTCGCCGAGCAGGGTCCGGTCGCCGGGCGCCGCCCAGTCGGTGGCGAACAGCACCACGCGTGCGCCGTCCCACCTGCCGGCGAGCAGGTCGAGCTCGGAGATCGCATCGCTCGCCAGCACGCCGTGCACGTCCATGCTGTCGGCCTCCAGCGCAGCGCTGCGCTCGACCGCACTCGGCGTCATGCCCGGCGCGGCGCGGTAGCGCAGGCCGTCGATCGTCAGGTCACGGTCGTGCGCGGTCAGCCCGATGGTCACGCCGTCGCGCCGCTCGATCCGCCAACACAAGGTGACCGTGGTGAGCGTCTCGTCCAGCCAGCTCATTCGCGGATCTCCACCAGCGGCACCGAGGCTGCGGCCCCGGCAAGGAAGGTCGCGCGGCTCACCCGCAACTGGTCCTCGGCGAAGCGAACCGGCACGTCGAAGCGGAAGGAGGCTGTCACCCGCACCCCCGCCGCCGGCGGCAGGTCCAGCGTCACCACGCCGCCCGCGCCCAGCGTGAAGCCGGTGACGGCCGTCCCGTCGAGCCGGACCGATACCGTAGCCGCAACCGGGCGGGTGATCCGCCGAACGCTCTCGCCATAGATCTTCACCAGCGGGAACCGCGCAGTGGTGCCGTCGCCCGTCCCGATCGGCTCGTCCACGCCCTCGAAGTCGAACGGGTCGCGCAGGCGAAAGCCGCGCGCCGGCCCCATGCGGGCGCGGAAAAAGCCGAGCAGCGCGGCAATGTCCGCCTCGGAGCGGACGCCCGGCCCGACGTCATAATGCGTCCGCGCTTCCGCCCAGGCGGCATTGCGCCGCTCGGCGCCACCGGCACTGGTGACGATCGCGGTGGAAAGCTCGGGCGCCACCTCCGCCTCGCGCCCCAGCGCGATCGGGAACAGCACGTCGTCAAAGGGGGCCATCTCCGCCTCCATGTCGAAATGGGTGAAGCCATCGCGCGCCACCTGCGGCAGCGCCCACACATAGGTCGCGGCCACGCCGCGCGCGCGGCCTCGGGCTGCCGCCGCCGCGATCGCCTGCCACTGCGCCTTGTCGGCGCTGCGCAGCACGAAGCCGGAGAGATAATGCTGCTGCGACACCGGATAGCCGAGCCGCGCGGTTGCCGCCGCCAGCGCCCGTTCGGAGGCCGCGACGTTTCCGGTCGCCGCCCAGTCATAGTCCTCGAGCTGCAGCACGTCGAAGGCGGGGGCTGCCCAGCCGACCGGCAGGTTAGCGCGCTTCAGTTCCGGCATCGCCGGATCGAGCACGGTGGGCAGATAGGCGAGCAGCAGCACGCGGGCACCGGGCGCGGCCGCGGTCACCGCATCGCGCAGCGCCAGCGTCGAGCCGGCCAGCAGGGCCCCCGCCGCGTCCAGCACGCCGGTATCCACCGTCCCGCGGACATTCTGCGGCGGCGGATCGCCCAGCGCAGCCCGGGCGGCAGCGTCATGGATGCACAGCCGCCCATCGGCCATCACCCACCACCAGGGCTCGCCGATCTGGAACTGCACCGGCAGCCCTGCGCCCTGCGCGATCGCGACGAAGGCCAGCGCCACCGCCTGCAGATAGGCCATCGCCCCGCCATGCGCGGGCGATAGCAGGGTGGAAGGCGGGCTCCACCCGGTCAGCGCCGGGCTGCCGTCCGCCGCGCGCTGCTTCCAGTCGCCCCAGACATGCTGGTCGAGCAGTTCGTAGCTGAGCGACCAGATCACGCCATAGCCCAGTTCCCGGGCGCGCGCCGCGAAGTCCGCGTGCCAGGCCGTGCACGCCCGGTTGAGCGCGCCGCCGGCCAGGCTGACATAAAAGCCGCCGGAGAGCGGCTCGAGCCGGAGATAATGGCTCATGCCCACATAATGGAGAATGTCGCCGCGATAGCCGAGCTGCAGCATGGTGCGCAGCAAGCGTGCCGGCGTCTGGTTATAGGCGTCGTCATAGCCGGTGGCGATCGACAGGCCATGTCCGGGCACGACCACGTCGCCGATCGCGAGTACCGATCCGGGCCCCTCGCAGGCGATGTCGGTGAGCTCGATCCACGCCTCGGCGGCCGCGGGAAGCGCGGTCTCGTCCCCGGCGGCATAGCCGGGCGGGACCAGCGAGACGAACATCCGGTCGATATCACCCGCCCATACCGGATCGGCCTCGCCGGGCAGCAGGAACCCGCCCTGCACCGTCGCGAAGTCGATCGCGACCCGCGCATCCTCGGGGGTGCCCTGCGCATAGTTCCACAGCCGCACATACCAGGCCCGCGCTGCGCCCTCGGCGTCGCGTCCCTCGATGGTCAGCACCGGGCCATGGACCGCATCGAGCGGCACCACCCCCGAGGAGCGCCAGCGGAACCGCAGCCGGCAGCGGCGAAAGTCCCGGTCGGTCGCATAGGCGAGCAGCGGATGGTCCCAGCGGTCCTCGGCCTCCCAGATCAGCCCGGCGAGATCGCCGCGCCGCTGGAACACGCAGTCCATCCGCAGCGCATCCGGGGCGATGGTGACCACGCTCGCCATCATCGGCCGCGGAAAATCCACGGTCCAGTAGACGGGATCGAAGCGGCTGATCACACCGGCGGCCTGATCGCGCCGCGCATCGGCGAGCCACCAGCCCATCAGTCGAGCCCCGCCAGCGCCGCGCGCACCGCGCGGGCCACTTGCCGGCTGGATTGCGCCAAGGCGGAAGGCGCGGCGGCGGATGCGGCGTTGATCGTGATCGCCACCCGCACGTCGCGTCCGCCGGCCTGTACCTGTACCGGTGTCGCCACCTGGCCCGCACTGGTCGGCACGAACAGCTCGGGCCCGCGCTCGCCGACGACATAGGGCCGGCCGGGGCTCACCGGCCCGCCCGTCGCGCGTCCCGGCGAGCCGAGCAGGCCGACGAGCAGCGCAACCAGCCCGCTGCTGCTGCCGCCGCTGCCGCCGCCCGCCGCGGAGGCGGGGATGCCGAGCGCGGCCCTGGCGATTTCCTCGAGCGCGCGGATCGCCACCTTGGCGAGATCGTCGAAGCCGATCCTGCCGGTCCGCGCGGCGCGCAGCAGCGTGGTCTCGATGGTCCGGCCGACCTGGTCCACGCCGGTTGCCAGCGGCCCTTCCAGCACGCCGCGCATCGCATCCACGTCGCGCGCGAAGCCGGCGGTGTCGGCGCGCACCGAGACCACCAGCCGTTCGATTTCCTCATCCATCGGGGAATTGCTCCTGCAATCGTGCAATCAGGTCTGCGGACGGCGGCTCGACCGCCTCGCCCGCCGCCGCCCGGACCAGCGCCGCCAGCTCGGCCGGGGTCGCCCGCCAGAACCGGTCGGGGCTCCAGCCGAACGACAGGCCCGCCAGCCCCGCCAGCCGCGCGGCGGCATCGGCGAAGCGCATCACCGCCCGCCGAGAATCTGGCCGAGCAGCGTCTTCAGCGCCGGCGTGGCGGCAGCGAGCCCGGCCTCGGCCACGCTCTCGGCAAACGCCTCGCGGGTCAGGCCCTCGGGCACCACCTTCAGGCAGTGCCAGAACAACGCGACCGTCTCGCCCAGCCCCAGCCGCCCGCTCGCGGCGCGTTCGACGAGCGCGAACAGCGGGCCGAGTTCGGCCTCGGCGGCGACCAGCGCCGTGAAGCTCGGTCGCAGCACCAACGCGGTGCCCGCCACCTGCAGCGCCGCCTCACCGCGCACCGGATTGGCCGCGCCGCTCATGCGCTCACCACCGGGCCGGAGCTTTCGAGGCTCAGCGTGTAGCTGCGCTCGCCGTTGAAATCGCCGGCATAGTCGAGCCGGGTGACCAGGAACCTGCCGGTCATCGTCTCGCCGCTCTCGAAGCTCAGCCGATAATCGTCGAGCGCGCCGGCCAGCGCATTGGCCTTCACCCGCACCTCCGCTGCCGATCCGGTGAACACGCCCGCCGCGGACACGCTGACCGACCGTATCCCGGCGCCGGAGAGCAGCTCGCGCCAGCCGCCCGACTCCTTGCTGGTGATCGCCACCGCATCGCCGTTCACCGAAAGCTGCGTCGTCCGCAGCCCGGCCACCGTCGCGTACACCACCGGCGTCGCGCCATTGCCCACCTTGAGCAGAAAGGCGCTGCCCTTCTCTGCTGCCATGTTCCGTCTCCTTATGGATTGATGTCGCGCAGCATCCGCACGCGGTGCTCGACGATCGCGGTAAGGTTGGTCGCGTCTTCCGCAACGAGGCGGGTGCGGACGAGCACGCAGCTCGCCACCTGCCAGCCCTCGCCGAGCCCCGCCGGCATGCCGGCAATCGCCGCCTCGACGAGCTCCGCCAGCGCCCGCACCCGGTTCCGCGCCTGTCCCGTATCCCGCACCAGCACCGCGATCCGCACCTCGCGGCCGTCCTGGTCCTTGGTGCTCCAGTCGCTAAGCACCGGATCGTCGACCAGCAGATAGGGCCGGGGCGTGCGGGCCGGCGGGGCATCGAAGATACCGTTGACCTGCGCCACCAGCGCCGGCTGTCCGGCAAGCGCCGCGCGTACCGCGCCGGTGATTGCTTCCTGCGCGCTCATCGCAGCAGCCCTCCCAGCCAGCGCAAAGCCGGATCGGCGAGCCAGCGCCGCCGCAGCCCGCGGCCCGACAGGGTGACGCGGGTCTCCTCGACGGATACCGACAGGTCCGGCACCGCCGCGCGCACCCGCTCTTCCAGACGCGCCGCCGCCTGCGCGGCCCCGCGCCGCCCGATCGCCTCGGCGCGGGCGTTCAGCGGCTCGAGCATGATCGCCGCACTCCCGCCATCAGCTGCAGCCGCCGCCAGGGCCGCCAGAAGGCGGCCACCGCCGCCGGCGGCACGCCGGCCTCGCCGCGCCCTTCGATCAGATGTGCGGCGAGCAGCACCGCCCCTTGCGCAAGCGGCGGCGGCAGGTCGTCCCAGCCCGTCGCCGTGCCCGCCGCGAAGGTCACGCGCACCCGGGTGTGCTCGCCGAGCGCCAGCCGCACCCAGCCCTCGCCGCGCGCGTCGAGATCGATCGCATAGCCGGAAACCGGCAGCGGCGTGGCCGCGCCGTCGCCGCCGACGGCCTCGACCGCGCCGATCGCCGTCACCGGCGCCACCGGCAGCCGCTGCCAGTCGGGCGCGCGCGCCAGCCAGGTCTGCCAGTCGCGCGCGATCCACGCGATTCCGGTAAAGCGTTCGCCGAGCGTCAATGCCGTCTGCACCGCAGTGCCGAGCGCGGCATCATCGGCGCTGCCATCGATCCGCAGATAGGCCTTCACCGCCGCGCACGCAGCCGCGATCGCCGCCGCCGGAAAGGGCGGTGCGTCCATGGTCGTTCTCCCCATCAAAATGGGCGCGGCAGCCCCCGGCCCCGCGCCCGGCCCCGGCTCAGTTGGCGGCGAACTTCAGCAGCTTGATCGCTTCGGCATTGCTGACCATGCCGCCCAGCCGCTTGGTCGCGTAGAAGTGGACAAAGGGCTTGTTGGAATAGGGATCGCGCAGGATCTGCGTCTCGCCGCGCTCGGCGATCAGATACCCCGCCTGGAAATTGCCGAAGGCGATCGACAGGCTGTTCGCCGCGATGTCCGGCATGTCCTCCGCCTCGACCACCGGATAGCCGAGCAGCGTCGCCGGCTGGCTGGCCGAAAGCCCCGGCTGCCACAGCAGCTCGCCCTGGCTGGTCTTGAACTTGCGGATCCGGGCGAGCGTCGCCGAATTCATCACCCAGGCGGCGCCCTGGCGATAGGGCGCGCGCAGCGCCTGCACCAGATCGATCAGCTTCTCCTCCGGATTGGCGGCAAAGGCGCCCGCTGCGCCGGTCGCCAGATATTGCAGCGTGCCGAAGGCGCGCGTGGCGTCCGCCGCGGTCGAGGTCGGCGCGGCGAGGAAGCCCTTGGGCTGGTTGACGCCGGTGCCGCTGACGAACGCCGTGCCCTCGGACTGGGCGAATTCGCGGGCGATTTCCCCCGCCAGCCAGGCTTCCACATCGAACATCGCGTCGTCGAGCATCGCCTGGCTCGCCGCGGGGTTGGCATAGAGCTCCCCGAACGGGGGCGCGACTTCGTTGAAGGTCGGCGTCGCGGTGATCGGTCGCGCGGCGGTCTCGGAGGTCCAGCCGCTGTCGAAGCCGCCGCTGGCCACCAGCTTGCGGTAGCCGCTGGTTCCTACCTTCACCACATTGGCGATGGCGCGGATGGGCGAGATCGCCTGCAGCGTCACGTCGATCTGCGCATCGATCTCGCGCGGCACCGCATAGCCGCCCTCGGCCCCGCTCGCGCCGGACAGCGCCTTGGTCTCGACTCCGCCGCGCAGATAGCCGTCGAACGCCGCGCTTGCCGCCGGGCGCCCACCCGCCAACATCGGCCGTACCGGCGGCAGCGCCGCCTGCTCGAAACTCGTCACCAGATTGTCCATGGTCATCTCCCACGCCAGAAAAGGTTGAAAAGCTCAGGCAACCGCGTGCACGCGGGCGAGCGGCTGCATCGGCTCCGCCACCAGGCTCACCTCGATCAGCTGGAGCGCGGTCAGCTCGCGCACCCGCCCGCGCCGCGCCGCGCGCACCCGGTAGCCGAAGGACAGCCCCGCCACCGCGCCGTCCGCGACCAGCGCCGCCAGCCGCGGATCCTCGACCCGGCCGATCACCCGCAGCCCCCGCGCATCCTCGCCGATCGCCTCGATCGCGCCGACCGGCCTGCCGCCATGCTGCCAAAGGAGGGGCACCGGCCCCACCGGCCCGAAGGCGCCGGCACGCACCACGTCGCCGCCGCGATCGACGGCGTCGAACACCGCCGCATAGCCGGCGAAGCGCACGCTCATTTCAGCCAGCCGGGAAAGCCCAGCCGCATCGCCAGCAGCACCAGCACCAGCGCCGCCACGGTGCGGCCCAGCCACTGCATCACGGCCTTGAGCATCGATTTCTTGGCATCCCGCCACGCGCCGAGCAGCTCGCGCAGCTCGGCCATGTCCTTGGCGGCGCCGCTATCCTCCAGCCCAAGCCGGGCGAGCGCGCGATTGGCGCCTGCGGTGCCCGCTTCCTCGGCAATGGCGCGCAGCGTCGTCAGCTCGGCGCCTTCGTTCTCGGCCTGCGCAATCAGCTCGGCCAGCATCGATCCGTCGTTCATGGCAACCCCACCAGTTTGCGTTTCTCGTCATCGGTCAGGAAGGATGCGGCGCTCACCTGCTGCCACAGCCGCTCGCGATCCTCGGCAAGCGCGGTCACCCGATCGAGATCGACCGACAGCGCCGCGTCCGGAAACCAGGGGCAGAGCCCGTGTGCGATGCCGCCGAGCAGATGCGCGGCCATCGGCAGGATCGCGAGCCGCCACAGCGCGCGGCCGGCCTCGCGGTAATTGGCATAGGCGGCGTCTCCGGGCAGGCCGAGCAGCATCGGCGGCACCCCGAAGGCCAGCGCGATCTCCCGCGCCGCCGCCGCCTTCAGCCCCACGAAGTCCATGTCGGCGGGCGTAAGACTCATCGCCTGCCATTTCAGCCCGCCCTCAAGCAGCATCGGTCGCCCGGCATTGGCGGCGCCGGCGAACCCGGCCTCCATCTCGTCCTTCAGCCGGGCGAACTGCTCGGGCGCCAGGGCCGAGCCGTCGCCGGGATCATAGACCAGCGCGCCGCTCGGCCGCGCGGCATTGTCGAGCAGCGCCTTGTTCCACCGCGTCGCGGCGTTGTGGATCGCGATCGCACCCGCCGCCGCATCCAGGCAGCCCAGGCCATAATGATCGTCCGCCGGATGGAAGGCGCGCAGATGCAGGATCTGCGGCCGCCCGCCATCATCGGCCGCCAGCCGGGTCACGTGCTCGCCCACCCGGTAGCGATAGGCGACCGGCCAGCCATCGGCGTCCGGCTCCACGCTCACCCGTTCGGGCCGCAGCGCGTAGAGCGTCTGCAGCCGGCCCGCGCCGTCGGTGAGCAGCTGGACATAGCCGTTGCCGTGCAGCAGCAGCTGCGTCGCCAGCGTCTCGAGCAGCCGCTGCCCGCCCGACGGCGCCGCGAGCAGCGCCAGCAATGCCGGATCGGAGCCGGTGAGCGGCGCGCCGCCCACCCCTTCGGCGACCAGCCGCACCGCGCGCTGGGCAACCGGGTTCTGGCAATAGCCGTCGCGCAGCTGCCCCTCGTAGCTGCGCGGCCAATCACCGAAACTGCCCCAGCCGCCCCGGGCCAGCGGCGGCCGCCCGGTCTCGCGCGCGGCCTTGCGCCCGAACCACTTCATCGCGCCAGCTCCGCGACGCTGAGCAAGCCGTCCTGGTTCAGGTCGCGCGCCCGATAGGCGGCGGTGAGCGCGGCGCGCATGCCGTCCCAGAAGCCGCCCGTCAGCCGGACCGGCGGGAAGGCGCGCTCGACCAGCGCCTGTACCTCCGCGGCATCGAGCAGCCCGTCGCCATTGCGGTCGCCCGTCGCCACCGCCACGCCGGCACCTACCGCCAGCCCGGTCCGCGCATCGAGCGCGCACGCGCCCGTCAGCAGGGCGAGCAGCCCCGCAGCCATGCAGTTTCGCATCGGAAGTCTCCTGAACTCGAGATCGAAGCCCCTCCTCCTGGGAGGAGGGGGGGATGGGGTTGGAGGGCCGCCAGCACCTTGATTGGTCGCGGCGCGACCCCCCCGCCCCACTCAACCCCTCCCCTGCAGGAGAGGGGCTTGAACCTGTGACCTACACCACCCGCACCGCGGCGCGCCCGCGCCGGCCGAGCAGCAGCTCGGTCGCCGCCCAGACCAGCGCGTCGGCGCGGTCGGGGGAGCGGCCCGGCCCCTGATAGCCGCCGGCCACCTGCAGCCCGGCCATCTCGTCCTCCAGCGCCGTGAACACGCCGGCGTGCCACACCAGGCCCTTTTCGTAGAGCAGCGCGACCGGCTCGGCCCGTACGCTCTTGCCGCGGCTGGCATGCACCAGCCGGATCGGCAGCCCGGCCCGGGCGGCGTTGAGCACGCTTTCGACCATCGCCCCGCCCTGGTTCGCTTCCGCCACCACGCATTCCGCCTCGAAGCGCAAGGCGCAGTCGGCGACCGCCGCCGCCCAGCCCTCGGGGCGGAGGCCCGCGACGCTCGCATCGGCCAGCACATAGCCATGGCCGTCCGCACCCAGCCCGATCGCGACGATGCCGCAGGCGTCCCCCTCGGTCCCCGCCGGGGGGTCGACGCCGACCACCACCCGCGTCAGCCCGGCGGGCGCGGCGCGCCGCTGCCGCTCGATCAGCGCCCGCGGCCAGAGCGCGCCGGGCACGTCGTCGATCATCTCGCCGTCCAGCTCCTGCCGGCCCAGCCGGGTGCCGGCATAGTCCGCCAGCATGGCCTCGACGAAGCTTGCCGGCAGGTGGATATTGTCGCGCGTGCGCCCCCGCGTCTCGCGCACTCCGGGCATCGCCATCACCCGCCGCATCAGCTTCACGGGGCGCGGGGTCGTCGTCACCACCACCCGGGGCTGTTCGCCGCGCCGCATGCCCATCATCAGATTGTCCCAAGCCGCCTCGCCGCCGGCGGCGGGCCATTTCGCCAGCTCGTCCGCCCAGGCAAAGTCATGCTCGGGTCCGCGCAGCTTTTCGGGCGCTTCGGCCGAATAGAGCAGCGCGCGCGCACCGGAGCCGAACACCAGCTCGCCCGCGCTCGCCCGCCACTGGAGTAGCTCGCCCTCCCAGGCGACGGCGAGCAGCCCCGAGGGCCCTTCCACCATCACCCGCCGCGCATCTTCCAGCGTCGCGCCGACCAACGCGATGCGCGCACCCGGCACATCGCGTGCCATCTGGCTCACCCATTCGGCACCCGCCAGCGTCTTGCCGAAGCCACGCCCGGCACGGATCAGCCATACCCGCCAGTCCCCCTTCGGCCAGAACTGCCCCTCATGGGCCCAGCGCTCCCACCATTCGTTGAACACGCGCAGTTCGCCGTCGGACATGCGCTCCAGCATCCGCGCGCGCTCCTTGTGCGGCAGCAGCGCCAGCCGCGTAAGCGCACGGCTCATTGCCCTTTTTCCGCCCGGAGCCGCTTCTCGAGCGCATCCAGCCGCTTTGTAAGCGCCGCCTCGGCCTCTGCGCGGCTCGCCCGGGCGACCTGGCCGCCCAGGCGCTTGTGCCGGCCTTCCACCGTCGGCCGGTGATTGCGCAGCAGATTGAGCGCCAGCTCGGGATCGAGCGGCTCCTCCGTCACCGCGCCGGTGCCGAACGCGACGTCGTTGACGCCCGCCCCGGCCCGGCGGAGCAGGCGTTCCTCCAGCCGGTCATACCCCATCAGCAGCGCGTCACGCCAAAGCGCGGCAAACTCCGGATCGCGCCGCCGGAGCGCATAGACTCCGCCCTTCGACATCTTGGCCTCGGCGCAGGCGAGCCCGACATTGCAGGTCACCGCCAACGTATCGAGGAAAACCTGCCGCTTGTCGCGCGTCCAGCCGCCCAGCGCCACCTGCCGGATCTGCCGCCGCCGCTGCTTCCCCGCTGCAATCGTGAGTGCCATCCGCCTTCTCCCGGAAACGCGAACGGGCCGCGGCAGCACGTGCCCGGCCCGTTCCAGCAGAGCCGCTCAGCACGACTCGCAATTCTTCAGCGTTCCTGTTTTGTGCCACATCATCGTGACGATGTCAAGCGGGATTAACCCATCTGGTTCGCACGCACAAAAGGGCCGCGTCTCATAGTGAGTATGCCGTGAATATACCTAGCCCTTCGCAGGATCCGCAGCAAAGTAACGCCGAGACCGGTGGTCATGACAACGTTAGCATCATAATCGCGGCAAAGACCGCCGTAACATTACGCAGGCGCATCCTTCACCGTAGTTTACCGGATGGAAGACAAGCGGTTAACCATCTTGTGCGGTGCACTGCATCGGAATAGAGGCGCCACGCCCGAGCTGTATCCCGGTCCACCCGCACACAGTATCGCGTTCCCAATGCGCCGGTAGAGAGGCCGACGCATGCGGAAATCGGAGCTTCAGGCCCTCATCGTTGCCCAGTCGACAGGTACGCCACTGCCGTGGTGTGCCCGCACGCTGGCGTTCCGGAGACGTCCCTTGCCGATTTTCAGTGTGTCTTCTCGTATTTCCTTCTCATTGTTCATACGTCCGCTGCGCCGTTCGCCGGCGGAACTCCGTTCGCCGATGCCGCGTCGCCGCCGTCGCGCGCTGCGGGGCGCGCGCGTAGCCGGGGCGCCCCGCCGGCCCGCCCCGGCGTTCCCCCGCGGCTTTCTCTACCCGGTGCACCGGCCGGCGCTGGGCCCGCTGCGCCCGATCCTGCTGCTCATCGCGGTGGGCGCCGCCGTCGTCGCCACATTGCTGTGGAGCGCAGGCGAGCAGATGCTGGCCCAGGCCCGCGCCGATGCGCTCGCCGCGGCGACGCGCGAAAATGCCAATCGCGCGATCGCCTATGAACAGTTCGTCGCCCGCACGCTGGACAGCGCCCGGCTGGCGATCGATCATTATGCCGATCGCTTTGCCACGATCGCGCCCCGCGCCGGCATGTCGACATCGCCGCAGCTGCTCGATGATCCGATCGCGCGCAACCGGCTGTTCGCCTCGGTCGCGGTGGTCGATGCCGCCGGCGCGGTGCGATGGGCGTCGGTGCCGGGGCTGCCCGCGCTCGATCTCGCGCGGCATCCCACCTTCGTGCAGCTGCGCGAGGATCGGTCCGGACGGGTGACGATCAGCGAGGCGGAGATCAGCCGCTTCGTGCCGCGCCCGCTGATCTCGATCAGCCGCGCGATCCGCGACGCCAATGGCCGCTTCCGCGGCGCAGTGGTGGTGCGGATCCCGGTCGAGCGGTTCGTCGATTTCAACGCGGGTGCCGCCACCCACCCGCTCGACGTGATCTCGGTGATCCGGCTCGACGGCATCACGCTTGCCCGCCGCACCGGCACCAGGATCAGCTACGGCGAAAATCTCGCCGGCAAGGCGCCGATGCGGCACCAGCAGGCCGACCCCAATGGCACCTATGTCGGCCCGAGTGCCTTCACCGGAATCCGCCGCGTGTTCAGCCATCGCCGGCTGAGCGACTATGGCATCTTCGTCACCACCGGCCTGGCCGAGCGTGACATCCTGCGCGGCGAGGATGCCCGGACGGTGCGCGTGCGGGGCATGACCACCGGCATCACGCTCGCGATTGCCCTGTTCGCCGGTCTCGCGATGCACGCGCTGCGCCGGCGCGAGAAGGCGGCGCGCGATCTGGCCGGCACCAACGACCGGTTGCACGAAGCCCAGCGGATCGGCGGCATCGGCGACTGGGAATATGACATCGCCAGCGATCGCCTCGTCCTGTCGGACCAGCTCTGCCGGATGTACGACCGCGCCCCCGACGACGACATGGTCGACGGCCGCGCCGCGCTGGCCATCCTGCCCTCGTCGGACCGCCGCCGCCTGCTCGCCGCCGTGCGCGCGGCGATCGTCACCCGGCGCCCGCAAAGCTGCGACGTCACCGCGCGCACCGGGCGGCGGCACCGCTCGCACCGGCGCATCCGCATCGTGCCGATCGAAGCGGCGAATGGCGCGATCGGCTCGCTAATCGGCACCGATCAGGACATCAATGCCGAGAGGGCGCATGCCGCGCTCCGCGAGGAAATCGCGCACGGCGCGCGCGTCCAGGCGATGAACATCATGGCGGCGACCATCGCGCACGAAATCGCCCAGCCGCTCACCGCCGCGTCCAACTATGTCGCGGCCGCGCGCCTCGGCGAGGGCCGACAGGAGGATCTGCTCGACAAGGCACGCGCCCAGATCGGCCTTGCGCACGGCATCATGCAGCGTGCGCGCGACATGGCGGCCAATCGCAGCGCGGGCGGCGCCGCGCGCATTGCCGAGGCCGTCGACGACGCGCTGGCGCTGCTGCGCGCCTCGGTGCCCGACTGCACGGCCTCGATCGGGGTCGATCTCGATGCGGCGGCCGCCTGGGTCGCGGCGGACAAGGTGCAGGTGCAGCAGGTGCTGCTCAATTTGCTGCGCAACGCCGCGCAGGCGGTGGACGGACGTGCCGGCGCGCAGATCCGCGTCGCCAGCGCGCTCCAGGCCGACGGCATGGTGCTGCTGACGGTAACCGACAACGGTCCCGGCATCCGCACGCCGGAGGACCTGTTCCAGCCGTTCGTCTCGACGCGGCCGGCAAGCGGGCTGGGCCTCGGCCTGTCGATCTGCCGGACGATCGTAGAATCCTATGGCGGGCGGATCTATGCCGATGGCAGCCTGCTGCGGGGCGCCCGGCTGTGCTTCACCCTGCCGGGCCTCGCCATGCCGGAGCGCCTGGCGGAATCAGCGTAGGGCGGCGACGGCAGCGGCCCATGCGGCCTGCTCGGCGGGGCGCGGCGCCAGCGGTTCGGGCGCGCCGAGCACGCCCGCCGCGAGATCCGCCTCGATCGCGAACGCCCCCTCGAAGGTGGCATTGCCGCTCAGCATCACGCGCCGATCCGCCTCGGCCTGGCCGCGGACCATGCCGCCGCGGTTGAACACCTCGACGGGCACGCCGAACGCGGTGCGCCCGGTAAGCGCGGCACTGAGCACCGATGCCGCCATCGCGCTGCCGCAGCTGTCGGTCAGCCCCACGCCGCGCTCGAAGGTGCGGACGTACAGGCGCGACGGACCGCGCACTTCGACGAACGAAACATTGCCGCGCGCCGGCAGCAGCGCCGGGCGGCTCTCGCACCAGGTGCCGAGCGCCACCAGCTCGTCCTCGTCGACCGTATCGACGAAGGTGACGAGATGCGGGTTGGGCATCGCCACGGCGGTGAAGGCGCGGGCGTTCGGCAGGCCCGGAATCGGCGCGTCGATCACCTGCTCGGGCGCACCGACCAGGCCGACATCCGCGCTGCGCGTCGAATTGGGCCCGACCAACGTGCGGATCGTCGCCACGCCCGGGGCGATCTCGGGATCGCGCGCGACCTGCGCCGAGCTGGTCTTCAGCTTCACCTGCGCGGCATCCAGCCCGAGCAGATCGAACCCGAGCCGCGCCGTGCAGCGCAGGCCGTTCAGGCAGGTCTCGGCTTCGGACCCGTCCGAATTCCACATCCGCATGCCGAAGGCATGGGCGTCATCCCCCGGCACCAGCGCCAGCAGGCCGTCGCCGCCCACCGGGCCGCCGCGCTCGGCCAGCAGGCGGGCGAGCGTCGCCCATTCCGGCTCGCCCAGCGCGAGCGCACGGGCGTCGATCAGCGGGAAGTCGTTCCCCGAACCATGGCACTTGATATAGTCGATGCGCATGGCCGCCCATCTAGGGAAGCGATGGCGCTTTGGCTATGCTGCGCGCGGCACGCCCCCGCCCAGCGCCGCCACCTGCGCGCGGTCGCGCTCGAGGATCGCGGCGAAGCTCGGCCGGGCATGGATCGCATCAACATAGGCCGCGGTGCGGGGATAGCGGGCGGGGTCGACGCACACACCGATACAGCCCAGCGTCGCGAGCGGGCTCGCCACCGCAATGTCCGCGAGGGTAAGCCGATCCTCGACGAGGAAGCCGCTGTCGGGGATGGTCCGCTCCAGATAGTCTAAGATCGGCGGCAGCTGTTCGCTCTCCGCCTGGTCCGCAGCGGCATGATCGCAGGGCAGCTTCATCACCCGCGGCTTCACGAAGCGGTTGCCGAAAATGGCGCCGCCCGCAGCCATCATCACCGTATCCGCCATTTCGTCGAACCAGATGGTGCGGGCACGCGCCTGGGGCTCCAGCGGGATCAGGTTCGGCTCGGGGAACTTCGCCTCGAGATAGGTGACGATCGCGGTCGAATCGGAGATGGTGAAGTCACCGTCGCGAAAACCGGGGATCTTGCCGAACGGGCTGATCGTGCGGAATTCGGGATCCGGACTGCCGGGCCCGGCAAATTTCAGCCGCAGGTCCAGCCCCTTCTCTGCGCCGAACACCATGCACTTGCGCACATAGGGCGAAAGCGTCGAGCCAAAAACGATCATCGCAGTGCCTCTCCTGTATATGTTTGCCCTCATAGCCGATTTTCCGCCAAGTCGCGCGTCCTTGGCGCGACAGAAGGGCGCGAACGTGCGAGGCTGCAGGCGATGAACCTCTACCTCTTCCTTCTGCTCGCCTGCTGCGCCGCCGCCGCCTTCGCCGTGCTGAAACGCCGTATCGATCACCTCGATCGCGATCTGCAGGCGATGGAACTCCGGCTCTCGCGATTGCAGCCGCTTGAAGAGGCACCAGCCCCGCCTCATCGGACGCCGACCGCTATTCGGGTCGCAGCAGAGACACGCGCGCCCTCCCAAACCGAGACTACAGAGGCGGCCCTGCCAACTCCGGCGGAGGGCCCCCGCCCGCGCTTCGAACTGCCCCGACTGAGCTTCGAAACGCTGGTGGGCGGGCGGCTGCCGATCTGGATCGGCGGCGTGGCGCTGGTGCTGGCCGGCTTCTTCCTCGTCCGTTACTCCATCGAGCAGGGGCTGCTGGGGCCCGCCGCGCGCACCGGAATCGCAGCGCTGTTCGGGCTTGCGCTGATCGCGACTAGCGAAGGGGTACGGCGGCTGCCGGCCACGCGCGACGACGCACGCCTGGGCCAGGCACTGGCCGGTGCCGGCATCGCCAGCCTCTATGGCACGCTCTACATGGCGGCGGCACTCTATCACCTCATCGCACCGCTGCCCGCTTTTGCCGCGGTGGTACTGGTGACGCTGGGCGCGCTGGGCCTGTCGCTCCGCCATGGGCCGCCGACCGCGATCATGGCGCTGCTGGGCGGCTTCCTGGCGCCGCTGGTGGCCGGGTTCTCTGCAGCGGGCATCGGGCCATTGCTTGTCTATCTCGGCCTGTTCGTGGCAGCGCTGTTCGGCCTGGCAGTCCATCGCCGCTGGGGCTGGCTGGCCTTCGCTGCGAGCTTCGCCGGGCTCGCCTGGGCGCAGTTCCTGATCGCGGTCACCGATGGGCAGGGTAATCTTGCCTCGGTGGGCGGCTTCACCATGCTGCTGGCCGGCGGGGCAAGTGCGCTCCTGCCCGCTGCCGGTATCCGCAATCGCTGGCTGCGATTGCTCCCGCTGCTCACCGGGATGCTGCAGCTGGTTGTGATCGCGCCCGGCTTGGACTTCGGGCCGCTCGCCTGGAGCTTCTACCTTGTCCTTGCGGCAGCCGCGCTGATGCTGGCCTGGCGTGATCCGATCTATCTGCCGGGCGCGCTCGCCAGTGCTGCGCTGCTGCTCGCGCTGGAGGCACTGGCGCTCGCATCGGCCCATCCCGGGGCGACGCCGGTCGCCGCCATCGCCGCGACACTGCTGTTCGCAGGTACGGGACATGCCCTCTGGTCGCGCGGCCGCGGCTGGGTAACGCTGGCATTGATCGGCGCGAGCGGGCCGGTGCTGGTCGCGCACGGCCTCGCTGCCGATCTGCTGCCGAGCGCGATCTGGGGTGTTCTCGAAGCACTGGCCGCCACCGCCTGCGCGCGCCTCGCCTGGTTGCTGCGATCCGAGGCCGACGATCCCGCCCTTACCGCCGCCACGCTTGCTGCCGGCCTGCTCGCCACGGTCGCGCTTGCGCAGGCGGTTCCGCATGGCTGGCTCTCGCTGCCGCTGGCGGCAGTGCTTGGCGCGCTCGCGGTCTGGGCAAGGCAGGTCCGCGCACCGAACCTGTTCGTCCTTCCGATCCTCCCCCTGCTCGCGGCGTTGGTCGCCGCCGCCCCCCCGTTGCTGGCGCTCGCCGACACGATCGGGCGATCGCTCTTCGGGGAGCAGTTGCCCTATAGGCATCTGCCGGCGCTTGCCGATCTGCTGCGGGGGCTCGCCTTGCCGATAGCGGCAGCCCTCGCCTTCCTGATCGACCCCCGGGCGTTCGGGCGCGCCCGCCATATCGCCGCGTTGCTTGCCGGCACGGGCGGCGTGCTCCTGCTCTACACCCTGGCCAAGCAGCCGCTGGCGCTTGCAACACCCGAGGATTTCCGTGACTGGGGTTTTATCGAGCGGGGACTGCTGACTCAGGTCGTGCTCGCCGCGGGCTGGGCGTTGCTGCGCGCCGGCCGCCTGCCCGTGGCGGCGAAGGCGTTCCTTATCCTCGGCTTCTCGCGCCTGCTGTGGTTCGATCTGCTCCTGCTGAACCCCGTGATCGTCGCGCAAGCAGCGGGCCCAATGCTGGCGCTGCATCTGATGCTGGCCGCCTTCTGGTGCTGGACCCTGCCGCGACTGCGCATCGCCGCCGCACTGCTCAGCATCGTGGGCGCACTCGCCGCGGTGCGCTGGATGGCTCATGGCACATTGCTTACCGGCACGATCGGCAACCTTGAGAATGGCGGATATTCGGCGGTGCTGCTCGTGCTGGCGCTCGCCTGGCTGTGGCGCGGGATCGCCGCCGGGCGGCACGATCTGCGCCTCGCCGGGCTTGGCCTGCTGACGCTCACCACCTTCAAGGTGTTTCTGGTCGATGCGGCAGCGCTGGACGGCCTGCTGCGCATTCTTTCCTTCCTGGGATTGGGCGTGGCGCTGATCGCGATCGGCTGGGCATATAGCCGCTTCCTCGCCCGCCCCACCGCCGCAGGGGACGTGCCACCCATCACCTGAGCTCATAATGATCCGCCACCCGGTCGAGCGCGAGGCACAGCACCAGCTTGCCGGCGCGCGCGGGCCAGCCCAGCCCCTTTTCGGCGGCACTTACGCCCTCCGCCGCACACACGACGCGCCACAGAATGTCGGACAGCCCTCCGCCGACGGCAGCGATCACGGCGTCGAAGCGGCGCTTGGCGGCGATCTGCGCCAGCGTCGGATCCATCGGCTCGGGCGCCGCTCGCCTACCGCCCGCGCGCGGTGCAGCATCCCATCGCATTGTCACCCGCGGCCCCAGTGACGCCATCTCGTAATCGCTTCGCAAGCGCTCGCCCGCCTCAAACTGCCGTGCGTCTACGTGCCCCCGCGATCGCAGCCAGGCGAGCGGCGATTCGCCCACATTCACCGTTACGCTGCCCCCCCTGCCTGTCGTGCGCTCCATCAGCTCCCGCGCCATCGCGATCTCCTTTTGTTCTCGCCGCCCCTCTTGCCACGTGGGCCCATCTGTAGGAAAGACGAAAACCGATTTGGTTAGGAGCAAGGCATGATCACCGCGATTCGCGAAGTGCGCCGGGCAAAGGGCCTGACCCTTGACGATGTTGCCCGTCGCTGCGTACCGCCGACCACCGCGCAGACGATCGGGCGGCTGGAGACCGGTACCCGTACCGTCTCCGTCGCATGGCTCAATCGGATCGCCGCCGCGCTGGACGTCGACGCGGCCGATCTCGTGCAACTGCCAGACCGCCCCGACATTCCCGTTGCTGCGCTGCTCGAAGCGGACGGTGCCCATGCCCCGCGCCGCCCGGCAACGCTGGTGTCACCGCGCCCGGACGCCGGCACCATCGCCATCGCGGTGGAGGCAAGCATCGGTGAATATCGCGCCGGCGACGCTATCTGGTGCGAGCGCCTTGCCCCGGCGGAGTTCGGCCGCGCACTCAATCGCGACGTGCTGGTGCCACGCCCCGGCGGTCGCTTCCTCTTTGGCCGGCTAATCGGTCGGGAGGGGGATCGGCTGCAACTGCTCCCTCCGGGTTCGGGCGGCCGCCAGCAGGTGTTGACCGACCCGGCCTGGATTGCGATCGCGGTTCGGCTGGTACGCGCGCTATAGGCAATGTTACGCCCTTGCCGGGGGCCTTTGTTGCGCGCAAAATGCTGCGCAACAGGAGGGAAGAAGACCATGAAGAAACTGGCTCTCATCGCATCCGCAGCGATCCTCGCCGCGGCCGCCCCGGCGTTTGCCGACGACTGGGATTTCATGCTGGTCAACAACACCGGCAAGCTGATCGAAAAGATCGAGGTCGCTCCGGCAGGCTCGAGCAGCTGGGTCGAGAACAAGGTGGATCCGGAACTGAAGAAGGACACCAAGATCAAGATCGGCGGCAAGACGACGGTGCATTTCGACAAGGGCGCCCAGTGCAAATATGACGTCCGGGCGACGTTCGAGGACAAGAGCACGGCAGTGTGGTCCGGCTATAATGTCTGCGACAATAGCTATCTTACAATTGCCTTCGCCGGCGACAGACCAACCTTCAAGGCCAACTGACGCCGGACGCCGGGCTGCCCACCGCGGTGGCCCGGCCGCAAGCCGGTGCAGGATGGCTGAAAGCAAATCTTTGTTCTCCTAGCTGATCGCTAGGATATTCTGGCAGCTCGTTAAGGAGCTGCTCACGCATGGCTAATGCCGCCACCCCCCGTTTCCCCTTCGCCTGGCAAGTGCTGCTCGGCATGGCCGCCGGCTTGGGGCTTGGTTTCCTTGTCCGTGCCACAGGACAGGTAGGGCTCGGGGAAGGACTGCACACCACCGGCCAGTTGTTCGTCCAGCTTTTGAAGGCGCTGGTGCCACCGCTGGTGTTCACCGCCATCGTCGCCTCGATCGCTGCGCTGCGGGACCTCGACAATGCTGCCAAGCTTGTCGCCCGCACCTTGCTCTGGTTCGCCGCCACGGCACTCATCTCGGTGCTGATCGGCATCATGCTCGGCCTGCTGCTCCAGCCCGGCCTCCATGCCGGCGTCACGGCGAGTGCGGCCAAGGCGCCGTCGAGCACCGGCTCGTGGCTCGATTTCCTGAAAGGCGTGGTGCCCGCCAATTTCCTCGGCATCACGGCCGCGACCACGTTGAAGGACGGTGCCGCCACTACCGGCCTGTCGTTCAACGTTCTCCAGATCATCGTCGCCGCCATCGCAATCGGCGCCGCTGCGGTTCGCATCGGGGAGGCGGGCAGCACCTTCCTGCAGTTCAACGCGTCCGCGCTCGCCATCTTCCGCCGGCTGCTGCGCTGGGTGATTGCGCTCACGCCGATCGGTACCGCCGCGCTGATCGGCGATGCCGTCGTCCGCTATGGCTGGGACGCGCTGTCGGCCCTCGGCGCTTTCGCCGCCGCCATCTACATCGGCCTCGCACTGGTGCTGCTGGTTGTCTACCCGACACTGCTGGCGGCCAACGGACTCAACCCTTTGCGCTTCTTCGCCAGCGCATGGCCGGCGATCCAGCTCGGTTTCGTCTCGCGCTCGTCGGTCGGCACGCTGCCGGTGACCGAGGAGGTGGTCGAACGGCTTGGGGTCCCCGCCGCTTACGCGGCCTTCGCGGTGCCGCTGGGCGCTACAACCAAGATGGACGGCTGCGCCGCAATCTACCCGGCCGTCTCGGCAATCTTTGTGGCACAGTTCTTCGGCGTGCCGCTCCATCTCGCTGATTATGGCCTCATCGCGTTCGTCGCGGTGGTCGGCTCGGCCGCGACGGCGGGGCTCACCGGCGCCACGGTGATGCTTACCCTCACCCTCTCGACCCTCGGCCTGCCGCTGGAAGGTGCCGGACTGCTGCTGGCGATCGACCCGATCCTCGACATGGGTCGTACCGCCGTGAACGTCGCCGGTCAGGCACTGGTGCCGACCATCGTCGCCCGCCAGAGCGGTCTTCTCGCCGCCGAAGTGCTCGGCGCCCCGGCCCATGCTGCTACGGCCTGACACGATGGTTTCCGGTCACCCGTTCGCCGGCGAGATCGCCGATGCGGTCTCGGCGCTCAACACGGTCCGCTCGTCCTGGCGCGAGCGGCGCGCCGAGCATCGCGGCCTGTCTCGGTTCCCCGCGCCGGCGGAGCTCGCACGCTTCATGGAGCATGTGGCGGCCGCGCTGTTCCCCACGCGTCTGGGCGGCTTTCGCGGCGGGATCGCCCGCGAGGACGATTTCGTTGCCGAGCAACTCGCGCATGCGCTGGCCATCCTGCGTGAACAACTGGCCGCGGAGTTCGACTATTGGCAGCTCCACAGCGCCACTCCGTTCGAAAGCGATCAACCGGACTTGCTCGTCCGGCTGTTCGCCGCGGCGCTGCCCGAGATACGCGCGCTGCTGGACGAGGATGTCGATGCCGCATTCGTCGGCGATCCCGCGGCACGCAGCGTGGACGAGATCCTGATCAGCTATCCCGGCGCGCTGGCGATCCTCCACTATCGCATCGCCCACCAACTGCACGGGCTCGGCGCGGTGATCGTCGCACGTATCCTATCCGAGCTCGCCAATGCCCGCACCGGTATCGACATCCACCCGGCGGCGACGATCGGCCCCAGCTTCTTCATCGATCACGGCACCGGCGTGGTGATCGGCGAGACGGCGATCATCGGCCGCAACGTGCGGCTGTACCAGCACGTCACGCTTGGCGCGCGGAGCCCGCTGGGGCTGGCGCCGGCAGGCCCGCGCAGCCGCTTCGCCCGCCATCCGATCCTCGAAGACGACGTAATCGTGTATGCCGGTGCGACGATCCTGGGCCGGGTGACGATCGGCCGTGGCAGCACGATCGGCGGCAATGTCTGGCTGCTCGACGACGTGCCTCCCTACAGCGTGCTGGTGCAACCGGCGGCGGTGTCCCTCTATGGCGATGCGCAGAACAACATGACCGTTCGGCTCGCCGAGCATCGCGACTAGGGCGCAGCCGGCGCCGACGCTGGCGCGGACGCCCGCCGACGCGCCATCTCCGCCATCAAACGGTCGAAGCGCTGCTCCACCTCGGCAAGCCCCAGCTCGCCGCCATTGATCGCACGCCGATCGTCGCCGAGTCCCGGCGTCGCCGCATAGCGGTCGAGCCCGTGCGCCTGCCAGAACCACCCCGCGCCCAGGCAGCCGCCATCGGGCGTGCGGAGGAAATCGGGGATCTGCGCCAGCGGCAGCTGCACGGCGTCGGCGAACCGGCTGCAATTCCCCCGCCCGGTCAGCTGCTTGGGACCATAGCCGCGGAACCGCCAGCCATCCCCCGGCTCGGTATTGCCCAGATTCGTGCGACCCCAGTCGCCACCGTAGAGCAGGTTCGCCAATTCCTCCTGCCGCGCCAGGGGCAGGCTGCGCTCGCCCGATTTGCGCCCCAGCCGGCGAGCATCGGCCTCGCTGATCCGGTGCCGCCCAAAGGTGCCGAGCAGCCCCTGCACGCTGTAGTTCAGGCTCTCCGACAGGCGCGTCAGACCGCCGCTTTCGACGCCGATGTTGGCGAGGAAGCTGCAGATCTCGCGATCGGTATCGATGCCGAAGCGGCGGCAGGCGCGCTGCATCGGTTCCACCCAGCGCGCGAGTTCGGCGGGCAGGCTCTCGGGGAACGCGACCTTGAGGAAGGGCAGATCGACCAGGTCGACCTGCGACGCCGGCGGCGAAGGATCGACCGGCGCCTGCTGCACCACTGCCAGCATCGCCTGAGTGTCCGCCACCGGCTGGTCGAGCACCTCCCACGCGCGCGGCCCGACGATTCCGTCGGGCACCAGCCCGTGCCGGCGCTGCCAGGCGCGCACCGCAGCCTCGGTCGCGCCACCGAAGATGCCGTCCAGCTCCAGTCCGAGCGCCTTCTGCAGATCCCGTACCGTATCCCCGCGCATCCCCCGGCGCAGAGTCGGCCGGTTCCGATCGTCCACCGCGGCGATCGGCGGTGGCGGCGTGCGCCCGGACAGGAGCAACTGCACCTTTGCACGGAAGCCGGCCATGTCGAACAGCGGATCGTTCTTGCGGCCCGGCGCCCATTCCTTATGGCCGCAGCACAGGGTGGCAGGCGCGCCGATATGGGCGAGGATGGCCGCCACACCCCGCTGATAGGCATCGATCTGCACGTCCGGCCAGAGATCCTGGGGACGTCCGCCATTTTCCGCCTCGATCCCGATGAAGCTCGAATTGCCGGTCTCGATGCCTTCCCAGCGTCCGGGCCCGGCATGGTTCGCGCGCCCTGCGGCTACGACGTAAAAGGTGCCGTCGCGGCCGAGGGCAAGCTGGCAGAGCGGACCTGCGAGATCGGAGCGTCCGCGGATCAGCAGGTCCAGCGTGGGCATGTTGCCGCCGGCGATGGTGCCGGTGTGGTGGCACATCACTCCGCGTACCGGACCCATTTCGCCGCGCCCGCGCGTTCGCCAGTCGGCGGTTTCCGCCACGCGCAGCCCCGCGCGCTCCAGCACCTCCGGAAGCCAGGTGAGCGAGAAGGTCATCGCGAGGATCCTTCCGGCTTCATGGCGACACCCCCCGAGGCGACTGGCAGCATCGCGTCCGGCGTCAGTTCCGCCTCTGCGATCGGCACATCGGCGACACAGCCGTCGACATGCGCCTCGGCGACTTCCGGTTCGGAGCCGAACGCTGCGGAGGCAGCCGCTCCGCCGGTGCGGCCCGTCGGCGCGGCACCCGGTTCCGGCTTCGCCTCCAGTTCGGGCTCCGGCTTGCGCAGCACCGGTCGCTCGCCGGTTCGCGCCTCCGCCTTGGCCAGCAGGTCCGGCACCATCCGCTCGCTGAATCCCGCCAGGAATCCGCAGAGCCCGATATAGAGCGTGCCCGCAACGGCGGGATCGCTGCGGCCGATCGCGAGATTGACAAAGCCGGACAGCACCAGCGCCACGAACACGACGCCCGCGATGATGCCGATGGCGACGCGCAGCGCCGCATCCATCATGTTTGCCTGACGATTGAGATCGGGCAGAACGGTGCGCTCGCGGATCGCCAGCGCGATCGAGAAGAAGCTGCCCAGCGCCCCCGCCATGCCGCCACGCCAGAGATCGGTCGCGTGATCGAAGCAGCGGGGGTCCCGGGCGGGCGGGCACAAGGCGGCCTGCTGCCAGGCCGCGATAAGGCTGGCGAACAGCATGAATCCCAGCGCGAGCAGGACGGCGGCGATCAGATACTGGAAGCGCGCCCAGCCGACCCGCTCCGCCAGCACCTCGCTCTTCACATTTTCCAGCACCGCGCCGCCGCCAGTCAGATCGCCTTCCAGCGCCACCACCAACCCATCCGCAACTCGCCGATCGTAGCGGGCGGCCCGCCGGCGGAGGCGCGCGCCGCGGCTCTCGCCCGCCAGTCGCCACAACCAGGCCGGCCGATCGAGCACCCGGTTCGGAGCATCGCGCCAGCCGTCGATCAGCCCGTTCAGCTCGCCCCGCATCGGTGCGAGCTGCGCCAGCGCCTTGCGCTGCTCGTCCGCCTTGTCAGGGGCATCGGCGAACTGGATCGTGACGCGCTCGCTGGTTTGGTAGACGGCATATTCCGGCGGCTTGCGCGCATAGAATTGCAGCACCTCCACGCCCGCGGAGTCGCGCTCCTTCAAGGCCAGATCCGCGATGTTCATTGCCGGCCAACCCGCCGTAACGAGCAAGGCACGACAGACTCGACGACGCACTCCATTCCCACCCTCCCCCGAAGCGGACAAACGGAACTCTCGGCATTCTCAACAACGCCGGTTGCGACTCACGATTTTACTGCTGGACCCCGCCCATATTTTCTTGCACATCTTCGTTCGAAGTCAACGGGATCAAACAAGATGCTTGGCGCAGTGACCGAATGCCGCGGTCATGCGATTGAGTTATTTGAAAGTTCTTCGGAAGCCCGGGATGACCCGCGCCCGAATACATGCGCGGGCGCTGACCGTACGGCGATAGCGATAGGTGAAGGATCCTGGTGGGCGGTGACGGGCTCGAACCGCCGACCCTCTCGGTGTAAACGAGATGCTCTACCAACTGAGCTAACCGCCCGTTTCCGGGAAGCCGGCGATGTACGCGATTTCGCGCACAGGTCAACGCCTGTCGCACAAACGCCCTTCGCCACCCCGTTCCAGACGCCGTTAGCACCGCGATCGCGCCCCTCATAGCCGACCTGGAACGACGCGGAATCGGTCACACCAGCGAGAGACCCGCCCGCTTCACCGCGCCGATATAGCGCAGCATGCCATGCCGCGCGGCGTCGCTCAGCGCGATATAGGCGCGGCGGCGATCGCTGGGATCGGCCCTACGGTCGAACAGGCCCGCTTGGCTCAGCGTTCCGATCCAGCGCAGCGCCGTCGTCGGCGGCACTGCGGCGGCGATACAGAGACTGGAGACCGAGATCTGGCGATGCTCCAGATCGGCGGCAAACAGATCGAGCAGCATGTCCCATGCGGGATCGGCGAACAGGTCGCCTTCGAAAAACTCCGCGCGCATGCGCCGGGCGCGGATCACTCGGCGGATCTCGCTGGGGGTCGCCGCGTCGGCCTCCGTTTCCGCCGCAAAGGCGAAAGCGGGGGTGCGCACCAGACCCTTCTGCTCTCCCAGGTCGCTGCGCGTCAGCCGGGCGAGCGAATCGGCGATGCGGGCGACTTCCTCCTGGAAGCGGCGCATCCGCAGCACTTCCTCGTCGCGCATTCCGTCATGCAGGCGCACGACCGGCTCGCGCCCGACGAACAGCGCCGCGCTCAGGCGATCGGCCTCGCTGGGGGCGCATTGCAGCATCACCTCGTGCGGCAACAGCGCGGCCGCCGCATCGATGTGTTCGGGCAGCACCGTGGCGATCATCGGTACCGCGCAGGTCTCGACCAGCGCGCCCAGACGGGCGAGCAGTGGCTCGAGCAGCGCCTCGTCGACGCCGGCGGTTTCCACGATCACCAGCCGCACGCCATCGAGCAGCACCATCGCCTGCAGCGCCGCTTCCGCGCCGAGCGGCGCGCGCATCTGGAAGCCGGCCAGCAGCGCCGTTCGCTGCGCCAGGTCCCGCGCGGGCCCGGGCTCGGCGATGATCAGCGCAACGTCCTGGGCCAGATCGTAGGTGATGGGCGTTGCATCGCCCAAATTCGCCAGCTCGTACATGCTCCGCCCCCTTGGTTCGGCATCTGTTCCCCAACAGATGCCGCATTGCTCCGAAATGGCGGAGTCGCGATTCCTCCAATTCGGAGCGAAGAGGCCCTGTATAGCATGAAAGTCGCCAAAGCGGAGCAAAGTATCGTCGGCTCAGCGGCGGCGGAGATCCTCGATCTGACCATCCCTGAGGCCGAGCATCATGCGCGCGGCACTCGCCAGCGTTGCCGTTGTCAGCACGAAACTCAGCGCCATCAAGATCAGGAGCGCCGCTATCAGGACAAGCTGCGCGACGGCAGGCATATTTTTTGCGGCAATCACGATCATCAGCAAGGTCTGGGCAATGGCTGCAGCATTCAACCCGCTCTGCATCAACAGCGACAATGCGGGCAGGAAGAACAGCGCCAGCAGTACCACAAGGCCGCCAAGCAACAGCAGCGCGAGCACGGCGAACGCCCCGAAGATGGACCAGAAATGCCCGCGGGACTGCGCCCATGCTTCGTCAACGGTGGTCGCTTCGTAGAGATAGGTGAGCGGCAGCGCGATCGAGAGCCGGGTCTGCACGAACAAAAGCATGACCAGTTCGGCGAGCAGCAGCGCTGTCGCCAGGGACTGGCGGACGGACTCGCTCGGTACCAGCCAACCGAGCAGCCCGAGCAGAAAGCCATTGGCCAGCGTCAGCAGGAACATGGCGACGGCGGTGGCGACCGTCAGCATCGCCAACAGCAGGAACACGCGCAGTTCGTTCGCCCCCAGCCGCAGATAGCAGGCGCCGCGCTTATAGGGGTGGAGCGTCGCGCGGGTCGCTGCCGTGATCAGCACGGCGACCAGCGCGATCGTCAGCGCCTGGGTGAGCAGCGCCGGCAGTAACATTGCCGCCAGGCCGTCGGATGCTGCGGGGGCAATCGCGATCCGCACCAGGCCGATCGCGAAGATGCCCAGAAGGTACAGGATCGACCAGACCAGCACCGACAGCGGGTGCTGCCGCAGCAGGCGGAACGCGCCGCCCAATATCGATCCGATCACCCCATCCCCCGATCAGTCCAGCGACTTGACGATTTCTTCCACCATCTTCTTAGCATCGGCGAGCAGCATCATCGTGTTGTCGCGGTAGAAAACCTCGTTGTCGACGCCGGCATAGCCGACGCCGCCCATGCTGCGCTTGACGAACAGCACTGTCTTGGCCTTTTCCACATCGAGGATCGGCATGCCGTAGATCGGCGAGGACTTGTCGGTCTTGGCGGCCGGGTTGGTCACGTCGTTGGCGCCGATGACGAAGGCGACATCGGTCTGGGCGAATTCGGAGTTGATGTCCTCCAGTTCGAACACCTCGTCATAGGGCACATTGGCCTCGGCGAGCAGCACGTTCATGTGCCCCGGCATGCGGCCGGCGACCGGGTGGATCGCGTACTTCACCCGCACGCCGTGCGCCTTCAGCTTGTCCGCCATCTCGCGCAGCACGTGCTGGGCCTGGGCCACCGCCATGCCGTAACCGGGGACGATGATCACCTGCTCGGCCTGGGACATGAGGAACGCCGCGTCCTCGGCGCTGCCGCGCTTCCACGGCCGGTCGATCGCTGCCGCCGCGGCTGCGCCGCCCCCCGCGTCGCCGCCGAAGCCGCCGGCGATCACGCTGAGGAAGCTGCGATTCATCGCCTTGCACATGATGTAGCTGAGGATCGCGCCCGAGCTGCCGACCAGTGCGCCGGTGATGATCATCGCCGAGTTGTGCAGCGTGAAGCCCATCGCCGCCGCCGCCCAGCCCGAATAGCTGTTGAGCATCGACACTACGACCGGCATGTCCGCGCCGCCGATGGGGATGATCAGCAGGAAGCCGATCAGGAAGCTCAGCACCGTGATCGTCCAGAAAATCCACGGCGCCTGATCCTGCACGAAATAGCCGATCAGGCCCAGGATCGCTGCGAGCAGCCCCAGGTTGATGACGTGTCGGCCCGGCAGCAGGATCGGCTTGCCGCCCATATTGCCGTTGAGCTTGAGGAACGCGATCACCGATCCGGAGAAGGTGATCGCGCCGATCGCCACGCCCAGCCCCATCTCGATGCGACTGACCGGGTGGATTGATTCAAACGGCGCACCGATCAGCGGGATCACCAGATCGGCGATTCCGAAAGCGGCGGGATTGAGGAAGGCTGCGCAGGCGACGAGCACCGCCGCCAGGCCGACCAGCGAGTGGAAGGCGGCGACCAGCTGCGGCATCGCCGTCATCGGGATGCGGCGGGCGGTGACCACGCCGATCACCGCGCCGATCAGGATCGCGGCGAGGATCTCCCCGGCGATCAGCGAATCGATGGCGAAGCCCGCCCCGCCGGTTTTGGCCTGCGGGAAGTGGGTGACAAGCGTGGTTACGACCGCGATCATCATGCCGATCATGCCGAGGCGATTGCCCCGCTGGCTGGTGCTGGGGCTGGAAAGCCCGCGGAGCGCGAGGATGAAGCAGACGCCGGCAACGAGATAGGCGAGAGGTGCGATGTTCTCCATGCTCAGCGCACCTTCTTCTTGTACATCGCAAGCATACGCGCGGTCACCGCGAATCCCCCGAAGATATTGATGCTGGCGAGCACCACCGCGAGCAGGCCGAGCCATTTCGAGGTCTCGCCGGCGCCACCCAGACTGCCCGCCGCCGCAGCGATCAGCGCGCCGACGATAATGACGGAGGAAATGGCGTTGGTCACCGCCATCAGCGGCGTGTGCAGCGCCGGGGTCACCGACCACACGACATAATAGCCGACGAAGCACGCCAGCACGAAGACCGACAGGATCGAGATGAAGTCCATAATCTACTCCTGATCCGCGCAGCGCTGCGCGGAAAGATCCTCCCCGTTCCGGGGAGGGGCACAAGCCGCAGGCTGGTGGAGGGGGAGCCCGGCAACAGACGCAATCGAGGTCGGTACCCCGTCTGCTTTCTGCAGAATCTCCGCCGCGTCGATACGCAGAACTCGGTAGCGGTTGTCGGCCAGAAGCTGGCCCTTGCGGCGGTCATGATCGACTGCCGCGGGGGCTGCATGCACCTGCCCGTCGACTTCGATCACCAGCCGCACGGCGGGGATGTATAAGCCGCCGACATAGCGGCCGATGGGGTGCTGGTTGCGTACGCCCGCGCTGAGGGCGTTACGCCGCAGTCGTTGCCACAACAGCACCTCGGGCAGGCTGAGCCGTTGCCGCTGCCGCTGCCGGCGCGCCGCCACGACTTCAGGCTGAATTGCCCGCTCTGCTCCCCCTCCACCGCGCCGCGCGCGGTCTCCCTTCCCGTAGCGAAGAGGATCAGGGAGCGCCGCCGGTGTCACGACAACAACCTCTCGTGCACCACCTTGCCGCCCTGCGTTACCCGCACGGCGGTGCCGATTTCCTCATCGAGCACCGGCCGGCCCGCGTCCTTATCCCAGAAGGCCGAGAGGAAGTTGAACAGGTTGCGCGCGAACAGGGCCGACGAGTCCGTGGCCAGCCGGCTCGGCACGTTGCGATGGCCGATGATGCGAACGCCGTGGCGCTCGACGATCTCGCCCGGCACCGATCCTTCGACATTGCCGCCCTGCTCCACCGCCAAGTCGACGATCACGCTTCCGCTACGCATCGTCGCGATCTGCGCATCGCTGATCAGCCGCGGCGCCGCCCGGCCGGGGATCAGCGCGGTGGTGATGACGATGTCCTGCTTGGCGATGTGCGCCGACACCAGTTCGGCCTGCGCGGCCTTGTAGGCGTCGCTCATCTCGGTGGCATAGCCGCCCGAACCCTCGCCCTCGATCCCGGCGACATTCTCGACGAAGATGGGCTTGGCGCCGAGCGACAGGATCTGCTCCTTGGTCGCCGAGCGCACGTCGGTGGCCGAAACCTGTGCACCCAGACGCCGCGCGGTGGCGATCGCCTGGAGACCGGCGACACCAACGCCCATCACGAACAGCTTGGCGGCGCTCACCGTGCCGGCGGCGGTCATCATCATCGGAAAGGCACGGTCATATTCGGCGGCCGCGTCGAGCACCGCCTTGTAGCCGGCAAGGTTCGACTGCGAGGACAGGATATCCATCGACTGGGCGCGCGTGATTCGCGGCATGAACTCCATCGCCAGCGCCTCCGCCCCCAGCGCGGCATAGCGATCGAGTCGCGCCCGCTCGCCGAACGGATTGAGCCCCGCGACCAGCCAGGCCCCCGGCTTCAACCCGGCCAGGCTCTCCGGATCGGGGCCCTGAACCGCAAGCACGATGTCCGCGTCCGCCAGCACCTCGCCACGCGACGCAACGGTCGCGCCCGCGTCGCGAAAGGCACCATCGCTGTAGGAAGCGGCAAGACCGGCACCCGCCTCGACGGCGATCGATGCCTTCAACGCAAGGAATTTCTTGACGGTTTCCGGCGTAGCCGCGACACGTCGTTCGGCAACAGCCGCCTCTTTCAATACCGCGATCTTCACGTCAGCGCGCGATCAGGAAGACGACGAAAGCAGCGATGAGGAACACCGCCACCGTGCCCCACTTCATCAGCGCAGTGAAACCATTGAAGGTTTCGACATGGGTTTGGATCTCGCCGGCGTTTTCACCCGTTTCAGCCATGAATGTGCTCCTCTCCTAAGGTGCCGGATGTCTTATACCGCTGCTTCGCGCACCCTCAACCCCGGCGCCCCAAGAACTGGTTCGTGCAGGCTTAAGCCGAACTTTACGCATCTGCTCTAATCGATGCGGCTCGAAACGGGACAATTGGGACTGGAGTCGGCATGACGCGCAACGGACAGCGCCTTCTGTTGCTGATCGATTCGGAGCCGGCGCAGCGGCGCCTGGTGGCTGCCATCGCTTCGCGCCGCGGCTGGCGGACGCTGTTCGCCGACGACGCAGACAGCGCGATGGCGACGCTCGGCACGCCCGACGGCCTTGCTACCGATGCGATCATCCTCGATTATCCTGCTTCCGACGACGTGGCTACGGCGCTGATCTCCGATCTGCGCGCCCGCCGTCCACACCTGCCGATCCTGGTGCTCGCCGCCAACGGCTCCGTCGCCGCCGCAGTGGGCGCGATGCGCGCCGGCGCCAGCGATTTTCTGGTCAAGCCGATCGCCGCCGAACGCCTCCTGGGCGCGCTGGAAAGCGCGATGGGCGGGGCCAGCGCCGGCGAACTGCGCCCGCTGACCGAGAAGCTCACCGCGAATCTGGGCTTCAGCGAAATCGTCGGCTCCGCGCCGCAATTCCGCGCGGCACTGGCGGTCGCCGCCAAGGCTGCACGCGCCCGCGTACCGGTGCTCGTCGAAGGCGAGACCGGCGTGGGCAAGCATGTCGTGGCCGAGGCCATCCACGGCGCCTCGCCCCGTGCACGCAAGGAACTGATCTGCGTCAATTGCGGATCGCTTTCGGCAAACCTCGTGGAATCCGAGCTGTTCGGCCATGAGGAAGGCGCCTTCACCGGCGCGTTCGAGCGCAAGATCGGCAAGCTGCAGGAAGCCGATGGCAGCACCATCTTCCTCGACGAAGTCAGCGAGATGCCGCTCGAGGCCCAGGTGAAATTGCTGCGCATGCTGCAGACGGGCGAGATCCAGCCGCTCGGCGCGCGCCACCCTCGCGAAGTGGATGTCCGCGTGATTGCAGCGAGCAACGTGCCGCTGCTCGGCGAAGTCGAGGCGGGGCGCTTTCGCGAGGATCTTTACTACCGTCTGAACGTCGTCCAGGTGACCATCCCGCCGCTGCGCGAGCGTGCTGGCGACATCCCCGCGCTGATCCGCCACCTGCTCGTACGGATCGGCGAGCAGCCGGGCCTGCGCTCGCTCGGGATCAGCGACGAGGCGCTTCAACTGCTCACCGGCTATGACTGGCCGGGCAATGTCCGCCAGCTGCAGAACGTGCTGTTCCGCGCCGCCGTGCTCTGCGACGAGGAAGGACTGACCCGCGACGACTTTCCGCAGATCGCGCAACTGGCCTCGGGCCGCCCCTCGACGAACGCGCCGGTGGCGGGGCATTCCAGCGCTGGCGGCATCACCCTGTTCCGTCCGGACGGCAATCTCCGCCCGCTCGACGAGATCGAGGCGGATGTCATTCGCCTCGCGATCGGCCACTATCGCGGCCGGATGACCGAAGTCGCCCGCCGCCTCGGCATCGGTCGCTCGACGCTCTACCGCAAGCTCGGCGAGCTGGGGATCGATCAGACCGCGGCGTGAGGCGCGGTGAGCGCGGCATCCTGCATGCCGCGCCACACGCGCAGCGCCTGCACGCTCTCGAAGGCGTCATGGACGCGGAACAGCTGCGCGCCGAGACTCACGCCTTTCAGCGCCAGCGCCAGCGAGCCGCCCAGCCGCTGCTCCGCCGGCGCTTCGTTGGCAAGCGCGCCCACAATCCGCTTGCGGCTGGCGCCGAGCAGGATCGGGCAACCGATCCCATGGAACAACGCCAGCCCGTTCATCAGCGCGAGATTGTCCGCCAGAGACTTGCCGAAACCGATGCCGGGATCGATCACGATTTTCGCGCGGTCGACGCCTGCGGCGACGACGGCGTCCACCCGCGCCTCCAGCCAATCGTAGATTTCGATTAGTGGATCGGCATAGCCACCCTTGCCCTTCGCGCCGCTCTTGGGGTCAGCGGCGTGCATCAGCACCACCGGGCAGCCGGCGCGCACCACGACCTCGAGCGCGTGATCGTCGTAGAGCAGCGCCGAAACGTCGTTGACGATATGCGCACCCGCCGCCAGCGCCGCCTGCATCACCGCGGCCTTGCGGGTGTCGATCGAAATGGCCGCGCCGCTCGCGGCCAGCCGCTCGATCACCGGCACCACGCGGGCGATCTCGTCGCCTTCCCACACTGTTTCCGCACCGGGCCGAGTGGACTCGCCGCCAACGTCGAGGATCGCAGCGCCGGCGATGCTCATGTCGACGCCCGACTGCGCAGCAGCGGCAGGATCGCCGAGATGCTTGCCGCCATCGGAGAAGCTGTCCGGCGTCATGTTCAGGATCGCCATCACCTGCGGCTGGTCGAAGCGCAGCGTTCTGGCACCGAGCGTCAGCGGCGCGCGGGGGGCGGTGATGCGCCGGGCAATGGAGGCGAAGCGCGGGTCGGCGTCCGCCTCGGCGACGGAGAGGGTGCGCTGGAGCACGCGCCGACCATTCTCCACGGCGATCAGTTCATAGGCTGCGAACCAGGCCAGGCCGCCGGCCAGTCGCGCGACCTCGCCGTCGCGGCCGACGGGCGTGTCGACGAACTGGATCGGGCGGAGATAGAGGCGGGCGGCGGCGGGGAGGTCGAGCATGGCGCCGTGCTAACGACGCAACGCTCACAATAAAAGCGCGGCCCTCGCCGCCTGCGCGCCCCTCCCGCTTGCGGAGGTGGAATTTGGCTTACGGCTGCGTGGCGAGCAGGTAGGTCTGGCGGAGCGCGTCGATCGGCTTGAGGTCGCCCTGGTCCTCGTAATGCCAGAAAGTCCAGCCGTTGCAGCTCGGTGCGCCCTGCAGCGTCGCACCCAGCTTGTGAATCGAGCCCGCCTGCCCGTCGCAGCTGAGCGAGCCATCGGCACCGACCGTCGCCCGCCAGCGGGCCTTGTGGTCGCTGAGCACCGTGCCCGGCGCCAGATAGCCATTCTCGACCAACTGGCCGAACGCCACGCGCGGCGCGGCCTTGGGCGCCTGCATCGTCTGCAGCGCGCTTTCATCGAGCGGCAGGGCGGCGGCGATGCGCTCCAGCGCCGCCTCGACATACACGCCTTCGCGATCGATACCGATCCAGCGGCGACCGAGGCGCTTGGCCACAGCACCCGTCGTGCCGGTGCCGAAGAACGGATCGAGCACCACGTCGCCCGGTTTGGTGCACGACAGCAGCACGCGGTACAGCAGCGCCTCGGGCTTTTGCGTCGGGTGAACCTTGGTGCCGTTCTTTTTCAGCCGCTCCTGCCCGCTGCAGATCGGGAATTCCCAATCGCTGCGCATCTGCAGTTCGTCGTTGAGCGTCTTCATCGAGCGGTAGTTGAAGGTGTAGCGCGACTTCTCGCCCTTCGACGCCCAGATCAGCGTTTCGTGCGCGTTGGTGAACCGCGTGCCCTTGAAGTTGGGCATCGGATTGGCCTTGCGCCAGATGATGTCGTTGAGGATCCAGAAGCCCAAGTCCTGGATCGCCGAGCCGACCTTGAAGATGTTGTGATAGCTGCCGATCACCCAGATCGTGCCGTCGTCCTTCAGGATGCGGCGCGCCTGCGCCAGCCATTCGCGGGTGAACTTGTCATAGGCCGCCAGGCTGTCGAACTTGTCCCACTCGTCAGTCACCGCGTCGACATGGCTACCGTCGGGGCGGTTGAGGTCCCCGCCCAGCTGCAGGTTGTACGGCGGGTCCGCGAAGATCATGTCGATCGACTTGTCGGGCAGCCCGCGCATCGCCTCGATGCAGTCCTGGCGCAGGATCGTGTCCAGCGGCAGCACGGCCGGCGCCTGCTTCGCGACGCGCGCACCCGCCCGTTTGACCTTCTCCAGCACGCCCATGAATCATCGCCCCTTCGCTCAAAAGGCACCCCTATTCGGGGCCGAGCGACTCCTCCGTCAAGAGGGGGGATCGCCGGGTGGTGACCCGAAGCAGGTGGCTGGCGCGGCGGAACATTTCGGCACCCGCCATATCTTGAGTCAAGAAGTTATCCACAGGCCCAAGCGCTGGTAGGTGTGACCCGAAAGACTCAGTTTCGTTTTCGTGAAAATTTTCCCGCCTGTGGATAAGCTGGAACGTTCCGCAAACGATTCAGCCGATCGCTATGGCCTCGCCGCCGCGTGCGACGCTCGCCGCGAGCCGGGCGCGGGCTTGCGGAAACAGCCCCATTTCGTAGAGCACCTGCGCCTCGCGACCGAACCATTCGGCATCTCCCCCGAATCGGATGCGTGCCGCCACGCAAAGCGCCACGCGGACTTCCCAGCTAGTGCCTTGCGCCTGGATCGCGGCGCGGATCGCCTTGCGGCTGGGACGCGCGCCCAGCATGTCGGAGGGAAGCCGGCACGCCAGCGCTCGCGCGCGCCAGGGTGCAATCTCGCCCAGATCGGCAAAGTCGCTGGCCAGCGCGGGATCGCGCAGCGTTTCGAGAAAGGCGATGTGCAGCGGGTGCGCGGGATCGGTCAGCGCGACATCGTCATCGAAGCGGAATCGGATCGCCCCCATCCCGCGCGATTCGGCATAGCGGACCATCGCCGCCATCTCGTGGAAGCTCGCCGGCCCGACGATCGCTTCGCGCAGCAGCTCGGCCAGTACCGGGTCGTGGCGCGGTGCCGGCTGGAACCCGCCGGTCGATCCCCGCATGATACTGCCCAGATATGCCATGCCTGCTTTCCTCCCGCTGCGATCCTTTCATTGTAGGACGGCAGCGGGCGCGTGCAGCGCACTAGGCAAAATTTGCCGGGTTGGATCGGGTGCGGCCTATTCCGCCGCGAGCGGCCCGAAATCGAGATGCGCCTGCGCCACCGGCGCGAAGCTGCGGCGGTGATGCGGTGTGGGCCCGAGCGCGCGCAGCGCTTCCTGGTGCGCCTTGCCGCCATAGCCCTTGTTTGACGCCCAGCCATAGCCGGGGAACTGCGTGTCGAGTTCGACCATCATACAGTCGCGGCGATGCTTCGCGACGATCGAGGCTGCCGCGATCGACAGGCACAGCGCGTCGCCGCTGACCACCGCCTCGCTGCGATGGTGCCATTTCGGGCAGCGATTGCCGTCGACCAGCACGAAGGCGGGCGGAAATCCCAAAGCCTCCACCGCGCGCGTCATCGCCAGCATCGTCGCCCAGAGGATGTTGAGCCGGTCGATCTCCTCGACGCTGGCGACGCCTACCCCCACCTTCGCGCAAGCGAGCAGTTCCTCGCACAGCTTCGCCCGCTTGGCGGCGGTCAGCGCCTTGGAGTCGTTGATCCCCTCGGGAATGCAGTTCGGATCCAGCACCACCGCGGCGGCGACCACCGGCCCGGCCAGCGGGCCGCGGCCGGCTTCGTCCACGCCGGCTACCGGGCCGGTGTGCAGCTGGAAATAGCGGGTTTCGTAGCTAAGATCAGGCATCGTCCTCGATCCGCCATGGCGGAAAGCGACGCATCTCGCCAGCCTGATAGAGACGAACTGCGTTGCCGGCGGGATCGCGCAGCCGCGCCTCGCGCCAGCCCCATTTCTCGTCCCGGGGCTCCTGCTCGAAGCGGAAGCCCTGCTGTTGAAGATAGGCGACCGTCACATCGAGATCGCCGCATTCGAAATAGACCACCGGCGCGGTGTACGCCTCATCGGTGGCGATCGAGAAGGTCGCGCCGCCCTCGGTTTCGAACCGGGCATAGCGGGGAGACGCCCGCACCACCTGGCGCAGCCCGAGCAGCCGGTAGAAGCGCTCGCTCGCCGCTAGGTCCCGCGCGGGCACCGTCACCTGGTTCAGCATCGGCTCGAAGAAGCTCATGTTGAGGTCAAGCCGCACCGCCTGCTGCGCCATCGGCCCGTGGCCGCGCCCCAGCCCCTCGGCCTCGCGCATCGCGATCCGCACAAAGCGCCGCGCCCGGCTCACCGCCTCGGGCAGGTCCCATTCGCACGCCAGGCCGCAAGCGACTGCCGAGGCCAGCGTGCAACCGGTCCCGTGCGTGTTCCCGGTGTCGATCCTGGGATCGCGCCACTCGATCTGGGGCGGGTCCTCCGGATCGGCGGAGTAAAGCGTGTCGACCACCTCGGGCCCTTCGCCATGCCCGCCCTTCACCAGTACCGCGCAGCGATGTGCCGCGACGATCGCCTGCGGGTCGCGGCCCAGCGCCTCCAGTTCGGGCAGGTTGGGCGTCACCACCGTCGCGCGGTCCATCAGCCGCTCGAACGCGGCGACCGTCGCCTGGTCGGCGAGCCGCGCGCCGCTGGTGGCGACCATCACCGGATCGAACACCACCGGCACGCCGGGCAGCTCGTCCAGCCGCTCGGCCACCGCCAGCGCGGTGCGGGCGGAGCCGATCATGCCGATCTTCACCGCATCCACGCCGATGTCGCGCACCACCGAGTCGATCTGCGCCAGCACCATGTCGGTCGGCACCGGGTGTACCGCCTGCACGCCCACCGTGTTCTGCGCGGTGATTGCGGTGATCGCGGTCATAGCATGGCCGCCGAGCATGGTGACGGTCTTGATATCCGCCTGAATCCCGGCGCCGCCGCCGGAATCCGAGCCTGCGATGATCAGCACACGTGCGCCCATGGCTTTATCCCTTGTGCTTGCGCTCGGTGGATGCGGGGTGTCGCTTCAGCGCATCGCCGACCCGCGCCGGCCGGTCGAGCAATTCGCCGCCGCAATTCGGGCAACGCTCGTCCATCTCGTCGGCGCATTCCGCGCAGAAGGTGCATTCGAACGAGCAGATGAACGCGCCACCGGCATCTGCCGGCAGATCGGTGCCGCAGCGTTCGCAATCGGGCCGCATATCCAGCATCAGGCGGCCGCCACGCGCACGGCGTCGCAGATCCGGTCGACCACCGTTTCCACCTGCGCCTTGTCGTCACCCTCGGCCATCACTCGGATCACCGGCTCGGTGCCCGAGGCACGGATCACCAGGCGACCGCGGCCCTTCAGCTCGGCCTCGGCGGCGGCGATCACGTCCTTGACGCGTTCGTCCTCCAGCGGCTTGCCGCCGGCGAAGCGGACATTCTTGAGCAGCTGCGGCAACGGCTCGAAACGGTGCAGGACCTCGCTTGCCGGCGCGCCTGCCCGGACGATTTCCGCCAGCACCTGCAGCGCCGCGACCAGCCCGTCACCGGTGGTCGCATAGTCGGACAGGATGATGTGCCCGCTCTGCTCGCCGCCGACATTGTAGCCGGAGCCGCGCATCTTCTCGAGCACATAGCGGTCGCCCACCTTGGTGCGCACCAACCCCAGGCCCTGCGCGGCAAGGTGGCGCTCGAGCCCAAGGTTCGACATCACGGTCGCGACCAGCCCGCCGCCGGCGAGCTTGCCCTGCCGCGCCCAGCCGGTGGCGATCAGCGCCATCAGCTGGTCGCCATCGATCACCGTGCCGGTCTCGTCGACAACGATCAGCCGGTCGGCATCGCCGTCCAGCGCGATGCCCAGCGCCGCGCCCGAGCCGACCACCGTTTCGCTGAGCACCTGCGGCGCGGTCGAGCCGACGCCGTCGTTGATGTTCTTGCCATTCGGGCTGACCCCGATCGTGACCACCTCGGCGCCCAGCTCCCACAGTGCCGAGGGCGCAACCTGATAGGCAGCACCATTGGCGCAATCGACCACCACCTTGAGGCCATCGAGGGTCAGCTCGGAGGGGAACGTCGACTTGGCGAAGTGGATGTAGCGGCCGCGCGCGTCCTCGACCCGACGGGCCCGGCCGATATCGGCGGAAGGTGCCAGCGGCACGTCGCCGTCGATCAGCGCCTCGATCGCTTCTTCATCCGCGTCGGAGAGCTTGAACCCGTCCGGCCCGAACAGCTTGATGCCGTTGTCGAAATAGGGGTTGTGGCTCGCCGAGATCATCACGCCCAGATCGGCGCGCATCGAATGGGTCAGCATCGCCACCGCCGGGGTCGGCATGGGGCCGACCAGCACGACGTCCATGCCGACGCTGGTAAAGCCCGCAACCATCGCATTTTCCAGCATATAGCCGGAAAGCCGTGTATCCTTGCCGATCACCACCCGGTGGCGGTGATCGCCGCGGCGGAAATGCGCGCCGGCCGCCATGCCCACCTTCATCGCCATGGCGGCGGTCATCGGAGAGAGGTTGGTCGCGCCGCGGATGCCGTCGGTGCCGAAATATTTTCTTGCCATGCGTCTCGTTCTCGCGCCCTTGTGGCGTTGTATGCGCGCCGTGATAGCGGCGAAAACCTCAAAGGGCGAGCATGTCGCAACCTACCCGTATTCTTCTTTCCCTGCTGGCCGGGCTCGCGGTCGGCGCCGCATTGGCGGCCTGGTCGCCGCAATCGGGCCTCGCCGCCGCTGCCTGGGCGCAGCCGGTGGGCCAGGCCTGGCTCAACGCGCTGCAGATGACGATCGTGCCGCTCGTCGTGGCGCTGCTGATCACCGGCGTGACCGCCACCGCCGAAGCCGCCGCCGCGGGACGGCTCGCCGGCCGGGCGATTGCGCTCTACGTCACGCTGCTGTTCTGCTCGGCGCTGATCGCCGCGGTGCTGACGCCGCTGTTCCTCCAGATCGCGCCGCTGCCACAGGAATCCGCCGCGAGCCTGCGTGCCGCGCTGACCGGCGCCGAGAAGATCGGCCCCGTGCCCCCGCTGGGCGAGTTCCTCGCGGCGATCATCCCGGCCAATATCGTGAAGGCAGCGGCGGAGAATGCGTTCCTGTCGCTGATCATCTTCTCCCTCGTCTTCGCCTTCGCGATCACCCGCGTCGCTGCGGAATCGCGCGCGCTGCTGACCAATTTCTTCGTCGCGGTGCGCGACGTGATGCTGGTGGTGATCGACTGGGTGCTGTGGATCGGACCCGTCGGCGTGTTCGCGCTGGCGCTGGTGGTCGGCGCCAAGGCGGGAACCGGCGCGTTCGGCGCATTGCTCCACTATATCCTGATCGTCGCCAGCGTGGGCGGCGTGATCACGCTGTTCGCCTATCCCGCCGCGGTGTTCGGCGGCCGCATCGGGCTGGTCCGCATGTTCCGCGCGGCGCTTCCCAGTCAGGCGGTGGCGATCAGCACCCAATCGTCGCTCGCCACGCTGCCGGTGATGATCGAGGGCGCCGAGGAAGTGGGCGTGCCGGTCGCCGTCTCGGGCGTCACCCTGCCGCTGGCGGTTGCGATCTTCCGCTCGACCGGGCCCGCGATGAACTTCGCCGTGGCAATCTACATCGCAGAATGGTTCGGCGTACCGCTGCATCCGGCAACGCTGCTGGTCGGCGCCGTGGTCGCCACGCTGACCTCGCTGGGGTCGGTGAGCCTGCCTGGTACGGTGAGCTATGTCAGCGCGATCTCCCCGGTCGCCGCGACGATCGGGGCGCCGATCACGCCGCTCGGTCTGCTCGTCGCGGTGGAGACGCTGCCGGACATCATGCGCACCGTCGGCAACGTCACCTGGGATCTCGCGACGACGATCTGGCTGGCCCGCAAGGCGGAGGCGCCGCGCAGCACGGCTGACGAGATCCTGACGCATTGAGGATCGTCGCCGCTCGTCCCGTCCGCTGGAGTGCGCTCGCACTCCTGTCGCTGGCGCTGGCAGCGCTGCTGGAGGCAATCGGCCTTTCCGCCGGCCTGCTGCTGGGCCCAATGCTGGCCGGCATCGCCTTCGGCGCCGGCGGCTCGGGCCTCGGCCTGCCGCGCTGGAGCTTCCTCTGCGCGCAGGCGGTGATCGGCTGCCTGATCGCCGGCACGCTTTCCGCCGGCATCTTCACCGCGGTGCTGCACGAGTGGCCGCTGTTCGTCGGCGTCACCCTGGCCACCCTGGGAGCAAGCTGCTTCCTCGGCTATTGGCTGAGCCGCTGGCAGGTGCTGCCGGGCACCACCGCGATCTGGGGATCGATGCCGGGCGCTGCGAGCGCGATGGTGGTGATGGCCGAGGCATTCGGCGCCGATGTCCGCCTCGTCGCCTTCATGACCTATACCCGCGTCGTCTGTGTGGCCGGTGCCGCCTCGGCATTGGCGGCAGGGCGCGGCGCGCATCACGACGGATCCTGGCTGCACACGCTGATCGCACCGGCACCGCTGCTGCCCACGCTGGCGACATTGGCGGTGGCAGCGGCGGGCGTTGCGGGCGCGCTGATCCTACGACTGCCGGCGCCTGCATTGCTGGGCCCGCTGGCGTTGGGCGTCGCGCTGCACCTCACGGGCATCGTCCGCCTCAGCCTGCCCGAACCCGTGCTGGCCTGCAGCTATGCGCTGATCGGCTGGCGCATCGGCCTTGCCTTCACCCGCGAAACGCTGCGCCTCGCCGCCCGCGCCTTGCCGCGCGTACTGCTGTCGGTCGCGATCCTGATCGGCTTCTCGACCGGGCTCGCGCTGCTGCTCACCCACTTCACCCGAATCGATCTCGTCACCGCCTATCTGGCGGTGAGCCCCGGCGGACTCGACTCGGTCGCGATCATCGCCACCTCGGTGCCGGTCGACCAGCCCTTCGTCATGGCGATGCAGACGCTGCGCTTCCTCGCGGTGCTCGGTGCCGGCCCCCTGCTCGCGCGCTGGGTGGCGCGGCGCCTCCAGCCGGTTACTTGAGCAGCACCAGTTCCTCGGCCATGGTCGGGTGCAGCGCCACCGTCGCGTCGAACGCGTCCTTGGTCAGCCCCGCCTTCACCGCAACCGCGGCCGCCTGCAGGATCTCCGGCGCATCCGGCCCGATCATGTGGAGGCCCACGACGCGGCCGGTGACGCCGTCGCAGATCATCTTGTAGAGCGCGCGCTCGTGCCGCCCGGCGAGCACGTTCTTCATCGCCCGGAAGTCCGACGTGTAGACCTTCACCGAGCCGAGCTTGTTGCGCGCCTCGCCTTCGGTCATGCCGACCGCAGCGATCGGCGGATGGCTGAACACCGCGCTCGGGATGCAGTGATAGTCGACTTGGTGCGGCTTGCCGCCGAACAGCGTGTCGGCGAACGCCTGTCCCTCGCGGATCGCGACCGGGGTCAGCTGCACGCGGTTGGTCACGTCGCCCACCGCATAGATGCTGGGCACCGAGCTGCGATTGTCGGAATCCACCTTGATCGCACCCTTGTCGAGCTCGACGCCGACCGCCTCCAGCCCCAGCCCCTCGGTGTTGGGCACGCGGCCGGTCGCGAACAGCACGCAATCGACCTCGATCGGGTCGTGGCCGCTCATGGAGACCAGCAGGCTGCCATCGGCCTGCTTCTCGATCTTCTCGAACTCGGCAAAGAAGCGGAACTCGATGCCCTTGGTCATCGAGATCTGGAGCAGCCGGTCGCGCACCTGCGCGTCATAGCCGCGCAGGATCACGTCAGTGCGGTTGACCAAGGTCACCTTCGATCCGAACTCGTTGAAGATACCGGCGAACTCGTTGGCGATATAGCCGCCGCCGGCGATCAGCACGCGCTTGGGCAGCGTTTCCAGGTGGAACACCTCGTTGGAGGTGATGCCATGCTCGCTGCCCGGGAAAGTGGGCACATGCGGATGCGCGCCGGTGGCGATCAGGATCGTCTTGGCGGTAACCTTGCGGCCGCTCCCCAGCGTCACTTCATTGGGGGCCGTGACGGTAGCGCGATCGAGGAGGATCTCTACGCCATTATTCTCCAGCCCCTGGGTGTAGAGACCGTTGAGGCGATCCACGTCCGCCAGCACATTGTCGCGCAGCGTCGGCCAGTCGAACCGGCAATCGGGCACGTCCCAGCCGAAGCGGCGCGCGTCCTTCAGATCCTCGGCAAAATGCGCGCCGAAGATCAGCAGCTTCTTGGGCACGCAGCCGCGGATCACGCAGGTGCCGCCGACGCGATATTCCTCCGACACCGCGACCTTGGCACCGTACGCCGCCGACATGCGCGAGGCACGCGTACCGCCAGAACCCGCACCGATTACGAACAGGTCGAAGTCATAGTCGGACATGGGTCACTCCGGAGATGCGCCGGCGCAAGCGGCCGGGAGAAGGGGTCGGGGAGGAAGATAGGGTGCGGCGGCCGAAAACAAGGGCCGCCGCGGCTTGCCGCTCACCGCTTGCGGACGAACTCCGCGCGCAGGACCAGGCCCTTGATCCCATCGAACTTGCAGTCGATCTCCTGCGCGTCGCCGGTCAGGCGGATCGACTTGATCAGCGTGCCGCGCTTGAGCGTCTGGCCGGCGCCCTTCACGGTCAGGTCCTTGATCAGCGTCACCTGGTCGCCGTCCTGGAGCAGGTTGCCGACCGAGTCGCGCACTTCCACCGTGTCGGCCGCCGCGGCCTTTACCGCGGCCTCGGCGGCGGGGATCCACTCCCCGCTCGCCTCGTCATACACATATTCGTCCCCGCTCATGCGCCCAACGCCCGCTGGATCAGGTCGTTGGTGGAAGGATCGAAGTCGAGCCCGCCCTTGTCGGCCGCCTTGGCCATTTCCTTGCCCAGCTCGACGCCGAACTGGTCGAACGGGTTGATGCCGAGCAGCACCGCGTTCACGAACACGCGGTGCTCGTAAAAGGCGATCAGCGCGCCCAGCGTGCGCGGGTCGAGGCTGTCGAGCAGCAGCGTCGAAGACGGACGGTCGCCAGGATAGGCGCGCGCCGGGTCTTCATGCCCCTTGCCGGCCATCAGCGCCGCGCCCTGCGCGAACATGTTGAGCAGCAGCTGGCGGTGATGGTCCTCGGCCAGCGCATCGCCCGCCTCGATGACACCGACGAATTCGAGCGGCACCAGATGCGTGCCCTGGTGGAGCAACTGGAACACCGCATGCTGGGCATCGGTGCCGACGCCGCCCCAGGTGATCGCAGCGGTGGGATAGGTCACCACGTCGCCCTCGGCCGTGACGCGCTTGCCGTTCGATTCCATCTCCAGCTGCTGGAGATAGCTGGGCAGCAGCTTCAGCCGTTCGTCATAGGCGAAGGTCGCGCGCGTCTCGCAGCCGCGCGCCTGGCTGTAATAGAGGTCCGCGAAGGCCGCGAGCGCAGGGGCGTTCTGCGAAAGATCGGTCAGGCGGAAGTGGCGGTCCATCTCGGCCGCGCCTTCCAGCAGTTCCTCGAACGCGTCCCAGCCCAGCGCCAGCGCCGCCGGAAAGCCGATCGACGACCACAGCGAATAGCGCCCGCCGACGCTCTCGAAGAAGGGCAGCACACGGGTCTCGTCGACGCCCCATTCCATCGCCTTTTCGGGCGAGGCGGTCAGCGCCACGACCTGACCATAGGGATCCTCGACCCCGCCCTCCGCCATCCAGGCGAGCGCGCTCTGCGCGTTGAGCATCGTCTCGGTGGTGGTGAAGGTCTTGCTGGCGATCACCAGCAGCGTCGCCTGCGGATCGAACACGTCCATCGCGTTCTCGAGCGCCACGCCGTCGACATTGGAGACGATCGCCACGTCATAGCGATCCATGTCGCGGCCCAACGCATCAACCAGCAGGTCAGGGCCCAGCGCCGAGCCACCGATGCCGATGTGCAGGATATGACGAATCGGCCCCAGTGCCTCGGCCTCGATCGCGTCGATCAGCGCACGCATCCGCGCGTGCTGCGACCGCGCACGGGCGACGCTCTCGGCTGCGCCCTCATAACGTTCGGCGGTGTGCTCGGCCGCGCGGCCTTCGGTGACGTTGACCACCTCGCCCGCGAACAGCGCGTCACGCTTGGCCGTGAAGTCCATCTGCTGCGCCAGCGTGGCGAAGGCGGAGATAGCCTCGGGCGTCAGGTGCGTCTTCGACCAGTCGAAATGGATGCCGGCGACATCAGCGCTCAGCCGCGACAGCCGATCGGCATCGGCAGCGAACAGATCGGTCAGCTTGGCGGCGGGGAGGGATTGGATCGGCGTCCAGTCGGGCAAGGCCATGTTCATCTCCTTGGTGGCACGCGTCCCCTATCGTCCCGCACCGGCCCATTCCAGCCTCATTCCGCCGCTTGACCTCCCCGCCGCGCCCTAGCAGAGCAGTGCCCATGGAAACGCCCGCCTCCACCGAACCCGGCGCCTCGCGCGCCAATCCCGTGCAAGTGCCTGCCGCAAAGCCGGAAAAGCCCAAGTCGGAGTGGCGCGACCTCGCGACGTTCCTGCTCAAGCTGGCGCTGATCGTGTTCGTGGTGCGCAGTTTCATCTTCTCGCCGTTCAGCATCCCCAGCGAATCCATGCTGCCGCGGCTGCTGATCGGCGACTATCTGTTCATCACCAAGTGGAACTATGGCTATTCGAAGCACTCGCTGCCGTGGAGCCTGCCGCTGATTCCGGGCCGCATCCTCCCCGGCACGCCGGCACGCGGCGACGTGGTGGTGTTCAAGGCGCCGAACCATAACGGCGAGGACTGGATCAAGCGCGTGATCGGCCTGCCGGGCGACACGATCGAAATGGTCAACGGCCAGGTTATCCTGAACGGCAAGCCGGTGCCGAAGCAGCGCATCGCCGATTTCGTGCTGCCGATCACGCCGAACTTCACCCATTGCCCGACGCAGTTCCAGACCGCGGACGCCAAGGGGGCGCCGATCTGCCGCATCCCGCAGTTCCGCGAGACGCTGCCCAATGGCAAGCAGTACAACGTGCTCGACCAGGACAATCTGCCGCAGGACAACACGCAAGTGTACACCGTCCCCGCCGGCCATGTGTTCCTGATGGGCGACAACCGCGACAACTCCACCGACAGCCGCTTCCAGCAGCCGCCCTATGGCTCGGGCATCGGCTTCGTGCCGATCGAGAATATCGAGGGCAAGGCGGTCGTGAACTTCTGGTCGACCGATGGCGGCGCCAACTGGCTGCTCCCCTGGACCTGGTTCACCGCGGCGCGGTGGAGCCGGATCGGAGAAGGCTTCTGAGCGTGCCCGATCTGGGCGGCTGGGTCGAGAAGACGTTCGGCCGCCCCGCCAAAGACCTGCCTAGTTTCCAACGCGCGCTGACCCATGGCAGCCAGGCCGCAGGCAACTACCAGCGACTCGAATTTCTCGGCGACCGGGTGCTCGGCCTGGTCGTTGCCGAATGGCTGTTCGAACGGTTTCCGGAGGAGCCGGAAGGCGCGCTGTCGCGCCGGCTTAACTCGCTCGTCACCGGCCCGGTCTGCGCCGATGTCGCGCGCGAGCTGGGCGTGGTGCCGCATCTCCGCCTCGGCAAGCAGGCGCGCGACGACGGCGCGGCGGACAGCGACAATGTGCTGGGCGACGTGATGGAGGCGTTGATCGGCGCCTGGTATCGCGAAGCCGGGCTCGACGCGGCTCGCGCGTTTGTCCGCAAGGTCTGGGGCAACCGGATCGATGCCCATGCCAAGGCGCCCAAGCATCCAAAGTCGGCGCTCCAGGAATGGGCCGCCGCGCGCAACCGCCGTCCGCCGGAATATGAGATCGTCGATCGCTCCGGCCCCAACCACGCGCCGCGCTTCACCGTGAAGGTGTCGATCGGCAAACTCGCCGAAGCGAGCGCCGAGGGCAGCAACAAACAGGAAGCCGAAACCGCCGCGGCGGCGGCACTGCTGGCCAAGCTGGGCGGCTGACCGAAGCCGCCACCGCAAGGCCGTCATCCGAGCGAAAGCCGGGATCCCCCGCAAAAGCGCTTCTCCGCCGGATCAGCGTGCTACCGGAGATCCCAGCTTGCTACGATGACGGCAAGGGGCCTCGCCTCCATCCCCATTCCCCAGTACAACCGGAAACCATGACCGAACCCACCCCCCAACAATCCTGCGGCGTCGTCGCGATTCTCGGTGCGCCCAATGCCGGTAAGTCGACGCTGGTCAATGCTCTGGTCGGCCAGAAGGTCGCCATCGTCAGCCCCAAGGCGCAGACCACCCGCGCCCGCGTGATGGGCATCGCCATCGAAGGCGACACCCAGATCATCTTGGTCGACACCCCCGGCATCTTCGAGCCCGAGCGCCGGCTGGATCGCGCAATGGTCGCCGCTGCCTGGGACGGCACAGACGGCGCCGACCTCGTCGCGTTGGTCGTCGACGGCAAGGGCGGCATCGGACCCAAGGTGCATGCGGTGATCGACAGCCTGCGTGGCCGCAAGGGGCGCAAGATCCTGATCCTCAACAAGGTGGACATCGCGGACAAGCCCCGCCTGCTCGGCCACGCCGCCAAGCTCAACGAGGCGCTGCCGTTCGACGAGACGTATTTCGTCTCCGCCCAGACCGGCGACGGCGTGCCCGAACTCAAGGCCGCGCTCGCCAAGGCGATGCCGCAAGAGGCATGGCATTTCCCCGAAGACCAGGTCTCCGACGCGACCGATCGCATGCTGGCAGCAGAGGTGACGCGGGAGCAGCTCTACCTCCAGCTCCATGCCGAGCTGCCCTATGCGAGCGCGATCGAGACCGAAAAATACAGCGAGCGCGAGGACGGCTCGGTCGAGATCCACCAGCAGATTCTTGTCGCACGCGATACCCAGCGCGCGATCGTGCTCGGCAAAGGCGGCCAGCGCCTCAAGGAAATCGGTAGCCGTGCCCGCGTCGAGCTGTCGAAGCTGCTCGGCGTACCGGTGCACCTCTATTTGCACGTCAAGGTCAATCCGAAGTGGGAAGAGGATCGCGGGCTCTACCGCGAAATCGGGCTCGACTGGGTCGACTGACCTCTCGTCTCCGGGACCATCGAGAAGGCCGTGATCCCATTGGGGCTCACGGCCTTTTTGTTCGCTTCTGCCGCACGGGGCAAAAAAAGGGCGGCACTTCGAAAAGCGCCGCCCCGTTAATTGGTCGATCCAGCAGGGATCAGAACTTGATGGTAGCACCCACGTACAGCATGCGGCCGTACAGGTCGTAGGTGTTCGCCACCGTCTGCGCGCCCGGCCAGGTAACCTGGTTGGTGTCGCCGAAGACCGGCGGCTTGGTGTCGAGCAGGTTGTTGACGCCGGCGTACAGCTCCATCTGCTGCTTGCCGCCCACCAGGATCTTGCCCTGAAGGTTGTGATAGAAATAGGCCGAGATGCGCTGCGCATCCGGATCACCCAGATTGTCGGTCAGCGGGCCCATATAGTCGACGCGATAGTTGAGCTGGAACTTGGGCGCGCTGAACGTGACGTTGGCGAAGCCCTTGTCCTTGAAGCCCGAACCAAGGCGACCGCAGCTGTAGCAATCCGCCTGGCCCAGTTCGTTCTGCACCGGCCCGCCCGGGAACGGCGTCTGCTGCTGCTTGAAGCGATGGTTGTACATCACGTCGAAGTCGAAGCGCGACGCGCCGACGGGGATCGCATAGCGCGCTTCCACGTCGATGCCCGAGACCAGGAACGAGCCGGTGTTCAGGTTGAGCGCGTTGACGCGGGTGATGAAGCCGCCGCTGTCCCGCACGACATTGTTGCAGAACAACGGGTTCCCGGTTGCGACGCACTGGTCCACCGACACCTGCTGGCCGATGATGCCGATCGCGTTCTTCACCTTGATGCTGTAATAGTCGACCGTCATGCTGAAGTTCTTGAAGAACGTGGGCGTGACGACCGCGCCGACCGTCAGCGTGTCGGCAGTCTCCTCGCGCAGGCGCGAATTGCCGCCGAGCAGGCCGTCGATCGTCTGGATCTGCGACGTGGTGTAGGCGAACGAGCCCCGGTTCGCGATCGTCGTCGCGATGCCCGGGATGCTGCGGCAGGCGGCCGGCAGCGCGCCGATCGCGGCACCATCACCCTCGCCGCCGCCCTGGTCGCACGGATCCTGCACGGCGGGGAAGGTCTGGCTCAGCGACGAATAGAGCTCGCCGATGTTCGGGGCGCGCGTCGCACGCGAGTAGATCGCGCGGAAGCGGATGTCCTTTACCGGCGCATAGGTGCCGCCCGCCTTGAAGCTCCACACGCCGCCGACGGTCGAATAGTCGGCATAGCGGGCAGCGCCCTCGAGGCCGAGATATTCGAGGCCGGGGCGGTTCTCGACGACCGGCGCGACGACTTCGACAAAGCCTTCCTTGACGTTGAAGCTGCCGCGCGTGTTCGTGATCTGGTTGCCCGCGGCAAGGCCGGCCTGGGTGAACGGATCGAAGACCTCGGTGCTCTTCTCGTGGCGATATTCCCCACCGAAGGACAAGGCGATCGGGCCGCCCCACAGCGAGAACAGATCGCCGTTGATGCTGCCGGAAACGACGTCCTGGTTCACCTTCGCCAGATAATCATACGAGACGTTGGTGCCGTTGACGAGCTGGACGGTGTTGCCGTCGACCAGCGTCACGTTCCGGGTCGGGCCGGTATAGGTCTGGAGGAACTTCGACGCCGCGGCGCTTACCGTGTTGAAGCCGAAGATGTTCATCGGCACGCAGCCTGCCGCGCGCGCTGCCGCGTCCGAACAGCGGACCTGACCGTCGGGGCCGATCTCGTTGCTCAGCGCCGCGCCGTAGTTCGGCATGTAGATCGACTGCGCGGTGGTGTGGTCGCGGCTTTCCGAATGCTCGTAATAAAGATCGTACGACCAGTTGGTGCCGGCGGTGAACTGCCCCTTCGCGCCGATCACGCCACGATAGAAATCGCGCTCGTTCTTGTTGCTGCGGCTGAAGATGTCGTTCGAACGACGGCGAAACTGGATGACGTTGGTGCCGTTCGCGATCGCTGCCGCACGCACCGCTGCCGGCACATAGGGGCTGCTGATCGGGATACCGGCATAGTCCGAGCCGTCGAAGTTGAGCGCCGCGCCGGGGCCGGTGTTGGCGATCGCCGACGGCTCGAGCGAGGCGTTGGAGTTGGTGCGGGTATACTGGCCCTGTGCGTACAGCTTGAACGCATCCGAGAAGTCGTAGTGCGCCAGCACTGCGCCCTGATAGCGCTCGACCGGCACCGACAACAGGCGATCGCCGTTGCGGTTGTAGCCGTCGACATTGGCGCCCTGATAGCCCTTCAGGTTGTTGGCGCCATCGAAGGTGTAGGTGCGCCCACTGGTCGGCGAGAACTGGGTCTGGTTCGGGTTGCTGATGTCGAACAGGCCCTGCGCGGCATAGGAGCTGCGGTTCGGGACGTCGCGCGACGAGAAGCTGCGGTTGCGCGACGGCAGGCCGTGGTCATTGTCATAGCTGAAGTTGGCGGTCACGTTGCCGCGGCCTTCGCCGAAATTTTGGCCACCGGTGATCGAGACATATTGGCGCGGTGCATCGCCCTTGTCCGACACGGTGTTCTGCGCGCGGATGCGCAGGCCCTGGAAGTTGTTCTTGAGAACGAAGTTGACCACGCCCGCGATCGCTTCCGAACCATAGACCGCCGAGGCGCCGCCGGTCACGACGTCGATCCGCTCGACGAGGTCGGTCGGGATGTTGTTGACGTCTGCCGCCGAGGTCCCGGCGATACCCAGGGTACGACGGCCGTCGATCAGCACCAGGGTCCGCGACGAACCGAGGTTGCGCAGGTTGATGGTGGCCGTACCATTGCCGGTGTTCGAGAAGTTGGAGCTCGTGCGGCTGACATTCTGGCCCACCGCCGGCAGCGTTGCCAGCACGTCCTGGATGTTGGACGCACCGGTCTGCTGGATGCGCTCGGCCGTAACCACGGCGACCGGGGTCGAGGCCTGCAGGTCGGGGCGCGCGATGCGCGAGCCGGTGACGATGATTTCGGTGCCGCCGGTCTGCGGACCGCTCGGCGTGGCTGTGGGGTTGGTCTGGTCCTGGGCTGCGGCGGGGAGTGCGAACAGCGCGGCCGCGCCGAACCCTGCCAGCGCCGTACCGGCGCGCAGGGCATAGGCAATACGAGACATACTCTACTCTTCCTTTACTGACCGCGCCCGCCGCTCCACAGCAGATGGGCGCGCCGATCCCTAAGCTGCGCCGCGATGTTGCTGTCGACGACACATATCGTTGCGATGGCGATAGGCTCGGGGCGTGTAAAGAAGCTGCGCGTAACACTTTAGTAATTTAATTGCCTCTGTGGCCGCCGCAACACAGTAGGATACGTGCAACAATCATCCTGGAAATGTGCCGGAAACAACTTTGCCTTGGATGATGTGAGCGTGATCTGATCGCGTCAGCGGCTGGCGGCGGGGCGGTGGTGCCCCCTTGGCGGTAGCGGTCAGAGCGCGTGTTTGTGCTGGCGATGCAGTGTACGCAGAAAAGCCCTGGCGGGTATGTCGCCGGGGCTTTTTCTGTATGATTTGGTTGCGGGGGCAGGATTTGAACCTGCGGCCTTCAGGTTATGAGCCTGACGAGCTACCGGGCTGCTCCACCCCGCGCCAAAGCTGGTGCCCTTAGGAGGGCGAACGGGGGACATGTGAATGGGTTTTTGGTTTCCGTACCTTTGCCGACACCGGCTTCAATGCCTGGCGGCGACCTACTCTTCCATTGCTTGAGCAATAGTACCATCGGCGCTGTCTGGTTTCACGGCCGAGTTCGGGATGGGATCGGGTGGGTCACAGACGCTATGGCCACCAAGCAATGAAGCCGGTGTGGGCGAAAGGGGAAATCGGGTTTCAAATCGTACACTGTCAAAGGCTGGAATGTTCACCCACCCTGCATTGCGACAACCCAGGGTTGTCGATGGGGGTGTGAAACTCTCAAGCGCGAAAAGAGCAATTAGTATCGGTTAGCTCCACGCGTTACCGCGCTTCCACATCCGATCTATCAAGGTCGTGGTCTTCGACCGCTCTATGAAATCTTATCTCGAGGGAGGCTTCCCGCTTAGATGCTTTCAGCGGTTATCCCGTCCATACATAGCTACCCAGCTGCGCTCTTGGCAGAACGACTGGTACACCAGAGGTATGTTCAACCCGGTCCTCTCGTACTAGGGTCAACTCCTCTCAAATTTCGACGCCCACGGCAGATAGGGACCAAACTGTCTCGCGACGTTCTGAACCCAGCTCACGTACCACTTTAATTGGCGAACAGCCAAACCCTTGGGACCTGCTCCAGCCCCAGGATGTGATGAGCCGACATCGAGGTGCCAAACAACCCCGTCGATATGAGCTCTTGGGGGTTATCAGCCTGTTATCCCCGGCGTACCTTTTATCCGTTGAGCGATGGCCCTTCCACGAGGGACCACCGGATCACTATGACCGACTTTCGTCTCTGCTCGACTTGTCAGTCTCGCAGTCAGGCTGGCTTATGCCATTGCACTCTAACAGCCGGTTTCCAACCGGCCTGAGCCAACCTTCGCGCGCCTCCGTTACTCTTTAGGAGGCGACCGCCCCAGTCAAACTACCCGCCACAGAGGGTCCCTGTACCGGATGACGGTACGAGGTTAGACAGTAAAGAACAACAGGGTGGTATTTCACTTGGTGGCTCCACACCAGCTGGCGCCGGTGCTTCAAAGCCTCCCACCTATTCTACACAGTTGTTCTCCACTGCCACTCTGAAGCTGCAGTAAAGGTGCACGGGGTCTTTCCGTCTAACCGCGGGTACTCCGCATCTTCACGGAGAATTCAAT